>NZ_KI911782.1:4680069-5280069 GCF_000515395.1 Jiangella gansuensis DSM 44835 | reverse complement strand
CGGCCGCTCGGGCGCCGGGCGTCCAGCCGGGCTTCCCGGCTGGACCTCCTCGGCGTCGGTGTGGTGGCGGTGCGCGTGCGTGGCCATGCGATCACCTCGGGACGCTCAGTGGCGGCGCTTCCAGACGAAGGCGCCGGCGATGGCGGCCACGAGGGCCGTTGCGCCGGCCACCATCATGGTCACCGGACGTTTCGCCACGTCCTTGGCCTGCCGGCCCATGGAACCGGCGCGGTCGCGGGCCGTGCTCAGCTTCGCCTGCGCCTGGCTCTTGACGTCGAGCTTGTGCGACAGGGCCTCGACGGTGTGGCCGAGGTCGCTGCGGGTCTGCTCGATGTGCTTCTCGATCTCCTCCGGGCCGGCGTCCTGGGGCGGTTCCGTGGCCCGGGTCCGCGTCGTGCTCATCAGTGCCTACTCTCCTTCAGCTCTTCGACGTCGCGCTTGACGTTCGCGACGGTGCGCTCCGGCTTCGGTCGTGCCTGCCGGGTCTCGCCGCGGCCCAGCAGCGCCACCAGCCCGGCCAGCAGGAAGAGAGCTCCGGCGACGATGAGCGCGGCGGCCCAGACCTCCAGCACCAGAGCCAGCGCCGCGATGGCACAGGTCACCAGCGCCCCGACGCCGAAGAAGGCGAGCAATCCGGCGCCGCCGAACAGGCCGAGGCCGATGCCGGCATGCTTGGCCTTCTGCGACATCTCGGCCTGGGCCAGCCGCATCTCGTCACGGATCAGGTGTGACGTCTGCTCGGAGAACTGGCGGACAAGCTCCGCTACGGAACGGTCATCCTGGCTTCGGGTAATGCCCGTTGTGGCCATGTGCGCCCACCTCCGTCGGGTCTGGTTCGTGCCGGTGCATCGTCGAGCGCACCTTGTCGGTGGCTTTGGTGGCCGCTTCGGCCAGCTTCTCCTGCACCTCAGGGGCTTTCGCCATGACGGCGTCCTGGGCCTCGGAGACCTTCTGCTGGACCTTCGGGTCGTGCCACATGGCGCCGGCGCGGCCCTTGATCTGTTCGTAGCGTTGCCGGCCGGCCGCCGTGCCCAGGACGTACCCGACCGCGGCTCCCGCCAGGAGGAGCAGTTTGCCTCTCATGATCACTCCCTTGGGCTTGCAGGTATTCGGCAGATACCCGAATGTACGCCGGGCATGCGAGCCCGCGCGTGCGTGAACCAGCAGGTCACGAACGCGAGGAAGGTGAGGTATGCGAGATCTTGGGTGGTGGTCAGGCCGTGGTGGTGTCGATGATGAACGCGAGGGTGAATGCCTCGTCGCGCCACGCGTCGTAGCGCCCCGACGGCCCGCCGTGGCCGGCGCCCATCTCGGTCTTGAGCAGCAGCGGCCGGGTGCCGGTGGCGGTCGCGCGCAGCCGGGCGACCCACTTGGCCGGCTCGTGGTAGCCGACGCGGGGGTCGTTGAGGCCCGCTGTTGCGAGGATGGCGGGGTAGTCGCGCGCCTGCACGTTCTCGTGCGGCGAGTAGGACTTCATGTACGCGTACACCTCGGCCGACTCGACCGGGTTGCCCCACTCCTCCCACTCCACGACCGTCAGCGGCATGGTGGGGTCGAGGATGGTGTTGAGCGCGTCGACGAACGGCACCTCGCCCACCAGCGTCGCGAACGTGGTGGGTGCGAGGTTGGCGACGGCGCCGATGAGCAGTCCGCCGGCGCTGCCGCCGCGGCCGGCCAGCCGGTCACGTGACGTCCAGCCGGTGGTCGCCAGGTGCTCACCACAGGCCACGAAGTCGGTGAAAGTGTTGCGCTTCGCCAGCAGTTTGCCGTCCTCGTACCACCGCCGGCCCAGCTCGCCGCCACCGCGCACGTGCGCGATGGCGAAGACGAACCCGCGATCCAGCAGCGACAGCCGCGGAATGGAGAACCACGGGTCCATCGACGCCTCGTACGCGCCGTAGCCGTAGAGGACGCACGGAGCGGTGCCGTCGCGTGGGGTGTCGCGCCGCTTGACCAGCGAGATCGGGACACGAGTGCCGTCCGGTGCGGTGGCCCACTCGCGCACCGACTCGTAGGCGTCGAGGTCGACGTCGCCCAGTACCGGCTGGCGCTTGCGCAGTCGCAGCTCACCGGTGGCGACGTCGTAGTCGTAGACCGAGGTGGGCGTGGTCAGCGAGGTGTAGCCGAGCCGGTACACGGAGGTCTCGAACTCGGGGTTGCCGCCGGGCCGGACGGTGCGGACCGGCTCGGTGAACTCGATGTCGCGGCCAGGCTGGGGGCTGCCGTCCACCAGGGGCAGGAGGTGCAGTTCGGTGCGGCCGTCGCGGCGCATGGTGACCACCAGATGGCCGGCGAACGCGTCGACACCGGTGACCCGCACTCCCGGAGTGTGCGGCAGCACCGGGCGCCAGTGCTCCCGGCCGGGTGTCTCGGCCGGCGCCACCACCAGTTCGAAGTCGAGGGCGTCGCGGTTGTGCACGATGTAGAAGGAGTCGCCGGTGTGATCGAGGGAGTACTCCACGCCCTGCTCGCGCGGTTCGACGACGCGGAACTCGCCCAGTGGCTCGGCGGCCGGCAGGATCAGCACCTCGCTGGTGATCTGGCTGCCCAGGCCGATGAGGATGTACTGCTCGCTGCGGGTGAGCCCGACAGAGGCGAAGAACCGCTCGTCGGTCTCCTCGTGGACGATGGTGTCGGCGCCGGCCTCGGTGCCCAGGACGTGCCGCCACACCCGGTAGGGGCGCATGGCGTCGTCGACGGTGGTGTAGAAGAGCACCGACGCGTCGGCCGACCATGCCGAGCCGTAGTAGGTGCCGGGCACTTCGTCGGGCAGGGTCGCGCCGGACTCGAGGTCCTTGAACCGCAGGGTGTATTTCTCGCCGCCGTCGTAGTCGGTGGAGTACGCGAGCAGCCGGCCGTCGGGGCTGATGTCGAACGTGCCGACGGCGAAGTACGGGGAGTCGCCGGCCAGCTCGTTCTCGTCCAACAAGATCTGCTCGTCGGCGGGGGAGACGATGGGCTCCGACGGGTCGGCCGGCAACGCCGGTTCCGTGCGGGAGCGGCAGTGGACGGGGTACTGGCTGCCCTCGATGGTGCGCGCGTAGTACCACCAGCCATGGTGCAGGGAGGGCACGGACAGGTCGGTCTCGAGGGTGCGGCTCTTGATCTCCTCGAAGATCTCGTCCTGCAGCGCTTTCGTGTGCGCCGTGGCCGCTTCGGTATGGGCGTTCTCCGCCTCCAGATACGCGATGGTGTCCGGGTCCTCACGGTCCTTCAGCCAGGCGTACGGATCGACGACGGTGTCGCCGTGCACCGTCCGCTCGTGGGGGACCTGCTTGGCGGCCGGGGGGCGGGAGATCTCGGACATGGGGCGACGGTATCTCAGCGGCGTCCATGCAACTTGTTCTATTAGAACTAGAACAATAGACTGACGTCGTGCTCATCAGGTTGGACCCGGCGTCTCCCGAGCCGCTGTTCGCGCAACTGGCCGCCGCCATACGTGGCGCCTTGGCCCGCGGCGAACTGCGATCCGGGGAGCGGCTGCCCGCGGCGCGTGACCTCGCCGAGTCCCTCGGGCTGAACGTGCACACGGTGCTGCACGGCTACCAGCAGCTGCGCGACGAAGGCCTGGTCGAGCTGCGACGCGGCCGGGGCGCCGTCGTCACCGCCGAGGCCGCGGGCGGGCTCGCCGCGCTGCGGCAGGCCGTGGCAGACGTCGCCGCTGTCGCTCACCGACTGGGTCTGACCGCAGACGAGCTCGTGGAGCTCATCCGAGAGGAGTACCGATGAACGACCAGACACCCCGGCCAGGGGCGCGGATCATCGCTCGGGCGGTGCTGGCCGCCGCCGGGCTGCCGCTCGCCGTGGGCGGCATCGCGGCCGGCCTGGTGCTGCGGTGGCGCGACGACCTCCCGTCGACGGTGGCCACCCACTGGGGCACCTCCGGGTCTCCGGACGACTTCAGCTCCGTGACCACGGTGGCCTGGTTGGTCCTCGGGTTCTCCGCGGGTCTGGCCGCCATCGGCCTCGCTCTCGTGGTCGCCGTCCGGTTCGAACCCGTCGTCAGCAGGGTGGTCGCGGCCACGTCGGCGGGCACGGCGGGCTTCGTGGCGGTGCTGGCTGCCGGGCTCACGGAGAAGCAGCGCGGTCTGGCCGACGCTGCCGAGGCGGACCTGTCGGCCGGGCCGATCCTGGGCGCACTCGCGGCAGGCGCCGCCCTGGCGCTGGTGGCCACGCTGCTCGTCCCCGTGTGGCGCACGGCACCGGCCGTTCCCGCCGATGCGCCCCGGCTGCCGGTCGGCGACGGCGAACGGGTCATGTGGACCCGTTCCGTGGCCACCGGGAGCCTGCCGGCCGCCGTCCTCATCGCCGGGGTCGGCGTCACCGCGGTGGCCGGGCTGATCGGCCGGCAGTGGTGGGTGCTGCTGTTGAGCCTGGCCATGGCGCTGCTTGTCCTGCTGATGTTCTCCATCACCGTCACCGTCGACCGCCGCGGGCTCACCGTCCGGGGCCGGCTCGGCTGGCCGCGGATGAACACCCCGCTGACGGAGATCGTCCGGGCGAGCGTCGTCGAGGTGCACCCGATCCGGCACTTCGGCGGCTACGGCTACCGGGTGGCCGCGTTCGGCCCCCTGCGCGGTGCCGTCGGGTACGTCCTGCACGGCGGCGAGGCACTGCTGATCGAGCGGACCAGTGGCCGGCGCACCGTGGTCGTCGTCGACGACGCAGCCGTCGCGGCCGGCCTGCTGAACACGCTCGTCGAGCAGACGCCCGCGTGATCGTGGACGCTTGACGACGACCAGCGGTCGAGAAGCGCGGGCGGAGGACGACAATGGCCGCCATGATGCAGCAACAGGTCGAGGTCGGCACCGGCCCGGTCAGCGCCGATGACGTGGTGGCGGTGGCCCGGCGGGGTGCGCGGGTGCGGTTGGGCGACGACGCGAGCCAGGCGGTCGCGCGCAGCCGCGAGGTGGTCGAGCGGCTGGCCGTCGCCGATCTTCCCTATTACGGCGTGTCCACGGGGTTCGGTGCGCTGGCCACCCGCCACATCCCGGCCGAGCGGCGGGCCGCGTTGCAGCGCAGCCTGATCCGCAGCCACGCGGCCGGGTCCGGTCCGGAGGTCGAGCGCGAGGTCGTCCGGGCGCTGATGCTGCTGCGGCTGTCCACGCTGGCCACCGGCCGCACCGGGGTGCGGTTGGAGACGGCGAGGGCGTACGCGGCCATGATCGATGCCGGCATCACCCCGGTGGTCTACGAGTACGGCAGTCTCGGCTGTTCCGGCGACCTCGCGCCCCTGGCCCACTGTGCGCTGGCCCTGATGGGTGAGGGGACGGTGCGCGACGCCGCCGGGGTGCTGACCGACGCGTCGACAGCGCTCGCGACGGCCGGGATCGAGCCGGTCGAGCTGGCCGAGAAGGAGGGCCTGGCGCTCATCAACGGCACCGACGGCATGCTCGGGATGCTGGTGCTGGCAGCGCACGATCTCGGCCGGCTGCTGCGCGTGGCCGACGTCGCCGCGGCCATGAGCGTGGAGGCGCTGCTGGGTACAGACCGGGTGTTCGCCGACGACCTGCAGGCGTTGCGGCCGCACCCGGGCCAGCGTGATTCCGCGGCCAACCTGCGCGAGCTCCTGGCGGGGTCGGCCATCGTGGCCAGCCATCGCGGGCCGGAGTGCACTCGCGTGCAGGACGCCTACTCGCTGCGTTGCGCGCCCCAGGTGCACGGTGCCGCCCGGGACACCCTGGCCCACGCCGCCGCGGTCGCGGAGCGGGAGCTCGCCGCCGCCATCGACAATCCCGTCGTCACCCTCGACGGCCGGGTGGAGTCCAACGGCAACTTCCACGGTGCCCCGGTCGGGTACGCGCTGGACTTCCTCGCCATCGCGGTGGCCGACCTGGCGTCGATCTCCGAGCGCCGCACCGACCGGTTCCTCGATGTCGCCCGCAACGCCGGCCTGCCGCCGTTCCTGGCCGCCGACCCAGGGGTGGATTCCGGGCACATGATCGCGCAGTACACCCAGGCGGGCATCGTCGCGGAGCTGAAGCGGCTGGCGGTGCCGGCGTCGGCCGACTCCATCCCGTCCAGCGCCATGCAGGAGGACCACGTCTCGATGGGCTGGGCGGCCGGCCGCAAGCTGCGCCGGGCGGTGGACGGCCTGGGCCGGGTGCTGGCGGTCGAGCTGCTCACGGCGGCCCGGGCGCTGGACTTGCGGGCACCGCTGACGCCGGCGGCCCGCACGGGCGCCGTCCGTGACCTCATCCGCACGCGGGTGGCCGGACCGGGGCCGGATCGTCACCTGGCTCCGGAGATCGACGCGGTCCTCGATCTGGTGCGAACCGGCGCCGTGCTGGAGGCTGCGGGCCCCCTGCATTGATCATGCGCACGGGCCGGCCGGCGTGAAAGGATCGCAGCCGGAGGTGGCGCTCATGACGTCCGGACCGCGACCCGTCCGCGCGCCGCGCGGGACCCAGTTGACCGCGAGGGGCTGGCCGCAGGAGGCCGCCCTGCGGATGCTGCAGAACAATCTCGACCCGGCGGTGGCCGAGCACCCCGACGAACTCGTCGTCTACGGCGGCACCGGGCGGGCCGCGCGTGACTGGCCGTCGTTCGACGCCCTGGTGCGGACGCTGACCACGCTCGCCGACGACGAGACCATGTTGGTGCAGTCCGGCCGCCCGGTCGGCGTGATGCGAACGCACGAATGGGCGCCGCGGGTGCTGATCGCCAACTCCAACCTGGTGGGCGACTGGGCCACGTGGGAGGAGTTCCGGCGGCTGGAAGCGCTGGGACTGACCATGTACGGGCAGATGACCGCGGGGTCGTGGATCTACATCGGCACCCAGGGCATCCTGCAGGGCACCTATGAGACGTTCGCCGCCGTCGCGGCCAAGCGGTTTGGGGGTTCTCTCGCCGGTACGGTGACGCTGACCGCCGGGCTGGGCGGCATGGGCGGTGCCCAACCGCTGGCGGTCACCATGAACGGCGGGGTGGCCGTCGTGGTCGAGTGCGACCCGTCGCGCATCGCCCGCCGGATCGAGCACGGCTACCTCGACGTCCAGGCGGCGACCGTGGACGACGCGCTCCGGCTGGCCGGCGACGCCCGCGCGAACCGCCGGCCACTGTCCGTCGGCGTACTGGGCAACGCCGCCGAGGTGGTCCCGGACCTCCTGCGCCGTGGCGCGGAGATCGACATCGTCACCGACCAGACGTCCGCACACGACCCGCTGGCTTACCTCCCGGCCGGCGTGGCGTTCGAGGACTGGGCGGCCGAGCGGACCAAGGACCCGGCCGGCTTCACCCAGCGGGCACGCGAGTCAATGGCGGTCCATGTCGAGGCGATGGTCGGCTTTCTCGACGCCGGTGCCGAGGTGTTCGACTACGGCAACTCGATCCGCGGCGAGGCCCAACTGGCCGGGTTCGATCGCGCCTTCGCCTTCCCCGGCTTCGTGCCCGCCTACATCCGGCCGCTGTTCTGCGAGGGCAAGGGGCCGTTCCGGTGGGCGGCGCTGTCCGGCGACCCCGCCGACATCGCCGTCACCGACCGCGCCGTCCTCGACCTCTTTCCGGACAACGAGCCGCTGGCCCGGTGGATCCGGATGGCCGGCGAGAAGGTGCGTTTCCAAGGGCTTCCGGCCCGCATCTGCTGGCTGGGTTACGGCGAGCGCGACCAGGCGGGCCTCCGGTTCAACGAGCTCGTCGCGTCCGGCGAGGTGTCCGCGCCGGTGGTCATCGGGCGCGATCACCTCGACGCCGGCTCCGTCGCCTCGCCTTACCGCGAGACCGAGGCCATGGCCGACGGTTCGGACGCCATCGCCGACTGGCCGCTGCTGAACGCTCTGGTCAATACCGCATCCGGAGCCACCTGGGTCTCCATCCACCACGGTGGCGGGGTGGGCATGGGCCGTTCCATCCATGCCGGTCAGGTCACCGTCGCCGACGGCACACCGCTGGCCGCGGAGAAGATCGCGCGGGTGCTCTCGAACGACCCGGGCATGGGCGTCATCCGCCACGTGGATGCCGGGTACGACCATGCCGCCGAGGTGGCCGACCAGCGGGGTGTCCGGGTCCCGATGCGCGAGAGCGAAGCGTAACTTGACGGTTACGTAAGGCATCGGTTACAAATAACGGGTGACGACGGACGTCTTCGAGGCCTTGGCCGACCCCACCAGGCGGCGCCTGCTGGAACTGGTCTCCGCCCGCGAGCGCACCGCCGGTGAGCTGGCGGCGGCCTTCGACGTCAGCCGGCCGGCGGTGTCGCGGCACCTGCGAGTGTTGCGCGACGCCGGCCTGGTCACCTGGCGCGGGGACGGCCAGCGCCGCCTGTACCGGCTCCAGCCGGCCGGCCTCGCGGAGGTCGGCGACTGGGTGGAACGCACCCGGGACAACTGGGCGGCCCGTCTCGATGCCTTCGAAGCCCACCTGGACGAACGATGGAAGGACGAACCGTGACCACGTCTCCCGACAGCCCGCCGCCCGCCGACGACGCCCGCGGCACCCTCGGCGTGGGCCCGGACGGCGCCTGGCAGATCCGGTTCGAGCGGCGGTTGCGGCACAGCCCGGAGCGGGTGTGGGACGCCCTCGTCGACCCCGAGCAGCAGGACCGCTGGGTACCCGGCGTCCGGATCGAAGCGGTCGCCGGCGGCGCCGTCCGCTACGACTTCGGTGACGAGGGCGTCGCCGACGGCGTGGTGCTGGGCGTCGAGCCGCCGTTCGCGCTCGAGCACACGTGGCGCTGGCCGGGCGAGCCGGAGTCGACCGTGCGCTGGGAAGTGCGGCCGGCCGAGGACGGGGCCGTCCTGGTGCTGATGCACCGAGCACTGCGCCAGGCTCCGGCCGTGGACTACTGCACCGGCTGGCACACCATGCTGGACGCTCTGCGCGCTTTCCTGGACGGTGGCGACCCGGCCGAGCTGACTCCCGACTGGGAGGCTCTGGCCCAGGTCTACGGCGAGCTGGCCAGCCGCTGACAGCTCAGGCGCTCCAGCGGCCGCGATGCACCACGTCGTCCATGCTGCGGCGGCCGCGCCTCAGCGACGGTGAACGCCGGTCGGTAGCGGGGTGCCCGACGGTGATGGCGCCGATCGGGGAGTAGTCGCCGGGAACCCCGAACGCCTCGCGGAACGCCGCGACCCGTTCCGGCGGGATGCCGAAGAAGCAGGCGCCCAGGGCCTCGTCGACCACGGTCAGCAGCATCAGCAGGCTGGCCATGCCGGTGTCGATGTCCCAGTACGGCGCCGGCCAGCGGCTCTCGTCGCGGTCGGTCCAGCCCTTGTCCGGCTCGGCGTAGCGGTCCAGGTAGGCCTGCTTCGACGACAGCGGGACGATGACGACCGGGGCCCGGCGCAGCCCTCGCGACCACTCGTCGTCGCCCTGCCCCGGCGGGGTTGCCGCCGACCAGAACCGGTCGACGTCGTCGGCGGTGTCCAGCCGCAGGAACGCCCAACCCTGGCTGAAACCGGCACTGGGGGCATGCAGGGCGGCGGTGAGGATGCGGTCGACGGCGGCAGGGTCGACCGGGCGTTGGTCGTAGTTGCGGATCATGCGGCGGCGGCGGACCACGTCGGCGAACTCCATGGGCTGCATGATGGCCCATCCGCCGGGCGGACGACGACGTACGGGACCTGTACCGTCGCCGTCCGCCGCTCGAATGCGGGATCGAGACGTGCGGTGCGCGTGCCGCGGTCGGCTCAGGTGCGGCCGCGGCGCATACCGCTGGACATCATCGCGAGGGCGCACAGGACGACGACCGCTCCGGTGATGACGTTGCTGACGATTGCCGACGTGTCCGGTGTGTCGCCCGCGACCACCCACGGCGCGACGACGGCCCAGACACCCAGGACGGGCGCGATCCAGGCCAGGCCGTGCAGGTGACCGTACGAGGCGACGAAGCCCGCCGCCAGCACGGCGACGGCAAGACCGGTGACCAGGTTGGTGGCCGTGAGTGCGGAGTGACCGGTGAAGCCGATCACCCATGGCGACATCGCCAGATACAGGCCGGCCAGGAACGCGAGACCATCGGCGTACTGCGCCACGGGGGTCTCGGAGATCTGGTCGTAGCGATGCCTCATGACGGCGACATCGGGGTGGTGTTCGATGTCAGGCGTGGGCGTGGTCATGACCCCACCTCCTCGAGAGGACTCGGGTCGGTCCCGCACCTCTATGATGCTCCTGTCGACGCCCGTCGCGTCGAAACCGCCGCCGCCGAACAGAACGAGCAGACATGGCGTTCTTCCGCCGCAGGTCCCGCGTGCCCGCTGACCCCCGCCCGGCCATCGCCCGCTTCTGGGCGTGGTGGGCGGAGAACCGGGCGGACGTCGTCGCGGCGGCGCAGGAACAGCGCTCCGACGAGCTCATCGCGCTGCTGCGTCCAGCCGTCGCCGCCCTCGACCCCTCCCTCACCTGGGAACTGTCACCCAGCTCGCGCAAGCGGCTCACCCTGGTGGTGTCCAGCGGCGGGAAGGCCGAGCTGCGCGCGCTGGTCGAGCGCTGGGTGCTGGCCGCGCCGGACGACCCCGACGTCGAGTTCGCGCCGGTCCGCCGCGCCGACCCCACGCTGTTCGAGTCGGCCGTCATGAAGATCGACGACTACGACATCGAGCTGCGTGAGCTCGTCGCAGGAACCCGCGTCGACGTCCAGCACGGGGTGCTCGACGTCGTCATCCACCACCCACTGTTCCCGCTGCTCGATCACGAGCACCGGCTGTCGGTCGCGTTCATGGGCCTCGACGCCGCGCTGGGTGAAGACGACGCCGAGCGATGGATCGGCGAGGTCGAGGTCTCCGCCGACACCCCCATGGACGCCATCCCGGTCGCCATGCTCGGCACCGTCGTCGACCAGCTGCGCCCGGCGGGCGGGCAGTGGGCGGTGCTGCGCGGCACCGGCCGGAAGGGCCCCATCGTCGCCCTGGTCCGCAGGCCGCTGGACCGGGTCGAGCGGCCCCTCGCCGACACCCACGTCGCCGTCGTCCTGGACTACGAAGCCGGTTCCGACGGTCAGCCGCGGGACGTCGCCATCGTCGACGACGCCGAGAAGCTCGGCGAACAGGTCCTGGCCGAGCTCGGCGGCGACGGGCCGCGGGTCATCCACGTCGGCCGCGTCACCGGTGGCGGCCAGATCATCGTGCACTTCTACGTCGACGGTCTCGAGGTGGACCCATCCCGGGCCCGGCCGGTGCTGGAGGGCTGGACACACGGGACGGCGGCCGTGCAAGCGACGCCGGACCCTGGTTGGGACGCGGTGGCGCCACTGCTGCGCTGAGCGCCGTATCCGCCGCACTGAGCCCGCGCATCACCGGCGCTGGGAACGAAATTTCCGGATGCGGAATGTCAGCGGCGTCTGGCACAGTTGTTGATGGCGACACTCACGCCGTCGACGCCGTGGGCCTTGGTCTGCCAGACATCCCAGCACCACCTCTGGAAGAGGTCCTTTCTCCATGCCTGCGCGCGCTCGCACCGCGACCGAAGCCGCCCCGACCCCGTCCCGTCAGCAGATGATCCGCCGGGTTCTGGTGCTCGGCGCCCTCACCGCCCTCGGTCCGCTGACCATCGACCTCTACCTGCCGGCCTTCCCGGCCATCTCCGGCGACCTCGGCGCGTCCGAGGCGCAGGTGCAGCTCACCCTGACCGGCACTCTGCTCGGCTTCGCCGTCGGACAGTTGATCCTCGGGCCGCTGTCGGACGCTGTCGGCCGCCGGCGCCCGCTCATCGCCGCCACGGCCGTGCACGTCGTCGCCTCGTTGCTGTGCGCGGTGGCACCGACCATCGAGGTGCTGGGCGCCTTCCGGGTGCTGCAGGGCATGGCCGCGGCCGCGGGCGCCGTCGTGTCGATGGCCGTGGTCCGCGACCTGTACACCGGCCTGCCGGCGGTGCAGCTGCTGTCGCGGCTGATGCTGGTGACCGGTGTGGCGCCGGTGCTGGCGCCCACCCTGGGTGGCCAGGTGCTGCGCTTCACCGACTGGCGGGGCGTGTTCTGGGTGCTCGGCGCGCTCGGCGTCGGCCTGCTCGCGGTGGTCGTGTTCGGCCTGCGGGAAACCCTGCCGCCGGAGCGGCGCCGCCGCGGCGGCCTCGTCGGTACCGTGCGCACCTACGGGTCCATCCTGCGGGAGCGGACCTTCGTCGGCCTCATGCTGACCGGCGGGCTGATGATGGCCGCGCTGTTCGGCTACATCGCAGGTTCGTCGTTCGTCTTCCAGGACGTGTACGGGCTGTCCGAGCAGGCCTACGGCATCGTGTTCGGCATCAACTCGCTCGGGCTGATCATCGCCACGCAGGTCAACGCCCGCCTCGTGCGTCGGGTCCGGCCACAGTGGATCGTGTCCGGCGCGCTGGTGACCGCCGCGTCGGCCGCCACGCTGATGGTCGTCTTCGCCGCGACCGGACTCTTCGGCATATACGGGGTGGCGGTGCCGCTGTTCGTCATCCTCACCACGGTCGGCTTCACCATGCCGAACATCCCGGTCCTCGCCCTGGCCAGCCACGGACGATCGGCCGGAACGGCGGCGGCCTTGCTGGGCGCCATGAACTTCCTGGTCGGCGCCGTCAGCGCACCACTGGTCGGTGCTTTCGGCACCGGCTCCGCGGTACCCATGGCCGCGGTCATGCTGTCGATGGCGGTGCTGGCGGTGGGCGCGATGTTCCTGATCGCGCGGCCGTCGCGAATCGGCGGCCTGGAGCCCGACCCGCCGATCGCGGTGCCGGTGGAGCCCGACGCGCCGGTGCCGGCAGCCGCGCAGCCGCACGTGCCCACCGACCCGGCCGGACGACGCCGTCGCCTGTCGCCGCGGCTGACGGTCCGGGCACACCGACCCGCCGCCGGGCCCGACGGCGCTCCGGCCGGCCGCCGCGTCGCCGCCCGCACCGGTGGGCGGCGGGCTCGCCGGCACGCAGGTGGGCGCAATCACTCGGGTTGATACCGCGACAGCGAGCAGGTGGCACCCAGCGGTGGTACCATACGTGCATGGAGAAGACCACCGTCTACCTGCCGGGCGAGCTCAAGGCCGCGGTGAAGCGGGTGGCCCGTCAACGAGGAGTGAGCGAGGCCGAAGTCATCCGCGACTCGATTCGCGCCGGTGTCCAGGCCGACCGTCCGCGGCCGCGGGGTGGGCTCTTCGCGAGTGGTGAACCCATCGCGGAGCGTGCGGACGAGTTCCTGGCCGGATTCGGCGAGCGGTGATCGTCGACACCAGCGCGTTGCTGGCGTACTTCGACACCGACGAGCCCCAGCACGGCGCGATGGCTGATGTGATCAATGCGGCTACCGAGCCGTTGATCGTTTCGCCGTATGTCGTAGCGGAACTCGACTACCTCGTGGCGACCCGCCTAGGTGTTCAAGCTGAACTGGCGGTGCTCACCGAGCTTGCGGGTGGGGCGTGGGAGCTTCCCTGCATCGGTCCGGAAGAGCTCGGTCAGATCGCGACGGTCATCCGCAAGTACGCTGACCAGCAGATCGGCGCGGCTGATTCGTCCAACGTCGTGCTGGCGCGGCGGTTCGGGACCCGGGTTGTCGCCACCCTGGATCGCCGCCACTTCGAGGTGCTTCGGCCCTTGGACGGCGGGCGCTTTCGGCTCGTGCCCTGACCGGCCATCGTGCCTACGGCAACCGGCCCATGGTCAGGTGAGGTCTGCGATCTCACCTGACCATGGGATGCGGAAGCCTGGTCAGGCGAACAGGATGCTGGCCGGGCTGGGGAGCTCCAGCGCCGGTTCGCGCCGTTCGGGGAGGCCCGTCGCCGGGTCCAGGACGAACGTCACCAGCGCGTCGGAGGACTGGTTGGCCACGTAGAGGTACCGGCCGGTCGGGTCCAGCTCGATGTCGCGGGGATGTCTCCCGCCGCACGGCACCGTGGCGACCAGCGAGACGTTCGCGCCGTCGACCGCCAGGACGGCGATCTCGTCGGGACCGCGGTTGGCCACGTACAGGTACCGGCCGGCGGCGTCGAGACGGATGGCCGACGGCTGGCTGCCGCCGCGGTCCGGGCCGGGGTAGGTCGGCACGCTGGCCAGTACCGCGGGCCGGGTGAGGTCGATCACTGTGACGGTGGAGTCGAGCTCGTTCACCACGTAGGCGTGATCGCCCGCGAGCACGAGGTGGCGCGGCCCGGCGCCGGCCGGCACCCGGATCTCGTCGACCGGGTTCAGCCGGCCGGTCCCCTCGTCCAGGTCGTAGCGATAGACGGTGTCGGTGCCGAGGTCGGCGGCCAGGACGTGGCCACGAACGGGGTCGGTCACGATCATGTGCGCGTGCGGACCCTGCTGCCGGGGCACGTCCGGACCGCTGCCGGTGTGCTGCACCACGTGCGTCGCGTCGCCGAGCGAGCCGTCGTCGACGATCGGGTGCACGCTGATCGAGCCTGAGCCGTAGTCGGCGGTGAGCAGGAACCGGCCGCCCGGATGCACCGACAGATGGCACGGGCCCGAACCGCCGGTCGGACGTGGCACGCCCAGCGGGCTGAGAGCGTCGCCGTCGACCGCCCACGCGCTGACCCGCCCATCGGCCACCTCGTGGACGACATAGAGGACGCGGCCGTCAGCGGAGCGGGCCACGTACATGGGGTTGTCGACGCCCTGAGCGCCGACGCCGACGGGCTTCACCCAGCCGTCGTCGACCTCGACGAGGGTGACGCCGTCCGCACTGCTGCCTCCGCCGCCCGTCGTGGCGGCGCCGATGTATGCACGCATGCGCACATCATTCCGCACGCGACCGCGAGGTCATGTCGTGGCGGGCGGTGGCTCTTCGAGCTGATCGACCGGATCGGTGCGGCGCACGTCGGAACCGCTGAGTCGGACCGTGTTGCGTCCGGAGTTCTTGGCCGCGTAGAGAGCGGTGTCCGCGGCCAGCAGCAGCTCGTCGATGGTGCCGATGCCGTCGGACGGGTAGATGGCACCACCCACCGATGCGGAGACGCTCGGCGGTGGCCCGGCGGTAGCGTGGGCCGGCGGCTGGACGACGACCGACAAGATGCGCCGGCGGATGCGCTCGGCGACGTTGTGCAGGTTCTGTGCGCCCCCGACGGCCGGGAGCACCACGACGAACTCCTCGCCGCCCCACCGGCCACAGGCGTCTTCGTCGCGGATCTCGGCGATCAGCTCATCCGCCACTGCCTTGAGCACCTGGTCGCCGTACGGGTGGCCGTAGGTGTCGTTGAGCCGCTTGAAGTGGTCGAGGTCGACGATGAGCAGGCCCAGGGTCTCGTTGCGGTCGCGCGCACGGGCAAGAGACTGATCGGCGAAGTCGTGCCACCACCCCGCGGTCGCCAGACCGGTCTTGGCGTCGACCCGGGACGCTTGCTGGTACTGGCTCACGAGGATGCCGCGGTGCAGCGCCACCATGGCGATGACGATGCCGGGCAGCACGAAGGGGTTGGTGACGACGACCACGGCGGCGACCAGGCCCAGGCCCATCGCCCCGGCCTCGAGGAGTTGCTCGCCGAAGTTGGCGAACAGGTCGCGCACGGTGACCGTGGGCTTCGAAAGGGCGATGGCGACCATGACGAGGCCCATGTTGATGGCCCAGCGCAGCACAGCCGCCAGCACGATGACCGCGAGGTCGCTGAGCCCGGCCAGCTCCGCCGACGCCGGCACACCGGGGTAGTTCTGCATTCCGAGCGCCAATACCGCGACAGCCGCTTGAGTGCCGCACAGGACGGTGGCGCACGAGAACACCCACCGGTAGACCAGGCCCTGGCCTTCATGCTGCACCCGGATCCATGAATGCAGGTACGTGAACACGACCATGGCGGTCGCGAACACCGGCGGCAGGACGATCACCGCGGCGAAGCTCCACACGGCCTTCGTGTCGATGTACGCCACGGAGCTGCTGTGCCCGTAGACGCGCCGACGCTCGATGTGTCGGGTCAGCTCGATGGCGATGACGGCGCAGACGACGAGCACCGCGAAGTGGGTCAGGTCGCCGCGCTCTACTGGGACCAGGAACGCCGTACTCAGGCTGGTGCCCGCGGCGACTACGCAGACGAGGAGCACGACCAACCGGACGGCCTTCGGCGCCTGCCAGAGCGACCAGCTCGCCGTCCAACCTCTGGATCGTCGAATCATGCCGCTCACGGATTCCACCTGCGCAGATAGCCGGGGTCCTGCCGGGGTTGAGACATAGTAGCGGAAAAGCGAACGTTGTGTCCCTGGCGAAGTAGGGACAATGAAGGCGCAAAGCGGACGTGTGCGGCACCCTGGCCGACAGGTGCCAGGCCGCCGGAAGGAGGGTCGCCAGGAACCCGCGTGGGCGCATCAGCTCGCCATGCCCTGAGCTGATCTTCACGCGATCCGCGGCGACCTGGCAAGCGTGGGAGGAGGTCGACGGCGATGCGTGACAACACCTGGACCTGAGTGGGGCGTGACGTGGTGGTGCGAGTGATCTGGGAGGAGGTCGACGGCGATGCGTGACAACACCTGGACCTGAGTGGGGCGTGACGTGGTGGTGCGAGTGATCTGGGAGGAGGTCGACGGCGATGCGTGACAACACCTGGACCTGAGTGGGGCGTGACGTGGTGGTGCGAGTGATCTGGGAGGAGGTCGACGGCGATGCGTGACAACACCTGGACCTGAGTGGGGCGTGACGTGGTGGTGCGAGTGATCTGGGAGGAGGTCGACGGCGATGCGTGACAACACCTGGACCTGAGTGACACGAGAATCACCCGGGCGGTCTCATGGCCGGCCGGTGATGTCGTCGGTCTCGTCCGGCGGGCTGGACAACGCGGTGGGGGACGAGGCTGCACGGAGCCACCGCAGGGTGGCCACGGTTGCCGCGACGGTGCCGAGTGCCGCAGCGACGGCGATGATCGTCGACGGCGCCAGGACCTGGGCGACGACACCGGCGATCACGATGGCCAGGCCTTGCGCTGCCCGCAGCGCGGCGATGGCTACGCCGACCGCCTGGCCGCGACGGTGTGCTGGCACGGCCTCGACATAGGTGGCCTGGGTGACCATGTCGTGTGCGGAGAACACCCCGCTGAGCGTCCACAGGACGAACGTGACGGGCAGTCCCGGCGCCCAGCCGGATGGGAGCAGGATGGCGCTGCTCGCCACCGCGAGGGGTCCCATGAGCGCCAGCCGGCGGTCGGGCCGGACGCGGCGCAGGAGCAGCATGCCGATGAACGTGCCGATGGGGTTGGCCGCCAGCAGCCAGCCGACGGCGGCGGTGCCGGCGCCGATCTCGGCGGCGTACGGCACCGCGATGCCCTCGGGCACCACGTAGAACCCGGAACAGCAGGCGATGGCCATCAGTGTGCGTAGCCGCGCGTCGTGAGCCACGACCCGCCAGCCTGCGCGAATGGCCTGCCATTGGCCGTCGCCGGGCGAGTCGATGGTCGATTCGGCGGCGTCGCCGGCCCCGCCTCGGAGCGGCCGGAAGAGTCGTGGCGGGTGTGGGCCGAGGCCGTAGGCGATCAGGATGCCGGACACGACGAAGGTGACGGCGTTGATGACCAGCGCCGCCGACGTGCCGAGCTCGGCCACCAGGGCGGCGCCGGCACCGAAGCCGAGCACGAGGCCGGCCTGGTAGGCCATGGAGAACACGCCCAGCCCCAGGGTCAGCCGGTCGCCGGTCAGGATGTCGGCCAGGACCGCCTGCCGGGCGGCCGAGAACGGCGCCGACACCAGCTGGACCGCCACCAGAAGGGCCATCTGCCCGGCGAGCGGCACGGCCGGGATCGCCATCGCGACGACCATTACGGCCCGGCCGAGGTCAGTGGCGACCATCACGTCGCGGCGCGGGTAGCGGTCGGCCAGCCCGGCCAGGGCTGCCCCGCCCACCAGGTCGGGTAGGTACGTCAGGGCGTACGTCAGCGCCGCCAGGCCGGCCGACTCAGTGCGGTCGAACACCAGGAGCGTCAGCGCCACGCGCGCCAGCTGGTCGCCGATCACGGAGAGCACATGCGCGAGCCACAGCCAGCGGAACTCCGAGGCTGCGAAGACGTCGCGGTACGTGGCCGGGGAACCAGACATTTCCGAAGAGTCTGACCGCTTTGTTGACGGTGGGCAAGATCGGCGGCGGTGTTGCGTCGTGGCCGGTCCGGCCCGGCCGCGGGTCGCCGTGGGCACGTTCACGCAATTCCGGTAGGCACCGAATGGGCCCGGAGAATATGCCGTTCGACATTTCGTTCCGCGGCCTGCCGATATTCGCGTGCCGGGTTGGTCGCGAACCGTCACGCAGAGCGACGGCCACCACAAAGCGTGACGTAGAGTGAGGTATTGATCACTGAGCGTCATCCACGGATCGCTACTCTCCGTGACATTTTGTGACGCAAAGTAGTTGTTGCGCGATCCCTTTTCGCTGTCTATTCTCTAACCATTCGCACCGGCAATTAGGTGCTCGGTCCAATTCGAAAGGATTGGATAGCCACGAGGGACGGGGACGTCGCGAGCAGTCGCGGCAACCTCGGGGCAGCCGACACCTGGAGGTGCGTATCACGGCTTCGGCCGTGACCCTGGACCGGTACGGCCCTCCGCCCTGCACAGGCCGTGCCGCGATAGGGAACGTGGTGCGCGCGTCCGGGGACGTGCGCACCACGTTCCAAACGGGGCGGCGACGGGTTCCGCGGGCTGGTCTCGTCGCCGCAATGGTGGAGGCGCGGCGGGTCTGTTGGGGGGCAGGCACCCGTCGCGTTCTCCATTTCGGCGTCGTCCTCGCGCCGCGATCGGGCATTATGGGGCATCTAAGGTGTGAACGGCGCATACGGTACAGACATTGCAGACCGGACGGAGCCGTGAAGCCAGGTGTGGACCTCATGACGAGTACCAGCCCGCGAAATGCCATCACCCCCACGCGCGCCACGACCGCGCTCTACGAGTTCCGCGACGAACTGTCCGGGACCTGGCTGCGCTTCTACACCCCTGCGCGCCGGTTCGACCTCTGGCAGGAGTACGTCGCGGGCGCGCAACGGACTTATCAGCGATATCGCGTCGAGAACGCGTTGCGCATCCCACCCGCGACCGCCGAGACCGACGTTCCGTTCTTCGCCGTGGCCAGCGACGACGACGGCGTCGTGCGGGCCGGGTGGTACACCAACGGCCGGCTGGGCGCCGTGAGCGCCGCGCACGCTCCCTCGGAGTTCGCCAGTGAGCCGTTCTCCGCGGCGATGGTCGCCGGCTGGATCGACGGTGTGCTCGAGGCCGGCGTCATGGAGATGAAGGGCGCGTGGGTCGACCCGGAGTCGGAGCACAAGTCGGCGCTTGCCGACCTGCTGGCGCGCTCCTATCTGCACGCCCTGCACGTCGTCGGGGTTCCCTACGCGTTCGGGACCGCCGCCGAGCACGCCGCGCCGCGGTGGAATCAGTCGGGCGCACGCTCGCTGGACGGCATCGTCTTCGCCGCCTACCCGGACGACCGGTACCGCACGACGTTCCTGTGGTGGCACATCGACGAATCGCCGCGGTTGTGCACGCCGGAACAGCGTGAACTGTTCGAGGCGGAGCGCCTGCAGGCGCTCGCCGGCGGTCCAGAGGCGGGTCGATGACGGGACAGCCGGCCTCCGCCGGTGACGCATGGCGGCCGGTCCACGTCGATGATCCCGACGACCTGGCGGCCCTGCACGACGATCCGGAGACCGTCGTCGTCGACACCATCGAGCAGCAGCGGCGTGATCTCCGCCGGATGCGGCCGGCGGTCGATCCGGCCCATCTCGAGGAGCCCAGCCGCTGGTACTACTACCCATGGCGGCGCGCGGTCGTGCATCTGCTCGGCCCGGCCGGATTCCAGGCACTGC
Organism: Jiangella gansuensis DSM 44835; assembly: GCF_000515395.1. Taxonomy (NCBI): domain Bacteria; kingdom Bacillati; phylum Actinomycetota; class Actinomycetes; order Jiangellales; family Jiangellaceae; genus Jiangella; species Jiangella gansuensis. Next base: position 5,260,414 of record NZ_KI911782.1, on the reverse strand, counting down.
GTTCCGACCGCAACCGCAACAAGATCACGGCCGAGGAACAGCGCCGGCTGCGCGGCCAGAGCGTCGGCGTGGTCGGCCTGAGCGTCGGGCACGCCATCGCCCACACGCTCGCCCTGGAAGGCATCTGCGGTCGCATCCGGCTGGCCGACTTCGACCACATCGAGCTGTCGAACCTCAACCGCATCCCGGGGACGGTCTTCGACCTCGGCCTGAACAAGGCGGTCGTGGTCGCGCGGCGAATCGCCGAGCTCGACCCGTACATCGACGTCGAGATCGAGCCGCGGGGGCTGGATCTGCAGACCGCGGACGCGTTCATGGACGGCCTGGACGTGGTGGTCGAGGAATGCGATGCGTTCGATCTCAAGCTCGCGGTGCGCGACGCCGCCCGACGGCGCGGTGTCCCGCTGGTCATGGAGACCAACGAGCGGGGCATGCTCGACATCGAACGGTACGACCTCGAACCGGACCGCCCGCTCTTCCACGGCTTGCTCGGTGACGTCGAGCCGGCCGCCCTGATGGGCCTGTCGACGCATGACAAGGTGCCCTACGTTCTCCGCATCCTCGAGCCGGACGAGCTCTCCGCGATCATGGCCGCCTCGATGACGGAGGTGGACGAGACCCTGAACACCTGGCCGCAACTGGGTGGTGACGTCAGCCTGGGTGCGGCCACCGTGGCGGCGGCGGTCCGTGCCCTCGGGCTCGGCCGGCCGCTGCCGTCTGGCCGCGTCCGGGTGGACGTCGAGGCGATGCTGGGCAAACTGTCCGAGCCGCCCCGGCCGGTGGACATCGTCGACGGCGCCGATGCGACGGCTGAGCCGGAGCCCGCGCCGTCCTCCGCCATCGACGCGGTGGTGCACGCCGCCCGGCTGGCCCCGTCCGGCGGCAACACCCAGCCGTGGACCTTCGCCCTGGACTCGACGGGCCTCGACATCCTGCTCGACCCGGCACAGACATCTACGCTCGACGTCGCGTTCCGCGGCAGCCACGTGGCCATCGGTGCGGCGCTGTTCAACGCCAGGGTGGCCGCGGCTCGACACGGTGTCCTGGGTGCGGCGCAGATCCTCCCCGACGGCGCCGACGGCGCCGACGGTCCGGACGCGCCGGTGGCCAGGCTGCGGTTCGGCAGCGACGCTCCGGGCGAACTGGCCGGCCTGTACGAGGCGATGGTCAACCGGGTGTCCAACCGGAACCTCGGCCGGCCCGATCCGCTGCCCGCCGGCGTGGTGGCGGCGCTGGAAGACGCCGCCCGGGCCGAAGGCGCCGATGCCGCGGTGATCACGGAGCGGGACCGGCTGGGCGAGCTGGCCGAACTCATGGGCGAGTCCGACCGGCTTCGCTACCTCACCCCGCATCTGCATCGCGAGATGATGCGCGAGCTGCGTTGGCCCGGCACCGACGACCTGACGTGGGGCCTCGACGTGCGCACGCTCGAACTGGACGACTCCGACCTGGCCAAGTTGGCCGTCGCCAGGCGAGCCGACGTGATGGCGGTGCTGGCCGACCAGGACCTCGGCCGGGCGCTGGGCGAGCCGACCAGAGACCGGATCGACGCCGCCTCCGGCCTGATCGTCGTGACCGTCGACGGCAGCGAGCCGGCCGACTACGTCCGTGGCGGACAGGCGGTCGAGCGCGTCTGGATCGAGGCGGAGCGGCACGGCCTGGCCGTGCAGGCGATGTCGCCGGTGTTCATCTTCGCCGTCGACGACGCCGACTACGAGGAGCTCTCGCCCCGGTTCGCGACGCGGTTGCGGCGCCTCCACGCCGACTTCGCCGTTCTGACCGGAACGACCGACCAGGCCATCGCCCTCGTCATGCGCATCGGATACGCTCCGTCGATCAGCGTCCGAAGCCGCCGCCTGCCTGCCGACCGAACCGTACGGACGCGCTGAGGGCCCCGGAGAGCGACTATGAAGATGGACCCCGAGACCATCCAGCCGCTGTTGAAAGCGTTGGCAGAGGCCACCGACAGCATGTCGGCCGACGTGCTCGCCGTCGGCGGCGGCATGCCGCTGGTGTCGTGGGGCAGCGCCGCCGCGGCCGGGGTGCGCGGCCGCGACCTCACCACGATGCGCGACGCCATCCGGGACCTCGCCGGGCGGGTCGTCCAGCAGGGCGGCGACGGCGTCGTGGAGTCCGCCGACGCCGTCGGTCACCTGCTGCTCGCCACCCCGCTGAACTACCACGACTTCCACGGTGCGATGTGCCTGGTCCGCGAGGGCGACAGGCCGTGGAGCGCCACCGACCGCACGCTGCTGGCGATGGCCGGCGCGCTGTGCGCCGCGGTCATGGAGGCCGGCGAGATGCCCGGGCAGTACGGACGCCTCGATGCCCTCGTCACCTATGTCGCGACCGAGTTCATGGGCGTCTCCACCACCGACCTGGCCGAGACCCGGCACCGGGTGCTGGGTGAGCTGGGCCGCTACTTCGGTGCCGACACCTGCCTCCTGCGGCACAACGACCCGGAACGGCGCGCCAGCATCCTCATCGACGAGTGGCCACGCCGGGAGGTCATCCCCGATCCGGACCCACTCGGCGTGGTGCCGTGGGACACCGACGACCCCATCTTCGCGATGATCAAGGATCTGCGGGAGCCGTTCATCCTGCGGCCCAGCGACGGCCAGTCGAGCTATCAGCAACGGGTCGAGGCGGGCTCCGGCGTGCCGCAGGTCTCCATGGCGACGGTCCCCTTGATCGAGGGGGAGTCGACCCGTGGCGTGCTGGGGCTCATCCATTTCGGCGACCGCATCTGGACCCGCGCGGAGGTGCGGGCCCTGCGCGCGATCGCGTCGCTGCTCGTCCAGCTCGACGGCCGGGTCACAGCCGAGGAGAGCCTGCACCACCAGGCGTACCACGACGAGCTGACCGGGCTGTGGAACCGCCGGGCCTTCGTCGAGCACCTGACCACCGCCCTGGCGGCCGACCCGCACGCGCCCCTTGCGGTGCTGTTCGCCGACATGGATCGGCTCAAGACGGTCAACGACGTCCTCGGTCACGCCGTCGGCGACAGCTTCATCCAGCAGGTGGGGCAGCGCCTGCGCGAGTCGGTGCGGCCGCTTGACGTGGTGGCGCGGCTGGCCGGCGACGAGTTCGTCATCGTCCTGCATGGCATCGGCTCGGCCGCGGCGGCAGAGCGGGCCGCCCGCCGCATCCTGGACCGCGTCGCCGAGCCCCTCGACGTCGGCGGCCACGCCATCAGTCGTAGCGCGAGCATCGGTCTCGTGGTCAACGGCGACGTCGCCAGCACCGCGGACGAGCTCTTGAGCAATGCCGACGTCGCACTGCTGGACGCGAAGGAGCGGGGTGGTGACTCCGTGGTCACGTTCAACGACGAGCTGCGGTCCAAGCTACTCAACCGTGCTGACCTCGAGCTGCGTCTGCGTACGGCCATCGGCGACAACCAGATGCGGCTGTACTTCCAGCCCGAGTTCGACCTGCGCGACGGCCGGCTGACGGCGGTCGAGGCGCTGGTGCGGTGGCAGCACCCGGAACGGGGGTTGCTGGCCGCGGAGGCGTTCATCTCGGTCGTCGAGGAGATCAACCTCGCCGCTGAGCTGGGCCGCTGGGTCCTGGAGGAAGCCTGCCGGCAGCTGTCGGTGTGGAAGAGCACCTCGCCCGTGCCCCCGCCTGTGGTCCGCGTGAACATCTCCGCGGGCGAGCTCATCAGCGCCGACTTCGTCGGGTTCGTGGCCACACTGCTCAACCGCTATGGCCTCGCACCGGCCGAACTGGGCATCGAGATCACCGAGGGCACGGTGATGCGCGAGATCGACGACGTCCAGGCCACGCTCAACGGCCTACGCGGCCTCGGTGTCACGCTGGCCATCGACGACTTCGGCACCGGCTACAGCTCGCTGGCTCAGCTCAAGCAGCTGCCGGTTGACATCCTGAAGATCGACCGGAGTTTCGTATCGGCGCTGGCCGAGAATAGTGGTGATCGCGCCATCGTCGCCGCGATCGTCCGGCTGGCCGAGGCGTTCAACCTCACGACCGTGGCGGAGGGAGTGGAAGACCCGGCGGCCGTCACCACGCTGCTGGACCTGGGCTGCTATCGGGCCCAGGGCTTCTTCATGTCGAAGCCGTTGCCGGCGCAGGTGGTCCTGGAACAGGCCCGGAACCCGGGCGTTCCGCTGCGCTTGGCATGACGGAGGAGACTCATGGTGGCGGTTGCCATGCGAAAGACCTAGCATGCGGGCTGAACACCTAGCGGACAACCGGTGATCAATCGGCGACGAATGCCCGGTATTCTCTGCTTTTGTCCCGGGAGCGTTTCCCGGGTCTGCCAAGGGGGGCGCGGCGCAGGCGTGCTGGTGGAGGGCGAATCAGTACGGAGGACGAGGCACCTTGGGGAGCTCGACGATGAACGACGGTAGTCCCGACTCGACAGAGCAGGACTTCGCGAAGGTCGTGGGTGCGCGGCTACGGGCGCTGCGCAAGCGCCGCCGGCTGTCATTGCAGGCTGTTGAGGAGAAGTCCGGCGGCCGGCTGCGTGCCGTGGTCGTCGGGTCGTACGAGCGCGGTGACCGGGTCGCGTCGATCCGCCGCATCGCCGAGCTGGCCGAGTTCTACGGCGTCCCGGTCGACACCCTGGTGTCCGACGGCGCCCGGTCCCGGGTCCCGTCGCAGGAGGGCAAGGTCGTGATCGACCTCGAGGCGCTGCGCGACGCGCCGCCCGAGGCCGAGCGGCTGGCCAACTTCGTCGCCTCGATCCAGCGGCAGCGCAACGACTTCGGCAGCCCGGTCCTGACCATCCGGGCCGAGGACATCTCGCTGGCGGCGTTGCTGTACGAGATCCCACCGGCAGAGCTGCGCGAGAAGCTCGTGACGTGGGGCGTGCTGGCCCCGCGCGGCACCTGACCCGCGGCGTCCGGCCGGAAACGCACCCCCGCCGCCCGTGGTCACCACCCTGCTCGACCGGATCGGCCTGCTGGTCACCAACGATCCCGCGCTCGGCGACGGCTCCCCGCTGGGTGCGATCCCCGAGGCCGCGCTCGTAGCCGGCTCCGACGGCACCGTCGTGTGGGTCGGACCGTCCTCCCAGGCACCGGCGGCCGATGTCCGCCTCGACGCCGGTGGCCGGTGCGTGCTCCCCGGGTTCGTCGACAGCCACGCCCACCTCGTCTTCGCCGGCGATCGTGCGGCGGAGTTCAGCGCCCGGATGAGCGGAGAACCGTATGCCGCCGGCGGCATACGCACCACGGTGGCCGCCACCCGCGAGGCACCGGACGAGACGCTGGCCGCGACCCTGGCCCGGCTGGTGGGCGAGATGCGCCGGCAGGGCACCACCACGGTCGAGATCAAGAGCGGTTACGGGCTGACGGTGCGCGACGAGGCGCGGGCGCTGGCGCTGGCCCGCGCACACACCGACGAGACGACGTACCTCGGCGCACACGTCGTGCCTTCCGAGTACGCCGACGACCCGGCCGGCTATGTCGACCTGGTCACGGGACCGATGCTCGACGCCTGCCGGCCTCACGCGCGCTGGATCGACGTCTTCTGCGAGAGCGGCGCGTTCGACGCGGACGCGGCCCGGGCGATTCTCAGCGCGGGTCTGGATCGCGGCCTGGGTGCCCGGGTACACGCCAACCAGCTCGGCCCTGGCCCCGGGGTGAGGTTGGCCTGTGAGCTGGGTGCCGCCAGCGCCGATCACTGCACTCACCTCGACGACGCCGACGTCGCGGCGCTGTCCGACTCCGGCACGGTCGCCACACTGCTGCCGGGCGTGGAGTTCTCCACCAGGTCTCCCTACCCCGACGCTCGCCGGCTCCTCGCCGCCGGCGTCACCGTCGCGCTGGCCACGGACTGCAACCCGGGGTCCTGTTACACCTCGTCGATGCCGTTCTGTATCGCGCTGGCAGTCCGTGAGATGCGGATGACCCCCGCCGAGGCCGTGTGGGCCGCCACCGCCGGCGGCGCGGCGGCACTGCGCCGCGACGACGTCGGCCGGCTGACTCCCGGCGCCCGGGCTGATCTCGTGCTGCTGGATGCGCCGTCGTATGTGCACCTCGCCTACCGCCCAGGTGTGCCGCAGGTGGCCGACGTCTGGACCGCAGGCAGGTACGGCGAACCTTCGCAAGGATAGGCAGGACTTCGTGGAAATGCGCTCTGAGCTGCGTTAACGTCAGGCGCATGAAGCTCAACGACACTCTTGCCAAGGCATACTCCGAGCAGATAACCCTCGAGATCGCGTCGTCGGTCGCCTATCTGCAGCTGGCCATCGCACTGGAGGACGCCAACCTGCCAGGCATGGCGTCGTGGATGCGCATCCAGTCCGACGAGGAGCGGGACCACGCCGCCAAGTTCATCCAGCACGTCACCGATCGCGGCAACCGGCCGCAGATCGGCGACATCCCGGCGCCGCTCGACTCCGGCCCCACCGTGCTCGCCGCGTTCGAGGCGGCGCTGGCGCACGAGCGGAAGGTCTCCGACTCCATCCGGGCGCTCTACCGGCTGGCCCTGGCCGAAGGCGACATCGACAGCTTGCCGCTGCTGAGCTGGTTCATCGAGGAGCAGATCGAGGAGGAGTCCACGGTCTCGGAGATCCTCGGCCGGCTGCACCTCATCGGCGACGACGGCCCCGGCCTGCTGCGCCTGGACGCCGATCTGGGCGCCCGGTCCCCCGGCCACGACCCCAAATGATCACGTTCGGCATGGGTCCTCCCGCTCCACCAGGAATGTAGGCATCGTGTGGCGGGAGCACGCCTGGGGCTCGGTTCCGCCCCGGCCCGATGAACTGGGGCCGGGGCGGAACCGTTGCGACCGCTCTACTGCGCCAGCCTGGCCGCGGCGTCCACCGGCGTGGCCGGGCCGTTGTATAGGGCGTTCGCCACGATCGTCCACGCCACCCGCGGCCAGCTACGGAACGTGATGTCCGCGCCCGCGACGGTCGCCTGGCCCTCGCCCACGCCGAGGGTCACGACGTTGGCCAGGCCCTGCAGCGCCTCCTGGCCGTGCGCGTACCCGCTGGCCAGTAGCTCACCACTGGCCGGGTAGGTGGACGCCACTGTCGCGGCGTCGTCGCCGACCTGGTAGGCCGGGCTGTTGTAGAACCAGACCGGCCACGACTCCGGCATGCCCCAGGTGGCCGGGGCGGCCGGGTCGAACTCGGCGTTGATCAGCGTGCCGGGCGCGTTGAGCACGTCGCGGTCCGACGGGGTGGCGTTGGTGAGGGGCAGCGCGAGCAGCTCGCGGGCCGTCTCCGCCGCCGTGCCGACGGCCACCAGGTTGCCGCCTTCGTTCACCCAGGTGGCCAGCGCCTGCCAGCCCGCTTCGCCGACACCGCGGGCCCAGTGGAACTCCTCCGGGTACCGGGCCGGGTCGAGGCCGGTGACGATGCGGGTCTTGTTCACGCCGGGCGCGACGAGGATGGTGTCGAACTGCGAGAGGTCGGCATAGTCGTCGGCCTCCACCACCTCGTAGTTCAGGCCGTAGGTGTCGGCCAGCCACATCAACCAGCCGCCGGGCATGTTGTTGGCACCTCGGATCAGGCCGATCTTCGTGTCCGGCTTCAGCTCCAGCGCGGGCACCTCCGGTACCTGCGGCACCGCCGCCACCGGCAGCGCCGTCTGGTCCGAGACCTCCACCAGCGTGTCGCGGGCGGGGCCGGTGGCAGGGACGATGACGGTTCCCGGGTCGTACGACGCGCCGCCGGCCTGGAACGCCTCGGTGGCCCGCAGCACCGGGACGTCGTTCTCCTGCAACCGGGCGAGCACGTGCGTGAGCCCGTAGGACGTCGGCCGGACCAGGTAGGCGCCGCCCTCCGGTGCGGTGCGGACGGCCGGTGCGGTGATGTCGTCGGCGGAGATCCGCTCGGTACGCGCCACCCGGGCGTCGTCGACCCCCTGCACCGTGAGGCCGAGCAGCATCGCGAGATTGTCGGTGGTCTCGCTGTACGGCATGATCAGCGGACAGTCGCCGCACTTGCGGGCGGAGTCCGGGTACACGTCCAGCTCGAGCACCTGGTCCACCCAGCTGCCCATCGGCTGCTGTGTCTGGATCAGCAGCGAGCCGGCCGGGAAGGTCTGCCGTCCCACCCGAACGGTCGACAGCGCACGGTCCACCTCGACACCGGCGATGTCGAAGATCTCCACCAGCTGCTTGACGGCGAACGGGTCACGCTGGCCGGCGGGGACGATGTACGTCTCGGGGCCGCCGTCGGGCTCCATGTTCTTCTGGTTGACCTGGTACAGGTTGTTGTACAGCCAGTCGTCGGCGTCCTTGGCCACGCTGTCCAGCGCGGTGTACATCGACAGCTTCGCGTACTCGACGATCTGCTCCAGCGTCCACGTCTTCTCGGTGTACGGGTCGAAGGTGCGCATCGTGCGGTCGCGGGCTCCTGGCGGACTGCCGTCGGGGTTCGAGAACGGCAGCGCGAGGTCGCGAACCGAGGCGATCTCGTGCAGGAACAGAGAGGCACCGCGATGCGGCCCGGTGCCGAACACGTCGGCGTTCCAGAAGATCCCGTAGGCATCGTCGGTGCTGACCCCGGGGAGGCCGGCCTCGGCCGCGGCGTTGGCCACCTCGGCGCCGAGAGCGTTGGCCGCGGAGATCGGGATGGAGTCGATGTTCGGGCCGATCGGCTCGTCGAAGGGCGGCACCCACATCCGTGGGCTGTTCGTGCCGGCCTGGTGCATGAAGTGCAGGATCACCGGGCGGTACTGCTGCTCCAGATCGGTGCGGATGCGCGACTCCTGCTGCGTGAAGAAGATCCAGTCGCGATTGTTGTCGTGCCCGACGTACTTGTGGTACAGGTCCGGATAGGTGCGCGCGTAGTCGGTGCCCTCGGTCTCGTTGAAGTAGTCGACCATGAGGTGCTGGCCGTCCGGGTTCGCCGACGGCACCACCAGGATCACCAGGTTGTCCAGGATGTTCTGCACGTACTCCGACCGCTCGGTCGAGAGCCGGTGGATCACGTCCACCAGTGCCGGCAGGTTTCCCACCTCGCTGGAGTGCAGCGTCGCCTCGAGGTAGTAGACCGGCACGCTCTGCTCGGCGAGGGTCCTGGCCTGGCTCTCGCTGAGCCCGGAACGGGGGTCGGCGAGCTTCTCGTTGGCGGCCAGGATCTCGTCCAGCCGCGCGAGGTTCGCCGCGGAGCTGACGCGCATGATCGGGTATTCGTTGCCCAGCGTCGTCGTGCCGGCCACTTCGTACTCGACGCTGTCGGACTCTTCGGCCACCAGTTCGAAGTAGTCCTTGATCTCGTCGAATGCGGCGAGTTCTCCTGTTGTTCCCATGGGGAAACCGAAGAACTCCTCCGGGGTCGGAATGTCCTCGGCTGCGGCGTCCGCAGTGCTGGCCTGGTCATCACCCGGGACGATGACCAGCGCCGTTGCCGCCAGTGCGGTGACGGCGATGCCCGTGAGGGCGCGTTTCACTGACATGGGACCTCCGTGTGCTCGAACCGGCGTCGCGCTCGGCGCTGTGACATTCACCGGACATTCCGGACGGTGGGCGTCACGTACGGTATCGACAGCACCACTTCGGGTCAATGGTCATGACAGGGAATAAGATGCCATTGACGAGTCAATAACGAAGCGGTAAATTGCCCGTTCTTCGTGTGCCTTGTCAACGGCGTCGTTCGCGGCGGATCAGCGGAACCGGCGGCCCTCGTCCCGGCGGTACGCGACGACCGCCGCCACCCCGGCCGCGAGCGTCCACACCCCCAGCATCGCCATCGACACCGGGTCGACGGCGAAGTCGGAGACGGCTGCCCAGATCAGCTCCGCGGCGCCGCGCGTCGGCACGTATGGCGCGATGGTGTCGATGAAGCCCGGCAGTCGCTCGGGGTCGCCCATCAGCCCGCCGCCGAACGCCAGCGGCAGGAACGAGATGGTTGCCACCGCGGTGGCCGCCTTCGCGGGCAGCGAATAGCCGATGGCCAGGCCCAGCAGGGTGAATGGCACCACCGTGAGCACCAGTGCGCCGAGCGCGGCCAGAAACCGGCCCGGGCTGAGCGTGGCCTCGGTGAGCAGTGCCGCGATGACCACCACCGGGATCACCGCCACGAGCACGAACGTCGTGCCGACCAGGACCCGGGCAGCGAACCGCGGACCGGCGCCGGCCGGCAGCGTCCGCACGAACGCCTCCCACGGCAGGGCACGGTCTTCGGCGACCCCCGCGCCGTACTGGAACAGGCAGGTGACCATGGTGGCGAAGACGACCATCGAAGCGGTCGCGACGGTGGCGGCGCGGGGGTCGTCGGCCGTGTTCGGGACGACGAAGAACAGCATCGACGCCGCTGGGAAGAAGACCGTGGCGACGACGGCGACCGGGATGCGCAACGTCTCGGCGAACTGGTAGCGGGCGTGGGTCAGGGCCAGGCTCATGCGAGGCTCCGGTGCTCGTCGGTGAGGGCGAGGAACGCGTCCTCGAGCGATGTGCTGCGCACCTCGAGGTCGCGGAAGTCGACGCCGCTGGCGACGAGCTCGCGCACCAGCCGGTCGGCATCGGTGGTCATGAGGTGGGCGCGGCCGGCGTCGTCGCGCGCGGTCGAGACCACGCCGGACAGCTCGGGCAGGTCGCCGGCCGACAGGCTGACCCGGCGCATGCCCGCGACGTCGCGGATCTCCGCGATGCTGCCGTCACGGATGACGCGGCCGTGGTCGATGACGACGACCCGCTCGGCCAGCGCCTCGACCTCCTCGAGGTAGTGGCTGGTGAGCACGACTGTCCCGCCCTCGCCGTGGAATGAGCGAATGCCCTCCCACAGGTGGTGGCGGGCGTCGACGTCGAGACCCGTGGTCGGCTCGTCGAGGAACACGATCTCGGGCCGGCCGGCGAACGCCAGAGCCACGGCGAGCCGGCGCCGCTGCCCGCCGCTGAGTGAGCCGCACTGCCGCCGCTCCAGCCCGGTCAGGCCGAACCGCTCGAACAACTCGGCCACCGGCACCGGATCGCCGAAATGCGCTGACACCAGGTCGGCAGTCTCCTCGACGCGCAGGCTCAGCGGCACCCCGGTCTCCTGCGGCGTCACGCCGAGGACCCGGCGGATGGCCGGCGTCATCGGGTTCCCGCCGCGGATCTCGACACGGCCCTGGTCCGGGCGGCGCAGTCCGACGAACAGGTTGATCAGCGTGGTCTTGCCGGCGCCGTTCGGGCCGAGCAGGCCGACCAGCTGGCCGCGCGGGATGTCGAGGTCGATGTGGTCGAGCGCCACCACGTCGCCGTACCGGCGGGAGACGCCGACGGCGCGGGCGATGGGGTCGGTCATGGCTGCTCCGATCCGGTGGCGCCGTCGAGCAGTGCTCGGATGGCCGCCGTGTAGTCGTCGAATGCGGCACGGCCGCGCGTGGTCAGGGCGACGTACGTGACCGGCCTCCGTCCCTGGTGGGTCTTGGTGATCTCGACGTAGCGGGCGTCCTCCAGCTTGCCGAGGTGTACCGAGAGGTTGCCCGCGGTCATGTCGAGCACCGTGCGTAGGTACGGGAAGGTCATGTGGTCGCCGACGGGTAGCGCGGACAGCGCCGCGACCACGCGGAGCCTGGCCTGTGCGTGGATGACGGGGTCGAGGTCGGGTGGCTGCGGCGTCACGACGGGGACCGCCGGGCCGGCGCCGACACGACCAGCGCGGTGACGATCATGGCGCCACCGCCGGCGACCGAGACCACCAGCGAGTGCCAGCCGGGCCCGGCCAGCACGCCGGCCAGGTTCACCACCAGCAGCCAGCCGCCGAGCACCAACATGCTCCAGTCGAGCCAGATGGCGCCGCCGGCCAGGAAGAAGACGCCGGTCAACGCGATGCTGACCGAGCCGAACAGCAGGCCCCGGTGGTCGTCGGGTAGGTACTCGGCGAACCGGCCGAGGATCGGGAAGATCGTGCCGAACGCCAGCATCCAGCTGACGCCGTACATGGCGCCTCGGCGGTTGCTCTCTCCGCCGACCCGAGTCGCTTCGCGCAGGCCGGCTCCGATGGTGATGACGATCGACACCGCCATCAGCGTGAACAGCACGATCAGCGGGAGCGTGTCCGGCAGGTCGATCCACGGGCCGTCGCTGCCTGGGCCCTGGTCGAGTGCGAACAGGCCGAATGCGATGAACCAGGTCAGCCCCCAGGGCAGGTAGTACAGCAGCATCGCACCGCGTTGCCGGACGGCGACCGCCGCCCGCCCTTGGGCGATCAGCCGCAGCGATTCCTCGGGCGTCAACTCCGGGTCGGTCACGCCAACCACTTTAAAGCGCAAACTAGTTTGTGAGCAACCAAGGACCCTCTTCGCGTGTGATCATCAAGAGTTGACCCGGCCCTGACCGGGCCAACTCTTGAGGATCAAGGCGACGGTGCCCGGAAACCGCTTACCGCACAACGACGTCCGTTCAACGCACCATGCCTGGCGGGTCGGGCAATGAGCGCCCTAGCGTCACGACTGCCGAGCGCCCGGTGCCCCGCCGGGTGCCGCGGGACTCGACGAGGAGCCGCCATGCCCCTGACCCGATGGTTGCCGAGGACCCTTCGCCCCTGGATCGCCCCCGCGACCGCCGTGCTGGCCACCGTGGCGCTCGTGGCCGGCGCGGCCGGAGTCGAACCCGAAGCCTTACCACCGCCGGCGGCGGCAGAGCCGGCGAGCGATGTCACCGACACGACGGCTGCATCGTCCTCTACCACTGGATGGGTAGGCACCTGGGCCACCGGCGTCGCGGAGGCCGAGTCGGGTCAGGCGCTGGCCGGATTCACCGACACCACCGTCCGGCAGCGGATGCACGTCTCCGTCGGCGGATCGCAGGTGCGGCTGCGGCTGACCAACGTGCACGGCGAGACGCCCCTGGTGGTGGAGTCGACGACGCTGGCGCTCCCGGGGGCGGCCGCCGGCGACATCGATCCGGACACGCTGCGCACGGTGACGTTCTCGGGCCGGTCGAGCGTCACCGTCCCGGCCGGCGCCGAGCTGGTGTCCGACCCTGTCGACCTGCGTGTCGCCGATGACAGCGACGTCATCGTGAGCCTCTACGTCCCTGGTCCGACGGGTCCCGCGACCTACCACGCGCTGGCGCATGCGACCGGCTGGACCGCGACCGGTGATCAGACGACAGCGCTGAGCGCCGGCGCCTATTCGGGCACGACGACCTCGTTCTGGTTCCTCGACGGGCTCGACGTGCGCGGCGCAGTGTCCGGCTCGGCGGTGTTCTTCGGCGACTCCATCACCGACGGCAACGGCTCCACCCGCGACGCTGACCGGCGCTGGCCGGACTACCTGGCCGACCGCATGCTCGAGGCGCCGCGCCCGCACCGCTTCGGGATCCTCAATGCCGGTATCAGCGGTAACCGGCTGCTGCTCGATGCGAACAGCCCGGGCCAGGGCGACAACGCGCTCGCCCGGCTCGATCGCGACGTGCTCGCCCAGACCGGGGTGGGCACGGTGTTCGTGTTCGAAGGAATCAACGACATCCAGCAGCCGAACTCGCAGTACGACCCGGAGAAGTTGATCGCGGCGTACGAGCAGATCATCCAGCGTTCCCGCGATCGCGGCCTGCGCGTGGTCGGCGCCACGCTCGCGCCGTTCCAGGGTTACCACTCGTGGACACCCGAGCGCGAGGCCGTGCGGTCCGCAGTGAACACCTGGATTCGGACATCGGGCGCGTTCGACGCCGTGGTCGACTTCGACGAGGTGCTGCGCGACCCGGCGAACCCGTTGCGGATGCTGCCCGCGTACGACTCCGGCGACAACCTGCACCCCGGCGACGCCGGGTACCAGGCGATGGCCGAGGCCGTGGACCTGCGAGTCCTATGGCCCCGGGGCCGCTGACCGGCCGGGTGCCACGAGCTCGCGCGCCTGCCTGGCCAGTGCCGCCGACAGCGCCTCCAGCGGGCCGCGGCCGATGAACGCCCGCCACGGCATCGCGACGGCGAACACGATGGCGACGTGGATCAGGTAGGCGTTCGGCTCGCCGCCCGGTATGGGCCCGGACAGCAGCACGACATGCAGGCTGTACAGCGTGAACGTCATGCCGCCGATCGCCGCCAGTGGCCAGATGACCCCTCTGGCCCGGGCGGCGATCAGCAGCATCAGGCCGAGTACCGCGGCGCTGGTGCCGATGGTGTGGAACAGGTCGAACGGGGTGGCCGTGTGCGGCGAAGCGACGACGAGCCACCACCAGCTGGTGACCGGCTCGGTGCCGTAGAACGACGTGTTGAGCACGTGCTCACCGAAGTTCACCGGACTGGCGGGGTGGCCGCCGAGCCCGGCCGACTCGAGGTGTTCGAGGCCGCGCTCGAGCAGGATCATGGACGCGACCCAGGCCGCCACGGCCAGCGCGGCCCCGCCGGCCAACAGCGTCGCGGCCACGCGGGTCGACGACAGCGCCAGCCGGCCGATGCCGAGGCCCGCCAGCAGGTACGCCATCCATGGGAACACCGGGTAGTAGCCGGTCACCAGCAGCTCGCGCAGCAGGTCGCCGGGCTGGCTCAGCGAGTCCAGGGAGGGGACGTCGTACGACGCCGGCGGCGCGCCCTCGCGGTAGGCGTGGCTGAGCAGGGGTGCCACCGCTGACCAGGTCGCAGCCAACGGCAGCAGCACCCGGGCCCCGAGGCCGAGAAATGGGATGGCCACCAGGAACAGCAGGCCGTAGTAGGCGAGGATGACCGCGACACCGGAGTCCAAGGCGCCGAGGCACAGGCCGACGAGGAAGATCAGGAGCGCGCGCAGGACCACGCCGACGCTCGCGCCGAGCAGCGGCCGGCCGCGAAGCGGGGTTCGCCCGCCGGTGGCCAGTGCCAGGCCGACGCCGGCCAGCAGCGCGAACAGGGCCGCCGACCGGCCGCTGGCGATGAGCCGGGCCGCGGAGAGTTCGCCGGTGTCGGTGATGGCCGGGATGATGTGCACCGACATCATGCCGAGCAGGGCCAGCCCGCGTGCGGCGTCCACGCCGAGCAAGCGGCTGCGTACCGCTGGCGGGCGGGTGCCCTGCTCCACGGTCATCGCGCTAGAACACCAGGTTCATGAGGAACGGCGCCACGCCGGCGACCAGGCACAGGATGAGCACGATGGCCACCAGCCTGGTGCGCAGATCGGTCCGCCGGGGCGCGTCGTCGTCCTCGAAGTCCGGGTACATGGGGGTCAGGGTACGTCGTGTTTCTGGGGGAATCCTCAGACGCAGGCCGGTGCCGGGAATCCTCCGGCGGGGTTGCTCGTTGATCCTGACAGAAGTTGAGTCGCGGGGACTCAAGGTGGATTTGTGGTCCGGCCACCTCGCGGCGATACTTGAGCCATACTGACTCAACAACGCAAGGCGAGCACTGGAGGTATCCGCCATGGCACGAGCCGTCGGCATCGACCTGGGCACGACGAACTCCGTCGTCGCTGTTCTGGAGGGCGGCGAGCCCACCGTCATCGCCAACGCCGAGGGGTCGCGCACCACTCCGTCGGTCGTGGCCTTCGCCAAGAACGGCGAGGTGCTGGTCGGTGAGGTCGCCAAGCGCCAGGCCGTCACCAACGTGGACCGCACCATCCGGTCGGTGAAGCGTCACATGGGGTCGGACTGGAAGCAGCAGATCGACGACAAGACGTTCACGCCGCAGCAGATCTCGGCGTTCGTCCTGCAGAAGCTGAAGCGCGACGCCGAGGCGTACCTGGGTGAGACCATCACTGACGCCGTCGTCACCGTTCCGGCGTACTTCAACGACGCGCAGCGCCAGGCCACCAAGGAGGCCGGCGAGATCGCGGGCCTCAACGTGCTGCGGATCGTGAACGAGCCCACCGCGGCCGCGCTGGCGTACGGCCTCGACAAGGGTGAGCACGACCAGACCATCCTCGTGTTCGACCTCGGCGGCGGCACGTTCGACGTGTCCCTGCTCGAGATCGGCGAGGGCGTCGTCGAGGTCAAGGCCACCAGCGGCGACAACCACCTCGGTGGCGACGACTGGGACCAGAAGGTCGTCGACTGGCTGATCGGCCAGGTCAAGTCCGCGCACGGGCTCGACCTCTCCAAGGACAAGATCGCCATGCAGCGCGTCCGCGAGGCCGCCGAGCGCGCCAAGATCGAGCTGTCGTCCAGCACCCAGACGTCCATCTCGCTGCCCTACATCGCGCAGGACGCGGAGAAGAACCCCGTCCACGTCGACGAGACTCTGTCGCGCGCGCAGTTCGAGCAGATGACGGCCGACCTGCTGGCTCGGGCCAAGTCGCCGTTCCAGAACGTCGTTCGCGACGCCGGCATCTCCGTCGACCAGATCGACCACGTCGTGCTGGTCGGTGGGTCCACCCGCATGCCCGCCGTCGTCGACCTGGTCAAGGAACTCACCGGCGGCAAGGAGCCCAACAAGGGCGTCAACCCGGACGAGGTCGTCGCCGTCGGCGCCAGCCTGCAGGCCGGCGTGCTGCGCGGCGAGGTCAAGGACGTGCTGCTGCTCGACGTCACCCCGCTGTCCCTCGGCATCGAGACCAAGGGCGGCGTGATGACCAAGCTGATCGAGCGCAACACGACCATCCCGACCAAGCGGTCGGAGATCTTCACCACGGCAGACGACAACCAGCCGACCGTGGGCATCCAGGTCTACCAGGGCGAGCGCGAGATCGCGGCGTACAACAAGAAGCTCGGCACGTTCGACCTGACCGGTCTGCCGCCGGCGCCGCGCGGCGTCCCGCAGATCGAGGTCACGTTCGACATCGACGCCAACGGCATCGTGCACGTGTCCGCCAAGGACCTCGGCACCGGCCGCGAGCAGTCCATGACCATCACCGGCGGGTCGTCGCTGCCCAAGGACGACATCGACCGCATGGTCCGCGAGGCGGAGCAGTACGCCGAGGAGGACCGCAAGCGTCGCGAGGCCGCTGAGGGCCGCAACCAGGCCGAGTCCCTGGTCTACCAGACCGAGAAGTTCCTGGCCGACAACACCGAGAAGGTCGGGACGCTGTCGCAGGAGGTCCGCGACGACGTCGACTCCGCGCTGGCCGAGGCCAAGAAGGCGCTGGAGGGCAACGACGACGCGGCCATCAAGTCCAGCACCGAGCGCCTGCAGACGGCGTTCCAGGCGCTGGGCGCGGCCATCTACGCCAACGCCCAGGCCCCGTCCGACGCTGGTGCCGCCGGCGCCGACGCGGGCGCCGCCGGTGACGGCGCGTCGTCGGCCACGTCCGGCGACACCGTCGACGAGGACGTCGTCGAGGCCGAGATCGTGGACGAGGAGAAGGACGACAAGTGACCGACGCGGAGCGACCTGACACGCCCGAGGAGGGTGCGGAGGAGCTGAAGCCGGTCATCCGGGATCGTCGGCGCATCGACCCCGAGACCGGCGAGCGCCGGGCCGGCGACACCGATCCCGGGGCCGGGCAGGCGACGCCGGCTGCGGGCGCGGCCGTCGCCGACGGCGCACTGGCCGACGAACTCGCCGGCGCCCGCGCCGAGGCGGCCGAGCGGCTGGAGGATCTGCGCCGGCTGCAGGCGGAGTACGTCAACTACCGCAAGCGAGTCGAGCGCGATCGCGAGCTGGTCCGCGAGAACGCCAAGGCCGAGGTGCTGACCGAGCTGCTGTCCGTCCTCGACGACATCGGGCGGGCGCGCGAGCACGGTGACCTCACCGGCGCGTTCCGGTCCGTCGGCGAGGCGCTGGAGGCGGTGACGTCGAAGGTGGGCCTGGTGCGCTTCGGTGAGCCGGGCGACGAGTTCGACCCGACCATCCACGAGGCGCTGATGCACGGTTACGCCGACGACGTCGCGGTGCCCACCTGCACGCAGATCCTGCAGCCGGGCTACCGCGTCGGTGAGCGGGTGATCCGACCGGCCCGGGTGGCGGTCGCCGAACCCACCGAGGCGCTGCCGAGCTCACCGGGCGCGGACGCCGGTGCGGACGGCGCCGAGACAACCGAGCGCGCCGCGGCGGACAATGAGGACAGCTGAGTGCGGAGGGCTGAAACCCGCCGCCAGAACCTGAGAGGAGGGGGGAGCGAGTGAGCACGAAGGACTGGATCGAGAAGGACTATTACAAGATCCTCGGCGTCTCGAAGGATGCCGACGCGGCGACGGTCAAGAAGGCGTACCGCACCCTGGCTCGCGAGCTCCACCCCGACCGCAACACCAACGACAAGGTCGCTGAGGAGAGGTTCAAGGACGTCTCCGAGGCCTACTCGGTGTTGTCGGACCCGCAGAAGCGCAAGCAGTACGACGAGGCCCGCACGCTGTTCGGCGGTGGTATCCGCACGCCGGGCGGCGGCGCGGGCGGCGGGTCGTTCAACTTCGACCTCGGCGACATCTTCTCAGGGTCCGGCGCCGGCGGCGGCCTGGGCGACGTGTTCGGCGGCATCTTCGGCCAGCGCACCCGCCCGCGTGGCACCGGTACCCGGCGCGGTGCCGACGTCGAGCGCGAGGTCACGGTCACGTTCACCGAGGCGGTCGAGGGCAAGACCATCCCGCTGAAACTGACCAGCTCGTCGGCCTGTCCGTCGTGCGCCGGCACCGGTGCCCGGGCCGGCACGGTGCCCCGGGTGTGCCCCACCTGCACCGGCACCGGCTTCACCAGCACCGACTCCGGTGGTTTCGGCATGGCCGAACCGTGCAAGGACTGCAAGGGCCGCGGGCTGGTCGTCGACGACCCCTGCCCGGTGTGCAGCGGCTCCGGTCGCGGCACCACCAGCAAGGTCATGCACGTGCGCATCCCGGCCGGCGTGGTCGACGGGCAGCGCATCCGGCTGCGCGGCAAGGGCGTGCCGGGCGAGCGTGGCGGTCCGGCGGGTGACCTGTATGTCGTCATCCACGTCGGCGGGCACCCGGTGTTCGGTCGCCGCGGCGAGAACCTCACGGTCACCGTGCCGGTCACGTTCCCGGAGGCCGCGCTGGGTTCGGAGATCAAAGTGCCCACGCTCGGCGGCAGCGCGGTGACCCTGCGGCTACCTCCCGGCACGCCCAACGGGCGCACCTTCCGCGTCCGCGGCCGCGGTGCGCCGCGCAAGGACGGCACCCGCGGCGACCTCCTGGTGACGGTCGAGGTCGCGGTGCCGCAGAGCCTCAAGGGGACGGCTAAGGAAGCTCTCGAGGAATTCCAGACGGCGACGTCCGGCGACGACGTCCGGGCCGAGCTCATGAACCTGGCGGCGAAGGAGGCATGACCATGGAGGCCGGGGCACGGTTCATCGTGGCGATGTCGGGCGCGGCGCGGCGGGTCAGCGACGACGAGCCGATATACGTCATCTCCGTCGCGGCCGAGATGGCCGGCATGCACCCGCAGACGCTGCGGCAGTACGACCGGCTCGGCCTGGTGTCGCCGCGGCGCACCGGGGGCGGCGGCCGCCGGTACTCGCTGCGCGAGGTCGAGATGCTCCGCGAGGTCCAGCGCCTGTCCCAGGAGGACGGTGTCAACCTCGTGGGCATCAAGCGGATCATGGAGCTCGAGGCCGAGGTCCACGAGCTGCGCGCCCAGCTGGCGATGCTGACCGGCGCCGTCCCGGAGGCTTCTGACTACCTGCCGGTGCCGGCGTTCCAGTCGGCTCTGGCCGTCTATCGCCCCGAGCCCATTCGCTGACCCCTCCTCGGCGGTGACGTGCCCCGGGGGATGTCACCTGATCTTCGATGTGTCACCTGATCGGGTCGATTGCAACGATCAGGTGTCGTCCGCACCCGGGATCGGCGTGGATCGGTCGCCTGATCCTCTCCAGCATGTGGACCGGCCGCGATCAGGTGACCTCGGCACGCGCATCCGGCGTGATCGGTCACCTGATCGTTCCGTCGCGGACGACGTCGGGTAGCCCGGACGGCCAGATCCGTGGTGGACAGGGAACGGTTCCAGTGACACGGCCAAACCGGTCATGACCGGGATCGCGTGCGAGGCCGGCCCGCGCCCCGGCGGCGCGGCCCGTGTCGACAGGATGCAGTACTCGCAGGTACCAGCTTGCCGCGAGCCAGTAAAGCCGCGAGCGGTGATTTAACCTAGGGTTTATCTGCCTCGTCAAGGAATTCCGCGTTGGCGTGCGGTTCATGGCTTCGTCACCCAAGTCACCTCTGAAAGATCATTGACCGGCTGCCTGCGACGATGTTTTACTCAAGGCGGAAAGCACCGGCTTGTCGTGGTTTGTCAGCTCTGCTGTAGCGAATTGCTGATATGTCTGACCAGGTCAACGGTTGGATTACCGCCAGGCCGCGTGGTCGGCCGGTGACCGTGCCGGGTGAGGGTGGAACCGGAGTCGTCTTGAGTAGTGAGATCTGCACGCGAAAATGTAAAGCTCCTTTACATTGGCTGCTGCCCGGCGTCCGCCGAATGAGCGGCGGCGCGGGAGAGGCTCGGACATGTTGACGTTCATCGGCCGCATGGCCACCCGCCGGCGCGGCGGAGTGCTCGTCGGTGCGCTGGTCCTGGTGCTGGTCGGCGCGGTCTGGGGCACCGGTGTGTTCGGGACGGTGACCGGGGAGGCCGGTTTCGACGACCCGGACAGCGAATCGGTGCGGGCCGTGGACATCGTCGAGGAAGCCATCGGCCGCACCGCCGTCGACGTCGTGGCGCTGTACCACAGCGACGATCTCACGGTGGACGACGCCGAGTACGAGGCGGCCATGACAGGAGTCGCCGACGATCTCGACGCCTCCGGCCAGGTGGTCGCGGTTCGCTCGTACTACTCCACCGGCGCCGACGCCTTCGTCTCCGCCGACCGGGCCGGCACCTATGTGGCGATCCAGCTGGAAGGCGACGACGTCGGCGCGCGTTCCGACGCGTACGACGCGGTGTCCGAGCTGCTGGAGGTTCCGGGACTGAGCCTGCAACTGGGCGGTCAGGTGCCGATGGGCCAGGAGATCAACGGCCAGATCCAGAGCGACATCACCCGCGCCGAGCTGATGGCGATGCCGATTCTCCTGGTCCTGATGGTGCTCGTCTTCCGCAGCGTGGTGGCCGCGTTGCTGCCGCTGGCGGTGGGTGCCCTGTGCATCATGGGCTCGTTCGCCGTGCTGCGCGTGATGACCATGGGCACCGACGTCTCGGTGTTCGCGATCAACCTGGTGACCATGCTGGGCCTTGGTCTCGCCATCGACTACGCGCTCTTCATCGTCAGCCGCTTCCGTGAGGAACTGCCCACCAGCGCCACGCCGGCCGAAGCCGTGATGCGCACCATGCGCACCGCCGGCCGCACCGTCGCGTTCTCCGGGCTGACCCTCGGGGTCTCGCTGCTGAGCCTTCTCTTCTTCCCGCAGACGTTCCTGCGCTCGATGGGAATGGGCGGGGTCGCGACCGTGCTGTTCGCGCTGGTCGGAGCACTCGTCGTGCTGCCCGCGCTGCTGGCCCTGATCGGCCGCCGGGTCGACGCCTGGCCGGTCCCGCTGCCGCGGCGGCTGCGCGCCGGCGACGGCCGCGGCTGGTACCGGATCGCCCACGCGGTGATGCGCAGGCCGGTGGCCGTCACCATCGGCATCGTCGGCGTGCTCGTCGCCCTCGGCCTGCCGTTCCTGCGGGTCGACTGGGGCATGGCCGATGCCCGGGCGCTGCCGGAGGGCACCGAAGCCCGCCAGGTGGCAGAAGCCCTCGAGGCGGACTTCCCGGCCAACCCGGCCGACGCCATCACCGCCGCGGTGACCCTGCCCGACCCCGTCGACAGCGCGGCGGGTGGTGCGGCCCTCGACGACTACATGTCGGCGCTCACGGCGGTGCCCGGCGTCGAGACCATCGCGCCAGTCGGCGCCGCCGACCAGACCGTGGCGCTGAGCATCCAGTACGCGCCCGCGCCGCAGTCGGCCGACGGGCTGGACCTGCTGGCAGAGCTGCGCTCGGTGCAGCCGCCGGACGGCGTCGAAGCGTTGTTCGCCGGTGGTCCGGCCGGCCTGGCCGACCTGCTCGACAGCGTCAGCGAGCGGCTGCCGTGGATGGGCCTGTTCGTCGGCGTGGTCTCAGTGGTGCTGCTGTTCCTCGCGTTCGGCTCACTGGTGCTGCCGTTGAAGTCGATCGCGATGAACCTGCTGTCGCTGTCGGCGTCCTTCGGCGCGATCGTCTTGATCTTCCAGGACGGGCATCTCTCCGGGCCGCTCGGGTTCACTCCGACGGGCCTGGTCGACGCCACCATGCCGGTGCTTATGATCGCCATCGCGTTCGGCCTCGCCATGGACTACGAGGTGTTCCTGGTCTCCCGCATCCGGGAGCAGTGGGACCGCACCGGCGACCACGTGGAGTCCATCGCCACCGGTGTGCAGAAGACGGCGAAGATCATCACCGCTGCTGCGTTGTTGCTGGTCATCGTGGTGGGCGCGTTCGCGACCTCCGGGGTGACGTTCATCAAGATGGTGGGTGTCGGACTGGTGGTCGCGATCATCGTCGACGCCACCATCGTCCGTGCGCTGCTCGTCCCGGCGACCATGCGCCTACTGGGCACTCGGTGCTGGTGGGCGCCGGGACCGCTGCGGCGGTGGTGGGACCGGCACGGCCTGCGGGAGTACGACGCCGCGGAGCCCCCGGACACGGTGACGGTGGCGGCCGGTGAGGTCGCGGACACCACACGGGTGTGAGTCGGCCGCCGACTCAGGCGACGCGGGCCGGTGCTGTCCCGCAACCGCCGGACGGCGACACACGGACAACTCGGGGGGCGGACACGTGCACAGCTACGCGACCACGACCGACTTGGTGACGGCCTGCCTGAACGACGACGACGAGGCCTGGCGGGCCCTGGTCGTCAGATACGCGCCCCTGGTCTGGTCGATCGCCCGGGCACATCGCCTGAGCGCGGCCGACAGCGAGGACGTCGCCCAGGCCACGTGGGTGCGGTTGTGGCGAAACCTGAGTGACCTGCGCGACCCCGGCCGGCTGACCGAATGGCTCTCGATGATCGCCCGGCGGGAGTCGCTGCGACACCTGCAGGCGGCCAAGCGCCGGGCGCAGTCGTGGAGCCCGGATGACCTGACCAGGCTGCCGGACGACACCGCGGAGTCGGTCGAGGACCGTGTGGTGTCCCACGAGCGTGCCGGCCAGCTCGCCCGGGCGATGCTGGCGCTTCCGCCACGCTCGCAGCACATGCTGGCCTTGCTGGCGCAGAACCGCAGCTACGAGGAGATCGCCACGGCGCTCGGGGTCTCGGCCGGTTCGGTCGGGCCGATCCGTAACCGCTGCATCGCCCAGCTGCGGTCGCTGCTCGCCGAGGCGGGCTGACCGGCAGCCGGCCGCGGTCAGTCCGGCCGGCGAGCGTCGGCGGCCCGCTCCACGACGTGGGGCGGTAGCTGCCCGATCAGCTGCTGCAGCTCGGCGATGAGGTCGTCGCCGGCATCGTCGTGCTCGGGGTGCTTCGCGGCGTCGTCCACGGTGAGGCGCCTCCTCGCGGTGAGCCACCGTGCGGCCGGTGGCGTGGTCGTGAACACATGGGCGCATGTCGGGACTGGCGACGGCGACCAGGTGTGCCCGTGCCCGGTGCCTGCCTACGTGTTCAGAACGCTACACGGGCGTTGCTGTGAATGCGCTGTGAAGCGCTCGCCGGTTCTCATTGTGTCGTTGACCTGCGATTTCGCGCGTACTGCGGCCCATGTGATCGAGGTCACTCGCTTCGAGTGTACGACCGGCCGACTGGCCAGGGTCATGAGACATGTGAAAAGCCGCAATGCGGTGTGTTCCGGAACATTCGACATGTCGAGTCGGGAGGACAGCATGACGCTGGTCAAGGACGAGGTCTTCGAGGCCGTGCGGGCGGCACTGGTCGACGCGCTGGGCGTCGAGGAGGAGGACGTGGTGGCCGAGGCGACGCTGCTCGGCGACCTC
The DNA here is from genome assembly GCF_000515395.1 of Jiangella gansuensis DSM 44835. Classification (NCBI taxonomy): domain Bacteria; kingdom Bacillati; phylum Actinomycetota; class Actinomycetes; order Jiangellales; family Jiangellaceae; genus Jiangella; species Jiangella gansuensis. Next base: position 5,236,776 of record NZ_KI911782.1, on the reverse strand, counting down.
GAGGCGGAGTCGATCGACCTGCTGGACATCCTGTTCCGGCTGGAGCGGTCGCTCGGTGTCAAGATCACCGCCGCCGACCTGGCCGAGCACGTACAGGGCGGCATCTCCGAGGACGACTTCGGCACGCCGGAGGGCGTCGTCTCCGACATCGGCCTCGCCCAGCTCGCCACGGTGATGCCGCAGATCGACGTCGAGGCGCTGCGCGGGAAGTTGCCGGCCGAAGGGGTCATGGGCCTGTTCACCGTCGACAACCTGGTGGACCTCGTGCTCGCCCGGGTGACGGCGACGGCAGCCGCCTGAGATGGACGTCCGTGTCGGCGTCGACCTCGTGCATGTGCCGCGGCTGCGCCGGTTGCTGGCGGAGCAGCCGATGCTGGGCGCCCGGCTCTTCACCGACGGAGAGCTGCGGGCCTGCCGCGACCGGCGCACCGCGGCCAGCCGGCTCTCGGCGCGCTTCGCCGCCAAGGAGGCCGTGCTGAAGGCGATCGGCACCGGGCTGGGGCCGCGGATGCGCTGGCTGGACGTCGAGATCGTGAACGAGCCGTGGGGCCGCCCTCTGGTGCGGCTGTACGGCGAGGTGGCCGCGGTGTGCAGCCAGCGCGGGACGCGCACGGTCGAGATCTCGCTGTCGCACACCGGTGACTACGCCGTCGCCCACGCCGTTGTCGTCATGACCGGCACGACCCACCGGGACGAGGAGGGAACCGCGTGCTCTTCCAGCTGACCGACCGGATCGTCGGCTACGAGCCCGGCCGGGAGATCCGGGCCAGGAAGCTCACCTCACGCTCCGAGCCGTACTGGCGCCAGACGCCGGACGGCCCGGTGATGCCGCCGCCGCTGGTCCTCGAGGTCCTGTGCCAGGCCGGCGCCTGGCTGGTGATGCTCGACACCGACGTTGCCCGGCGTGCTGCCCTGCTGTCGGTCGCCGACGTGCGATTCACCGGCCCGGTACGTCCCGGCGACGTCCTGGACGTGACCGCCACGGTGGAGTCCGCATCGGACGAGATGGCCGTGGTGTCCGGCACGGTCGTGGTCGGCGACCGCACGGTGTTGGAGGCCACGGACGTCATGTGCGCGCTCATCGACACCGCTGAGCTGGACGACCCCGCGGTGACCCGGCGGCAACTGGCGGCGCTGACCGGAGCCGGGCAGTGACCGCGCAGGGCCGGCGGCGCGTCGTCGTCACCGGGATCGGTGCCGTCACACCACTGGCGAACGACGCCACCGGCACGTGGAAGGCGCTGGCGGAGGGGCGCAGCGGGGTCCGCGAGATCACCACCTTCGACGCCTCCGCCTTCCCGGTCCGCATCGCCGGCCAGGTGACCGATTTCGACCTCGCCACCGCGGTGCCGGAGCGCCGCCACCGTCGCTACCTCTCGCGTGGGGCCGGCTACGGTGTGGCGGCCGCCGTCGAGGCGCTCGCCCAGGCGGGGCCGCTGGACGGCGACCCGTACCGCCGCGGGGTGTCCGTCGGCGGCACCGTGGGCCGCATCGAGTTGCAGCAGCTGGCCGACATGTCATGGCTCCTGGAGTCGACCGGACACCGGCAGATCTTCCGGCAGTCCCCGGCCGAGGTGCTGGAACGCGACCAGAACGTCGCGCCCGCCGTCATGGCCGACATCGGCGACTGCCGGGGGCCGTTCGTGTCCGTCAGCACCGCGTGCGCGGGTTCGGCGCACGCACTCGGCGAGGCCTATCTGCGCATCCAGGACGGCGACGCCGACGTCATGCTGGCCGGGGGCTACGACGCCTTGACCACGTGGATGGACGTGCTCGGCTTCGCGCTGCTGGGCGCGCTGACCCAGGACTCGCCGGACCAGCCGGAACGGGCCTGCAAACCGTTCGACGCCCGCCGCAACGGGTTCGTGCTCGGCGAGGGCGCGGTGATGGCCGTGCTGGAGGAGCGCGAGCACGCGATCGCGCGCGGGGCGACGGTGCTCGGCGAGATCGCCGGCTACGCGTCCAGCCTGAACGCGTACCGGATCACCGACTCCCCGCCGGACGGCGGCGGCGCCATCCGCGCGATGCGGGAGGCGCTGGTCGACGCCGGCGTGCAACCCGACGGCATCGACTATGTCGTCGCGCACGGCACCGGCACGCCCGGCAATGACGCCAGCGAGACGGTCGCCATCACCGAGGTCTTCGGACCGTGGGCGGGGCAGTTGGCGGTGAGCTCGCCCAAGTCGATGGCCGGGCACCTGACCTCGGCGGCGGCCGGTCTGAACCTGATTGCCGCGCTCGGCTCGATCCAGGACGGCCTCGTCCCGCCGACCATCAACCTCGACCGCCCGGACCCGGCGCTGTCGCTCGACTACGTGCCCAACGTGGCCGCCTCCAGACCGGTGCGGGCCGCGCTCGTGAACGCGTTCGCCTTCGGCGGCACCAACGCATGTTTCGTGGTCACCGGCCCGGGGCCGCGACCAGGACAGGAGAGCTCGCGATGACGACCCCGCTGCTCGACCGGACCGATCTGGTCCGGGCCGCCGAACTGGCCGGCCTGGACACCGTGCTCGCGCTGGAGCCCGGCGCCCGGGGCAAGGCGACCCGCAACGTGCCGTCCACGTCGGCGATCTTCGCCACGCACTTCCCGCGCTTCCCGGTGCTGCCCGGGGTGCTGATCCTGGACGACCTGGCCCGCCTGGCCGCCCTGGTGGTGGACGGCGCCGGGTCGCCGGAGCGGTGGTCGCTGGCCGGCGCGACGCGGATCCGCTACCGCCGCTACGTGCGGCCCGGCGACGTTGCCGAGCTGAGCGTCGAGGTGGTGCCCGGTGCGAGCGACCCGGTACTGCGCGGGACGGTGCGGGTAGACGGCGCCGTGGTCACCACCGTGGGCGCACTGACCCTCCGGGAAACGGCCACGGGTGGGGCGGCATGACGCGGCGGGTGGCGGTCACCGGGATCGGGCTGCTCACCGCATTGGGCACCGGTCATGCCGACACGTGGGACGGGCTGCTGGCCGGCCGCTCCGCCGTCGGCCCGCTGCGCGGGTTCGACCCGACGTCGCTGCGCACCCGGATCGGTGCCGAGCTGACCGGCTTCGACCCGTCGCCGTATGCCTCGCGCCGCACGCTGCGCAGCACCACCCGTGAGGACGAGCTGGCGCTGGCCGGGCTGGCGCTCGCGGTCGAGGACAGCGGTGTCGACCTCGCCGCCGGCGACCCGGAGCGGCTGGCCGTGTTCCTGGCCGGCAACAAGGAGATCTCGCGCCCCCAGCACCTGATCGACGGTGCGCTCTCGGTCCGTGAACCCGATGGGACGGCGCGCGAGCGGGTCCTGGGAGAGCGCATGACCTCCAGCTTCTACCCGCTCTTCTACGTCGAGGGGTTGCAGGCCGCCGCATTGTTCTACGCGTCGCAGCGCTACCAGGCCAAGGGGGCGAACGCCTACTTCCACGGCACCGCCGACGCCGGAGCCACCGCGATCGGCCGCGCCTACCGCTCGGTGCGCCGCGGCGAGTCCGACGTGGCGCTGGCCGGCGGCTTCGACACCGGGGTGTCGTTCTGGACGATGTCGAAGATGGACGGCCTGGGCGTCCTCACCGACCGCAACGAGCGCGGCGCCGAGGCGTTCCGGCCCTACGACCGCGACCGGTCCGGCTCGGTGCTGGGTGAGGGCGCCGCCGTCCTGGTCCTGGAGGAGTACGGCGCCGCGGCGGCCCGGGGCGCCCGGATCTACGCGGAGATCTGCGGACTCGGCTCCGCTTTCGACATCGGCGGACTGGTCACCCCGGAGCCCGACGGTGCCGCCCTGACCGCCGCGGTCGTCGCGGCCGGGCGCGAGGCCGGCTGGACGGCCGGGCCGGACTACGTCGCCACCCATGGCTGCGCCACCCGGCTGGGTGACGCCAGCGAGGCGGCCGGGCTGCGGGCAGCGTTCGGCGGCGGCTCCGGGGCGGTCGCGGCCAGCAGCGTCAAGCCGGCCATCGGTCACCTGGTCGCTGCCGCCGGCGCCGCGAACGTCGCGATCGGGGCGCTGTCGGTGCACCACGGAGGCGTGCCGCCGACCCTCAACCTGACCGACCCGGACCCCGACTGCGACCTGGACTGGGTGCCGAACGAGAGCCGTGAGCTGCCGGTGCGTTCCGCGCTGGCGCTGGCGCGCGGCCTGGAAGGACAGAACGTGGCCGTGGCGCTGCGCGCGGCCTGACGTGAACCGGCACAGCGAAGCGGAGCGAGCCGATGGACAGGAGCCAACCATGAACCACGAGGACGCCCGGGTGGCGGTGCGCGCCGTCGGCGCCGTCACGGCCCTCGGCCCGGATGCCGCCGCGCTCTGGGCCGGTGCCCGGGACGGCCGGGTCGGGATCCGGCCGGTGCAGCGGATCGACCTGACCGGAGTGCGCACCAAGCTCGGCGGCGAGGTCGACGCGCTGCCGGAGACCGCGCACCCGTACCCGCGGCCGGGTGGCTACCGCGACCGGGTGGTCGAGCTGGCCCTGCACGCCGCCGACGAGGCCGTGGCCGCGGCCGCACCGGCGATCGACCGCGCCGGGCTGGAGCGCTGCGGCGTCGTCCATGGCACCTGCAACGCCGGGCTGTTGTCCGGCCGCGAGTGGCTGGCCGCGGTCGACCGGGGCGAACGACCGGCACCGGGTCTGGCTGCGATGTCGACACCGCAGGCGGCGGCCGAGGCGCTGGCCGGCGCGTACGGGTTCGGCGGCCCGGTGGTCGCGGTGAACACGGCCTGCGCGTCCGGGGCGAACGCCATCGGCTGGGCAGCGGACCTGATCCGCTCAGGGCAGGCCGACGTGGTGCTCACCGGGGGCGCGGACGCGTTCTCCGACGTGCTCTTCGCCGGTTTCAACTCTCTGGAGGCGCTGTCGGCGGAACCGGCCCGGCCCTACTCCGCGGGCCGGAGCGGGCTGTCGCTCGGCGAGGGCGCGGCCTATCTGGTGCTGGTGCGCGAGGACCTGGCCGAGCCCGGCGACGTCCTGGCCTGGGTCGGTGGCTACGGGCTGTCCGCCGACGGCTACCACCCGACGGCGCCACGGCCGGACGGCTCCGGTGCCGCGCTGGCGATCGGGCAGGCGTTGCGGTCCGCGGGCGTGGACCAGTCGGACGTCGGTTACGTCAACGGGCACGGCACCGGCACCGAGAAGAACGACCCCGCCGAGACCAGCGCCATCAGGACCGCGCTGGGGCCGGCCGCCGACGACGCTGTGGTCAGCAGTACGAAGTCGGTCATCGGGCACCTGCTCGGCGCGGCCGGCGCGGCGGAGGCGCTGGTCACCGTCCACGCCCTGGCCGAGCGCACGGCGCCGCCCACCGCCTCCTACCTCGGTCCCGACCCGTCCTGCGACCTGGACTACGTGCCGTTGGACGCACGGGCGCTGGACACCCGGGTCGCGGTGTCGAACAACTTCGCCTTCGGCGGCTCGAACGCCAGCCTCGCGCTGCTGCGCCGCGACGACGACCGGCGGCCGCCCGCGCCCGAGGTGGACGACGTGGTGGTCACCGGGCTCGCCCTGCTCGGCCCGTTCGGCGACGGTGTGGCCGCGGCTCGGGCGGCGCTGGCCGACGAGACCGGGATCCCGGCCGACCCGGAGGGCCGGGCCGCGACCATGACCGTCGACCCGGAGCCATACCTCACCCGCAAGGCGCGCCGGCGGATGGACCGGATGACGGTGGCGGCCATCGTGACCGTGGCGAAGGCACTGGCCGACGCCGGCATCGAGGATGACGAGCGAGCCGGCATCGGCGTGGTGCTCGGGACCAGCGCCGGGCCGGTGGAGTCGATGGCCCGGTTCACCCGCGGCGTCATCGCCGACGGTGCCGCCGGGGCGGACCCGGGCGTCTTCCCCAACACGGTCTACAACCAGGCGACCGGCCAGGTGTCGCAGCACCTCGGCCTCTACGGCCCGACGTCGACGGTCTCCGCCGGACATGCCTCGGGCGCCACCGCACTCGGCTACGGCTACGAACTGCTGCGCACCGGCCGCGCCGACACGATCGTCTGCGTCGCCGTCGACCTGGTCGACGAACTCGTCGTCCGCGCCTATCGCGACCTCGGAGTGCTGTCGACCGTCCCCGGCGACCGCCGGTTCGCGATCACCGACACCGCCGTCGCACTGGTCCTGGAGCGTCGCGGCGCGGCCGGACAGCACGGCCGCCGTCCGCTCGCCGAGCTGGCCGGCCACGGCGGCGCGAGCCGGGTGCGGCCAGGCGGGGTCTCGTGGGACCTCACCGGTGACGCGACCACCCGGGCCACGGACCAGGCCCTGCGCACGGCGGGCCTGCGGCCGGACGACGTCACCCGTATCTGGCCGGCGGCGGCCGGGCTCGCGCCGGCCGACCGTGCCGAGCTCGCCGGCCTCGGCCGGGTCTTCGGGGACCGGCTGCCCGTGCTGCGGACCCCCAAGGTCGTCCTCGGCGAGCCGGTCGGCCCCGGCGGCGCCCTGACCGCGGCACTCGCGGCCGACGAGCTGGGGACCGACCCGCAGGGCGGGGCGGCGCTCGTGCAGGCCGTGTCGCTGGGCGGGTCCGCGGTGTCGCTGGCCCTCCGTCCTTGCCCATGACCACTGAGTGAGAGGTGTCAGATGAAGCTGGACGAACGGGTCGCGGTGGTCACCGGGGCCTCCCGCGGCATCGGCCGCGCTACGGCGCTGGCCCTGGCCGCCGACGGTGCCACCGTCGCCGTCAACTACCGGTCCGGAAAGGACGAGGCGCTCGACGTCGTCGCCCGGATCGAGGCGGCCGGGGGCCGGGCAGCGGCCTTCCAGGCCGACGTGTCCGACTACGAGCAGGCCACCGCGCTGGTGGCCGACGTTCTGGAGGCGTTCGGCGGCCTGCACATCCTGGTCAACAACGCCGGCATCTCCAAGGACAACCTGATCTACAGCATGGAGCCGCAGGACTGGCTCGATGTCATGAAGGTGAACTTCGGCGGCGTGTTCAACTGCACGAAGGCCGTCCTCGACCACCTCATGGTCACCCGCGACGGCTCCATCGTGAACGTGTCGTCGGTCATGGGGGAGCGCGGCTGGACGGGCGAGTCGAACTACTCCGCCTCCAAAGGCGCGGTCGACGCGTTCACCCGCAGCGCCGCCATCGAGCTGGCCCGGTTCGGCATCAGGGTCAACGCGGTCCTTCCCGGGTTCGCGCCCACGGACCTGGTGGCCGAGCTGTCCGCCGGCGACGTCGCCAAGCACCTCAAGCGGCAGATCCCGATGCGCGACTTCGCCACCGTCGAGCAGGTCGCCTCGGCGATCCGGTTCCTCGCCGGCCCGGAGTCGGCGTACATGACCGGGGTCCTGCTGAACATCGACGGCGGCGGCATGGCCGGCCTCGGCCTCGGGCGGCTGAAGTGGTGACCGGCGTGCGCGCGACCGTCGCTGGGACCGGCAGCTTCCTGCCGGGCGAGCCGATCGGCAACGACCTGATCGAACGGCTGGCCGGTCCACTGCCGGCGGAGGTCGCCGAGGACATCTCCATCACCGAGCGGCACTGGATCATCGACCCCGAGACCGGTGCGCACCGCTTCGCCAACTCCGAGATCGCCGCGCGCGCCGGCGCCGCCGCGCTGGCCGATGCGGGCGTCGGGCCGGACGAGGTCGACCTGCTCGTGCTGGCGACGGCGACCCCCGAGTACCCGCTGCCGCCCGCCGTCAACCTCGTGCAGGACCGGCTCGGCATCGGCCGCTGCGCCACCTTCGAGCTGCGTTCCGGTGGTGCCGGGACGGTGCAGGCGCTGGAGCTGGTCCGGCTGCTGCTGGAGAGCGGTGCCCACACGACGGCGCTCGTGATCGGCAGCGAGACGACCTCACCGGCGCTGGCGCCGATCTTCCTCGGCGTCGAGCCGGGCAAGGTGCGCATCCGCGACCGGATCCCCATGTACATGTTCGGCGACGGCGCCGGCGCCGTGGTCGTGCGCGCCGACGCCGACGCCACCGGCGGCCTGGTGGGCGGCGCTACCGCCGCCATCGCGCCCGGCCGGGCGCCCGGCATCCAGGTCGTGGGCGGCGGAACGCACGCGCCGGTGCACGAGCAGGCCGCGGCCAAACGCCTGGTCACCCTCAAGGTCGACGTCGTCGCCGCCGGGCATCTCGCCCCGGTCCTGGTCGCCGACGCGATCGGGGACACCCTTGCCGCCTGCGGTGTCGGCCCGGAGGAGATCGACGTCTGCGTCGTGCCGGAGGGCAACTCCGGCTGGATGCGAGCGGCGATGGCCGAGGGCACCGTCGAGCGGGACGAATGGACCAAGATCACCGGCGAGTTCGTCGACAGCCTGTCGCGGCGCGGGGCGCTCGGCTGCGCCGGCCCGCTGGTCTGTCTCGACGACGCGGCCCGGGCCGGGCAGCTGCGGCCGGGCGGGCGGGTCCTGCTGGTGGGCATCGAGAGCAGCAAGTGGGTCCACGCCGGCGTGCTCGTCGACTGGAACCGGACTTCCACGGAGGACAGGACATGAACGCGACCCACGACTACGACGTCATCGTGGTCGGTAGCGGACTCGGCGGGTTGTCGGCCGCGGCGCTGCTGGCGCACAGCGGCGAGCGGGTGCTCGTCTGTGAGCAGGGCGCCGGCATCGGCGGCGTGGCGCACGCCTTCGTCCGCGGCGACTACACGTTCGACCCGGCCGTGCACGGCACCAGCGCGGGCGAGATCGTCTGGAACCTGCTGGAGTACCTCGGCGTCGACGCGCGCGTGCCGTACGTCGAGTCACCGCACGTGTACGGCACCGTCTTCCCGGACGGGCTCGACCTGGTGGCGCCGAACGGCTGGGAACCGTTCATCGAGGCGCACGCCGCCGTGCTGACGGCGGCCGAGGCGGCCGAGATGCGCGCGTTCTTCGGGGTCTGCCGCACGACGCTGGAGGAGATGTCGTGGCTGCCCTACCGCATCGACCCGCGTGAGCTGGCCGAGCTGATGGCGGCCCGGCCGACGTTCTCCCGCTACCGGATGGCCACCGTCGGCGACGTGTTCGCCGACCACGCGCCGAGCCCGAGGGTGCGAGCCCTGGCGGGCGCGGCCTGGCCGTTCATCGGCTCGCCGCCGTCGCGCCTGTCCTTCCTCAACTACATCCAGATGCTCGACACGCACCTGGAGGGCCCCCGGTACCCGATCGGCTCGTATCAGTCGATGGTGGACGCGTTCGCGTCGGTCGTGCGCTCGTGCGGCGGCGCGGTGCTCGCTTCCACGCCGGTCGAGACGATCATGATGACGGACGGCCGGGCCACCGGGGTGCGCACCGAGCACGGCGCCGAGTTCACCGCGCGCGTCGTCATCTCCAACGCCGACGTCCGCCACACGATGCACGACCTCGTGGGCACCGAGAACGTCCCCGAGGCATACCTCAAGCGGCTGAACCGGATGAAGCCGTCGCTGTCGGTGGTGACTGTGTTCGCCGCCACCGACATCGACCTCACCGAGCTGGGGATCGCGCACGAGACGTTCGTGCACCCTCACCTCGACCACGACGACAACTGGCAGGACGTGCTGGCCGGCCGTCCCGCGTCGGCATGGATGTCCAACACCACCTTGCTCGACCCCGGCCTCGCACCGGCCGGCGAGCACCTGGCGATCCTCAACGTGATGGCGCCCTGGCAGCTGGACCGGCCCTGGCACGAGATCAAGGAGGCAGCCGGCGACGCACTTGTCCGGCTGTTCGACCGGGTCGTGCCGGAGCTCTCCAGCCGGCTGACGTACCGCGAGGTCGGCACCCCGGAGACGATGCACCGGTTCACCCGGGCGTACCAGGGCGCCACCTACGGCTGGGAGAACACGCCGAACCAGTTCGCCAACAAGCGGCTCCCGCACAAGACCCCCATCGACGGGCTGTACCTGTCCGGGCACTGGACGGAGTCGGGCTGCTCGTCGTTCCGGGCGGTCTCGTCCGGGTTCGCCGTCTCCAAGGCCGTCCTCGAGGAGCTGGGCAACGACGTCGGGGCAACGCTGCCGCGCTCGTTCCGGGACCGCACCGGCCCCGTACAGCCGTACCGCCGCGCGACCCCTGTCGCGCCGTAGGGAGGAACAACCATCGTGACCGAGCTGACCACGACACCGATCCGCGAGGACGCCTGGACCAGGTGCCCCAGCTGCGCGTCCTACCTGTACGTCAAGCGGCTGGACCGGTACGCGAAGGTGTGCCCGGACTGCCAGCATCATCTGCGGCTGTCGCTGGATGAGCGGCTGGACCTGCTGGTCGACGACGGGTCGTTCCAGCCGCTGGGCGTTGTGCCGACGCCGGGCGACCCGCTCGGCTTCGCCGACTCCCGTCCGTATCCGCAGCGGCTGGCCGCGGCACAGCGCAAGACGGGCCGGCCCGAGGCCGCCGTGGCCGGGACCGCCGCCATCGGCGGCCACCGGCTGGTGGTGGCGGTGCTGGACTTCGCGTTCATGGGCGGCAGTGTCGGCACCGTCGTCGGCGACGTGCTGGTCGACGCCGCGCGCCGGGCCGGCGAGGCCAGGATCCCGCTGCTGATCGTCTCCGCGTCCGGCGGCGCCCGGATGCAGGAGGGCTGCCTGTCGCTCATGCAGCTGGCCCGCACCGCGCAGGAGATCGCCCGGCTGCGCGAGGCCGGCGTCCTGGTGATCAACCTCAACACTCACCCGACCTTCGGCGGGGCCACGGCGTCGTTCTCCTCACTCGGCGACGTCGTCATCGCCGAACCCGGCAGCCTGGTCGGTTTCGCCGGGCCGCAGGTGATCCAGCAGACCATCCGCGAGGAACTGCCGGCCGGGTTCCAGACCGCGGAGTTCCTCCACGAACACGGCCTGGTCGACCTGGTCGTCCCGCGGGAGAGCCTGCGGGAAACGCTGGCCGGCCTGCTGCGGTTGCACGCGCCGTCGGTTCCGAGCCGCTCGTCGATGCCGGAGCGGGCCGGGTCCGCCGAGCCGCGCCGGTTGCGGGCCGGATCGGCCGCCGCCGACCCCTGGGAGGTGGTGACCCGGGCACGCGACATCGGCCGCCCCACCACCCTCGACTACATCCACCGTCTCGCCGACGAGTTCGTCGAGCTGCACGGCGACCGCGCGCACGGCGACGACCCGGCCATCGTCGGCGGCGTGGCCCGCTTCGGCGGGCGCGGCGTCGTCGTCATCGGCCATCAGAAGGGCCACGACACCGCCGAGATGGTGCGGCGCAACTTCGGCATGCCGCACCCCGAGGGCTACCGCAAGGCGATGCGGCTGATGCGGCACGCCGAGCGGTTCGGGTTGCCGGTCCTGACGTTCGTCGACACCGCGGGCGCCTACCCGGGCGTGCAGGCCGAGGAGCGTGGGCAGGGCACCGTCATCGCCGAGTGCATCGCCGCGATGTCGCGGCTGCGCGTTCCGGTCGTCAGCGTCGTCACCGGTGAGGGCGGCAGCGGGGGCGCGTTGGCGCTGGCCGTCGCGAACCGGGTGCTGATGCTGGAGTACGGCTACTACTCGGTCATCTCCCCCGAGGGCTGCTCTACGATCCTGTGGGGCAGCGCCACCCGGGCACCCGAGGCGGCCGCGGCGCTGCGCCTCACCGCACCGGATCTGCTGGAGCTGGGTGTCGTCGACGAGGTCGTGCTCGAGCCCGACGGCGGTGCGCATCGCGACCCGGCGGGCACGGTCGAACGGGTCGGCGAGGCCGTCGCGGCCGCGCTCGACCAGCTGTCCGCTCTGTCCCCGGACGAGCTGGTGGAGCAGCGCTACACCCGGTTCGACGCCTACGGGCGGCTCGGTGCCGACGCCGCGGGATATCGGGCGGGTGCGGCATGACGACACCGGAGACGGACGTGCTCAACGGCACCGACGAGGCCCGCGAACGGCTGGTCAGCCACCTGCGGTCCGAGGCGGCAGCCCTGCTGGCCGGCGCGAGCGGGCCGGTGCAGGTGGTCGAGGTGACGGCCGGCGACTGTGCGGTCCGGGTCGAACGGCCGGTCGTCGCCGTAGCCGGTGGCGCCACCGCCGCCGGGCCGGTTCCGGCCGCGGCCGGAGCTGTCGCGGCCGGCGTCGCCGCGCCGGACACCGCCGACCACGCAGCCGGGGATCACCATGCCGTCCGGGCACCGCTCGTCGGCAGCTTCTACCGGCGCCCGTCGCCGGATGCCGCGCCGTTCGTGGAGATCGACGACGTGGTCGAGGCCGGCCAGACGCTGGCGATCGTCGAGGCGATGAAGCTCATGAACGAGATCAAGAGCGACCGGGCCGGCCGGGTGGTCGCGATCCATCCCGGCGACGGGCAGATGGTCGAGTTCGACGAGGTCCTCGTCGAACTGGCCGTCGACGGCTGACGTGCCGGCACGGGCGCCAGGGAGGCAACGGGTGTTCGAGAAGGTCCTCATCGCGAACCGGGGCGAGATCGCGGTCCGGGTGGCGCGCGCGTGCCGTGAGCTCGGCATCGCCACCGTCGCCGTCTACTCCGACGCCGACGAGAACAGCATGGCGGTCCAGCTGGCCGACGAGGCGGTGCGGGTCGGGCCCGCGCCGGCGGCCGCGAGCTACCTGAACGTCCCCAACGTCATCGGCGCCGCGCTCAAGACCGGCGCGGACGCGATCCATCCCGGGTACGGGTTCCTCTCCGAAGACCCGTACTTCGCCGAGATCTGCGCCGACCATGGCATCACCTTCATCGGCCCGCCGCCCCGGGTGATGGAAGCCGTCGGCGACAAGGCCCTGGCCCGCCAGGCGATGACCGACGCCGGGCTGCCGCTGCTGCCGGGCACCGTCGATCCCGTCCACACCTTCGACGAGGCCCGCGAGATCGCGGAGAAGATCGGCTACCCGGTCGTCATCAAGGCCGCCGCCGGCGGTGGCGGCCGCGGCATCACCGTCGTGCACCGGCCGGAGGATCTGCGCCGCTCCTACCAGCAGACCCGGGCCACCGCACAGGCCGTGTTCCGCAACCGCGACGTCTACCTGGAGCGGTACCTGGAGCGGGCCAGGCACGTCGAGGTGCAGGTGCTCTGCGACGACCACGGCAACGCCGTGCACCTGGGTGAACGCGACTGCTCGGTGCAACGTCGTCATCAGAAGCTGGTGGAGGAGGCGCCGTCGCCGGGCGTCTCGGCCGACCTGCGGCAGCGGCTGGGTGACGCCGCGCTGGCCGGCGCGCGCGCCGTCGGCTACCGCGGCGCCGGCACGATGGAGTTCCTGCTCGACGACGACGGCGAGTTCTGGTTCATGGAGATGAACGCCCGCATCCAGGTCGAGCACCCGGTCACCGAGCTGGTCACCGGTATCGACATCGTCGCCGAGCAGATCCGGGTGGCGGCGGGTCTGCCGCTGTCGTTCGGTCAGGACGACGTCCGGATCACCGGGCACGCGCTGGAGTGCCGGATCAACGCCGAGGACCCCGCCCGCGGGTTCGTCCCGACACCTGGGCGGCTGGAGGTGTTCCGCGCGCCCGGTGGCCCGTGGACCCGCATCGACACCGCCTGCCGCCAGGGCGACCGCATCCCGCCGTTCTACGACTCGATGATCGCCAAGCTGATCGTCTGGTCGCCCACCCGCGACGGCGCCATCGAGCGGGCCGACCGGGCGCTGTCGGAGTTCGAGGTCGAGGGGCCGGGTGTGCGCACCACGATCGGATTCCAGCGGGCTGTCCTGGGGCATCCGGAGTTCCGTTCCGGCGACGTGCACACCGACTTCCTGAGCCGCAACCCACCGGAGGACCTGACATGACCCGAACCGCCTTCCTCTTCCCCGGCCAGGGCTCGCAGCGCGTGGGCATGGGCCGGGACCTCGCCGAGCGCCACCCGGACCTCGTCCGGCCGATCTTCCACACCGCCGACGACGTGCTCGGGCTCGACCTCACCCGGCTGTGCTGGGAGGGCCCGGAGGAGGAGCTGCGCCGCACGGACATCACGCAGCCGGCGATCTTCGTGGCCAGCCTGGCCGCATACCGGGTGCTGGAGGCACGGCTGCCGGCGCCGGTGGTCGTCGCCGGGCACAGTCTCGGTGAATACACCGCACTGGTCGCGGCCGGCGTCCTGGACTGGATCACGGCCCTGCGGCTGGTGCGCCGGCGCGGTGAGCTGATGGCCGCGGTCAACGAGCGCACCCCGGGCGCGATGGCTGCTGTGGTCGGGCCGCCGGCGTCGGCGGTCGAGCGCTGGTGCGCCGAGGTGAGTGACGCAGCCGCCCTGTCGGTCGAGGTCGCCAACTACAACTCCGACACCCAGACCGTCGTGTCCGGCACGGTGGCCGGCGTGGACGCCCTGACCGAGCGGGCACTGGCCGAACGAGGACTGCTCGACGGCGACGACGTCCAGGTCACCCGCCTCGGCGTGGGCGCGCCGTTCCACTGCTCGCTCATGCGCGAGGTGGAGGCCGAGTTCGCGACCGATCTCGATGCCGCCCACTTCGCCCGGCCGCGCATCCCCGTGGTCGCGAACGTCACCGCGTCCGTGGTGTCCTCCGGCGACGACGCCCGCGCGGCGCTCAAGGCGCAGCTGGCCGGCTCGGTGCGATGGCGGCAGAGCCTGGACACCGTCGCCGGTCACGACGTGTCGGCGTGTGTGGAGGTCGGCCCCGGCCGGGTGCTGACCGGTCTGACCCGGCGGTCCTTGCCGCACCTGGAGTGTCACTCGGCGGCCGACGCGCGCCGGGTGGACCGGCTGGTGGCGCAGCTGGCGCCGGAGCCGCTCGCATCGGTGCGGTCCGCATGACCCGCGACGACGCGCCGTCCCGGTCGGTCGTGGCGATCTTCGTCGCCTGTTCACTGCCGATGTTCATGGCCGGACTGGACAACCTCGTCGTCGTGACGTCGCTGACGGTGATCCGGGTCGACCTCGACGCCGACGCGGCGCACCTGCAGTGGATCTCGACCGCGTACATCGTGGCGTTCGCCGGGCTGCTGCTCGTCGCCGCCGGACTCGGTGACCGCTGGGGCCGGCGGCGGGTGTTCACCGCCGGGATCGTGTTGTTCACCGCGGCGTCCCTGGCCTGCGGGCTGGCCGACACGGTGGGCCAGCTGATCGCGGCCCGGGCGGTCCAGGGTGTCGGCGCGGCCATGCTCACCCCGCTCTCGCTGACGATCCTGGCCGGTGCCGTGCCCGGGCACCGGCGCGGGCTGGCCATCGGGCTGTGGAGCGCCGCCAACGGCGCGGCCATCTCCCTCGGCCCGCTGGCCGGCGGTGCCGTCGCCGACGGGCTCGACTGGCGCTGGGTGTTCTGGATCAACGTGCCGATCGGGCTGCTTGCCGTCGTGCTGGCCCGGCGCTGGCTGCCGGAGAGCCGGCTGCCCGAGACCCGGATCGACATCGCCGGTATGGCGTTGGCCTGCGGGTCGATCGTCGCCGGCATCTGGGCCGTGGTGAACGGGCACGAGCGCGGCTGGACCGACCCGGCGGTACTGACGACCGGCGTGCTGGCTGTGCTGCTGGCGGTCGCGTTCGTGTCGTGGGAACGCCGCACCACCGTGCCGCTGCTGCCGCCCCGGCTGTACCGGATCCGCGCGTTCACCCTCACCAACGTGGTGTCGCTGTGCATGCACTTCGGCGTGTTCGGGTCGATCTTCCTGCTGGCTCAACTGCTGCAGGTCGCCTACGGCTACGGTCCCCTCGACGCCGGGCTGCGGACCATGGTGTGGACCATCATGCCGATGCTGGTGGCGCCGCTGGCCGGAATCTTTACGCAACGCATCGGCGGGGGCCGGCTGATGGCGGCCGGCCTCGCGCTGCAGGCCACCGGGCTGGCGTGGATCGCCGCCATCGCCGCGCCCGGCCAGCCCTTCGCCGAGATCGTCGGGCCGATGGTGGTGGCCGGCACCGGCATGGGCCTGGTGTTCGCGCCGACGGCGGCCGTGGTGCTGGCCGCGGTCCGGCCGGAAGAGCACGGCCGCGCGTCCGGCGCCAACACGACCGTCCGTGAGTTCGGCGGCGCACTGGGCATCGCCGTGCTCGGAACGGTCTTCCAGGCCCGCGGCGGGTACGACGATCCGCAACGCTTCGTCGACGGCGTGGTGGCGGCGCTGTGGGTCGGTGTGCCGGTGGTGGCCGCCGGGGCCGTCGTCGCCCTGCTGATCCCGCGGGGAGCCGGGCAGGTGAGCGACCCGTCGGCGGCGGCAGTCGCCCCCGGCGGTGCCGCGGACAGTGCCATCGGAACGGACGATGCCCTGCCGACACAGGTGCGGCCGGGCTGATGGAGCCTAAAATGGCTCGTGATGACGCCTCGCCGCGCTTCGCACTCGGGCACTGGACAGCCGTTGCTGACCAAGGCCGGCTATCACCACGGGAACCTCCGGACCGCGCTGATCGAGAGCGCTGTGGCGCTGGTACGCGCGCATGGGGCGCATGGCTTCACGCTGGCCGAGGCGTCTCGGGCGGCCGGCGTCACCGCCGCCGCACCGTACCGGCATTTCGACAGCCGCGAGGAGCTGCTGGCGTGCGTGGCGGAGCGCGGCTTCGAACTGCTGCGCGCCACCATGTCGGGGGTGCCGGTGGGCGGGTGGTCCGACCCACTGGACCGGGTGATCGCGCTCGGTGTGCGCTACGTCGAGTTCGCGGTCTCCGAACCGCAGCTGTTCAAGCTCATGTTCTCGCTGGAGTACCGGCTGCCCGCGGCACAGGCCGGGCGGGAGGCGCTGGGGTTGTTGGAACAGGCGCTGCACGAGGCCGAACGCGCCGGCCGGTTGAGCACCGACCTCGGCACCGCCATGAAAGCGGCCTGGGCGCTGGCACACGGCGTCGCGACTCTGCGCATCGACGGCATGGCGACGTTCCGCTCCGACGACTCCGCGGCGATCGCGGCCACCTTGCGGGCGCTCCTCTCCGGCGTCGCCCAGCCCTGACCCTCCGGCCGCCAGGCCGCCTGCCCGCCCGGCCCGGAACCGCCGGGAGCGGCTTGACGGCAGCTTCGCGCCGAACATATGTTTATAGCCATTACATGAATTGAGACCTAGGGTGGTATCGCGATGACGCCGCGCAATGTGAGAATTACTTTACGAACAATTCATGTAACCGTCGCCCTGTTGATAGGGACCTATGTCTATGCGCCGGATCACGTGACGGACGGCATGCGGCCGATCATGATGTTCGCGGTCATCCCGGTGGCAACGCTCACCGGAGTGTGCCTGTGGAAACAGGCGGCCATCCGTTCGTACCTGTCCCGGTCCGGCCGCCGCGACCGCGCCGCCGCGGGCCGGTGAGGGCGTCGTCGTTCCCGACGCGCCGCGGGCTGGCGGTGCTGGGTGCCTCGGTGGCCGGGGTCGTGCTGCTCAGTGTGGTCGGCCGGCTGCTCGGGCCGGCGCAGGACTGGCGGCCGGAGGCGTACACGGCGTCGCCGCTGGCCGAGCAGACGCCGGTGTCGGGCACCGTCGAGGCCACCGAGCCGGCGAACGAGTACGAAGTGGTCCGCTCGGAGACGACCATCCCAGTGGACGGCGACGAGCTGAGCGCCACGGTGTTCGCCCCGGACGCTCCCGGCCCGCACCCCGCCGTGGCCTTCGTGCACGGCGCGGGCGCCGGCGGCCGGTCGTCGTTCTTCGGCCTGGCCGAGCGGTTCGCCCAGGCCGGCATCGTCGCCGTCGCCTATGACAAACGCAGCGACTACTCCTATCTGAACAATCGCGACTTCGACCAGCTGGCCGAGGACGCCGTCGCCGTCGTGGGCGCCATGCGCGAGCGCGACGACGTCGACCCGGACCGAGCCGGGCTCTGGGGTTTGAGCGAGGGCGGCCGGGTGGCTCCGCTGGCGGCATCACGAAGCACGGACGTCGGCTTCGTGGTCACCGCCGGCGGGGCGATCCGCGGCCCGCTGCGCAACACCGCCTGGTCGGTGTACGAGGGCCTGGCCGAGGCCGGAGCGCCGGCCGGCGCGGGCCGGCTCGCGGTGCGCATCCTCGGCGGCGGCCACCTCTTCACCCTGCACCTGGACCCTCCGGCGGGGGTGTGGGCCGAGGTCTCCCAGCCCGCCCTGGTCATCTACGGCACCGAGGACTACCTGGTGCCCCCGGCGGAGAGCTCGCGGCAGATCGTTGACGACCTCGACCGCGGCGGCAACGCGTCGTACGCGGTCCGCTTCTTCGGCGGTGCCGACCACGGCCTGCGCCAGGACGGCGGGTACGCGCCCGGCTACGTGCGCACCATGACGGACTGGATCACCGGCCTGCCGCAGTCCGCCCTCACCACTGAGCGCGTCGCCGGCACCCTCCCGGTCCAGCACTACGTCACCACGCCGGTGCCCCGAACGCCCTGGTACGGCGGAACTCCCGGCCTGGTGGCGACGCTCGTGCTCACCATCGTCGGGGCCGTCCTGGTGCCGGCGGTCGCGCGGCGACGGCTGCCGGCCGGCACGGCGCACTGGACGGCGGTCGGCGGCAGTGCCCGGCGGGCCATGCGGGCGGGCGTCCTGGCCTACGGGTCGATGTGGGCCTTCGTCCTCCTCGCCATCGGGCTGGGATACACCCGCACCGGCTGGCAACCGCTGTTCCAGGCCGGCTGGGCCACGGTCCGGGTCGTCGGGGTGCTGGCCGTCGTGGCCGCGGTGCTCGCCGTGGCCGCCCTGGTGCGTGCCCGCCGCGACGGGTGGGCGCCGGCCGGGGCGCAGCGCCTGCTGCTCGGCGCGCACTACGGGGTGGCCGCCCTCATGGTGCTCAGCGTCGCCTACTGGGGCGTGTTCGAGCCTCGGTGGTGACCTCTCGTGCCCACGTCGGGCGCTCCTAAGCTGTGAGCAGGCCGACGCCGAGCGTGGCCAGGCCGGCGGCGAGGACGACGGCCCCGGTCCACACCAGCCAGATGAGACGGTTCGGCGTGGTGCGCCCGGCACCCATCGACGAGAAGAAGAAGCCCGCCGGCATCAGGATGGCCGCGATCGGCACGCCGCTGCGCGCGACCCAGGCGGCGAAGCCGTCCAGCGAGGTGGCGTCGGTGAGCACCACGGTGATCAGACCGAGGGTCACGAACATGCCGGCGTGCCCGTGTCCGGCGCGCGCGAACGCACGCTGGAAGTCGGTCGCCGGCACGTGGCCGCGCACGATCCGGGTCAGGTACCAGCCGCCGGACTCGACGGTGACGGCGGCGAGCAGAAGGATGCCGGCCAGCCGGGTGGCTTCGGAACTGAGCTCTAGCACGGTGGTCGCCTCCGTCGCGCTCCGATAAACGAACACTGTTATAAAACATCGTCAGGTTATCCTCGTCAAGTGGGTAGACCGCGACTGCACGACGAGGCCCTGCGCGACCGGCTGCTGCGGCTGGCCGCCACGACGGTCACCTCCGCCGGTGTCCGCTCGCTGAGCCTGCGGGCGCTCGCAGCCGAGGCGGGCACCTCCACCGCGGCGGTGTACACGCTCTTCGGCGGCAGGTCCGGGCTGATCACGGCCCTCTACCAGCGAGCGTTCGCGGGCCTCGCCGACCGGCTCGCCGCGGTCGGCGTCAGCGACGACCCGCTCCAGGACATCGTCGGGCTGGGCCTGGCGTACCGCGATCACGCCGTGGCCGACCCCAACGGCTATCGCATCATGTTCGGCGACGAAGTCCGTCCGAGCGACGTGCGCGCGAAGGCAGCGCGGGAAGGGGCTCGGACCTTCGAGCCGCTGCTCGACGCGGTTCGCCGCGCGGCCCGGGCCGGCGTCCTCCCGGCTTCGCCGCCACCGGAGTCCATCGCCACCGCACTGTGGGCCAATGTCCACGGCCTGGTGTCGCTGGAGTTGGGCGAGATGCTGCCGCCGGCCGCCGGAGACCCTGCCGGCGTCTTCGAGGCCGCGGTGCGCGCGAACGTCGCCGGCTGGACGGCTCTTTCCGCGCCCGGCCCCGAAATGATCACGTGACGTATGGGTGTGTTCGCTTCCCCAGGAATGTACGCATGGTGAGGCGCCAGGACGCCTGGTGTGGGCGCTCGGAGCGCTACCCGGCGGTCGGAGACGGCGTGGGCGCCGACGGCGACGGCGACGGCGTCGGCGAAGGCGACGCGGTGTCGTCGACCACCACTTCGTAGCGGACATCGCTGCCGTCGACGTCGGTGGCCGTCACGGTGAGCCCGATGGTGCTGCCGTCGGTGGCGGTGATGGTGCAGTGGACCGAGGCGTCGATCTCTCCGGCGAGGTCGTCGTCGCACTCGACATCGTCCATCGGCTCCCCGATCTGCTCCTCCAGGAGCTGCTGGACGCCCTGCTCGAGCTCGGAGCGAGGGACGGTCTTCTCGCTGAGCGCCGAGCAGCCGGCCATGGCCAGGGCGACGACGGCGAGTGCCACCGCCGGTCGGGTGCGGTTCATGAAACGGGTACCTCCGATAGACCGCATCATCATTCCAGACGGCACGTTGGCCCGAGTGGTCGCCAAGCAGAGTTGAGTGGAATAGGCTCAACTCTGGGTCGCGTTGACCATGTGAGAGGCATCAACCCAGGGGAGATCGATGAACGACCAGCTCACCACCAAGGCGCAGGAGGCACTGTCCGTCGCGGTGCGCAGCGCCGCCACGGCCGGCAACCCCGCGGTCGAGCCGGTGCACGTGCTGCGCGCCCTGCTCATCCAGTCCGGCGGCCTCACCGGACCGTTGCTCGAGGCGGCCGGCGCCGACCTCGCCGCGGTCCGTCGTGACGTGGACGCGGCGTACGACGGGTTGCCCAAGGCGGCCGGTTCCACCGTCGCGTCGCCGAGCCTCGCCCGCCCCACCTACTCCGTGCTCTCGCACGCCGGAGAGGTGGCCCGCGAGCTGGACGACCAGTACGTCTCCACCGAGCACCTGGTGGTCGGCCTGGCGCACGTGCCGTCGCCGGTCCGCGACCTGCTGAACAAGCACGGCGTGACGGCGGAGAAGGTGCGCGCGGCGTTCGACGACGTGCGCGGCTCGGCCAGGGTCACCAGCCCGGACCCCGAAGGCACCTACGACGCACTGAACAAGTACGGCGTCGACCTCACCGAGCGGGCCCGCGAAGGCAAGATCGACCCCGTCGTCGGCCGTGATTCCGAGATCCGCCGGGTCGTCCAGGTGCTGTCGCGGCGGACGAAGAACAATCCGGTGCTCATCGGTGAGCCCGGCGTCGGCAAGACGGCCGTCGTCGAGGGCCTGGCTCAGCGCATCGTGGCCGGCGACGTCCCGGAGTCGCTGCGTGGGAAGCGGCTGGTCGCGCTCGACATCGGAGCCATGCTCGCCGGTGCCAAGTACCGCGGCGAGTTCGAGGAGCGGCTCAAGGCCGTTCTCGACGAGATCAAGGCCAGCGACGGCGAGGTCGTGACGTTCATAGACGAACTGCACACCGTCGTGGGGGCCGGTGCCGCCGGTGACTCCGCCATGGACGCGGGCAACATGCTCAAGCCGATGCTGGCCCGCGGCGAGCTGCGCATGGTCGGCGCGACCACGCTCGACGAGTACCGCGAGCGCATCGAGAAGGACGCCGCGCTGGAGCGCCGCTTCCAGCAGGTGTACGTCGGCGAGCCCAGCGTCGAGGACACCGTCGCCATCCTCCGCGGGCTGCGGGAGCGCTACGAGGCGCACCACAAGGTGCAGATCGCCGACAGTTCACTGGTGGCCGCGGCCAGCCTCTCGCACCGTTACATCACCGGACGGCAACTGCCGGACAAGGCCATCGACCTCGTCGACGAAGCCGCGTCGCGGCTGCGCATGGAGATCGACTCCTCGCCGGTCGAGATCGACACCCTGCGCCGCCAGGTCGACCGGCTCAAGATGGAGGAGCTGGCGCTGAAGAAGGAGTCCGACGCCGCGTCCCAGGAGCGGCTGGCGTCGCTGCGCGCCGAGCTCGCGGACCGCGAGGAAGAGCTGCGCGGTCTGGAAGCCCGGTGGGAGCAGGAGAAGGCCGGGCTCAACCGCGTCGGCGCGCTGAAGGAGCAGATCGACGAGCTGCGTGGCCAGGCGGAGCGCTCCCAGCGCGAGGGCGACCTCGCCGGCGCCAGCGAGATCCTCTACGGCCGCATCCCCGAGCTGGAGAAGGAGCTCGCCGCCGCCAGCGAAGCCGCAGAAACCCAGACCGCAACGACCATGGTCAAGGAGGAGGTCGGCCCGGACGACGTCGCCGACGTCGTCGCCGCCTGGACCGGCATCCCTGCCGGCCGGCTGCTCGAAGGCGAGACCGAGAAGCTGCTGCGCATGGAGGACGAGCTGGGCAGCCGCGTCGTCGGTCAGCGTGCCGCCGTGGCTGCCGTCTCCGATGCCGTGCGCCGCTCGCGGGCCGGCATCTCCGACCCGGACCGGCCCACCGGTTCGTTCGTGTTCCTCGGCCCCACCGGTGTCGGCAAGACGGAGCTGGCCAAGGCGCTGGCGGAGTTCCTCTTCGACGACGAACGCGCCATGGTCCGCATCGACATGAGCGAGTACTCGGAAAAGCACAGCGTCGCCCGGCTCGTCGGCGCTCCGCCCGGCTACGTCGGCTACGAGGAAGGCGGGCAGCTCACCGAGACAGTGCGCCGGCGCCCGTACTCTGTCGTGCTGCTCGACGAGGTCGAGAAGGCGCATCCGGAGGTCTTCGACATCCTGCTGCAGGTGCTCGACGACGGCCGGATGACCGACGGCCAGGGCCGCACGGTCGACTTCCGCAACGTCATCCTGATCCTGACGTCCAACCTCGGCTCCACGTTCCTCGCCGACCCCGCGTTGGAGGAGAAGGCCAAGCGGGACGCGGTCATGGAAGTGGTGCGAGCGTCGTTCAAGCCGGAGTTCCTGAACCGGATCGACGACATCGTGATGTTCGAGCCGCTCGGCACCGGCGAGCTCGCCCGCATCGTCGACCTCCAGGTGGACCGCCTGGCGACCCGCCTGGCGGACCGCCGGCTGGTGCTGCAGGTCGCCGAGAGCGCGAAGGAGTGGCTGGCCCTGACCGGCTACGACCCGGTGTACGGCGCCCGGCCGCTGCGCCGCCTCGTGCAGACGGCCATCGGCGACCAGCTGGCCCGGGCCATCCTCGCCGGCGACGTGCGCGACGGCGACACCGTCGTGGTCGACCTCGACGAGAGCGCCGACAAGCTCAGCGTCCGCCGCGCGACATGACCTGGCCGCCGCCCCGGAAATGATCACGTGGACCATGGGTGCTCCCGCCGCACCACGGATGCTTGCCTGGTGCGGCGGGAGGACCCATGCCGGACGTGATCATTTCCGGGGCGGGAGGGGAACCGGCCTCAGCCGGGGGAGCCCGCGCGGCCGCGGCGCCAGTAGCCGTAGGCGTGCAGCCGCTCGCGGGTGACGCCGCGCTCACCGGCGGCGAAGCGGCGCACCGCGCGGACGTCGCCGGTCTCGCCGGCCACCCAGAGCTCCACGTCGCCGTCCGGCCACGGCAGCGATCGCGCCGCCCGCTCCAGGCCGCCGGTGGATCCGGCCGGAGCACCGTCGCGGTGCAGCCAGCGCAGGTCCACCGCGGCCGCGCTGTCGATCGGCTGCTCCTCGCCGGGGTCGGGGACCTCGACGACGGCTAACACCGGCAGCCCGGCCGGGGCCGCTTCGAGGATCGCCGCCGCCGCGGGCAGGCCGGTCTCGTCGCTCAGCATGACCAGGGCGTCGGCCTCGAACGACGGGACGGCATGCGGGCGGGGTCCGGTGAAGTCGATGACGTCCCCGGCCCGGGCGGCGCGGGTCCAGCGCACGAAGAGACCGTCGCCGTGCAGGACGACGTCGACGTCCAGGATGCCGGCCTCGGCGTCGAGCCGCCGGATCGTGTACGTGCGGCTGGGCGGACGGGCGCCGCTCGGGCCACCGGTGGCGACCTCGGCGGGTGGCGACAGCCGGAGTACGAGGTTGGGGCACGACGGATCGATCGGCAGGTGGGGATCGTCGATCGCCAGGGTGAGCCGCAGCATGCCCGGTGTGACCGCCGAGGACCCGAGGACGCGCAAACGTCCCGCCGAACCCCCGGTGCCGGCCGCACCGTCCGTCACGCTCATGGAAGTCGTCACGACACCCAGTTCAGCAGATCGCCCCCGCAGCCTGACGGCGGCGGGGGCGATCTGTGGATCGAATCGGACTCAGTCGAACTCGCCGGCCTTCGCGCCCATCACGAATGCCGACCATTCCCCGGCGGTGAACCTCAGGATCCCGCCGTTGGGGTTCTTGCTGTCGCGCACAGCCATGCCACCGTCGGTCAGGGGCGTCACCTCGACGCACTGACCGCCGTCCCCGTTGCTGTAGCTGGACTTGCGCCACACGGCGCCGGCCAGCTCCGACACCTCGCTCATAGTTCCTCCAATACGTGGCGGATCATGTCCGCCGATTCGTCGGGAGACAGCGCCTGCGCCCGGAGTACATCCATCCGGTCGACGGCGTCGCTCACGACTCCTGCCTCCGTCATGATATTGCCCCCATTAGGGCCCTCGTAATACAAGACCGGTTGTCCGTTGAGGCGATCGAAAATCGTCATCTGCCCGTTTAGTGCCGCATGTGCGCCCGCGCTGAAAGGCATCACCTGAAGGGTGATGTGTCGCATGTCGCCCATTTTGAGTAGATGTTGAAGTTGATCACGCATGACGTCCGGGCCACCGATCATCCGACGGAGCGCGGCCTCGTCGATCACCGCTCGTAGTCGGGGTGGATCATCGCGACGCAAGATCTCTTGGCGTCGCATCCGAGCTTCGACCTGGGTGTCGACGTGGTTGTCATAGGCCATCCTGACGCCCGCCAGCAGCTCTCTCGCGTATGCCTGGGTTTGCAAAAGTCCTGGCGGAAAGGTCTGTTCGTACGTGTGTATCGACTTAGCCCGTTCTTCCTCCTCGATGAACCCTCGATACTTGGCGGGCACCGACTCGCGGCTCACCAGTTTCCAGGCTCGCAGCAGGAAGCCGTCAGTACCCAGGATCTCGTCGCATCGCTCCGCGAACTCCCGCTGCGGTGGACGCTGTGCAGTTTCCACATTAGCCACGGCACCGCGGGAGTAGTTGAGCTTTTCGGCCAACTGTTCTTGGGTGAGACCGGCGCGGTGACGCGCGCGCGCCAGCTCACCACCGAAAAAGACGGCGGCGGATTCCGGATCATGATCTGTCACGGCATCTCCCGGCGATGTCACAAGTTCGCGGTCGGCGTCACAAGGTGCGGGCGTGACAGCCGAATTGTTCCCGCGGCGGCCTCGGTTCATGCACGATACTTCGCCAAGGCCCGCGGCGCAGGGTTTCGCCGACCTCGAGCCGGCACGCTCGGAGGGTTTGCCGCTGCCGCGGCGTGCGACACGACGGAGGAGAGATGTCCCGCTTCACGGCTCGCGCGCACGGGTACGGACTCGTCGACTGGAGCCGTGCTGACCTGGACGCCTACGCGATGCGACTCCTCCAGGCCCATGCGCGCGGCCGGCGTTGGCTGCCGCACCGGGCGTCGTCGTGCCGGGAATGCGGAGAGCGCTGGCCGTGTCCGGCGGCGGCGTGGGCCGGCCAATGGAGTGACAGCGCGGTCGGGATCGACAGTCGACCGCACAGCTGACCTGGTGAGAGAGATGACATCCATCCTCGTTGTATCCGTTCTGCCCCTGCTCTGGATCGCCTGCGCGATCGTCTCGTGGGACCGCCGCCGGCATCACTCCTGACGCCGGCAGGCCGGAACCCGGTCAGCTCACCAACGGGGTGCCGGGGGATACCCGGTCGCGCCGCTTGGCGGCCTCGGTCACCCGCGCCGCCGGGTGCGCCGTCATCGCGAACGCCGCCACCGAGGACACTCCGGTGTCGTCGTACCGGTACTGCATCGTCTCGCCGACGGGGCCGTATCCGCTGCCGTCGCGCAGCCGCAGCGTGCGCTCGTCGACGACCTCCAGGGTGACCGGCTGGGCGGTGGGGTCCTGGTCGGTGGGGTCGAGCAGATAGAGCTGACCGGCCAGGTCGACGACGTCGAACACTCGCCACAGATTCGCGAACCGACCGGTGAACCGGGAGAGATCGACACCCGTGCCGTCCTGCCGTTCGGCCCGTTGCGCCAGGTTCACCAGCCGGAACAGCGCCTCCGCGAGCATGAGGGCGGGGCCGTCGATGGCATTGGTCAGCACCGACACCGCGATCTGGTCGACCGGATCGAACCAGGTGCGGGTGATATGACCCGGATAGCCGCCGCCGTGCCCGTGGACGAGCCGCTCGCCCACCACGGCCCGGCCGAACCCGAGGCCGTACTCGGAGTTCGCGCCCTCGATCTTCCACTCCGCGCGCTGCATGAGCCGCTTGGAAGCGTCCGACACGAGGCGGGTGTCGCCGAGGAAGTGCGCCGACGCGTACTGGACGAGGTCTTCGGCGGTGCTGTAGAAGCCGGTGGCGGCGGCCATCGCCGCGGTGTCGACATGGTCGATCGGGATCCGCCGGTCCGCGTACGCCAGAGCGGTGTAGCCCGTGGCGTAGTCGCCGGCGCGCGCGGTGTCGTACTCCGGGCCGGTGTTGACCAGGCCCAGCTCGTCGACGATGTTCTTCCGCACGTAGTCGTGGTATGTCCGGCCGGACGCGGCCGCGATGATCAGTCCCAGCATCGAGTAGCCGATGTTGGAGTACTTGAAGCGCTCGTTGGCCGGCAGTACGTCCGCGTCGTCGACCAGGATGGCTCGCAGTTGTTCCTCGTCCGGGAAGGCATGCGCGAGCTGCCAGAAGTCGCCGTTCCGGCTGTCGCGCACCACCCCGCCGCTGTGCCCGAGCAGCTCCCGGACGGTCACCGTCGCCAACGGCCGGCCGGACAGGAACGGCAGCCACTGGCCCGCTTGGTCGTCGAGCCGCAGTACGCCCCGTTCGGCCAGCTGGAGCACGGCCGTGGCCGTGAACGTCTTGGAGTGCGACGCGATCCGGAAGAGATGCTGTGGCGTCAGCGCGACCGAGCGCTCGTCGTCCGCGAAACCGTGCGCCGTCGACAGCAGCAGCTTGTCGTGGTGCAGCACGGCTGCCTGTACGCCCGGGACCCGGTCGTAGTGTTGGCGGAACGCCAGCCACGTGTCGAAGTAGCGGGTGGCATCGGCGACGGCGGCGGGGGAGAGGTCGGTCACGATTGCTGACCTTATCGACCGCAATGACCGTAGTGTGACCGTGATCGTCCCGAGGAAGAGGAATTGATGTGAGTTCCGCGTTTCGGTGGTTCCGGATCGCTGCCATCGCCGAGGCCGTGTCCTGGGCGGGCCTGCTGGTGGGCATGTTCTTCAAGTACGTCGTCGTGGAGAACGAGATCGGGGTCCAGATCTTCGGCCCCGTGCACGGCGGGATCTTCCTGGTGTACCTGGTCACGGTGGTCGCCGCCTGGCGGGCGGAGCGCTGGAAGACGACGACGGCACTGCTCGGCCTCGTCTTGGCGATCCCGCCGTTCATGACCGTCTGGTTCGAGCGACGGGTCCTACGGGCCCGCGGCGCGGCCGCCCACGACACGGGACAGGTCGCCGTCTCGTAAGGTCTGTCGACATGGCAACGGCACTCGTCACCGGTCCCACGGCCGGCATCGGCCGGGCGTTCGCCCGGGCACTGGCCGCTCGCGGTCACGACGTCGTCCTCGTCGCGCGGGACGAGGAGCGGCTGCGGTCGGTGGCCGAGGAACTGCGCGGCGCGTACGGTGTCGGCGTCGAGGTGCTGCCCGCCGACCTGGCCGCCGACACCGACCCTGTGGAGAAGCGGCTGCGCGAGCCGGAACGCCCGGTGGACCTGCTGGTCAACAACGCCGGTTTCGCCCTCGGCAAGCCGTTCCTGCGCAACGACATCGCCGACGAGGAGCGGATGCTCGACGTGTTGGTGCGCGCGGTCCTGCGGCTGACCCACGCCGCCCTGCCCGGCATGATCGAGCGCCGCCACGGCGCCGTGGTCAACGTCAGTTCAGTGGCCGGCTGGGTGCCGCGTGGCACGTACAGCGCCGCCAAGGCGTGGGTGACGGCGTTCAGCGAAGGGCTGGTGCCACAGCTGACCGGCACCGGTGTGCGGGTGATGGCGCTGGCGCCTGGCTACACGCGTACCGAGTTCCACGACCGGGCCGACATGAACATGTCGCGGCTGCCGTCGTGGCTGTGGCTCGACGCCGACGCGCTGGTCGCTGCCGCGCTCCGCGACCTCGACCGCGGCAAGGCGGTGTCGATTCCGGGGACGGTGTACCGGGTCGCCGCCGCAGCGCTGCCGCGACTGCCGCGACGGCTGGTCCGGTCGCTGGGGCAGCAGCACCCGGCGGATCGTCGACCGACCACGTCCCGTTGATGATCACCGCGGGGTCAGCCGGGCAGGTCGGCGATGACCTGGGCCAGCACCGCCGCTAGGTCGTCTCCGGCGCCGACGGCGCGAACCGGCCAGCCGCGGGACCGGGCCGACCGTGCCCAGAAATCCACCGGCCCGACCCCGGGGACCACCCCGCCGGTGCTCACGTAGACGCACGGCGCGTCCGGCCAGTCCGGCGCCGGTGGCAACCGTTCGGTCCAGAAGTCGTGGTCGCGGGGCCGGCCGGCGTCGCGGGGCCAGACAGCTCCGGACTCGTGCAGCGCGTCGTGTGCGGCGTCGGCGCTGCCGGGATCAGCCGCCCGCAGCAGGTCGAGATGGCTCGGCGCACCTGGACGCGGCAGCGTGGCATCGACGAAGACATAGCCGCCGATGCGCCGCCCCGCGGCCCGCTGGGTTCGCGCCAGCGCCGGCAGCAGCGGGCCGGCCGTGCCGGACCCGGTCACGACCAGCGGTGCACGTGGAGCCGCCGCATGCAGCGGGCCCGCCACGGAGGCCACCCATCCGACGGCGTACGGCGGCCGCTCCGCGCTGCCGGACGGCGCGACGGTGTCGTACGGCAGCCGGGCGGCGACGTCGGCCCACGCGGAGACGGGGTCGAGCGGCGCGGGGACGAGGACGACGGTGCCGGGCATCACGACCGACAGCCTGCCGTACGCTCGTGCCTCGTGAGTGCCTGGGATGAACTGCGTCGCCACATCGTCGAGAAGGCCGTCGTGCGCGGCCGGGTCGTGCTGTCGTCGGGCCGGGAGGCCGACTACTACGTCGACCTGCGCCGCATCACCCTGGACGGGGCAGCCGCGCCTCTGGTCGGCGAGGTCATGCTGGATCTCACGGCTGGACTGGAGTTCGACGCGGCCGGTGGCCTGACCCTCGGCGCCGACCCGGTCGCGGCCGCGATGCTGCACGCGTCGGCCCAGCGGGGCACCCGGCTGGACAGCTTCGTGGTCCGCAAGGGCGAGAAGCAGCACGGGTTGCGGCGGCGCATCGAAGGCCCCGACGTCACCGGCCGGCGAGTGCTGGCCGTCGAGGACACCTCCACCACCGGCGGCAGCGTGCTCACCGCCGTCGAGGCGCTGCGAGAGGCCGGCGCCGACATCGCCGCCGTCGCCGTCATCGTCGACCGTGACACCGGTGCTCGCGAGCGCATCGAGGCCGCTGGGCTCGAATACCGCGCTGCGTACACGAGCGCCGATCTCGGCCTGTAGATTGACGCCGTCACCCATTGCCACAGGGCACGTGCGGCTGGCGCTGACAAGACCCGCGACTGACCATGTCGCGGGTTGTCCATCGATGACGTCACAGCCAAGGACCAGACACTCATGCGAAAGCTCGGAATCTCTGCGCTCGTCGCGGCCTCGCTCTTCCTGACCGCGTGCGGCGGGGACGACGAACCCACTACCGACGAGACCACCTCCAGCGAGGAGACCGCCGGCGGCGAGGAGACACCGGACGACGAAGCAGCCGATGAGGCAGCCGACGATGCGGCCGAGGGCGAGGACAGCGCAGGCGCCGCAGACCTCAACGCCGCCGTGCTGGCCGCCGAGGACCTGCCGGAGGGCGTCGAGATCACGCCCATCGACGTCGCTGGCCTCAGCAACGCCATGGCCGGTGCGGCGGGCATGATCGAGGGCATGACCTTCGAGCCGGCCGACTGCCAGGACAACAGCGCCGACCCGCTGCAAGCGGACGGTGTCGAGGCTGCCGCCATCACGGCCACCAGTGGCGACCTGGAGTCCGGCTCGTTCGACGTCTTGATGAACGCCGTCTACAGCAACGCCGATACCAGCAGCATCGCCGCGGTCGAGGACTACTACGCCCAGTGCGCCGAGGTTGCCGTGTCCGGGGAAGTGGGCGGCACGACGGTGGACATGACGATCAGCACGCAGATGGTCGACGCGCCGGACCTCGACGCCGACGAGGTCATCGCGATCGAGAACACGACCACGATGCAGGGCCTGCCGGCGACCACGACCCGGTTGATCTACCTGATCGACGGCGACCACGGCGTGTACCTGGCGGGCAACCCGGAGTCGACCGTGTTCGACCTGGACGCGCTGGCCGGCGCCGCGCTGGAGAAGCTGCGCGCCACCCAGGGCTGAGCCGACCAGGAAAGACAGCGGCTTCGCCGCGCGCGAGCGCCCCGGCCACCCGGTCCGGGGCGCTCCGTGCGTTCGGCGCCGTTCCCCGGCCGGCGCTCTGACCTGGTGTCCGGCCGCCTTTGCAATGGGCACCTATGCGCACCAGTGGTCCTCCGGATGCTCCACGACCCGCACGGGTACGGGGCGCCACGGACAGCCGGGGCTCGCACGAACTACGGTGGTGTCCCGTGAGCGACGAGGCGGTGCGGGACGCGGAGCTCCACGAGCCCGAGGCGGAGGCGGAACCGGAGGCACCGCACGGTGTCGGTCCGTGGGCGGGCCCCCTGCCCGACGACCCCCACTACGACCCCGAGCTGCTGGCGCGCGGGGACAGGCGCAACGTCGTCGACCGCTACCGGTACTGGACCACCGAGGCCATCGTCGCCGACCTGGACCGCCGCCGGCACCCGTTCCACATCGCCATCGAGAACTGGCAGCACGACTTCAACATCGGCTCGGTGGTGCGCACCGCCAACGCGTTCCTGGCCGCCGAGGTGCACATCGTCGGGAACCGCCGGTGGAACCGCCGCGGCGCCATGGTCACCGACCGTTACCAACACCTGCGCCACCACCCGGACCTCGCCGCGCTGGCCGGGTGGGCGCACGAGCACGGCCTGCCGGTGCTGGGCGTCGACAACCTGCCCGGTTCGGTGCCACTGGAGACGTACGTCCTGCCGCGAGCGTGCGTGCTGCTGTTCGGGCAGGAGGGTCCGGGGCTGTCGGAGTCCGCGCGGGTCCACGTCGACGCCGTCCTGTCGATCGCGCAGTTCGGTTCCACCCGGTCCATCAACGCCGGCGCGGCCGCGGCCATCGCCATGCATGCCTGGATACGCACCCACGCGGCGATCGGAGCCGGACATGACTGAACGAGTGGTGGTGGTCGGCGCCGACGCCGCCGGCATGAGTGCGGCCTCGCAGGCGCTGCGCACGGCGAAGCGCACCGGGCGCTCGCTGGACGTCGTCGCCGTCGACCGCGGCCACTGGACGTCCTACTCTGCCTGCGGCATTCCGTACTGGGTGGCCGGCGATGTCGGCGGGCCGCACGAGCTGGTGGCGCGCACGCCGGAGGAGCATCGCGCCAACGGCATCGACGTGCGGCTGCTGACCGAGGCGACAAACCTGGACCTCGACGCCGGCTGGGTCGAGGTGGCCGACCACGCCGCCGGCCGGCGCGAGCGGCTCGGCTTCGACCAGCTCGTGCTGGCCACGGGCGCGGCACCGATCCGTCCCGACGTCCCCGGTGCCGACGCCACCGGGGTGTTCGGCGTGCAGACCCTCGACGACGGCGGCACCGTCATCCGGTACCTGGCGCGCGACGTACGCCGAGCCGTCGTCGTCGGGGCGGGCTACATCGGCCTGGAGATGGCCGAGGCGCTGGTCCGGCGTGGGCTCGACGTCACCGTCGTCGACCGTGCCGCCGAGCCGATGACGACGCTGGACCCGGATCTCGGCCGGCAGGTCCACGACGCCATGGAGGGCATGGGCATCGAGGTCGTCACCGACGCGGACGTCGAGAAGATCGAGACCGACGGCGACGGCGTCGTGCGTGCGGTGGTCACCGACCACGGCACCTTCGCCGCCGACGTCGTGGTGCTGGGCACCGGCGTTCGGCCGGCCACTGAGCTGGCCCGGGCCGCCGGCCTGCCGCTGGGCCCGACCGGCGGGCTGCGGGTGGATGACGGGATGCGCGTCGCCGACGGCGACCGCGTGCTCGACGGCGTCTGGGCCGCCGGCGACTGCGTCGAGACCTGGGACCGGGTGCGCCGCGACTGGGTGCACGTGCCGCTCGGCACCCATGCCAACAAGCAGGGCCGGGTGCTCGGCACCAACCTCGGCGGCGGGTCGGAGCGGTTCCCGGGCATCGTCGGTACCGCGTTGACCAAGGTCTGCGACCTCGAGGTCGCCCGCACCGGGCTGACCGAGGGCGAGGCTCGCACGGCCGGTATGGACATCGTCGCCGTGACCACCGAGTCCACCACCAGGTCCGGGTATTTCCCCGGCACGCAGCCGATCACCGTGAAGGTGGTGGCCGGACGGCCGGACGGGCGGCTGCTCGGCGTGCAGATCGTCGGGCGCGACGGGTCGGCCAAACGCATCGACACCTGTGCGCTGGCGCTGTGGAACGAGATGACCGCGGCCGAGCTGGCCATGACCGACCTGGCATACGCACCGCCGTTCTCGCCGGTGTGGGACCCGGTGCAGATCGCCGCGCGCCGGGCGGCCGACCGGCTCTGACGGTCGTTGGGCAGGAACCTCGCGGCCGGCCGGATAAGGGCCCACCCCTGAGACGGGCATCAGGGTGAACCGGGGTGGCGCACTCCGGGAGAGTAGTGCTGGGGAACGACACGCGACGTCGTCCCGTCGTCCGACGCGCTGAACGGCCTCGCGGCGGTAGCGTCGTGCCGTGCCTGTGATCCAGACCGAGGAACTGACGAAGCGGTTCCCGACGGTCACCGCGCTCGACCGCCTCACCATCGACGTCGAGCCCGGAGTCGTCGGGCTCGTCGGCGCGAACGGTGCGGGCAAGTCCACTCTCCTCAAGATCCTGCTCGGGCTGTCCGAGGCGACCTCCGGCCGGGCCCGCATGCTGGGCCTCGACGTCACGACTGACGGGCCGAAGATCCGCGAACGGGTCGGGTACATGCCCGAGCACGACTGCCTGCCCGGCGACGTCTCGGCCACCGAGTTCGTCGTCCACATGGCCCGGATGTCCGGGTTGCCGGCAAACGCCGCCCGCGAACGCACCGCCGACACCCTGCGCCACGTCGGCCTCTACGAGGAGCGGTACCGGCCCATCGGCGGCTACTCCACCGGCATGAAACAACGGGTCAAACTCGCCCAGGCGCTCGTCCACGACCCCGAGATCGTGCTGCTCGACGAGCCGACGAACGGGCTGGACCCCGTCGGCCGCGACGACATGCTGGGGCTGATCCGCCGCATCTACACCGACTTCGGCATCACGGTCCTGGTCACCTCGCACCTGCTCGGCGAACTCGAGCGCATCTCCGATCACGTCGTCGTCATCGACGCCGGCCAGCTGCTGCGCGCCTCGTCGACCTCCGACTTCACCCGCACCAGTCAGATCGTCGCCGTTGAGGTGACGGCCGAGCCGGACGCCGTCGCCGCCTCGCTCAAGGCCGCCGGGCTCGACGTCGTCCGCGACGGGCACGTCATGCTGCTGCCGCTCGAGGACGACTCCGTCTACGACACCGTCCGTGACACCGTCGCGCGGCACGGCGCCGGGCTGATCCGGCTCGAGCAGCGCCGGCACCACATCGCCGAGGTCTTCGGGGAGAGGAGCTCGGAGTGAGCAACCACCAGCCGGCCGGAGTCATCCACGACATCGGCTACCGCGGCTACGACGGGCCACGGCTCGGCCGCGGCGCCGTCACCCGGGCGTTGTACGTGCACAGTCTGCGCGGCGCGTTCGGCCTGGGCCGGTCGGGGCGGGCCAAAGTGCTGCCGATGCTGCTGCTCGGCGTCATGTGCCTGCCCGCGTTCATCATCGCGGTCATCGCCAACGCCACGTCCGTGCTGACGGAGTTGCCGTTGCCGTACTCGCGCTACACCATGGTCGCCCAGGGCATCCTGACCATCTTCCTGGCCTCGCAGGCGCCCCAGGCGGTCTCTCGCGACCTGCGGTTCAAAACCGTTCCGCTGTACTTCTCCCGGCCGCTGGAGCGCTCGGACTACGTCCTGGCCAAGTTCGCCGGGCTGTCGACGGCGACGTTCCTGCTGATCGTCGCACCGCTGCTGATCATGTACATCGGCGCGCTGCTGGCGGAGTTCCCGGCCGGACGCGAGACGGCCGACGTCGCACTGGCGCTGGTCGGCGCGCTCGCCTTCGCGGTGGTGTTCGCCGGCATCGGGTTGGTGATCGCGTCGCTGACCGCCCGCCGCGGCTTCGGCGTCGCCGCCATCATCACCGTCTTCGCGCTCAGCTACGCAGCCGTCAGCTCACTGCAGGGCATCATCCGCTACGTCGAGGACGACGCCACCCTGGCCGGCTGGCTCGGGTTGTTCTCGCCGAGCACGCTGGTCGACGGCTTCCAGACGTGGGTGCTGGACGCGTCCTCGTCGGCGGTCGCCCCGCCGCCGGGTGCGGTGGGCGGCGTCGTGTACGTGCTGGTGACGTTCGGGGTGATCGGCGCCTGCTGGGCGCTGCTGAACCTGCGCTACCGGAAGGTCTCCTCATGAGCACAAGCCCTGGGTCGCCGGGTCCGTCGGGCTCGGTGCTGCTGGTCGACGCCGTCTCCCGCTGGTACGGCAACGTCGTCGCCGTCAATGACGTCACCATGACCATCGGACCGGGCATCACCGGTCTGCTCGGTCCCAACGGCGCCGGCAAGTCCACGCTGATCGGCATGCTCAGCGGGTTCCTGGCGCCGTCGGCCGGGTCCGTCACGCTCGACGGCGCCACCGTCTGGAAGAACCCCGAGGTGTACCGCACCATCGGGCTGGTGCCGGAGCGCGAGGCGGCCTACGACTTCCTGACCGGCTGGCAGTTCGTGCTGGCCAACGCCGAACTGCACGGGCTGCCCGATGCCGGCGCCGCGGCCAGGCGCGCACTGGCGACGGTGGAGATGGAGTACGCCCAGGACCGGCGGGTCGGCGAGTACTCCAAGGGCATGAAGCAGCGGGTCAAGATGGCCTCCGCGCTCGTGCACGACCCAGCCGTGCTGCTCCTGGACGAGCCGTTCAACGGCATGGATCCGCGGCAGCGGCTGCACCTCATGGATCTGCTGCGGCAGATGGGCGCCGAGGGGCGCACCGTGCTGTTCAGCTCACACATCCTGGAAGAGGTCGAGCAGCTCGCGCAGCAGATCGAGGTCCTGGTGGCCGGGCGGCACGCCGCGTCCGGCGACTACCGCGAGATCCGCCGGCTCATGACCGACCGGCCGCACCTGTACGTCATTCGCTCCGACGACGACCGCGCGCTCGCCTCTGCGCTGATCGCGGACGGTTCCACCGCCGGGGTGCAACTGGACGAGGACGCCGGCGTCCTGCGCGTCGAAGCCGTCACGTTCCTACGGTTCACCGAGTTGCTGCCGCGGGTGGCGCAGCGCGCCGGCATCCGGCTCTACGAGGTCTCGCCCTCCGACGAGTCCCTGGAGAGCGTCTTCTCCTACCTGGTGAAGAGTTAGGGGTTTCGCGATGAACACGACGGTCGCCCAGCTGACCGCCCGGGCGCTGCTCGGCGGCCGGCGGGCCCTGCTGCTCCTGGTGATGTCGGCGGTGCTGCTGGCGCTGGCCGTGCTGCTTCGCCTGTCCGTCGGTGTCGACCACCAGGTGACCGCTGACTTCCTGGGTTCGGTGGCGCTCGGCGCGCTGATCCCGCTGTTCGGCTTGATCGTCGGCACCGGCGTCATCGGCCCGGAGATCGACGACGGCTCCGTCGTCTACGTGCTGTCCAAGCCGATCCCGCGGCCGACCATCATCCTCAGCAAACTGGTCGTCGCGGTGGCGGCGACGGTGCTGTTCGCGGCCGTCCCCACGTTCGGTGCCGGCCTCATCATGTCCGGCACCGAGGCCGGGCTCGCCCTCGGGTTCGGTGCGGCCGCCCTGGTGTCGTCCGTGGCCTACAGCGCGGTCTTCGTCCTCCTCGCCGTCGTCACACGACACGCGGTCGTGTACGGGCTGGCGTACGCGCTCATCTGGGAGGGCCTCGTCGGCGGGTACGTGCCGGGCGCCCGCACGCTCAGTATCCAGCAGTGGTCCCTGTCGATCGCCGAGACCATCGTGGCGCGCGACCTGGTGTCGTCCGACGTCCGGCTGGCGGTTGCGGGCGTGCTGCTGGCCGTCGTGATCGTCGGCGCCACCTGGTACGCCGGCCAGCGCCTGCGCAGCCTGTCCCTCGCCGGCGAGGAGTGACGCCGCATCGCGGTTGGCCAGCGGCCGACGACCCGGAATGGAAATGATCACGTTCGGCATGGGTCTTCCCGCTTCCCCATGCATGCTTGCCTGCCGAAGCGGGAGGACGCCTGCCGGGGGCGTGCGGCCATCGGTCGCCTCCGCCGCCGTCACCACGTAGCGACCACCTGCCGACCTGCCCTATGAGCCCACGATCGGGGTTCCGGGCGTGATCATCAACGGTTGGCGCGATGGGCGGGGTCGATCGCCGATGATCAAGGCGGGTGGGATCAGGTGACCGTGGCGCCGCCGTGCCGACCGGCCCTGCCCGGCCTGCGGCAAAGGTCGAGCCGGGCCGGGTCCGGATCAGCCGGACTTTGATCGCAGCGCCCGACGGCGATATCGCGATCAACGCCGAGAGGTCGGAACTCGCCCGCAGGCGCGGCTGCGACTATTGCGGCCGTTGTCGGCTATTGCGGTCGCGCGGTGGCGGTCGGCGGCATCCGCACGGCCGTGACGTTGTCGGTGTCGGCGACTATGGTTCGAACGTCTGTCCAAGCACTACGGGAGGATGCGATGTTCGCCTGCGAGCCGCCCCACGAGGCACCCGCCGTCACCCCGATCCAGCTGCAGCAACGGCGCGACCAAGAGGACGCGTGGCTGCGAGAAACCGTGCGGGAGCACGGCTGGGCCGTGGAATCGATCTATGCAGAGGGGTGCTGGGGGCCGCCGGGGTGCCCGTGCGGGCTGCCGGCCGGTGGCGAACCGCCGTATGCCTACACTGTCGGGCTCT
This sequence comes from Jiangella gansuensis DSM 44835, assembly GCF_000515395.1. NCBI lineage: Bacteria > Bacillati > Actinomycetota > Actinomycetes > Jiangellales > Jiangellaceae > Jiangella > Jiangella gansuensis. The sequence goes on along the minus strand of NZ_KI911782.1, from coordinate 5,200,010 downwards.
TCGGCTTCGGGCATCCGGAGGTGGTGGTCTTCGGCCTCGACGAACAGACCGGCAGCGTCGTGCTCAACGCACTCGGCGAGCGGGTCCGGCGCGGGCGGCCGTTGTTGCCGGGCCGGCCGCTCGCGGTCGAGGGCTGGCACCATCGGGTGCGGTTCTTCCCGTTCCACGACGGCGGGGCCGTCCCGACCCTGGCCTCCGCCCAACGTTTCTACCGCCGGTCGGCTGACGACCCGGTGCCCGCGCTGCAGTGCGTCTGGGACGACCATCAGGGCCTGTTTCCGTGGGAGGCCGGTTACGACTTCCCGTCCGGGCTCCAGCCTCCACCACGAGTGTTCCTGGGCTGACGGTCGGCCCGGGCGGCGCCTTAGCGAGCGCCGGCCGGGCCGGGCACCGGGGTCAGGCGCGGGTGGCGCCTGTCGGCGGTTCCGACCGCATGGAGGTGTCCGGGTCGGCCGCGTGCCGGCGGCGCCAGCGTCCGGACAATCCGTGGCGCCGGCGGTCATCGGCGGTGATGGCCTCGTCCGCGGCAGCTCGGTCGGTCGTGGCGGGGTCCGTCACCGGTCGGTTCTGAGTGGAGTAGGGGGCTGCGGTCCCGTCGCCGACGTCCTCCTGGGCAGCGACCTTCTGGCGCAGATTGCGGATCTCGGTTCGCCGGGCCCGGGCGCGGCGCACGCCCGCGGTCAGGGCGGCAATGCCCACCAGCACGAGCAACGCTGCCACCGCGCCGGCGAGGAACACGCCCCATACCGGCAGGTCAGTGGTGATTCCGAACTGATCTATCTGCACGGTGCCGCCACCGTCGGTCACGGCGAACGCCACGGCGACGGCCGCCGCAGCCAAGCACAGCAACCCAAGCACGATCATCATGGCTCTGGCCTCCTCCGGCCTCGACAGCCTGTCGAAGGGATGCGCTGAATGATCGATTACCCAGCGGGGCCGGCGGCAAACGGGCCCGATCATGGCCGCCCGCAGGAACCAGCCCGTGACGAACGCCCAGCAAGGCGCCGGCGTGATCGCACCGTCAGCGCAGAAGGTCGGCCGGTGTGGCCACCACCTCGTGAGCGCCACCGTCCAGCAGCGCCTGCGGCGACGATCCGGAGCTCACGCCGATCACCCTGCCCACCCCGGCGGCCAGCGCCGCATGGATGCCCGGCACGGTGTCCTCCAACGCCACCGCCTGTGCCGGCGGCACGCCCAGAGCCGCCGCGCCGGCGAGGTACGGCTCCGGGTGCGGCTTGCCGACGACGGTCGATTCCCAGGTGATCAAGGCTGTGAAGTGGTCGCGGAGACCGAGCACGTCACCGACGGCGTACTCGGCCCAGTCCCGCTGGGCGGAGGTCACCAGCGCCACCGGAACCCCGTCGGCGTGTATGCGGCGGATCAGCTCGATCGCTCCGGGCAGCGGTCGCAGCGGGTAGTCGTCGAGGTTCACGTGCGCGAGCACACCGGCCACGATCGCGGTGATGTCCTCGCCCTGCCACGGCCCGGGTAGCTGGGCGAACACGTCCGCGCCACGGCGTCCGGCGAACTGCCGGGCGAGGTCCTCTCCGAGCTCCCAGCCGCGAGAGGCGAAGTACGCGCGGTAGGCGGCCTGGTTGGCCGGTTCGCTGTCCACCAGGGTGCCGTCCAGGTCGAACAGGGCGGCGCCCCAGGAATGCGTCACCGCGACCACGTGAACAGCACGTCGCCGGTGCCGACCTGCCCGGCGGGACCGGACGCCTGGCCGGCGGGACCGGCTGCCTGGTTGACGGAGCCGGGCGCGGCGTCCAGCGCGATCACCGGCACCATGGGCGAACGGCCGCCGGTCTCGACGGCCCCCGGGTCCCAGGTGACCACCGGCGCGCCGGCGGTCACCTCGTCGCCTTCGGCCGCGTGGAGCTCGAAGCCCTCACCCGCCAGTTGGACGGTGTCGATGCCCAGGTGGGTGAGCACGCCGGCGCCGTCGGCGGTCTGGATCACGAACGCGTGCGGATGCAGCTTGACCAGCCGGCCGGCCACCGGGGCGACGGCTCGCGCGGGCCCGGACCGGTCCGGGTCGACGGCCAGCCCGGGTCCGACCAGTGCCTGCGCGAACACGGGGTCCGGCACCTCGGTCAGGCTGACCACGCGGCCGGCCACCGGTGCCAGCACGTCCAGCTGGGTCATGTCTCCTCCGGTTCGCGTCCGCGCGGTCCGAGTGCTCGATGCGGCGCCGTCCCGGGCCGGTGCATCGCCGGTGCGATCACATGAGGTCCTCAATGTCAGTGGCGATGGTGTCCGCCTCGGGACCCACCACCACCTGGATCACGCTGCCGGCGGAGATGACTCCGAACGCACCGGCGGCCTTGAGGGCCTTCTCGTCCACCAGCGACGAGTCGTGCACTTCGGTACGCAGCCGGGTTGCGCAGGGCTCGATCTCCACGATGTTGTCGGCGCCGCCCAGCGCCGTCAGGATCTGCTCGGCCTTGTCCATGTGTCCTCCGGAGGGTGTGGTCGCGGGCTACGCGTCGGTGGCGGGGTCGGTCTGGGTGATCTTCGAGAGGCCACGCGGGGCGTCCGGGTTCAGGCCGAGCCTGCGTGCCAGTGCCTCCACCGTCAACTGTGCCGGCACCACCAGCGCCAGCGGCGCCACCAGTTCAGGCAGGTCGGGTCCGGGCACGCACACGTCGACCGCGGCGGCGAACCCGGAGTCACCGCCGATGCCGATCGTGGCGGCGGCCCCACGGTGGCGCAGATCGTGAGCGAGGTCCGTCATGCCCGACACCATCGGTCCGTCCGCGGCGGACACCAGCAGGGCGACGTGCTCGGCGTCGACGACGGCGATGGGCCCGTGCCGCAGGTCGGCATAGGAGAGGCCGCGCACCGGGCGCAGGCAGGTCTCCTCGAGCTTCAGGGCCGCCTCGAGCGCGGTGCCGAACGTGATGCCGCGGCCGCTGACCAGCGTCTCGGGTGTCGACGCCAGCCGTTCGGCGGCTTCGTCGACCCCGATCCGCGCCGAGATCAGCCGCGACACCTCGGCGGGCACCCGGTCCAGGTCGGCGTCCAGCGAACCGGATTTCGGCGCGAACGCGTCGGCCAGGACCGCCATCGCGGCGAGCTGGGTCACGTAGGACTTGGTGGCCGGGACAGCGAGCTCGGTGCCGGCGCGCGTGACGAGGGCGAGGTCGGCTGCAGCGGCGAGCGAGCTGTCGCCGTCGTTGGTGACGGCGACGGTGCGGGCGCCGTGTGCCGCGGCCCAGGCCTGGGTCTCGACGATCTCGGCGGTCTCGCCGGACTGCGACACCGACACCACCACGGCTTCGGACAGGTCGAGGTCGGCGTGGTAGTGCGTGGCCACGCTGGGTGCCGCCAGCCCGCCGGGCATCCCGGCGTGCACCTCGAGCAGGTACCTGCCGTAGATGGCGGCGTTGTCGGACGAGCCGCGCGCGACGAACAGGACCACCCGGCGGTCGTCGGCCAGCGCGCGCAGCTGCGGCCGCAGCGGCCGCAGCGCCTCGATGGTGCGGGCGAGCGCCTCCGGCTGCTCGGCGATCTCGCGGGCCATGATCGTCTCGGTCACGCGGCAACTCCTGTCGAAAGTGGGACGGTGGTGCGGGTCCTCGGGCGGGTGGCGGTCAGTTCGAGCCGGGCGGCTCCTCCGTAACGATGCCGCCCTGCCGGCGTCGCGGCACCACCGGGGGGTTGGGGCGGGCCACCGGCACCCACAGGGTGTATCGGTCCGAGCGGTAGGCCGACCGGCTGTACTCGATGGCTTGGTCGCCGGTGAAGGCCCGCCGGGAGATGCGTAGCACCGGTTTGCCGGGCTTGATGGTGAGCAGCTGGGCTTCCTCGTGGTCGGCTTCGCCGGCGTCGATGGTGTCCTCGCCCCAGTCGGGTGTCAGACCGCGGGTTTCGAGCTCGACGTAGACGCTGGACGGTGAGCCGCCGTCGAGGAAGCCGGGCAGCCGGGTGGCGGGCAGCCAGGTGTGTTCGACGGCCATGGGTTCGTCGTCGGCGAGCCGCAGCCGGTGCAGGTGGATGACGTCGCTGCCGGGCTTGACCTCGAGTGCGTCGGCGATGTCCGGCTCGGCCGGCACGACACCGGACGAGAGGACGCTCACCCCGGCCGTCATGCCGCGGCGGGTCATCTCCTCGGTGAACGACGCCAGCCGGATCTGCAGGTCGACCTTCGGCGGGGCGACGAACGTGCCGCGGCCCTGGACGCGCTCGAGGATGCCCTCGACGACCAGTGCGTCGACTGCCTGCCGCACGGTCATCCGGGAAACCCCGAAGCGCTCGCACAGCATCCGCTCCGAGGGCACCGGGTCGCCGGTGCGTAGCTCACTACCGACGAGACTCCGCAGGTAGTCGCGCACCTGGAGGTACTTCAGCGTCGAACGGCGCAAGGACAGCACGGGACTCGCATCAGGTCGGGGCCGCCGGGGAAATCCCGGCCACCGGTCGATTCGGGTCGCTCACCTCTTGACAAGCGCGGTGCGCAGCCACATTGTATGGCCCACTGGTCAAGACATCTAGACCAGTTCCTACCACTGCCTGAGACGCTCCGTGAAAGAGGCCCCGTGAACGTGGTCGACGGACCGGTGCCCAAGCACCGGCAGTTGCGGGAGATCCTCCTCGCCATGATCGAGGGCGAGCTGGTGCCGGACGCCCCGGTTCCCTCCGAGCGGGAACTGGTGACGCGATTCAAGGTCAGCCGGGCCACCGTGCGCGAGGCCGTCGGGCGGCTGGTCGCCGAGGGCCGCCTCTACCGGGTCCGCGGGAAGGGCACGTTCGTCGCGGCGGCCAGCATCGAGTCGCAGATGCACCTGTCGTCGTTCACCGAGGACATGCGCCGGCGCGGGCACAAACCGTCCACCGTCGTCCTGGGTGCCGACGAGACCGCCGCGCCGCCGCCGGCGCGGGCCGCCTTGGGCCTGGACGTCACCGACCGCGCCTACCGGATCGAGCGGCTGCGATCGGCCGACGGCGCGCCCATGGCCCATGAGGTGTCGTGGCTGCCGGCCGCGCCCCTTCCGGGCCTGCTCGAACGCGACCTGACCAGCTCTGTCTACTCCATCCTCGCGCACGACTACGGCCGCGTCCTCGACTCGGCGGCGCAGACCGTCTGGGCGGAGGGCGCCGACCCGCTGCGCGCCCGGCTGCTGCGTGTCCCGCCCGCGGCGCCGCTGCTCGTCTTCCGTAAGACCTCCTACGCCGCCGGCCGGCCGTTGGAGCACGTCACCTCCTGGTACCGGGCCGACCGCTACCAGGTCCACATGACGCTGGAACGCACCCCCCATGCCGGCCCGGGCCGCGGACCGGCGCACACGTAGAGGAGAAGGCTCGTGAACCGTCTCGCCCTCCATCCCGGCCGAAGGGAGCAGCGATGAGTGCCGCCACCGCGACCGCGACGGGTAAGCGTGGCTTCCCCGGCCTGGCGGTCCTGCAGCGCATCGGCCGCAGCCTCATGCTGCCGATCGCCGTGCTTCCGGCCGCGGCCCTGCTGCTGCGGTTGGGCTCGAACGACATGCTCGGCGGCGAGCCGGGCACCGTCCCGGAAGGGCTGCCCGCAGGCCTGGCCCAGTACGACGGGCTGCATTGGCTGCAGCCGGTGTCCGAAGTCGTGGGCGCTGCCGGCGCGGGCATCTTCAACCACCTGCCGCTGATCTTCGCCCTCGGCGTCGCCATCGGCTTCGCACGCAAGTCCGACGGCTCGACGGCGCTGGCCGCCGTGGTCGGCTATCTGGTCTACGAGAGTGTCTCGGAGGTGATGTCGCCGTACGTCCTCGGAGAGGCCGCGGAGGGCGAGGAGCAGGAGCTGATCAACTTCGGCGTCCTGGGCGGCATCATCATGGGCATCACGGCCGCCCTCCTGTGGCAGCGCTATTACCGGATCAAGCTCCCGCCGTACCTGGCGTTCTTCGGCGGTCGCCGGTTCGTGCCGATCATCACCGCCGTCGTGGCCGTGTTCATCGCCGTCGCCATGAGCTTCCTCTACAAGCCGTTCGACGCCGGGCTGACGAATCTGGGCGAGTGGGTCACCGAGAACGACGTGCTCGGTGGCGGACTCTACGGGTTCTTCAACCGGCTGCTCATCCCGCTCGGCCTGCACCACATCCTCAACTCGTTCCCGTGGTTCCAGCTCGGTGAGTACACACCGCCCGGTGGCGAGGCCGTCCAGGGCGACATCCTGCGCTTCCTCAACGGTGACCCGTCCGCCGGAGCGTTCATGACCGGCTTCTTCCCGATCATGATGTTCGCGCTTCCGGCCGCGGCCCTGGCGATCTGGCAGACCGCGAAGCCGGCGCAGAAGAAGATCGTCGGCGGCATCATGCTGTCGGCGGCGCTGACCTCGTTCCTCACGGGTGTGACCGAGCCGCTGGAGTTCTCCTTCCTGTTCGTGGCGTTCCCGCTGTACCTGATCCACGCCGTGCTCACGGGGACCGCGCTGGCGCTGACCAACGCGCTCGGCCTGCGCGACGGGTTCGGCTTCTCGGCCGGTTTCATCGACTGGGCGTTGAACTTCCGCATCGCCGAGGGTCCGTTGTGGCTGGTGGTCATCGGGCTGGGATACGCGGTCGTCTACTACTTCCTGTTCCGCTGGGTGATCACGAAGTGGAACCTGCGCACTCCCGGACGTGACGAGGACGACGAAGCGGTCCAGGCGTCCCTCGGTGAGGAGGCCGCGGAGATCGTCCACGAGGAGCGGACCCCGGCGGCCGTGGTGTCCGCGCCATCCGACGCCGACGCCGCGCCCACGCGCGCACCGGAGGCTCAGCCGGACGACGACACCTCCCGGCGGCGGCCCGAATAGCGAGCGCGGGCTGTGATCGCCGGCACGTTCCACCGCGAACGTGCCGGCGATCGCGGCTGTGTGGCGCAGACTGAGCAGACGAGAGGAGTGTGACGTGGCGGTCATCAGCGGAGTTGGGGTCAGTCCCGGACGAGCGGTCGGACCGGTGGTGCGCATGCCGGAGCCCGTGGGCGAGCCGGCCCCCGACGCGCGGCTGTCCGACGGGGCCGACGTCGCCGCGGAGGGTGCCCGGATCGCCGACGCGGCCGAGCAGGTCCGGGCCGACCTGGAGCGGCGGGCGGCGACGGCGCACGGTGAGGGCTCGGCGGTCCTCGAAGCCACCGCGCTGATGGCGGCCGACCCGACCCTGGTCACGGCCGCGCAGCGCAAGCTCGACGACGGTATCGCTCCGGCTCGCGCCGTGTGGGAGGCGGCGGCCGAGGTCGCCGCGATGCTCGAGTCGCTGGGCGGCTACATGGCCGAGCGGGCCCGCGACGTCGGCGACGTGCGCGACCGCATCGTCGCGGTCCTGGACGGGCGGCCGGCTCCGGGGGTTCCGGAGCGGGCAGAGCCGTTCGTCCTGACCGCCCGTGACCTCGCGCCGGCCGACACCGCCACGCTGGACCCGTCCACCTGCCTCGCGCTGGTCACCGCGGAGGGCGGGCCGACGTCACACACCGCCATCCTGGCCCGTGCGCTAGGGCTGCCGGCAGTGGTGGCGGCACCGGGGATATCCGACGTCGCCGAATCGACGGTGGTGCTGGTCGACGGCTCCGGGGGCACGGTCGAGACGGACCCGTCGCCGGGCGACATCGACGCCGTCCGGGCCGCGGCCGCCCGCGAGAGGCACTTCGACGGCACCGGCCGCACAGCCGACGGCACCCGTGTCCAGTTGCTCGCCAACGTCGGCGACCCGAAGGGCGCCGCCGCGGCGGTCGGGATCGGCGCCGAGGGTGTCGGGCTGTTCCGCACCGAGTTCTGCTTCCTCGACCGCGCCGAGGAGCCGTCCGTCGACGAACAGGCCGAGCAGTACCTGGCCGTGCTCGAACCGTTCAAAGGCCGCAAGGTGGTGGTCCGCACGCTCGACGCCGGCGCCGACAAGCCGCTTCCGTTCCTGACCGACGCCGACGAAGCCAACCCGGCACTCGGCGTGCGCGGCTTCCGGACGGCGGCCCGGCACCCGGACGTGCTGGACCATCAGCTCGAGGCGATCGCCCGGGCGGCCGAGCGGTCCGGCGCCGAGGTGTGGGTGATGGCGCCGATGATCTCCACCGCATCGGAGGCAGCCTCGTTTGTGGCCCGCGCGGAGGCGCACGGGCTGTCCAGCGCCGGCGTCATGGTCGAGGTCCCGGCCGCGGCGCTGACCGCCGACGCCGTGATGGAACACGTGGCGTTCGCCAGCATCGGCACCAACGACCTCACCCAGTACACGATGGCCGCCGACCGTCTGCTGAGCGGCGTCGCGGAACTCAACGACCCGTGGCAGCCGGCGGCGCTGCGGCTGGTGCGGCTGACGGCGCAGGCAGGCGCCCGGCAGGACCGGCCGGTCGGCGTGTGCGGCGAGGCCGCGGCCGACCCGGCGCTGGCGGTCGTGCTGGCAGGGCTCGGCGTCACCAGCCTCTCGATGACGCCGCGGGCGATCCCGGACGTGGCGGAGGTGCTGCTGTCGGTGTCCATCGACGAGTGCGCCCGGCTGGCTCAGCTGGCCGTGGACGCGCCGGACGCGCGCGCCGCACGCGAGGCCGTCCGCGCCCAACTGCCGACCCCGTGATCTCCTAGGGGGTGTCTCGTGGATCTTCGGCGGCGCGGATCGACGCCCAGACGCCGACCAGCTGCGTTGTCGTCGTCGTCGATGGCTCCGCATCGACCTCCTCCTCCTTGCTGGACCGACGCCTGGACGCCGCCCGCATCCATCAAGATCCACGAGATACCCCCTAGCGGAACGCGTTCGTCGACGAAATCGAGGTGCCTTCGATGCCGCTCGTCGTGCAGTTCACCGGAACCCGGCAGGTCGGTGTGGCCGACGAGCCCTCGAGGCCGCTCGGTGCGGGTCAGGTCCGGATCGCCACCTGGTACTCCGGCATCTCCGCCGGGCACGAGCTGACGGCGTACCGCGGGTCCAACCCGTATCTGACGAAGACCTGGGACGCCGGCGCGCGGCTGTTCGCCGACGGAGCGGCGTCGTTCTCGTACCCCGTGTCCGGCTGGGGCTACCAGGAGGTCGGGCAGGTCATCGAGGTCGCGGCGGACGTGTCCGCCCCGCGGGTCGGTGACGTGGTCTACGGCATCTGGGGGCACCGCGCCGAGGCCGTGGTCCCGGCCGGCATCGCCGCCGAGCGCCTGCTTCCGGCCGCGGTCGCGCCGGTGCACGGCGTGTTCGCCCGCGCCGGTGCCATCGCCCTGAACGCCGTGCTGGCCGCAGACGTGCACCTCGGTGAGCAGCTCGCGGTGTTCGGTCAGGGTGTCATCGGGCTGCTCGCCACGCGCCTGGCCGGCCTCGACGGCGGCACCGTCACCGCCGTCGAGGCACTGCCCGAGCGGGCGGCGCTGGCGGCCCGGTTCGGCGCCGCGCAGACGGTCCGGCCGGACGTTGCCGGCGGCGCGGCCGCGGAGCTCCGGCGCCTCACCGGCGGCGCCGGCGCCGACACCGCCATCGAACTCAGCGGCAGCTACCGGGCACTGCACGAGGCGGTGCGCTCGGTCCGGCCCACCGGGCGAGTGGTCGCGGCCGGCTTCTACCAGGGTGACGGGGTCGGGCTGCGGCTGGGCGAGGAGTTCCACCACAACCGGGTGGAGATCGTGGCCAGCCAGATCGGCGGCACACCGCGGGCTCTCGGCGACCGCTGGAACCACGATCGGCTGTTGCGGGTCTTCATGGCGCTGGTCGCCGATGGCCGGGTCGGCGTGGAGCCGCTGGTCTCGCACGTCCTGTCGGTGGCGGAGGTCGCCCGGGCGTTCGCGCTCCTGGACGAGAGCCCGGCCCAGGCGCTGCAGGTCGTGCTGCGCTTTCCGGCCGCGCCGGCGTAAGTTCGGCCGGCCTGTCCGGGGCCGGCACCAGGCGTTCTCCCGCTTCACCAGGCAAGCATCCGTGGTGGAGCGGGAGCACCCCAACGCCACGTGATCATTTCGGGTGTGCTCATCTGGGGGATGACCGTTGACGGGATATGGGATATCCGACTAGCGTCGTCGGGAGATGGAAACGCGACACAGGGAGGTGTCATGCGTAGGACAGGCGGGCGAGCCGCATGGACGGCACGGGTGGCGGGCGTGCTCGTCGCCGCGACGGTGCTGGCCGCATGTGGCAGCGGCGACGACGACGGCGGCAGCGCCGACACCGATGGTGAGACGACGGTCTCGCTCTGGCACTACTACGGCACGCCGGACACGCCTCCCGGTGCGGCCTTCCAGAACCTGCTCGACCGGTATGAGGAGGAGCACGAGGGCGTCACCATCGAGGCTCGGCACATCCCGTTCGGTGACTTCGCCCGTACGCTGCTGCAGTCCGCGGCCGGCGGCGATCTGCCCGACATCGCCCTGATCAACGCTTTCATGACGCAGTCCATGGCCGACGCCGGCGTGATCCAGGACCTGTCCGACCGGGTCGAGGAGTGGGGCGAGCAGGATGCCTACTTCGAGACCAGTTGGGAGACCACACAGGTCGACGGCGCCACCTACGGGATCCCGCACGTCGCCGACGCCTACGCCGTCTACTACAACGAAGCCATGTTCGCGGAGGCGGGCGTGGAGCCGCCCACCACCTGGGCCGACATGCAGGACGTCGCCACCCAGCTGTCCGACGGCAGCCGCTACGGGCTGGCGTTCAGCGGCATCGAGGGCGACGAGGGCGCCACGGCGCTGATCATCCGGATCCTCGCGGCCGGCGGCGACCCGGCGGCCCTCGACTCGCCGGAGGCGGCGACCGCGCTCACGCAGTACACGGACATGATCTCCGCCGGCGCGGTCTCCAACGGGGTGCTCACCTGGAACGAGGAGGACGCCAAGAACCAGTTCGCCAACGGCCAGGCGGCCATGATGATCAACTCGGCGACCTACGTCAGCGTGCTGGCGGAGGAGAACCCCGACCTGCAGTGGAACGTCGCGCTGCTGCCGTCGGACGTCGAGGCCGCGACGTTCCTGAGCGCCGAGAACCTCACGATCGGCGCCACCACGGAGAACGCCGACGCCGCCTGGGACGTCATCACCTGGATGCAGCAGCCGGAGGTGCTCGCCGAGTACCTCCCGGAGCGCAACAAGCTGGCCGCCCGCGACGACGTCGACAGCGGCGACGACCCGATCCGCGCGGTCTTCGCCGAGCAGTTGGCGAACGCCTGGGCGCCGGAGGGCGCGGTGGCCGCGGCCTCGTCCGAGGTCTTCACCCACATCCAGGGTGCGCTGCAGGCCGCCGCCGGGGGCGGGTCGAGCCCGGAGGACGCCCTCGCCGACGCCCAAGCCAAGATCGACGAGGCGCTGGCGAACGTCGAGTGACCGCCGTGACGCAGACGGAAACGCGGGACGCCGCGGCCGCCGCCCGGAGCGGCCGCGGCCGCGGCGGCCGCCGCCCGGGCGACCGGAGCGGAGGCCGCGGTCGCGGTCCCGGCCGGTGGACGGTCTATCTGTTCGTCGTACCCGCGGTCGTCTTCGTCGCGGCGACCGTGCTGTATCCGCTGATCTTCAACATCGACCTGAGCTTCCGCGACGTCGGCGTGGCACAGATCGTGGCCGGCGACGCCGAATGGGTCGGCTGGGAGAACTACGCCGACCAGCTCGGCCGTAGCGCGTTCTGGCACGCGCTGGTCACGTCGCTGCTCTACACCGGGCTTGCGGTGGCGTTCGCGTTCGGACTCGGGATGGCGCTGGCGGTGTACTTCAACCAGCGCTTCCCAGGACGCAACGTCATGCGCTCGCTGCTGCTGCTCGCCTGGATCCTGCCCACGGTCGTCAGCGCCAACGTGTGGCGGTGGATGCTCGACGGCAGCTACGGGCTGCTGAACACGGTGCTCGAGGCGATCGGGCTCATCGACGGCGACATGTTCTGGCTGGCGCGGCCGGTCCCGGCGCTGTTCGCGGTGGTGTTCGCGACGGCGTGGTCGTTCACCCCGTTCGTCATGATCCTGCTCCTGGCCGGCTTGCAGAGCATCCCGGAGCAGCTCTACGAGGCCGCCAAGATCGACGGAGCCGGAGCGTGGCGGCGCTTCGCCAGCGTGACCATGCCGCTGCTGCGGCCGGTCAACCTGACCGCGCTGCTGCTCTGCTTCATCTACACCTTCAAGACCTTCGACACCGTGTTCCTGATGACCCGCGGCGGGCCGGGTGAGGCGACCATGATCCTGCCGATCTACGCCTACAACGAGGCCTTCCAGTTCTTCCGGTTCGACACCGGCGCCGTCTCGACGACGCTCATGCTGGTGGTGCCGCTGGGCCTGTCCATCCTCTACTTCCGCTACCTGCGTAAGGAGGAGACGGCATGACGACGGCCACGACCCCGGCGGCCGCCACCGCGGCACCGCCCCGCCCGGCCAACAAAGGGTCCGGACGTCGCTGGTGGCTCAGCGCCGGTGGCGTACTGATCACCGTCGTGTACCTCCTGCCCGTGTACTGGATGCTGGCGACGTCGTTCAAGGACTCCGCGGACATCTTCGCCACGCCGCCGCAGCTGTTCCCGTCGCCGATCAGCCTGACGTCCTACACCGAGACAGTGGCCAACCACTCCGGCATCGGGCGAGGCCTGCTCAACAGCGCGGTCATCGGGGTCGGCACGACCCTGGTGACGCTCGCGGTGGCGGTGCCGGCGGCCTACGCCCTGGCCCGGCTCAAGATCAGGTTCGTGCCGCTGCTCATGCTGCTGTTCCTGGTGGTGCAGATGATCCCGGCGGTGAACATCGCGCTGCCGATGTTCGTCATCTTCAGCCGGATGGACCTGGTGAACAGCTACGCCGGCTTGATCCTGGCGAACTGTTCGCTCGCGATCCCGCTGGCGATCACGGTGTTGCGGCCCTACTTCCTCTCCGTGCCCGGCGAAGTGATCGACGCGGCCAAGGTCGACGGCTGCACCACGTGGTCGGCGTTCCTGCGCATCGCCCTGCCGGTGTCGCTGCCTGGCGTGGTCACCGTAACCGTCATCAGCTTCCTCGGCGCCTGGGGCGAGTTCGTGTTCGGGCTCGCGCTGGCCTCGGACGAGTCGATGCAGCCCATCACGGTCGTCCTGGCCGGGCTGACGAACTCCTTCGGCACCCGGTGGAACGACCTGATGGCGGTCTCGGCCGTCGTCGCGCTGCCGATCATCGTCCTCTTCGTCTTCCTGCAGCGCTACATCGTCGGCGGGCTCACCGCCGGCGCCAGCAAGAGTTGATCCGTCATGAGGAGCCCTGGATGACCACTGACACCCCGGACGAGTTCGAGCTCTGGGCGGCGACGCCCACCCCGTTCCGGGCCGACCAGAGCCTGGCAGCTGAGGTGGTCCCCGCACAGGCCAGGCAGCTGCGCCGGCTCGGCATCGATGGTGCGTTCGTCGGCGGGACCACGGGCGAGTCGATGGCCTTGACGGTCGACGAACGGGCCGAGCTGATCACCGCCTGGGCGAAGGAGCGCGGCGACGGGCTCCTGCTCGGTGCCCATGTGGGCGACCTGAGCGTGGTCGACGCGCGCCGGCTGGCGCGGCACGCGGCGGACGCCGGGGTGGACATGATCGCCGCGGTGGCCCCGTTCTACGGCGAGCCGCCGTCCGTCGGTGCGATCGTCGACTACCTGGCCGAGATCGCCGCGGCCGCGCCGGACGTACCGCTGTGCTACTACCACATCCCGTCCATGACCGGGCTGCGTGCGGCGCCGTCCGCCGTCGTCGCCGAGGCGGCGGGCCTCATCCCGAGCCTCACCTCGGTCAAGTTCACCGACGGCGACCTGCTGGAGTTCATCCGCACCCGGGAGGCCGCCGAGAACGTCCGCGTGTACTTCGGCCGCGACGAGCTCTTGCCGGCCGCCGTGGCGTGCGGGGCGACCGGCGCCATCGGCAGCCTCTACAACCTGCTTGCGCCAGTGGCCCGGCAGGTGCGCGCGAGCGTCCTGGCCGGTGACATCGAGCGGGCCCTGGCGCTGCACCGGCCGTTCCGTGAGATCGCCGCCGTCGCGGACCGGTGGGGCTCGATCGTCGTCGTGAAGGAGCTCATCAACCGGTTCGGCCCCGATGCCGGCCCGGCCCGTACGCCGTGGGGCCGGCTGAGCGGCGAGGCGCAGGCAGCGGTCGACGCGCTTCTCACGTCGCTGCGCGCGGTGGTGTCACCCACGACGGACGGTGTCGGTTCGGTCTGACAGGCTGTCCCGGACCGTGATGCCGCCCTCTCGTGACGGAGACCGGATGGACGACCGCATCGTGCTGTTGACGCGCGCTGGCGTGAGCCTCGTGCTCGACCTGGCGACGCCGGGGCTACCGCGAGTGGCGCACTGGGGTGCCGCCATCGACGGTCTGGACGACGCCGCGCTCGCAGCCCTCCGCGTCGCCGCTCAGCCAACCCGGCGCCGCGGGTCGCCGCGGGAACCGGCGGCACCGACCCTGCTGCCGGCGCAGGCGGACGGATGGGTCGGGCGGCCCGGCATCGCGGGCAGCCGGGACCGCGCGTGGCCGCACCTGCGGCTCGTCGCCGCCGACGTAACCGTCGACGGTGCGTCGGTGCGGGTGCGCTCCCGCGACGAGGCAGCCCAGGTGTCGGTGGTCAGCGAGCTGGACCTGGACGCGTCCGGGGTGCTGACCGTGCGGCACACGCTGACCAACGACGGCGACACCGCGTGGTCCGTGGGCGGGGTGCGCGCCGTGCTGCCGGTGCCCGACCACGCCGACGAGCTGCTGCACTTCACCGGCCGATGGAGCCTGGAAAAAGCGCCGCAGCGCGAACCGTTCGTGCCCGGCCTGCGGTCCATGGAGACCCGCCGTGGCCGCACCGGCCATGCCAGCACCGGCCTGCTGATCGCCGGGACGGCGGGCTTCGGCTACGGCTCCGGCGAGGTCTGGTCGGTGCACGCCGGCTGGAGCGGCTGGACCGTCCACGACGCCGAGCGGCTGCCCGAGGGCTGGTCCACGCTAGGCGCCGGTGAGCTGCTCGCCGACGGCGAGGTCGTGCTCGCGCCGGGGGAGTCGTACGCCACCCCGGTGGTGTACTTCGGCTACGCCGAGGACGGCCTCGACGGGCTGGCGCACCGGCTGCACACGCACCTGCGGGCCCGCCCCGGGCACCCGTCGACCCCACGGCCACTGGTGCTGAACACCTGGGAAGCGGTCTACTTCGACCACGACGTCGACAGGATGGCGCGGCTGGCCGATGCCGCCGCAGCCGTCGGGGTCGAGCGGTTCGTCGTCGACGACGGCTGGTTCCTCGGCCGCCGCGACGACGGCGCCGGGCTCGGCGACTGGTACGTCGACCCCGACGTGTGGCCCAAGGGCCTGCACCCCCTGGTCGACCACGTGCGGTCGCTGGGCATGCAGTTCGGGCTGTGGGTCGAGCCGGAGATGGCCAACCCGCGCTCCCGGCTGGCCGAGGAGCACCCGGACTGGCTGCTGTACGGCCCCGATCGCGCCCCGCGCGAGTGGCGCAACCAGCACGTCGTCGACGTCGCCCATCCCGACGCCTACGCCTACCTACTGGAACGCCTGGACGCGCTGGTCGGCGAGTACGCCATCGACTACCTCAAGTGGGACCACAACCGCGACCTGCTGGAGGCGGTGCACGACGGGCACGCCGGCGTGCACGAGCAGACCGCCGCGGTGTACCGGCTCCTCGACGAACTGCGCTCACGGTATCCGAAGCTGGAGATCGAGTCCTGCTCGTCCGGCGGCGCGCGGGTCGACCTCGGGGTCATCCAACGCACCGACCGGGTGTGGGCGTCGGACACGAACGATCCCCTCGACCGCCAGTCGATCCAGCGCTGGACCCAGCAGCTGCTGCCGCCGGAGCTGGTCGGCGCGCACGTCGGGCCGGCGCGCACCCACGTCACCGGCCGGGTCACCAGCTTGGAGCTGCGCTGCGCCACCGCCCTGTTCGGCCACTCCGGCATCGAATGGGACATCACCGAATGCGACGAGGCGGAGCTCGCGACCCTCACCGAATGGGCCGCCACCTACAAGCGGCTGCGTCCGCTGCTGCACACCGGGCGCGTCGTGCGGGCCGAGGACACGGACGCTCCGCGGCTGCTGCACGGTGTGGTCGGTGACGGGCACGCGGTGTTCAGCTACGTCACCCTGGCGACCCTGCGCACGGACATTCCGCCCCGGCTGCGGCTGCCCGGCCTCGACCCCGACGTCACCTACCGGGTGAGTGTGCTACCCGCGTTGAGCAGCCCGTCGCCGCGGTTCGGGATCGAGCCTCCCTGGATGGCCGACGGCGGCATCGAGCTGCCCGGCCGGGTGCTGGCGGCGGTCGGGCTCCACGCACCGATGCTGCAACCTGAGCAAGTGCTGACGATCGAACTGACCTCCACGCCACTTCTGGAGACTTGTGCACGCTAAACCGCCTCCGTAGCGTGCACAAGTCTCCAGAAGTGGTGGATCAGTCGCGGGTGGCGGTGACCATGGCATCGAAGTTGGCGCGGTAGCGGGCGTACACCGGCTTGAGGTCCGTGACCAGCATCGCTTCGTCGTTGCGACGCAGCGAGGTGGTGTTGAAGTTCGGGCTGCCGGTCAGCGTCCAGCGGGCCCCCGGACGGCCGTCGACCTCGCCCTCCACGAGCAGGTACTTCGAGTGGATGCGCCCGGGCAGCGCGCCGCCGTCGTCGAGGGCGTGTAGCTCGACGCCGGGAGCCGACGACAGCAGCTCGCGCACGTCGTCGTCCATAGGACCGTGCACGATCGAGACCCGGCAGCCGGAACCGGCCAGCTCGACCAGGCGCTGCGCGATCCCGATCCGATGGGTGTCCCACTCGGACATGCCGATCCGGATGGTCGTGGGCGTGCTGCAACTCACGCGGGCGAGGTGATCCACCACCGGGTCGCCGTCGGCGATGGGGAAGAAGTGCGCTGTGACGGTGCCGCCCCGAACCCTGGTTGTGACCGCGCGGTCATAGTCGTCCGTGCGCCGCTCCGCGGCCAGGTCGTCGAAGTATGAGCCGTAGGCGTCGTACAGCTCCCGGCTCCCCACGACGGTGGTCGCGTTGTTCCAGTAGGTCGTCGTGTTGAGGTCGGTGAAGTTGGCCGACGACTGGACGACGACGTCCGCGGCGCCGCCGGTCTCGGAGAACAGGTAGAACTTGTTGTGCTGGCCCTTCGTGCCGATGCAGGCGGCGGTGTTCCCCTCAGGCGACAGGCCGGTGCAGACATGCAGCCACGACCGCTGCGTCCGGTCGGTGCCGAGCTCGGCCCGTAGCGCCGTGACCGCCGCGTTGGTCACCTGCCAGCCGTCCAGCACCACCTGCACGTTCACGCCACGGCGATGCGCGGCGACGAGTGCGTCGACGAAGTCCTGGCCGCTGGTTCCGGAGATGACGAAGTGCGCGATCCGGATCAGCGACCCGTTGGGGGCCTGGTGCACCATGCCGCAGATCCGCCGCACGATCGCGTCGCCGTCACCGGCTACCGGGTTGTTGACCACGACGCCGGTGGTCACTGGGGCTCGTGCGGCATCGCGGCATGGCCGGCCGTCGTCGTGTTCGCCGGCGCGGGCGCCGTCTTCGGCGAGCACCGGGGCGGGCGCGATCAGCGCCGCCGCGACGGTGGCCAGGGCGAGGGAACGGGCGATGCGGCGTCGTAGTAGGACGGTCATGGGCCACACCGTTCCCTGCCTGCGGGAACGGCTCGCCAATGCAGGGTGAACTCTCAGCTGAGGCGGCGCTCGAGGCCGGAGATCAGGTGGTCGACGGTGAGGCGCATCGAGGCGAGCGGATCCCCGGCTCCGGTGGCCTCGCCGGTCGCGGTGCCCACCCGGTCGGCCAGCGGGAAGCTGTGTCCGTGCATGGCCTGGCCCAGCGCCGGGCCGACCGCGGACCACCAGTCGAGGTCGCCGGTGCCCGCGCGGACCCGGTCGAGTCCGACCTGTTGCCGGGCGGTGGCCTCGACCAGGGCCAGGAGTCCGCAGAGCAGCTGATCCATCTCGACGTCGGACAGGCCGATGCCGTCGAGGGGCGCCAGTTCGTGCTCGTACTTGGCGGTGACGCCCGGCCCGACGACCGGCCGGCCGGGCAGGACCTCTACCGTCCAGGGATGGCGCAGGTGGTGCTGCCAGTTGCGCTCGGCGATGTGGCGCAGCCCGGCCCGCCAGTCGTCGTGATCGCCGGGCAACCGGCCGTCGGCGTAGACCTCGGTGACGACGGTGTCGAGCATGAGCTCCACCAGTTCCGGCTTTCCGGGCACGTGCGTGTACAGCGACATCGCTCCGGCGCCGAGGCGCTCGGCCGCCCGCCGCATGGTCAGCGCGCCGAGCCCTTCGGCGTCGGCGATGGCGATGGCGTTCTCGACGATGGACCGCTTGGTCAGGCCGCTGCGGCCGGGCCGGTCCGACGGCTCCCACAGCAGCCGGACCAGGCGGGTGGGGTCGGTCGGGCGCGGTGTGTTCGAGGGCACGGAAATATCCTCTCACCTTCCGTACGTTGTACCGTACACTGTACGGACTGCGAGACGAGGAGGGTGAGTGAAAGCAGCCATCGAGGCACGGGGGCTCCGCAAGCACTACCGCGGCGCGGACCACCCGGCCCTGGACGGTTTCGACCTGACGGTGCAGGCGGGCACGGTCTGCGCGTTGTTGGGCCGCAACGGTGCCGGCAAGACGACGGCGGTGCGAGTCCTGACCACGTTGCTGGCCATGGACGACGGGACGGCGACGGTGGCCGGACGCGACGTGCGGTCCGACGGTGCCGGCGTGCGACGGGCGATGGGCCTGGTCGGACAGCACGCGGCAGTCGACGAGATCCTGCCCGGCCGGGCCAACCTGGTCCTCTTCGGCCGGTTGAACGGGCTGTCAAAGGCAGCGGCGAGAGCCCGCGCGGACGAGCTCATCGCCCGGTTCGGCCTGGACGAGGCCGCGGGCCGTCCGGTCGCGACCTACTCCGGCGGAATGCGTCGCCGGCTCGACCTGGCCGCGAGCCTGGTCGTGCCGCCGTCCGTGTTGTTCGTCGACGAGCCGACCACCGGCCTGGACCCCGATGCCCGGCGCGAGGTGTGGGCCACCGTGCGCCGCCTCGTCGACGACGGTGTCACGGTGCTGCTCACCACGCAGTACCTGGACGAGGCCGACGCGCTCGCCGACCACGTCGCCATGCTCCGGGACGGAAAGATCGTCCTGGAGGGCAGCCCGGCCGAGCTGACGTCACTGGTGGGCCAGACCACGGTGGTCCTGCGGCTGGCCACCGGGGAATCGGCCGAACTGGCCGTCAGGGTGGCCGCGCCCCACGCCGTCGGAGTCGTGTCGACGACGGGAACGGCGGTCGCGGTGCCGGTGCCCGACGCCGTCGCCGTCACCCGGGTGTGTGGCGCGCTGGCGGCCGCCGGGGTCGAACCGGTCGAGGTCACCGTCCGCCAGCCCACGCTCGACGACGTCTTCGTCCACGTCAACCGCGCCACAGAGGAGGCCGCACGATGACGACTCTGGTCCATGATTCCCTGGTACTGGCCGGGCGGACCGTCGGCCACTGGCGGGCCCAGCCGGTCCCGTTCCTGGTCACCCTGCTGTTCCCGGTGCTCGTCGTGCTGATGATGGGCGGGCTGTTCGGTGGCGCCGTAGCCGGCAGCGCCGCCGACTACATCCCGTTCGTCGTGCCCGGCGTGCTGGCGCTGACCATGCTGTTCGGCCTCGAGACCACCATGGCCGCGATCACCGCCGACGCCGCGCGCGGGGTGACCGACCGGTTCCGCACGCTGCCGATGCACAGCGGCGCCGTGCTGCTCGGCCGTTGTGCGGCTGACCTGGCCGCCGCCGTGGCCGGGCTGGCCGCCATGACTCTCGCCGGGTTCGCTCTCGGCTGGCGGTGGGAGGACGGTCTGGCTGGGGCTCTGGGTGCGTACGGCCTGCTGCTCCTGCTGCGCTTCGGCATCCAGTGGGTGGGTGTCTACGCCGGGCTGCGGGCGTCCGGGCCGGAGGCCGTGGCCGCGGCGCAGATCCTGGTCTGGCCGCTCGGCTTCTTGTCGACCGTGTTCCTCGACCCGGTGACGATGCCGCGCTGGCTGGGCGCCGTGGCCGAGTGGAGCCCGCTGTCGGCGACGGCGGACGCCGTGCGCTCGCTGTTCGGCAACCCGGGTGTGGCGGCGGGAGGCTGGCCGAGCGAGCACGCGCTGACCTTGTCGGTGGCTTGGCCCATCCTGATGACCGTGGTCTTCGCCCCGTTGTCCGTCGCCGCTTACCGGAGGTCCAACCGATGACGCTGGCCGACTACGGTTCCATCGAGGTCAGGGGTGCCCGCGAGCACACCCTGCGCGACATCGACGTCGACATCCCGAAGCGACGGCTGACGGTGGTCACGGGGGTGTCCGGTTCGGGTAAGTCGTCGCTGGTGTTCGACACCCTCGCGGCGGAGTCGCAGCGTCAGCTCAACGCCACGTTCAGCGCGTTCGCGCAGAACCGACTGCCCAGTTATGGCCAGCCCGACGTCGATCGCATGTCGAACCTGTGTGCCGTCACCGTCGTCGACCAGAAACGGCTCGGTGGCGGCGCCCGCTCCACCGTCGGCACGGCCACCGACATCGGAGCCAGGCTGCGGCTGATCTTCTCCCGGGTGGGGCAACCGTTCGCCGGCTTCTCCAACGTGTTCTCGTTCAACGACCCGCAGGGCATGTGCTCTCGCTGTCAGGGCCTCGGCGTGGTCAGTGTGGTCGACGAGTCGCAGCTGGTCGACCGGGACCGCTCACTGCAGGACGGCGCGCTCACGTTCCCCGCGTTCGGGGTCGGGCAGTGGTTCTGGCGCTCCTACGCCAACAGCGGGTTCTTCGACCCCGCGATGCCGCTGCGTGACTACACCGACGAGCAGTGGAACACGCTCATGTACGCCGAGGCCGGCACGCTCAAGGCGCCGAATCCCGACGTCACCAGCTATGAGGGTGTCATCGCCCGGTTCAACCGGCTCTACCTGCACAAGGAGGTCGACTCCTTCAAGGGCAAGACCCGTGAGGCGTTCGAACGCATCGTCACCCGCGGGGTCTGCCCCGACTGCGGAGGCACCCGGTTGGGTGAGGCGGCCCGTTCGTCGCTGATCGACGGGCGATCCATCGCCGACCTCAACGCCATGCAGGCGGACGACCTCGCCGGCGTCATCCGCTCCATCACCGATCCGAGTGTTGCGCCGCTGGTCGAGGACGCCGCCGAGCAGGTGGAACGGCTGTGCATCCTCGGCCTGGGCTACCTGAGCCTCGACCGCGCCACGTCGACGCTCTCCGGTGGCGAGTCGCAGCGGGTGAAGATGGTCCGGCACCTCGGCAGCAGCCTCGCGGACATGCTCTACGTGTTCGACGAGCCCACCGTCGGCCTGCATCCGCGCGACGTCCACCGGCTCGGCGAACTGCTGCTGGAGCTGCGCGACAAGGGCAACACGGTGGTCGTCGTCGAACACGATCCGGAGATCATGGCCATCGCCGACCACTGCATTGACATGGGGCCGGGGGCCGGGCGGGCCGGCGGCACCCTCACCTACCAGGGCGGGTTCGACGGCCTGGTCAAGTCCGACACCAGAACCGGTGCCGGGCTGCGGTCGTCGCGGCCGGTGCGCACGGCGGTCCGCACCCCGACCGGCCAGGTCCGTATCGAGGGAGCATCCACCCACAACCTGCGCGACGTCACCGTCGACATCCCGCTGGGCGTGTTCACCGCCGTCACCGGCGTGGCCGGCTCAGGCAAGAGCAGCCTGATCCACGGGCACCTGCCGCGGGTGCGGCCCGACGCGGTCATGCTCGACCAGAGCCCCATCCGCGGGTCGCGCCGCTCCAGCCCGGCCACGTTCACCGGCATGCTCGACCCCATCCGGGCGCTGTTCGCGAAGACCACCGGCGCGCCGGCGGCGATGTTCAGCCCCAACTCAACCGGTGCGTGCGACGCATGTCAGGGCGCCGGGGTCATCTTCACCGACCTCGCGTTCATGGACGGCGTCACCACGCCCTGCGAGACCTGCCGGGGCCGCCGCTTCAAGGAGGAGGCCCAGCAGCACCTGGTGCGAGGCCGGTCCATCGCCGACGTCTTCGAGATGAACGTCGCCGAGGCCCTGGAGTTCTTCACCGAAGCGCCGGTCGTCGCGGTCCTGGAGCGCATGCGTGACGTCGGGCTCGACTACATCGCGCTCGGGCAGACGCTCACGACGCTCTCCGGTGGCGAGCGGCAGCGGCTCAAGCTGGCCAGCGAACTCCTCGCCGGCGGCAAGCTCTACGTGCTCGACGAACCCACCACCGGGCTCCACCTCGCCGACGTCGACCACCTCGTCGACCTGCTCAACCGCCTGGTCGACGACGGCAACACGGTCATCGTCATCGAGCACAACCTCGACGTCGTCGCCGCGGCCGACTGGGTCATCGACCTGGGCCCGGAGGCCGGCCACGACGGCGGTCAGGTCGTCTTCGAGGGCACTCCCGCACTGCTGGCCACGGACGGCACCACCCACACGGCCGAGTACCTCCGCCGCCACCTCGACGGCCGGCAGTGAGAGGTGCGGGCAGGGCCGGTCCGCGCGTGCGGGCCATCTGCCTCACGGCGCGCCGCCACGTGGGCGACGAGCGGAGTTCACCGCGATCTGGGATGCTCACCGGCCATGACGAAACCGACCAACCCTCCGCAATCCGTGCGTTCGGTCAGCCGTCGTGCCGTACTCGCGGCCGGCGCGGGGACCGCGGCCGCCCTCACGCTGCCCTCCGCGGCCCGGGCAGAGGTCAGTGGGGGCCGGCTCGCACCGGCCCGGCACGTGGTGCTCATCGCGTGGGACGGGTTCGATCCCGCCTACCTCGACCTGCTCGAGACACCGAACCTCGACCAGTTGACCCGGCGCGGTGTCCTCGGCACCACGACCGGGTGCTTCCCATCCATCACCAACACGTCGTGGGCCAGTGTCGCCACCGGTGCATGGCCGCGCACTCATCTCAACACGCCCTACTTCCTGGACCCGTCCACCGGGCGCGCCGTGAGCCAGAACCGGACTCTGGAGGCCCAGAGCATCGCCGAGGCCGTGGCCGCCGCGGGCGGAACCGTCGCGTCGGTCCAGTTCTTCATCGTGCAGAACCACGGGGTCGTCTTCGGCGACCCCCGCGCTCTGTACGTGCAGCCTGGTGGCACCGGTCCGGCCCGCTTCGACGTGGCGGTCGACATCCTGCACGGCCGGCCGGTGCGGTCAGGATCCACGACGGTCACCGTCGAGGAACCGCCGACGCTGCTCGCCGTGTACGCGGACGACCTCGATGCTCTGGGCCACCGTGAGGGTGCGGAATCTCCCGCCATGGGGCCCACGCTGGCCGGCCTCGACGCCGCGCTGGGACGGCTCGTGCAGGCGACGAAGGACGTCGGCATCTACGGCAGTACCGCCTTCGTCATCCTCGGCGATCACGGCATGACGACGTTCACCCGCGGGTTCGGTGGTCTCGCGCTCACCGCGCTGACCGAGGCGGGTTTCACCCCCGAGTTCGTCTCGCCGGGCGCGGCGCCGGCTGCGTCGACCGACGTCGCGTTGGTCGTCGGTGGCGTTGCCAGCGTCCACCTGCTCGGCGCGGCGCGTACCGCCGACGGCATCGCGCGAGCCCGCGCCGCACTCGAAGCGGTCGAACCCGTGGAGCGCGTGTACGACCGCGCCGACCTCGACGCGTTCGGCGCCAGTCCGTTGCTGGGTGACCTGGTGGCCGAGCCCGCGGCCGGCTGGTCGTTCGGCATGGAGGACCCCGACGGCCCGCGCGGCTACCACGGCCGCACGGGTGAGCGAGAGGCCGCCCTGCTGGTGGCGGGCCGGGGCGTCAGCCCGCGGGCCAGGCTCGACCAGGCGCGGCACGTCGACATCGCACCGACCATCGCCGCCTTGCTCGGCATCCCCGCGCCGGCGCAGGCGGAAGGTCGCGTGCTCGACGAGGCACTTCAGCACGGCGGCGCGACGCACTGATACGCGTGCCCGCCGTTGTCATCGGAGCGGGTTAGGGTGCCGGGAGCAGGAGCAGGTCCCGCCACGAGGAGAGGGTGTTCGTGCTCGCGAAGTTCGCCGGCCGGTGCGGAGTGTGCGCCGGAGGCATCAAGCCCGGTGAAGAGATCGAGAGCTCGGGTTCCGGGCGCAATCGGACCTGGGCGCATGCGGGGTGCGCCGGCGCTCCGGCCCTGGTCGAGGTGCCGGCGGGTGTGGGGGCAGGCTCCGCGGCCGGCAATGCACCGGGCGGGGCGCCAGCCGCGCCCGTCCGCAAGCGCCGTCCGCGACCGCCGTCCATGCCAGCCCCCGACGGCGCGGTCGAGGTGTTCACCGACGGTGCCTGCTCCGGCACGCCCGGACCGGGCGGATGGGCCTGGGCGGTCGATCGCGAACGGTTCGCCGCCGGCTCCGAGCCGAGCACCACGAACCAGCGGATGGAGATCCGGGCGGCACTCGAGGCGGTGCGGGCACTGTCCGGTCCGCTGGTGGTCGTGAGCGACTCCGCCTACGTCGTCAACTGCTTCCGCGACGGGTGGTGGCGCAACTGGCGGGCGCGAGGCTGGGTCACGTCGGCACGGGCTCCGGTCGCCAACCGCGACCTGTGGGAACCGCTCATCGACCTGTTCGACGAGCGCGGCGACATCGCCTTCCGCTGGGTCAAGGGCCACTCCGGTGACCCCATGAACGACCTCGTCGACGAGCTCGCCGTCGCCGCCAAGCTGGCTCAGTCGTAGGCCACGGTTGACCGCTGCGATTCCCGACGACGTCCCGGCCGAGCTCGTCGCGTCGTACGGACGTGACGACGCCGGCCGTTCGTGGCTGGCCGGGCTGCCCCGCCTGGTAGCCGACACCCTGGAGCGGTGGTCGCTACGGCCGGACGGGCCATCGGCGAACGGCATGGCGTCGCTGGTGGTGCCGGTGCTCCGCACCGACGGGGAGCCCGCTGTGCTGCGGTTGCAACCGGTCAGCGATGACAACGCCGGCGCCGCGCTGGGCCTGCGCACCTGGAACGGCGTCGGCATCGTGCGGCTGCTCGATCACGACCCCGGCACCGGAGCCATGCTGTTGGAACGGCTCGACGCCAGCCGTCCCCTCGCCGTGCTGACCGACGACGACACCGTCATGACCGTCCTGGCCGAGCTGCTGGCGCGACTGGCCGCGGTCGAGGCGCCGGCGGGCCTCCGGCGGTTGGCGGACGTCGCGACGGCCATGATCGACCAGACCCCTGCCGCCGTCCCGGCGCTGCACGACCCGGCCGAGCAGCGCCTGGTGCGCACCTGCGCCGCCGTCGTCGCCGATCTCGTTCCCGACGCCGGCGAGTGCCTGCTGCACTGGGACCTGCACGACGAGAACGTCCTCGCCGGGCAGCGCGAACCATGGCTGGCCATCGACCCGGAACCGCTGGCCGGCGACCCCGGTTTCGATCTGTGGCCGGCGCTGAACAGCCGCTGGAACACCATCGTCGCCAGCTCCGATCCGGTCCGGGCGGTGCTGCGCCGCTTCGACCTCATGACGGAGATCGTCGGCGTGGGCCGGGAGCGGGCCACCGGATGGACGCTCGGGCGGGTCCTCCAGAACGCGCTGTGGGACATCGAGGACGGCAAGACCGCACTCGACCCGCCCCAGGTCACGTTGGCAGAGGTCTTGCTGCGGCATCGCTCCCGATGAATGGGCATCCACTCATCGACGCCGCCGGACACAGCCTGGAGGTGAGTGCGTCGCGACGGGTGGTCGGGACACGAACTGCGGGGGCCGCTGGGTCGGAGGGTTCTTGAACATCTCGACGCCATGCGTGAGGCTGCTGGCCGGCATGGCGTATCCAACCTGCGCCTGTTCGGCAGCGTGGCGCGGGGCGCCGAAACCCCGAACAGCGACATGGATAGCGTGATCATCAACGGGTGGGCGTGTGATGGCGCACCCAGCGGTTGATGATCATGGTGGGTGGGGTCGGTCACCGGCCGCACGATCCATGACGCCTTCAACGGCGGCTAGCAGCGAGTGCTGGTGCCACGACCAGGGTGGCCGCTTGACACCGCTAGGTGTCCACTACAGCGGGCCGGTGCGGTCCAGGCGGCTCAGGATGGGTGTGTAGTGGGCCGACAGCGCCTCGTGAACGCCGTCGACGTCGCCGTCCAGTGCCGCCCGGTAGATGGCGTCGTGCTGGCGGTAGGTGTCGGCGGGACTGTCGTCGGCGATCTCGGCGCGCTGGGCGACCGCGTGGCTCATGGTCAGCCAGAACGCGTCGAGCAGCTTCAGCGCGACGGCGTTGCCGGCATCGGCGAACAGGGTGCGGTGGAAGCGGCGGTCCTCGGCCAGGACGTCCTCGCCGCGGTCGGCCTTGGCCTTCATCTCGGCAAGGATCCGCGCCAGGTCGGCCTTGGTCTGCTCGCTCAGGTTGGCCACGGCCCGGGCGACGAGGTCGTTCTCGACGGCTCGGCGCACCTCGAGGAGGTCGGCGAGCTCGCTGGAATCGAACAGCAGGTTGAAGGGGAGGTTGTCGATGAGCAGCGACAGCGAGAAGTCCTTGACGAAAACGCCGCTGCCGCGGCGGGTCTCGAGGATGCCGAGCGAGACGAGGCCCTTCACCGCCTCGCGGACGGAGTTGCGGCTGACGCCGAGCTGCTGGGCGAGCGCGCCTTCGGCCGGCAGGCCGTCACCGGCTTTCAGGCCGTTGGTGAGGATGTGATCCCGAAGTGCGGTCTGGACGGACTCGTGCAGGCTCGGCGGCCGCGGCAACGCCGTCAACTGCCTCGTCTGCTCCCCCTGAGCCACCTGACTACTCCTCCCGGCGCTGATGATTTGTAGGATAACCGAGCAATGTGCGCCGACACAAGCTACCGACCTGCGGAAACAGCGACGCTGCAGGCGGACCAGCCACCTGCAGCGTCCGGGCAGATCGGTGCGGCTACTCGTCCAGGTCGCGTTCGAGCAGGCTGACGAGCGCGTCGAGCGCCTGGTCGGCCTTGTCGCCGTCGGCGGACAGGATGACCTCGTCGCCCTGCTCCACCCCGAGGGTCATGATCGACAGGATGCTGGCGGCGTCGACCGGGTCACCGTCCGGCTTGCGGATGGTGACCTTCGTGGGCTGCTCGGCCGCGGCCTTGACGAAGACGGCTGCGGGCCGGGCGTGCAGGCCCGCCTTGCTCGCGACGACTGCGGTGCGCTCTGGCACGGCGTCTCCTCTGGTGAGCTCGTGTGTTCCGGCCCCCAAGCCTATCCGGGAGTCCCGACACGCACCCGGACGACTCCGGACGAGGGCGACCGGACGAGGTGCTCGCAGGTCGTGCGACCCTGATTCAGCATGATCGACACAGAGTGCTGGTGGGCCGCTTTCGCGTTGCCGGGGCGTTACGGTGAATACTGGGCCTGACATGCGAGCCCCCCGCCGCCGTGGGGCGTGACACCGGACGGCCGGGGACCTGCCGTCCGACCGGAACGGAGCGTTTATGCCCATCGCCACTCCCGAGGTCTACGCCGAGATGATCGACCGGGCCAAGGCCGGCTCGTTCGCGTATCCCGCCATCAACGTGACGTCGTCGCAGACCCTGAACGCCGCCATCAAGGGCTTCGCCGACGCCGAGAGCGACGGGATCGTCCAGGTCTCCACCGGGGGTGCCGAGTACATCTCCGGCCCGACCGTCAAGGACCGCGTCCGTGGGGCCATCGCGTTCGCCGCGTTCGCCCACGAGGTCGCCAAGAGCTACGACGTGCAGATCGCGCTGCACACCGACCACGCCCCGCTCGACGCCGTCGAACAGTGGGTCAAGCCGCTGCTGGCCGCGTCCACCGAGCGGGTGAAGGCCGGTCAGGCCCCGCTGTTCGGCTCGCACATGTGGGACGGCTCGGCCGTGCCGCTGGACCAGAACCTCAAGGTCGCCGAGGAATTGCTCGCGCTCTCGGCCGACGCGAAGACCATCCTCGAGATCGAGGTCGGCGTCGTCGGCGGCGAGGAGGACGGCGTCGCCCACGAGATCAACGACAAGCTCTACACCACCGTCGAGGACGGCCTGGCCACCGCCGAGGCGCTCGGCGTCGGCGAGCGCGGCCGGTACCTGACCGCGCTGACGTTCGGCAACGTGCACGGCGTCTACAAGCCGGGCAACGTCAAGCTGCGTCCGGAGATCCTGCGCGACATCCAGCAGTCCGTCGGCGAGCGGTACGGCAAGGACAAGCCGTTCGACCTGGTGTTCCACGGCGGCTCCGGCTCCACCGCGGAGGAGATCTCGGCCGCGGTCGACTACGGCGTGGTCAAGATGAACATCGACACCGACACCCAGTACGCGTTCACCCGCCCGGTCGTGGACCACATGTTCCGCAACTACGACGGCGTGCTGAAGATCGACGGCGAGGTCGGCAACAAGAAGGCCTACGACCCGCGTGCCTGGGGGAAGCTGGCCGAGGCCGGGCTCGCCGCCCGCGTCGTCGAGGCCGCGCAGCAGCTGCGCTCGGCCGGTCAGAAGCTGCGCTGATGCCCGGAGAGAACCTGCTCGGCGGCCCGCCGGAGACGTTCCTGCCCGACGACCCCGACGCCCGCGAGGCGCTGGCGTCGGGCGTCGACCCGTCCACCGTGGCCGCCGGGCACCCGGAATTCTCGCTGGCCTGGGCCGAGCTCGCCGACCGCGCGTTCGCGGCCGGCGACGCGGTGACGTCGTACGCGTACGCCCGCACCGGCTACCACCGCGGCCTGGACCAGCTGCGTCGCAACGGCTGGAAGGGCCACGGGCCGATTCCGTGGGAGCACGAGCCCAACCAGGGGTTCCTCCGTTCGCTCTACGCGTTGGGCCGGGCCGCGGAGGCCATCGGCGAGGCCGAAGAGGCCACCCGGTGCGCGGAGTTCCTGCGCGATTCCAGCCCCACCGCGGCCGACACGCTCCGGTGATCAACGACGGAGCCGCTGCCCCCGAGGGGTAGTGGCTCCCTCTCGATCACCTCAGAACCAAGGGGGATAATGCCCGCGATCGTCCTGGTCGGCGCCCAGTGGGGCGACGAAGGCAAAGGCAAGGCCACCGACCTCATCGGCAGCTCGGTCGACTACGTCGTGAAGTTCAACGGCGGAAACAACGCCGGCCACACCGTCGTCATCGACGGCGAGACCTACGCGCTGCACCTGCTGCCGTCGGGCATCCTGTCGCCGAACGTCACGCCGGTCATCGGCAACGGCGTCGTGGTCGACCTCGCCGTGCTCTTCGAGGAGCTCGACACCCTCCAAGCCCGCGGCATCGACACGTCCCGCCTGGTGGTTAGCGCCAACGCGCACCTGATCCCGTCGTACAACCGGACGCTGGACAAGGTGACCGAGCGGTTCCTCGGTCAGCGGCGCATCGGCACCACCGGCCGCGGCATCGGCCCCACCTACGCGGACAAGATGTCCCGAGTGGGCCTGCGGGTGCAGGACCTGTTCGACGAGAAAATCCTGCGGCAGAAGGTCGAGGGCGCGCTGGACCAGAAGAACCAGCTGCTGGTGAAGGTGTACAACCGGCGCGCGGTCACCGTCGACGAGGTCGTCGACGAGCTGATGAGCTACGCCGACCGGTTGCGCCCGATGGTCACCGACACCTCGTTGCTGCTGGCCGGGGCGCTGGACGAGGGCAAGGTCGTGATCATGGAGGCCGGGCAGGCCACGCTGCTCGACGTCGACCACGGCACCTACCCGTTCGTGACCTCGTCGAACGCGACGGCCGGTGGCGCCTGTACCGGTTCCGGTGTCCCGCCCACCCGCGTCGACAGCGTCATCGCGGTGCTCAAGGCCTACACCACGCGGGTCGGCGAGGGCCCGTTCCCGACCGAGCTCTTCGGCGACGAGGGCGACCGGCTGCGCAAGGCCGGCGGCGAGTTCGGCACCACCACCGGCCGGCCGCGCCGGTGCGGCTGGTTCGACGCGGTCATCGGCCGGTACGCCACCCGCATCAACGGCACCACCGACCTCGTACTCACCAAGCTCGACGTGCTCACCGGCTACGACCCGGTGCCGGTGTGCGTGGCGTACGAGGTCGACGGCGTCCGGTACGACGAGATGCCGATGACACAGACCGACTTCCACCACGCCGTCCCGGTCTTCGAGTACTTCGAGGGCTGGGACGACGACATCACCGGTGCGCGCAGCATGGACGACCTGCCGCCGGCGGCCCGTCGCTACGTCGAGGCGGTCGAGCGGCTGTGCGGCGCCCCGGTGTCGGCGGTCGGGGTGGGCCCGGGGCGTGAGGAGATCGTCGCCGTCCGCGACCTGGTGCGCTGATCAGGTCGTGGCGCGTGCCATGACCCGGCCGTTCTCGGACGCCCGGAGCGTGGCGAAGCCCATGCGCTCGTAGAACCCGATGGCCCGGACGTTGGCGGCGCCCACACCCAGGTGCACCCCCGGCGCGCCGGCGTCGCGCAGCGCGGCCAGCAGTCGCTCCATCAACGCCCGCCCCATGCCGTGACCCTGCGCCCGCGGCAGCATGTCGATGTGCAGGTGAGCAGGGTACTCGTCGATGATCGCGGGGTCGGCGTTCCGGCGTTCGTGGATGATCTCGACGTAGTGCGCGTCGCGGGTGCCGGCCGGGAAGGAGTCGCGAGGGTAACGGCGGCGTAGCGGCGGCCACCACTCCTGTTCGCAGGCTTCCTCGAACGAGGGCGTGTGGCGCGCGCCCAGCACGTACCCGGCCGCCGCGCCGTCGTCGACGACGAACGCCAGCGACGGCTCGAACCGCAGGTACGGGCCGACGAAGATCTCGCCGAGCAGCCGCGGATCGGTGAACAGGTGGGACGCGTCGCCGCCGTTGTCGCCGGTGCGCAGGCAGATGTCGTAGAGCGCCGCGTCGTCACCGGGTGCGTAGGGTCTGATGATCACGTGTGTGCCTCTCCGGCCGGGACCCTCCCGGCCCGTCGCTGTGCGAGTCGCGTCCGGTGACATCATGACGGGCGTGAACGATGTCGCCATCTCCGCGGTCCCGCTGGCGAACCGCTGGGTCAGCCTGGAGCCGCTCGGCCCGGGTCACGTCGGTGACCTGACTGCCGCGGCAGCCGCCGATCAGGACGAGGTCTTCCGCTGGATGGGGACGTGGCGTGCCGCTCGGCGCGACGGCATGCACGCCGTCGTGGGCGCGCTGGTCGAGAGCGCACGCTGGGGCGACCTGGCCGTGTGGGCCATTCGCCGCGCGGCCGACGGCGCGATCGTCGGATCCACGTCGTACCTCGACATCGATGTCGCCGACCGGCGGGTCGAGATCGGCTCCACCTGGATCGGGTCGCCGTGGTGGCGCACCGAGGTCAACACCGCCACCAAGCTGCTGCTTCTGGGGCACGCCTTCGACACGCTGGGCCTGGAGCGGGTGGCGCTGAAGACCGACCACCTGAACCTGCGGTCGCAGCGGGCGATCGAGCGGCTCGGCGCGGTGTACGAGGGCGTGCTGCGCCATCACAAGCTGCGGCCGGACGGCACCTGGCGGGACACGGTGTACTACTCGATCCTGGCCGCGGAGTGGCCGGCGGTGCGCGACCGGCTGACCGCGGCACTGACCGCGCGCGCATGATCGGAACTCGTCAGTCGAGCAGGCGGGAGCGCAGCGCCGTGGTGTCGTCGGTGGTCCAGCCGTGCATGCTCAGCCACTCCATCGGGCCGCCGAACTGCTGCTCGACGGTGTCGAGGAAAGTGGTCATGGAGGTGGCGCGTGGGACATTGCTGTCGATGGGCCGGCCGTTGAGGTCCGGCGCGTAGGTGGCGGTGGCCTTGAGCCGGCCGATGATCGCCTCGATGCGTTCGGCGGTCTGGACGTAGTCGGCGACGATGGCGTCGCGCTCGACCCCGGCCACCGACAGCGCGAGCGCGCAGACCACGCCGGTGCGGTCCTTGCCGGCGGCACAGTGCACCAGCGCCGCGCCGCTGCTGGTGGCGGCGGTGCGCAACGCCCTGACGACGTTCTCGGGCCGGTGTCGCAGGTAGTTGACGTAGTAGGCGCCGGTGTTGTGCCGGATGGTGGCGCCCTGCTCCTGGGTCCACGGCAGCAGCACGCTGTCGGCCTCGACGTCGGTGCGCTCGCCGACCTCCGGATACAAGGACAGATGATGGATGGTGACGTCGGGCACGGATGTCAGCGGCCCGGGTCCCTCGGACGTCACCTCGATGCTGGTGCGCAGATCGATGACGTCGCGCAGCCGCAGCGGCCCGGTGAGCCGCTGGACGTCGTCGTCGATCAGGTCCTGGAGGTTGTCCGAGCGCAGCACCCGCCCGAATTGGGTGGTGCGTCCGTCCGTGGTGGGCAGCCCGCCGAGGTCGCGTACGTTGACGGCGCCGACGAGGTCGATCCAGCGTTCGCTCATCACCGTTCACGGTAGTCGACCGCGATGGCGGCGCGCGCTGCGGCCGGACCATCGGTCTGGAGGCCGACCGTGCCCGGACGGTTGACGTGGCGGCGCGGCTCTCCCGATAGGGTCGGCCGACGTGAAGGTTCTCGTCATCGGCTCCGGTGCCCGCGAGCACGCCCTCGTCCGCTCCTTGCTGCGCGACCCCGAGGTGTCCGAGGTGCACGCGGCGCCCGGCAACGCCGGCATCGCCGCCGATGCCACCGTCCACCCGGTCGCGGCCGACCGGCCCGAGGCGGTGGCCGACCTGGCCGCTCGGCTGGACTCCGACCTCGTCGTCATCGGCCCGGAGGTCCCGCTGGTCGCGGGTGTCGCCGACGCCGTGAAGGCACGCGGCATCGCCTGCTTCGGACCGTCCGCCCGGGCGGCGAAGCTCGAGGGCTCCAAGGCGTTCGCCAAGGAGATCATGGCCGCGGCCGGTGTCCCGACCGCGATGGCGGTGGTCTGCGAGACCCGCGCCGAGGTCGAGGCTGCCCTCGACCGGTTCGGCCCGCCGTACGTGGTCAAGGACGACGGACTCGCGGCCGGCAAGGGTGTCGTCGTCACGGACGACCGCGCGGCCGCGCTGGCCCACGCCGAGGCCAGCGGCACGGTCGTCGTCGAGGAGTTCCTGGACGGGCCGGAGGTCTCGCTGTTCTGTGTCACCGACGGCCTGGCCGCGGTGCCGCTGACCCCCGCCCAGGACTTCAAGCGTGCCTACGACGGCGACGCCGGGCCCAACACCGGTGGCATGGGCGCGTACACGCCGCTTCCGTGGGCGCCGCCCGGGTTCGTCGACGACGTCGTCGAGCGGGTCGTGCGCCCCACCATCTCCGAGATGCACCGGCGTGGCACACCGTTCGCCGGGCTGCTCTACGTCGGCCTGGCGCTGACCTCGCGAGGCGTGCGGGTGGTGGAGTTCAACGCCCGCTTCGGCGACCCGGAGACCCAAGCGGTGCTGGCCCGGCTGCGCTCCGGTCTGGGCGGGCTGCTGCGGGCGGCGGCCACGGGCACGCTGGCGCAGCACCCGGAGCCGGTGTGGCACGACGGCGCCGCGGTCACCGTCGTCGTGGCCGCGCACGGGTACCCGGCGGCGCCGCGCACCGGCGACCGCATCCACGGCCTGGACGACGCGGCGGCGATCAAGGGGGTCGAGGTGCTGCACGCCGGCACTCGCCTGGACGCCGACGGCGCCGTGGTGTCCAGCGGCGGCCGGGTGCTGTCCGTCACCGCTGTCGGCGACGACCTGGCCGAGGCCCGCGACCGTGCTTATGAAGCGGTCGGACGGATCCAGCTCGAGGGCAGCCACGCCCGCAGCGACATCGCCGAGGCGGCGGCGCGGACATGAGCGCCCGACGACCCGGCCGGCCGGCACACTACGTCGTGGGCCTGCCGCAGCCGCCGCGGGCGCTGGTGATGGGCGTGGTCAACGTGACGCCCGACTCGTTCTCCGACGGTGGCTTCTGGTATGAACCCGGCGATGCCGTCGAGCACGGCCTCGACCTCATCGCTCAGGGCGCGGACATCGTGGACGTCGGCGGCGAGTCCACCCGGCCCGGCGCCGAGCGGCCCTCCATCGACGAGGAACGCCGTCGCGCGCTGCCGGTCATCCGCGAACTGGCGGCGGCCGGTGCCGTGGTGTCGGTCGACACCATGCGCGCAGCCGTCGCCGAGGACGCCCTGGCCGCGGGCGCCAAACTGGTCAACGACGTCTCCGGCGGCCAGGCCGACCCCGACATGCTGCGAGTGGTGGCCGCGGCCGGCGTCCCGGTGATCCTCACCCACTGGCGCGGGCACTCCGACCGGATGCAGCAGCTCACCGAGTACGCCGACGTGGTCGCCGACGTCATTGCGGAGCTGCGGCAGCGCATCGACGCCGCCCTGGCGGCCGGGGTGCGGCCGGAGCACATCGCCGTCGACCCCGGTCTGGGCTTCTCCAAGACCTGGGACCACAACTGGACGGTGCTGGCCCGGCTGCGCGAACTGGTGCAGCTCGACTTTCCGGTACTGGTGGCCGCCTCCCGCAAGACCTTCCTGGGTGAACTGCTGGCCGACCCGGCGACGGGGGAGCGGCGCCCGCCGATCGGCCGCGACGCCGCCACCGACGCGTTGTCCGTCGTGGCGGCACTGGACGGTGCCTGGTGCATCCGGGTCCACACCGTCCCGGCGACCATGGACGCGGTGCACGTGGCGGCCCGGCTCGGGGCGGAAGACGGGTGAGCGTGTTCAATGCCACGACGAGGGGGGAAGCGGTGAACGGCGGCCTGCGACTAGTGTCGTGGCGTGCCTGACCGCATCGAGCTGCGCGGCCTGACCGCGACCGGACGCCACGGCTGGTTCTCCCACGAGCGGGAGACCGGCCAGCTGTTCCGCGTCGACGTCTCGCTCGGCGTCGATACGCGTGCGGCGGCTCGCAGTGACGACCTGACCGACACCGTCGACTATGGCAGTCTTGCTGACCGGGTGGTCGGGCTCGTCGAGGGGGAGCCGGTCAGGCTGGTTGAGACCCTCGCCCAGCGCATCGCAGACCTCTGCCTGGAGGACCCGCGGGTCGAGGATGCCGAAGTGACCGTGCACAAGCCGGAGGCGCCGATCACGGTGCCGTTCGACGACGTGACCGTGACGATTCGAAGGGCCAGAACGTGACCAATGTCCCCAACCCCAACGTCGTCGACGCCGACACCCTGACGGGTGATCTGCGCCCACTGCGTCGCACCGCGTTCGCCCTGGGCAGCAACCTGGGTGACCGCCTCGAGTTCCTGCAAGCGGCCGTCGACACGTTGACCGACTCGTCGGAGATCGTGCCGGTGGCGGTGTCACCGGTCTACGAGTCCGAGCCGGTGAACGCACCGGCCGACTCGCCGAAGTTCCTCAACGCCGTCCTGGTGGTCGACACCACGCTGTCGCCGCGGTCGCTCATGGAACGGGCGCAGTCCACCGAGGCGGCCTACGGTCGCACGCGTGACGTCCCGAACAGTCCGCGCACACTCGACATCGACGTGCTGGCCGTCGGTGACGTCACCGCCGACGACGACGATCTCCGGGTGCCGCATCCGCGGCTGGCCGAGCGGGCATTCGTCCTGGTGCCCTGGGCCGACGTGGACCCGGAGTTCACCGTGCCCGGCCTCGGACGGGTGGTGGACCTCAGCTCGGCCGTCGACGCCACCGGCATGCGCCGGCTGGAGGAAACCCTCGAGAACCCCGCCTGAGGGTTCCGGGGCCGCACCGTGCAGAAGACGAAGATCGGTTCGCTGATCTGGGCCGCCCTGGTGGCGATCCCGATCGGCTGGTCGATCAGCCGGGTGATCGACGCCGTGTCCGGCGCGCTGCCACCTGTACCGTGGGTGTTGCCGCTGTTACTGCTGTTCCTGGCCATCGCCGTGTTCGCCGGCGCCCGGGCGGTACGGGAGTGGATCACCGAGCGGCGCTTCGACAATCGCATCGACGCGCTGCGGGTGGCCCGGTCGGTCGCCCTGGCCAAGGCGTCGGAGTACTTCGGCGCCGTCGTGGCGGGCGGCTATGCCGGGCTCGGGTTGCTGGCGGCGACGATGCTCGACTCGCCCATGGGTCGCAACCGAGCCATCCTCGCCGGCGCCGTGGTGGTCTGCGCCGTGGTGCTCACAGTGGCGGCGGTCCGGCTGGAACGCGCCGGCGAGGTTCCGCCCCCGGCGGACGAGGAGAACGGCGACCCCGCCGCGTCCTGATCGGCGTGCCCGCGGCCGGGCGGGCCCCCACGGGAATTGATCTCGGCAGGTCGCGGTATCTGGGAAACCGCCGGTGTGGCGCGGCGTGTGAAGTCCGATTCGCGGCGTACAAGCAGGTACGGTGACGCCCATGGCCTCCGTCCGTCACCGCCGTCGCCTCACCGCTGTCCGCGTTCTCGCCATCTTCGCTCCCACGCTGGCGATAGGTCTGGCCGCGGCCGCATTCATCGCCGAGGGGCCTTGGCCGCGAGTCGCCGCCGCGGAAGGCGCCGTCGTCGCGGCCGTCCTGGGGGCGTTCATCCTCAAGCTCGAACGCCGGCTGAGGGTCGAGGTCGCCACGGTCCGCGCCGAGCAGGCCGCCGAATACTCCGAGGCCCACGCGCGGTACTCCGAAGAGCACCGCGAGTTCACTGACCACATGGTCGGCCTGCTCGACGTCGCCTCCGAGCGCATCGACGTCATGCGCTCCAAGCTGGACCTGCTGGAGTCCGAAATCGCCGCCGCGCGCAGCGCCCGCCCCGGCGCCTCCACTCCGAGCGTCGAACTGGCCCGGCTGGCCGAGGGTGCGGAGTGGAATGACCTGTGGCCCGACCTCAGCGAGGCCCCCACGGTGGTCGACCTCATCAAGTGGGAGGACAAGAACACCGACCTGCTGCCCGAGGCCGACCGGCGCGTCAAGCCGGCAGCGCCAGCGGTCGAGCAGCAGGAACGCAGCGCCTGACCTCCGCGTCACGGCTCGGCCTGGGCCACCCGACGACGTCGACGGGTAACTTGGTTCTGGTTGGGCTAGGTGCTCTAACACCAGTGATCCCAGCTGGGCCTCGGCGCGTGCTATTGCGGCCACGCGCCGGGGCTTCTTGCGTCGCGGGCGTCGGCAACCCCCGTGATCTCACATGATCAAGGGTCAGACGTCCCGCACTGTCTCCAGCACCACGTCCGTGAGGGCGAGGTCCTGCGCGTCGGCCTCCACCGAACGCCGCAGCGCCATGTGCAGGGTGGCCGGCGTCAGTACGCCGAGGTAGCGATCGTCGTCGTCCAACACGGCGATCCAGCCGGCGTTCCACTGCAACATCTCCGCGAACGCCACCTTGAGGGTGTCGTCGAGCTCGACCCACGCTTCCATCCGGCGCGCCCGGTCGCCGACCCGGCCGCTGCCGGTCAGCAGGTCGCGGCTGATCCACCCGGCCAGGCCGCCGTCGGCGTCCAGCACCACCGCCCACCGATCCGCGCCCAGCGCGGCACCGGCGGTGGTGAGGTCGTCGTCGGCCCGCACGACCGGAGGGTGCTCGAGGTCCGCCGCGGTGATCGGTGTGACGGACAGCCGCTTCAGGCCGCGGTCGGCGCCCACGAAGTCGGCGACGAAATCGGTGGCCGGCGCGCCGAGAACGGTCGCCGGTGTGTCGTACTGCTCCAGCAGCCCACCCTGCTTGAACACCGCGATCCGGTCGCCGAGCCGGACCGCCTCCTCGATGTCGTGGGTGACGAAGAGGATGGTCTTGCGCACGTCGTCCTGCAGCCGCAGGAACTCGTCCTGCAGCTGTGACCGCACCACGGGGTCGACGGCGCTGAACGGCTCGTCCATGAGCAGCACCGGCGGGTCGACCGCCAGCGCCCGGGCCACCCCGACCCGCTGGCGCTGGCCACCGGAGAGCTCGTGCGGGAAACGCCGCCCGTGCACGGACGGGTCCAGCCCGACCAGTTCCATGAGTTCGCGCGCGCGTTCCGCGCGCCGCTTGCGTGGCCAGCCGACCAGTTCCGGCACGACGGCGATGTTGTCCTCGATGGTGCGGTGCGGGAACAGCCCGACGTTCTGGATGACGTAGCCGATGCCGCGCCGCAGTGCCACGGGGTCGGTGTTCGTGACGTCCTGGCCGTCGACGTAGATGTTGCCGCTGGTGGGCTGCACCAGCCGGTTGACCATCTTCATGGTGGTGGTCTTCCCGCACCCGGACGGACCAACCAGCACCACCAGTTCGCCCCGAGCGATCTCGAGGGTGAGCTCCTGGACCGCGACGGTGCCGTCGGCGTACCGCTTCGACACGCGGTCGAGACGAATCATCGGTTGTTCGGTAGCGTCCTCGGAATGGCGCTCTTCGGGCCCGCTCATGACGCAACCCTGACTGACAACTGCCTCACACGCAACGACTGGGTGTGTGGCGAGTATGTGCGTACCCGGTCGGACGAGATCCTCGACGCCCTCGGTCAGCACGTCACCATCACGGTGGTCTCGCTGGCCATCGGCTTCGCCGTCGCGCTGGTGCTCGCGGTGGTGGCCCGGCAGGTGTCGTGGCTACGCGGGGTCATCCTCGGCACGTCGACCGCCCTGTACACCCTGCCGTCGCTGGCGATGTTCGCGTTGCTGTTGCCGTTCACCGGCATCTCGGCGACGACGGTGGTGGTCGGGCTGGTCCTGTACTCGCTCACGATCCTGGTACGAGGCATCCTGACCGGGCTGGACGCCGTACCCGCGGAGGTGCGTGAGTCCGCCGTCGGCATGGGCTACGACGGGTTCCGGCTGCTGCGGAAGGTCGAGCTGCCGCTGGCGCTACCGGCCGTCTTCGCCGCGCTGCGGGTCGCGACGGTGTCCACCGTGGCCCTCACCACCATCGGCATGATCGTCAACCACGGCGGCCTGGGCAATCTCATCGCCCGGGGTCAGCGCAGCAACTTCCACGCCGAGGTGTTGACCGCGTCCGCGCTGTGTGTGGTGCTCGCGCTGGTGGCCGATCTCGCGCTGCTCGCGCTGCAACGATGGCTCATGCCCTGGCGACGGGCGGTGAACGCGTGAACGCGCTGCTGGACGGCCTCAGCTGGCTGCTCGACGGCGAGAACTGGTCCGGGCCGGCCGGGGTCGGCACCCGGTTGGTGGAGCACCTGTGGATCACCAGCTTGTCCATGGTCATCGCCTGCGCCGCCGCGTTGCCGGTCGCGCTCTGGCTGGGCCACGTCGGCCGTGGCGGTGCGCTGGCCATCAACATCAGCAACATCGGCCGGGCGGTACCGACGTTCGCGATCCTGGCGATCCTCTACATGACGCCACTCGGCCTGTCGATCTGGACCACCGTCATCGCGCTGGTGCTGTTCGCGATCCCGCCCATCCTCACCAACGCCTACGTCGGCATGCGCGAGGTCGACCGCGACGCCGTCGAGGCCGCTCGCGGTATGGGCATGTCCGGTGGACAGTTGTTGCGCGCCGTGGAGCTGCCGCTGGCAATCCCGCTGATCATGGGGGGCATCCGGCTGGCGACGGTCCAGGTGGTGGCGACGGCCACCCTGGCGGCCGTGATCTCCGGGCCCGGGCTCGGACGCATCATCACCAGCGGCTTCGGGCGACGCGACGTACCGGAGATCGTGGCCGGCGCGATCATCGTCGGCCTGCTGGCGCTGGTCGTCGAGGGCCTGATGGCCTGGCTTCAGCGGGCCGTCGACCCGATGCGGCGGGCCGGCCGGCGCACGTCGAGACGCGATCGTGACCACGAGTTGCCGCTCGTTCGGGAAGAGGTTGTCGGTGGTGCGTAGTTGACTGGGATGCGAAACGCGGGCGCTGTCCAGGTGCTCGCCGGACACGCGTGGCGGCCCGACGCCGTCACGGGACACAGAAGGTGACACCCGGAAGGTGAATGTGATGTCCCAGACCATGCGCAAGCGAGCAGCCGCGCTGGCGGCGGCGGCCGGGCTGGCGCTGTCGCTCGCGGCGTGCGGCGACAGTGACGACCCGTTCGAGGACGAGGACGGCGGCGGAGGCGACGCCACCGCGGCGGAAGGCGGCGACCTCACCGTCGGTGGCGCCAACTTCACCGAGATGGTGATCATGCAGGAGATGTACGCTGCCCTGCTCGAGGACGCGGGCTACTCCGTGGACATCCAGTCTGTCGACGCGCGGGAGATCTACGAGCCGGCGCTGCAGAGTGGTGAGATCGACATCGTCCCGGAGTACGCCGCCACGTTCGCCGAGTACCTGAACGCCACCATCAACGGCCCCGAAGCCCCTTCCGACGCGCCGGTCGCCACGGCTGACGCTCAGGAGACGGTCGAGGCCGCCCGGCCGCTGGCAGAGCAGCGTGGTCTCACCATCCTCGACCCGGCCGAGGCGGCCAGCCAGAACGCCTTCGCGGTCTCACAGCAGTTCGCCGACGAGAACAGCATCACCACGCTGTCCGACCTGGCGGCCCTGGGCCAGCCGATCACGCTGGCCGCGGTCGAGGAGTGCCCCGACCGGCCGTTCTGCGAGCCCGGCCTGGAGTCCGTCTACGGCCTCGACATCGTCGACCCGCCGCTGGCCACCGGGTTCAGCACCAGTGAGACCAAGCAGGCCGTCCAGCGCGGCGACGCCCAGCTCGGCCTGGTCGGCACCACCGACGGCACTCTCGACCAGTTCGAGCTGGTGCTGCTGGAGGACGACCAGCAGCTGCAGTTGGCCGACAACCTCGTGCCGGTGGTGAACACCGAGACCGCCGGCGACGAGCAGATCGCCGAGGTGCTCGGGCAGCTGGCCGATGTCCTCACCACCGAGGACCTCGCCATGCTGAACGCCCAGGTCGACGCCGAGCGCCAGCAGACACCCGACGTCGCCATGGCGTATCTCGAGGAGAAGGGGCTGCTCTGAGTTCCATCAGCGCCTTCGACGTACTGGACTGGCGCCGCCGGGTCCATGCGCTCTATGCCCGGGTCCGGGCCGAGCCGGACCCGGCGCGGGCGCACGCCGAATGGGCCGCGGGCCGCGACGAGCTGGTCCGCACCCACCCGGCGTCGCCGCTGCCGGTGCAACGCCGGTCCGAGTTCGCCGGCCTGCGGCACGCGCCCTACGACGCCGGCCTGCGGTTCGTGGCCGCGGTCGACACAGCGGTCGAGCCCCAGCGGCTGGAGGTGCCCACGGCCACCGACGGCGTGGTGCCGTTCGAGCTGGTGGGGCGGGTACACCTGCCGGTCGGCACGCTCGACGTGTGGTGGCTGGACTCCTACGGCGGCGGGCTGTTCGTGCCGGTGAAGGACGCCTCGGCCGGTACTCGCACCTACGGCGGCGGCCGCTATGTCTTCGACACGGTGAAGGGCTCCGATCTGGGCGGTTCGGTCACCGACGGCCTCGTGATCGACCTCAACTTCGCCTACAACCCGTCCTGCGCGTACGACCCGGCCTGGACCTGTCCGCTGGCGCCGCCGGGCAACCGCCTGGACGTGCCGGTGGAAGCGGGTGAGCTGGTCGCCGCCTGATTCGAGGCGTACGAGGGGTAGCCTCGTGTGCCGTGGATCAGGACCAGCTCTTCGCGCCGCCCGGTGAGGCCTGGCAGCAGGTGTCGCGCAAGCTCGTCGCGCTGCGCCGGCTGGTGCTCGTCATCTGGGTGGTGATCGGCACGGTGGCGGCCGGGTTCGGGCTCGGCCTGCCGTTCGAGCTGGCCGGTGTGGCGGTGGCGGTCGCCGGCGGGCTGGTGGCGTTGGGCTGGGGGCTGTGGCTGATCCCGCGCAACTGGCGGGCCTGGGGCTATGCCGAGCGTCTCGACGACCTCCTCGTCACCCACGGCGTGATGTACCGCAAGCTGACGGTCGTGCCGTACGGGCGCATGCAGTTCGTCGACGTCGCCTCCGGGCCGCTGGAGCGTCGCTACGGGCTGGCCACCATCCAGCTGCACACGGCATCGCCCGCCACCGACGCGAAGATCCCCGGTCTTCCGGCCGCCGAGGCGGCACGCCTGCGCGATCGGCTGTCGGCGCTCGGTGAGGCCCAGGCGGCAGGGCTGTGAGTGACGACGAGACCAGTGAACGCCCGGCCCAGCCCGGTGCGGACCCCGCGGAGCCGGCCGCGGAGCGAACGAGCGACGGGGTCCGAACCGGCGATTCCGTGACCGCAGACGGGCCGGGCGCGGGTGACGGGGGCGGCAAGGCCGCCCGGGTCGATCCCACGCCGGAGCATTTCACGCGGCTGCATCCGCTCACGCCGCTGTTGCGCGGCTGGGCGTTCCTGGCCGCGGCCATCGCGTTCGGCGGTCAGGACGCGCTGCGCTCCGGCGAGATGGGGCGATTCGGCATCACGGTGCTCGGCATCGCGATCATCGGCATGATCACAGGGCTGTTGTCGTGGTGGTTCACCCGTTACGGGTTCGACGGCGATGCGCTACGCATCGACTCCGGCATGCTCAACCGGCGCTCGCGGCGGGTGCGGCT
Source organism: Jiangella gansuensis DSM 44835 (assembly GCF_000515395.1). Taxonomy (NCBI): domain Bacteria; kingdom Bacillati; phylum Actinomycetota; class Actinomycetes; order Jiangellales; family Jiangellaceae; genus Jiangella; species Jiangella gansuensis. Next base: position 5,158,031 of record NZ_KI911782.1, on the reverse strand, counting down.
CGACCGCCTGCAGGCGGTCGACATCAACCGGCCGCTGGCCGGGCGGCTGCTGGGGGTTTCGGAGCTTCGCCTGGAGGTGGCCGGCGGCGGCAAGGCCGAGGCGCCGCTGCAGTACCTCGCCGTCGACGACGCCGTCCGGCTGCGGGCGCAGTTGCTGGCCCGTGCCGCCGGTATCGACGCGGACACTCCCGAGGCGCCCGAGCGGGTGGTGCACGAGGTGCCGCTGGACCGGCTGGTCTGGTCGACGGTGCTGTCCGGGGTGTTCGTCATCGGTGCGCTGATCCTCGTGGGCATGGGAGTCGCCCTGGCGCTCGTCCCCGACCGGGGCGCGACGATCGGGGTGGCGTGGTCGATGCTGCCGGGCCTCATCGCCGTCGGCGCCGCGCTGTGGAACCAGCTCGGCCGCAACTTCGGCTTCGTCCTGGCGGAGTCTCCCGACGGCTACCGCATCCGCAAGGGTCTGCTCGACACCCTGCACCAGACCGTCCCGCCGGGCCGCGTGCAGGGAGTAGCCATGCGCCAGCCGTTGTTGTGGAGGTTGAAGGGCTGGGTGAGGCTGGACGTGGATGTCGCGGGGTATGCGGGGGAGTCGTCGGACGACGGCCAGCGCACGTCGACGCTGCTGCCGGTCGCCACGTTCGACGAGGCGGCCGAGGTGCTGCGGCAGGTGCTGCCCGGGTCCGACCCGCTGGTCGTGCCGTTGTCCACGGCGCCGCGGCCGGCACGCTGGCTGCGTCCGTTCGGATGGAAGCGGCTGGCCTACGGCTTCGACGAGCACGTGGTCGTCGTCCGGGAAGGGGTGCTGTACCGCAACCTGACCGCGGTGCCGCATGCGAAGGCCCAGAGTGTCCGCATCAACCAGGGGCCGCTGCAGCGTCGCCTGGGGCTGGCCACGGTGCACGTCGACACGACTCCGGGCCCGGTCGACGCGGTCATCCGGCACCGGTACGTCGCGGAGGCCCGGGAGATCGTGGACGGCCAGACCGAGCGTTCCCGAGTGGCGCGCAAGGTCGATGTTCCAGAACAATGGATGGCGAGGTACCGGTACGCCGGTCCCGACCCCGACGGCCACGCCGACGGTGACGGTCAGCCGACCGCATCGAGCGAGCGAGACCAGGAGTGACGCAGTGTTCCGCACCATGATGAAGGGCAAGATCCACCGCGCTACCGTGACGCAGGCCGACCTGCACTATGTGGGATCGGTCACGGTCGACGAGGACCTCCTCGAGGCGGCGGACCTGCTGCCCGGTGAGCAGGTCGACATCGTCGACATCACCAACGGCGCCCGGCTCACCACCTACGCCATCGCCGGCCCGCGTGGCTCCGGCGTGCTGGGCATCAACGGCGCCGCCGCCCGGCTGGTGCAGCCCGGTGACCTGGTGATCCTCATCAGCTACGGCTTGGTCGACGACGCGGAGGCCCGTCGGTTGCGGCCGCGGGTGGTGCACGTCGACGCCGCCAACCGCATCGTGACCATCGGCGACGACGCCGCTGAGCCGGTGCCGGGCGATCCGGGACAGCGGCGCGGCGACACCGTCGTCGCCGGCTGAGGCAGCCGCCCGGCCCGCGGGCGACGGTCTCGGCCACAGCTTCGGGACGCATCGGCCCGGCGAGCCGATGCCGGACCCGATCGGGGATGATGGGCCGGTGCCGCACGAGAACGCACCGACCCCCCGCGCCATCGCCGACCGTTACGTCGAGACGATCGCCGACCTGAACCCGATCACCGGGACGGCGCTTGGCATCCGGCCCGGTGTCGACACCCTTCCCGACCTCTCGCCGCAGGGGCAGGATGCCGTCGCCGACGCCGGCCGGTCCACACTCGCCGAGCTCGACGCTGCCGAGGCGGCGGCCGCCGGCGACGGCGGTCTCCCGGTCGAGGAGCGGCGCGCGGCGCGGCTGCTGCGCGAGCGGCTGACCGCCGCGCTGGCCGTCCACGACGCCGGCGAAGGGCTGCGCGACGTCAGCAACCTGTTCTCGCCGGTGCAATCGCTCCGGTCGGTCTTCCTGCTCATGCCCACCGCCACCGACGACGACTGGGCCGTCATTGGGCGCCGGCTGCGCCACGTGCCCGCGGCCGCCCAGGGCTACCGGGAGTCGTTGCGCGCGGGCGTCGAGCGGCGGCTGCTGGCCGCGCCCCGGCAGGTCGAGACGGTGGTCGAGCAGATCGACACTTGGCTCTCCTCCGACTGGTACACGACGTTCGTCGCCGCTGGCCCGGAAGCCCAGCGCGCCGAGCTGACCGAGGCGGCAGGGGTGGCGACGGCCGCGCTGGCCGACCTGCGCGGCTACCTCGCGGACAGCTACCTGCCGGCCGCGGCCGGCACCCCGGACGCCGTCGGCCGCGAGCGGTACGAGCTGTGGGTGCGCCGCTGGGCCGGCACGACGCTCGACCTCGAAGACGCCTATGCGTACGGGTGGTCGGAGTTCCACCGGCTGCACGAGGAGATGAAGCAGGCTGCCGATGCGGTCCTGCCGGGGCACACGCCGCTGGCCGTGATGCGCCACCTCGACCAGCACGGCGAGGCGATCGAGGGCGTCGACGACGTCCGCACCTGGCTGCAGGACCTCATGGACCAGGCGATGGCCGACCTCGACGGCACCCACGTCGACCTCGCCGAACCGGTCAAGCAGGTCGAGGCCATGATCGCGCCGCCGGGCAGCGCGGCCGCGCCGTACTACACCCGTCCGGCGCTGGACTTCTCCCGGCCCGGGCGGACCTGGTTGCCCACGCTCGGCGAGACCCGGTTCCCGGTGTGGGGCCTGGTCAGCACGTGGTACCACGAAGGCGTTCCCGGTCACCACCTGCAGTTCGCACAGTGGGTCCACGTCGCGCAGTCGCTGTCGCGGTACCAGGTGAGTCTCGGCTCGGTCAGCGCCATGACCGAAGGCTGGGCGCTCTACGCCGAGCGTCTCATGGACGAGTTGGGCTACCTCACCGATCCGGCGCGGCGGCTGGGCTACCTCGACGCGCAGATCATGCGGGCCATCCGGGTCATCGTCGACATCGGCATGCACCTGCGACTGCGCATCCCGGCCGGCGAGACGTTCCACCCCGGCGAGGTCTGGACGCCGGAACTGGCGCGCGAGTTCTTCGGGGCTTTCAACGGTCGCGACCCGGCGTTTCTCGACTCCGAGATCGTCCGATACCTCGGCCTGCCCGGCCAAGCCATCGGCTACAAGCTGGGTGAGCGGGCCTGGCTGGCCGGTCGCGACGCCGCCCGCTCCGCGGCGGCCGCCCGCGGCACCGAGTTCGACCTGAAGGCCTGGCACATGGCGGCCCTGTCGATGGGCTCGCTGGGCCTCGACGACCTCGCCGACGAGCTCGCCCGGCTGCCGTGACGGGGTGAGCCGATGATCGCCGTCGTCGACTATGCCGTCATCGCGACCTCGCTGGCGTATGCCGCGTGGGCGCTGGTGGCGGTGGTGCTGGGTAAGCCGCCGCGCGAGCCGTACGTCATCGGCGCCGGGGTCGTGGAGCTGCTGATCCTCCTGCAGGCCGTGGTCGCCATCGTCACGATGGTCGTCGACGGCGCCCCGAACGAGCTGGCCACGTTCATCGGCTACCTGCTCATGATCGTCATCATCCTGCCGCTGGGGTTGTTCTGGGCGCTCGCGGAGAAGTCGCGGTGGGGCACGTCCGTGCTGGTGGTGGCCGCCCTGGTGATCCCGGTGCTGGTGCTGCGCATGCAGCAGATCTGGGACGCGGGCGCCGCATGACCGAGCAGTCCCAGCGCACCAGCGGCCCGGGGCGGCTGCTGGTGGCCGTGTACGCGGTCTTCGCGCTGTCCGCGTCGGCGCGGGCGGGGGTGCAGATCGCCACCAGGTTCTCCGACGCGCCGGTTGCGTACCTGCTGTCCGCGTTCGCCGCGCTGGTCTACGTGGTGGCGACGATCGCGCTGGCCAGGCCGGGGGAGACCGCGCGGCGGGTGGCACTGCTCGCCGTCACCGTCGAACTGCTCGGTGTGCTGACCGTGGGCACCATCACCGCGTTCGACCCCGGTGACTTCCCCGACGACACCGTCTGGTCGCAGTACGGCCGCGGCTACGGGTTCGTCCCGCTGGTGCTGCCGGTGCTGGGCCTGCTCTGGCTGCGGCGCACCAACCGCACGGACGGTTAGCCTGCATCACGTGAGGCGCAGGGACCGGCTGTACGCATGGGTGCGCCGGCATCCACTCGTGCCGGACGCCGCCATGGCCTGTGCGCTACTCATCACCGTCGTCGTGCTGAGTGCCTCGGCCTATGACCCCGGGTGGGCGCATGCCGCCCTGGGCGCCGTCATGTGCGCGGCGCTGGTGTTCCGGCGGGTCCGGCCGGTGGCGTCGTTCGCGGTCCTGGCCGGCTGCGGCCTCGTGCAGTGGGCCACCGGACTGCCGCTGACCCCGGCCGGCGTCCTGCTCCTGATCGGCCTGTATTCGGTCAGCGGGTACGGGCCGCGCTGGGCCAGCCGGGCCGGTCTGGCCGTCGGGTTCCTCGGGGTGGCGCTGGCGGCCACCCGCGACTACCCGATCGCCGAATGGGGGGTGCAGACCTTCGTGGCCAGTGTCGTCAGCCTCAGCGCCGTCGTGATCGGGTCCTGGGCGATGGGCGACGTGCGGCGGGTCCGGCAGGCCTACGTCGTCGAACTGGTCGAGCGGGCTCACCAGGCCGAGCGGGAGCGCGACCAGCGGGCCGTCATCGCGGCCGCCGAGGAGCGGGCCCGCATCGCCCGTGAGATGCACGACGTGGTGGCGCACAACCTGTCCGTGATCGTCGTCCAGGCCGACGGCGGCCGGTACGCCGCGGCGCAGGATCCGCAGGCCGCCGCCGACGCGCTGAAGACGATCGGCGAGACCGGCCGTGGCGCGCTCGCCGAGATGCGCCGGCTGCTCGGGGTGCTGCGGACCACCGACGACGAGGACGGCGACGAGCAGGCCACCGTCCGCAACCCGCAGCCGGGCCTGGGCAGTCTGCCGGAGCTGGTCACGTCGGTGCGGCAGGCCGGCCTGCCCGTGGAGTTCGACGTCGCCGGGCCACCCCGGCCGCTGCCGCCGGGCCCGTCGCTGGCGCTGTACCGGGTCATCCAGGAGGCGCTCACCAATGCGCTCAAACACGCCGGGCCGGCGGCGCGGGCGCAGGTCCGGCTGGCCTTCGACACCGACCGGCTGACCGCAAGGGTCACCGACGACGGCCGTGGCGCCGCCGCGCCGAGCGACGGGCTCGGCCAGGGCCTGGTGGGGATGCGCGAACGGATGGCGATGTACGGCGGTACGGTGACGGCCGGTCCGGCCAGCGGCGGCGGCTGGCGGGTCGAGGTGGCAATGCCGTACGGGGAGAGGGAGTGAGGGCGGTGCCGGTCAGGGTCTTCCTCGTCGACGACCAGCAGCTGGTCCGGGCCGGGTTCCGGATGGTCATCGATTCGCAGCCGGACCTCGAGGTGGTCGGCGAGGCCGGTGACGGCGATGCCGCCCTTCATGCGCTGGCGGTGACCGCCGCGGACGTCGTCCTCATGGATGTGCGGATGCCGGTGCTCGACGGCGTCGAGGCCACCCGCCGGTTGCGGGCACGGCCGGACGCGCCGAAGGTGATCGTGCTGACCACGTTCGACCTGGATGAATACGCCTTCGCCGCGATCAAGGCCGGTGCCAGCGGCTTCCTGCTCAAGGACGCCGAGCCGCCGACCCTGCTGGACGCGGTCCGGACGGTCCACTCCGGCGACGCCGTGGTGGCGCCGAGCACCACCCGGCGGCTGCTGGAGCGGTTCGCCGGGCACTTGCCCGACGACACCAGTCCGCCGGCCGCCGTCTGGTCCGAGCTGACCCAGCGCGAACACGAGATCGTCCGCGAGGTGGTGCGTGGTCGCTCCAACGCCGAGATCGCCGCCCGGCTGTTCGTCACCGAGGCGACCGTCAAGACCCACATCGGCCGGGTGCTGGCCAAGGTGGGCCTGCGCGACCGGGTGCAACTCGTGGTGCTCGCCTACGAGACCGGTCTGGTCCGGCCCGGCGGCACCCCATGATCATCAAGAGTTGACCCGGTGCTGGCCGGGTCAAGTCTTGATGATCAAGGGGAGGGTGCGCTAGTCCCGCACTCCGGATTCGACCCGCTCGGAGGACGGTTTCTGCTCTCGGGCGGCCGGCGCGGCCAGTGTCCCGATGGTGGCCGCCACGGCGACGGCCAGCAGGGCGCGCAACACGCCCTCGTGGTCGCCGATGTAGCCAAGGATGGGCGGGCCGGCGAGGAACGCCGTGTACCCGATCGAGGCGACGACGCTGACCCGGACGGCGGCGCGCCGCGGATCGTCCGACGCCGCGCTCATGCCCAACGGGAACCCGAGCGCCGCGCCGAAGCCCCAGATGACGATGCCGACCGCGGCGAGCGGCAGCGAGCCGCCGAACACCACCAGCAGGACACCGCCCGCGGCCAGGACGCCGCTGACCCGGAGCACGGGCAGCCGGCCGTACCGGTCGATGAGCTGGGTGCCGGCGGTACGCCCGATGGTCATGGCGGCGACGAAGACGGCGAAGCCCACGGCGCCCATCGCGTTGCTGGTGTCGTAGCCGTCGACGAGGCCCAGCGCCAGCCAGTCGTTGGCGATGCCCTCAATGAGCGCGAAGCACATCACCATGAGTCCGATGAGCAGGGTGCGCGGTTCGCGCCAGGCCGTCCACACCGACACGTTCGGCGCCGCGACGCCGTCGTCGTCGACCTCGACGGTGCGGGGCAGGAAGCTGCGGGTGGCGATGACGGCGCCGGTGGCCACGCCGGCACCGATGACGCCGAGGTGGACGGCGACCGGAACGGCCGCCGCGGCGGCTCCGGCTCCGAGGCCGGCGCCGGCCACGGTGCCGAGACTGAACGCGGCGTGGAAGCGGGGCATGACCGTGCGGCCGAGCAGGCGTTCGACGGCGGCGCCCTCGACGTTCATGGCGACATCCCACGAGCCCGAGCCGTAGCCGATGAGCACCAGGCCGGCCGCGGTGACCGGGACGTTGAGCAGTGCGTCGCTGCCGACGCCGGCCAGTGTCAGCCCGGCGCCCACCAGGAGTGACCCCCCGGCCACCGTGCGTGCGGCGCCGATCCGGTTGACCACCAGTCCGGACGTCGGGAGCGCGACGATGGAGCCGACGGCGAGCGCCAGCAGCAGCCGGCCGAGCTCGCTGGGGGTGATCTCCAGCAGGTCGCGGACCTCGGGGATGCGTGCCATCCACGAGGCCACGGCGAGGCCGTTGAGAGCGAACACGGCGGCGACGGCGTTGCGCGCACGCAGCACGCGAGCCGGCGACAGCTGCCGGTCCGATGCGGGGTGGCTCACAGGGGCGTCCTTGGGGGAGTATGGGTTCATGGTGGTCGAATCGATTCGACTCGAATCGATTCGATATTCTGCTATGCGACTCTGCGCAGGCGCAACCCCACGAGAGGAGTTGGATCACCGGTGGGTGAGCATCGGGCCACGCTGGCCGCCGTCGCCGCACGCGCCGGGGTGTCGCCGTCCACGGCGTCGCTGGCGTTCAGCGGCTCCGGGCCGGTGGCCGACGCCACCCGGCAGCGGGTGCTCGACGCCGCGCGCGAACTGGGCTACCTCGGCCCGGACCCGATGGCCAGTTCCCTGCGGCGCGGACGCTCGGGCATCGTCGGCGCGATCATCGGCGAGCGGCTGCTCTACGCGTTCCGCGACCCGGTGGCCGTCGCGCTGCTGGACGGGCTGGCCGACGCCCTCGGCCCGCCCGGCGCCGGGCTGCTGCTGCTCTCCGGCGACGCCCAGCGCAGCGGGCCGACTCCCGAACAAGTGGCCCGGATGCCGGTCGACGCCGCCGTCTTCGCCACCTGCGGCGGTGACGACGACCCCCTGCTCGACCACTTCGTCGGCCGCGGCGTGCCGGTGGTCGCCGTCGACGGCCCGGACCGGCCGGACGTCGTGCTGCTCGACATCGACGACTACGGCGGGTCGGCAGCCCTGGCCCGGCACCTCGCCGACCTCGGCCACCAGCGCCCCGCCGTCGTGACGCTGCCGCTGCGGCTGGACGGCCGGCGTGGGCCGGCCGACGACACCCGCCGCGCCGCCACCGCCTACGCCGACTGCCGGCACCGGCTGGCCGCCGTCGAGGACACCTTCGGCCCGGTCGTCGCGGTGGAAGCGGCCGCCAACCGGATCGAGGAGGGCGATCTGGCGGCAAAAGAGCTGTTGGACGACCCCGCCGGCCGGCCGACCGCGATCATCGCGCAGAGCGACCTGCTGGCGGTCGGCGTCATCCGCGCCGCGGAGGCCGCGGGGCTGCGCATCCCCGACGACCTCACCGTCGTCGGCTTCGACGGCATCGAGACGCCGTGGCTGGGCGAGCGGACCCTCACCACCGTCGTCCAGCCGATCGTCGAGAAGGGCCGCGTCACCGGCCGCCTGGTCACCGAGCTGCTGGCCGGCACCCGGCCCGACGACGTACGGCTCCCGGTCCACTTGCGGGTCGGCACCACCTCCGCCGCGCCCTCCCCATGATCATCGGCGATTCGCCACGTCATAGCGGGGCGGATCGTCGGTGATCATGGGGAGGGGTGACTTGCCGACCAAGCGTCGACCCCGGCCAGCAGTCGCCGCTTGACGTCGCCGGGCGCGCCGGACGCCGCGATCCCACACCGGGCCAGCGCGGCCAGCTCGGTGTTGGACAAGCCCAGAAGGTCACGGCACAGCGCGTACTGGCCGGCCAGCCCGACGCCGAACAGCAGCGGGTCGTCGCTGCCGATGGTCACCGGGACGCCTGCGGCCAGCACTGCCCCGACCGGCACGCCGGCGAGCGGGTGCACGCCGAACGGCGGGTACGACGTCGGGCAGACCTCCAGCGCAACCTGCCGATCGGCCAGCAGCTCCAGCACCGCCGGGTCGGCCACCGCCGACGTGCCGTGCCCGATCCGGGTGGCACCCAGCACCTCCACGCACTCGCGGACATGGCCGGCACCGGTGAAGAACCCTGCGTGCGGAGTGCGCACCAGCCCGTGCTCCGCGGCGATCCGGAACGCCGGCGCGAAGTCCGCGACCCGGCCGCGCCGCTCGTCGTTGGACAGCCCGAACCCGACGACACCGTCGCCGGCGTACCGGGCGGCCAACCGGGCCAGGCGGGACGCATGGGAACCCGGCCGCGCCCAGCTCGACGCGACGACCACCCCGACCGGGTCGGCGCCTGCGCCGCCCCGGCCAGCACTGCCTCGATCGCGGCTTCCAGCCCGCCCAGCGCCGGAGCGTACGACGTCGGGTCCACCTGGAGCTCCAGCCAGCCGCAGCCGCCGGCCGCGTCGTCCTCGGCGGCCTCCCGCACGACCCGCGCGACGTCGGCGGACGAGCGGATCGCGTCCCGCGCGGCGTCGTAGCGCTGCTGGAACGCCGGCCATTCGTGGATGCCGGCCGGATCCAGTGCCGGCGGCACGGCGATCCCGGCCCGGGCCGCCAGTTCCGTCAGGGTGCCGGGGCGCATCGCGCCGGTCAGGTGGAGGTGAGCCTGCACCTTCGGCAGCGTCTCGATCGGGCGCATCCCGGACACGAGCGCCGACACTATCGGCCCCGCCCGCCCCGGCGCCGTACGACCAAGGTCGCACGGCAGGTGTACCCGTTGGTCCGACGATCCCGGACCAGTCGCCGACGACGCTGGACACGTGAGCATCCAGACACACGCATACGCGGGCGCCGGGGCGGACCCCGGCGCCGTCGCCGTCCGAGCCGTCGGGCTGACCAAGGTGTACGGCACCGGCCGCACCGCCGTCCGGGCCCTCGACGGCATCTCCGTCCCGTTCGCCGCCGGCCGGTTCACCGCCATCATGGGGCCGTCCGGGTCCGGCAAGTCCACCCTCGTGCACTGCCTGGCCGGACTCGACACCGCCACGTCGGGCCAGGTGCTGCTCGGCGACACCGACCTGACGAAGCTCGGGGACACCGCGCTGACCCTGCTCCGCCGCGACCGGCTGGGCTTCGTCTTCCAGGCCTTCAACCTGCTGCCGACCCTCGACGCGAAGGCCAACGTGCTGCTGCCGCTGCGGCTGGCCGGCCGGTCCGCCGACCCGGCCTGGTTCGACGAGGTCGTCGGCATCCTGGGCATCCAGGACCGGCTGACGCACCGGCCCAGCGAGCTCTCCGGCGGCCAGCAGCAGCGGGTCGCGGTGGCCCGGGCGCTGATCAACCGACCCGAGGTGATCTTCGCCGACGAGCCCACCGGCAACCTGGACTCGCGCTCCGGCGGCGAGGTCCTGGCGCTGCTGCGAGCCAGCGCCCGCGAGCTGGGCCGCACCGTCGTCATGGTGACGCACGACCCGGCCGCCGCGGCCGCCGCGGACCATGTCGTGCTGCTGGCCGACGGGCGGCTGGCCGGCGAGATCGCCGACCCGACGGTGGACACCGTCATCGACCACCTGCGCCGGCTGGGGGACTGAGCCGTGCGTGATGTGATCCTGGCGGGCCTGCGCGCCCACCTGCTGCGGCTGGGCCTGACGGCGCTGGTCGTGGTGCTCTCGGTCGGGTTCACCGCGGGCACCCTGGTTCTCACCGACTCCCTCGACGCCGCCTCGCGGGAGCGGGTGGCGGCCGACGCCGAGGGCGTCGACCTCGCGGTCATGGCACCGGACGAGGGATACCTCGACGCATCGGTCGCGGCCACTGTCGCCGACATGGAGGGCGTCGCCGTCGCGGCGCCCCGCCGCGAGGTGACCGTCCACACGGTCGACGGCGACGGCCGGATCGACCCGTTCTCGGCCGCGCGGGTGGTCGCCGCGCCGGTCGGCTCCGACCTCGACGGCGACGGGGTCCTGGTGGACCGGCGCTCCGCCGAACGCCTGGACCTGCAGGCCGGCGACGAGATCAGCGTCGCGGCCCAAGGCTCCACTGACGTGGTCGAGCTGCCGGTCGCCGGGATCGCCGAGCCCACCGCCGAGGCCGGTGACGACCCGGAGCTGACGGCCGGCTGGGGCGTCGTGCAGCGGTTCGCCGACCCGCCGGGCGCCAGCCGCGTGGACCTCCGGCTCGACGCGGGCGCCGACGCCGACGCGGTCCGGGCCGCAATGCCCGGCGGCCACGAGGTCATCACCGGCGGCGAGCTCGCCCAGCGGCTGGTCGACGGATCCTCGAGCCGCGAGGCGCTCCGCGTGCCGCTGCTCATGCTGGGCGCCGTGTCGTTGATCGTCGCGGCGTTCGTCATCGCCAACACGTTCCGGATTCTCATCGCCCAGCGCACGCGGGAGCTGGCCCTGCTCCGGACGGTCGGCGCGACCCGGCGCCAGGTGCTGCTCGGTCTGCTGTCCGAGTCGGTCGCCGTGGGGCTGGCCGGCGGCATCGCCGGGGTCGGCCTCGGTGCGTTGTCCGCATGGGGCATGGGCGCCCTGCTCGACGACCGGACCGGCCCGTTGCCGCTCGTCGTGTCGTCGACCGCGGTCGGCTGGTCGCTGGTCGTCGGGGTGTTGGTGACCGTCGGGGCGGCGGTGCCGCCGGCACGGGCGGCGACCAGGGTGTCGCCGCTGGCCGCCCTGCAGGCAGTGCCCGACGGAGCGGACAGTCGCGCCGTGGGCCGGGCCCGCTTCGCCGTCGGGCTGCTGGCCATGGGGGCCGGCGCGCTGCTGCTGGTGGCCGGTGCCGCCGCGGGGACCACCGGCGGCGGGATGGGGTTGGTCGCGGTGGTGTTCGGTGCCGCCGTCTGCTTCCTCGGCCTGCTCGTGCTGGGCCCGCGCGTGGTGCCGCCCGTGGTGCGGGTGCTCGGCGCGGGGGTGTCGCGACTGGCCGGCGCCTCGCGGTCGAGCGCGGAGCTGGCGACGGCCAACGCCGTGCGCAACCCGCGCCGGGTCGCCGCGACGACGGCGGCGCTGCTGATCGGCGTGACGACGGTTGCCGGCTTCGTCACCGTGGCCGAGTCGTCTCGAAGCAGTGTCAGCGTGGTGGTGGACGGGCAGGTGCCTGCCGACTTCGCCGTCCGCACGGCCGCCGACGCGCCGATCGCCCAGGCCGTGGTTCGGGCGGTAACGGAGTTGCCGGAGATCGGCCGGGTGGTCGTCGACGGCGACGACGTGCTGGCGGTGAACGCGGCCGACGGCGTCGACGGCGACACCGCGCGCGCCGCGCTGCTGGCCGCGACCGAGGGACATCCGGAGCTGTCGGTGCAGAGCTTCGTGGAGCGCCGCGCGGAGTTCGAGCGCAACCTCGACGAGGCGGTCAACGTGGTCCTCGCCGTCCTCGCGCTGGCGCTGGTGATCGCGTTCATCGGGATCGCCAACACGTTGTCGCTGTCGGTGCACGAGCGGACCCGCGAGATCGGGCTGCTGCGGGCCTTGGGGTTGACCCGCCGGCAGACCCGGGTGCTCCTGGGTTTCGAGGCGGCACTGATGGGTGCGGTCGCGGCGGTCGTGGGGACGGCGGCCGGGGTCCTGTTCGCCTGGGCAGCCGTGGTGAGCGTGGAGGAACTGGAGTTCGTCGTGCCGTGGGGTGTGCTGGCGATCAGCGCGGTGGTGGCGACGGGGCTGGGTGTGGTGGCGTCGCTCGTGCCCGGGCAGCGCGCGGCGCGCACCTCGCCGGTGGTGGCGCTCGCGACCGAATGAGATCGGGCGTGGCCTAGCCTGTCGTCTGTGACGGAGGAACGGCCGGCGCGCCTGGACGTGGGAATCGTCGGCACCGGGCGGGTCGGCGCAGTACTCGGCGCGGCCCTCGCCCGGGCCGGCCACCACGTGGTGGCCGGCTACGGCGTCTCACTGACCAGCCGGACCCGTGCCGACGCGCTACTGCCGGGCGTTCCGCTGGTGGACGTGCCGCAGGTGCTCGCACGGTCCGGCCTGGTGCTGTTGACGGTGCCCGACGACGCCCTGCCCGGCCTGGTCGACGGGCTGGCGAAGACCGGCGAGATCCGGCCGGGTCAGCTGGTGGTCCACACCAGCGGCCGGTACGGCGTCGGGGTGCTGGACCCCGCGACGCGGGTGGGCGCGCTGCCGCTCGCGCTGCACCCGGCCATGACGTTCACGGGCACCTCGGTCGACCTGCACCGGCTGACCGGCGCGACGTTCGGAGTCACCGCGCCCGAGCCGCTGTGGCCGGTGGCGGAGGCCCTGGTGGTCGAGATGGGGTCCGAGCCGGTCCGGATCGCCGAGAACGCCCGCGCGCTGTACCACGCGGCGCTGGCACACGGCGCGAACCACCTGGTGACCCTCGTCAACGACGCCATGGGCCTCCTGCGGGCGGCTGGCGTCGACGAGCCGGACAAGGTCCTCGCGCCGCTGCTGTCCGCCGCGCTCGACAACGGGCTGCGGCAGGGCGACGACGCGCTCACCGGCCCGGTGTCCCGGGGTGACGCCGGCACCGTCTCCAGCCATCTGCGTGAGATCACGGCCGCGCTACCGGAAGGCGTCGGCGCGTACGTGGCGCTGGCGCGGCGCACCGCGGGCCGGGCGCTGGCCGACGGGCGGCTGAAGGCGAGCGACGCCGAAGCGCTGCTGGACGTGCTCGCCGATCCCCCCGCGCCGGACTGACACGATCGCGCCGAGACCGCTGCTCCGGGAAAGGCGACCAGGATCCTGCCGAGTGGCGCCGAGACCGGCCGTTCGACCGGACAGCGTCGTCACGACGCCGTCTGCGACAGGTAGAGGCGGCGCACCACGTCCTCGATGTCGGGTTCCTCGATGCTCAGGTCGCGCACCTGGGCCCGTTGTCCCACCGCCTCCAGGATGGCGCCCGCCGTCGTCCGCTCCGGGGTGAACGCCAGCCGGTGCCGCAGGCCGTCGGACTCCACCGCGACCGTACGCACTCCGGCGATCTCGCCCAGCGACGCGACCGGCTCGGCCAGGTCGACCGCCATGACCCGCTCCGCGCCCACCCGGCCCACCAACCCGGTCAGCGTCCCGTCGTACACGCACCGCCCGTGGTCGACCACGATGATGCGTTCGGTGAGCCGCTGGACGTCGTCCATGTCGTGCGTGGTCAGCAGCAGGGTGGTGCCGTGCAGGGCGCGCTGCTCGGCCAGGAACACCCGCAGGCGTTCCTTGCTCAGCACGTCCAGGCCGATCGTCGGCTCGTCGAGGATCAGCAGCCGGGGCGAGTGCAGCAGCGCGGCGGCGATCTCGCCCCGGATCCGCTGCCCCAGTGAGAGCTGCCGGACCGGGGTGTCGAGGAACGACCCGAGGTCCAGCCGGTCCACCAGTTCGTCGCGGCGCACCGGCCACGCCGCCGGTGCCAGCCGGTGGATGGCCGCGAGCGTGCGGAACGACTCACGCAACGGCAGATCCCACCACAGCTGGCTGCGCTGGCCGAACACCACGCCGATCTGCCGGGCCAGGTCGCGGCGCCGTCGTACCGGCTCCAGACCGCAGGTGCGCACCGTCCCCGCCGTCGGGACCAGGATGCCGGTGAGCATCTTGATGGTCGTGGACTTCCCGGCCCCGTTCGCGCCGATGTACCCGACGGCCGACCCTTCGGCCAGGTCGAAGCTCAGCCCGTCGACGGCGGCGACGACGGTGCGGGTGCGCCGCAGCCGTCCCGCCGGGCTCCGGACGACGAACTCGCGGCGCAGGTCGCGGACACTGATGATCGGCTCGGTCACGATCCGGCTCCCGTGTAGTGGCGGATGCCGGCCCGCCAGCCGGCCAGGGCGACGACCCAGATGACGGCCGCGGCGGCCGGCGTGCACCAGCCCAGCCACTGCGGCAGCCAGGCCGGGCCGGGCAGGTCCAGCAGTACGAGCACCGGCAGGTACGCGGCGAACGCCGCCGGGACGACGAAGGTGAACAACAGCCGCATCGGCAGGCTGAAGATGCTGGCCGGGTACTCCGAGGCGTAGGCGCCGCCGTAGGTGAACGCGTTGGCGAACTCCGCGCCCTCGACCAGCCAGAACTGGATGGCTGCCGCGCACACGAACAGGGCGGCGAAGATCGCGGCAGCGGCCAGCGGCGCCACCACGACCAGCACGACAGTGGCCGCCGTCCAGGTGATGTCGTTCAGTGGCAGCGCGATTCCCATGACCACCGCGGCGACGACGGTGCGGCCCAGCCGGCGCAGCGAGATGTCGCTGGTGATCAGCTGCGCCAACACCGGCAGCGGCCGCAGCAGGAACGCGTCGAGCGTCCCCTCGCGCAGGTAGACCGGCAGCCGGTCGACGTGACCCACCGCCATGTCGGCCAGGCTGAAGCCCAGGTTGGCCAGGGCGAACAGCAGCATGGCGGCGGCGAAGTCCAGCTCGCCCAGCATGTCGACGTTGGTGAAGATCACGTAGACCTCGGCGAACTCGACCAGCCCGATGCCCACACTGCCCAGGACGTCGAACACGAACGAGCGCCGGTACGCCGTCTGCGACCGCATCCGCGACCCCAGCAGCGTCCGGTAGGGGTGCAGCCGCTCAGCCACCCTGTACCACCAGGGTGGCTGTGCCGCGGGCGAACACCAGGCGGCCCAACAGCAGCATTCCGAGCAGCCAGCCGGCCTGGACGGCCAGCACCGACAGCGCCTCGACCCCCGTGGCCCGAGCCATGATCACGTCGATCGGTGCCTGCAGCAGCGACGGGAACGGCGTGCACGCGGCGAGGGTGGCCATCCAGTCCGGGAACCAGTGAACCGGCACGATCAGCCCGGACAGCACGCTCATGGCGACGACGTACAGCGTGGCGAGGCCGCGCATCTCGACCACCCAGAACGCGACCAGGTTCACCAGCCACCAGCAGACGAACGACAACGCGACGGCGAGCATGACGCTGACCAGCCCGATCACGTACGGCAGTGGTGTCGACGGGAGGAGCAGCCCCGTCGTCAGAGCGCCGGCCAGCAGCGGCGGAATCCCCCGCGGCAGGAAGAGGTAGGCGCCGCGACCCAGGAACGCGGCCAGATAGGCCAGCTGCGGGTCGACCGGGCGGGCGAGGTCGATGGCGACGTCACCGTCGCGGACCCGCTCGGCCAGCTCGCTCCACTGGAAGACGTTGACCGGCGCGACCAGGGCCTGCACCAGCCATGCGTAGGTGGCACCGGTGGCCGCGTCGTAGCCGGCCAGGGTGCCGCCGGCGGCACCGACCGTGGCGACGGTGATGGACGCCTTGATGAGTCCGAACGCGGTGTTCGTGAACGCGCCGGCCGCGGTGGCCAGCCGATAGGTCGACCACCGCCGGAAACCCATGGCGACGAAGGCGGCGAAGAGACGCACAAACGCGAGACCGTACACCTCCCGTGGCTCGACGTCATCGGGTTTTCGACGTGGGTGCTGGCGGGCGGCGCGGGTGCCGGCGGCTACGCTGACCCGCGTGACCGGTCCGGTGGTAGCCCGCACTCGTGACGATCTCGCCGACGCGCTGGCGGCCGCCGAGACCGTCAGCGCCGTCGTCATGACCATGGGGGCCCTGCACGAGGGGCACCGCGCCCTCATGCGGGCGGCCCGTGAGCTGGTGGGCGACGACGGAACGGTGATCGTGACCGTTTTCGTGAACCCGTTGCAGTTCGGGGCCGGTGAGGACTTCGACCGGTACCCGCGCCCGTTCGAGACCGACCTCGCCGTCTGCGCCGAGGAGGGCGTGGATGTCGTCTTCGCGCCCGACGAGGCCGAGCTGTACCCGGGCGGCCGGCCCGAGGTCACCATCGAGCCGGGACCGCTGGGCGCCGAACTGGAGGGCGCGGTCCGGCCCGGACACTTCGCCGGGGTGCTGACCGTCGTGGCCAAGCTGCTCAACCTGACCGTGCCGGCGTACGCGCTCTTCGGTGAGAAGGACTACCAGCAGCTGACGCTCGTCCGCCGGATGACGGCCGACCTGGAGTTGCCGTACGAGATCGTCGGCGTCCCCACCGTCCGCGAGGACGACGGGCTGGCGTTGTCCAGTCGCAACCGGTACCTGTCTCCGGACGAGCGGACGGCGGCGCTCGCGTTGTCCCGGGCACTGCGGGCCGGGGCCGGCGCGGCCGCGTCCGGTCCGGAGGCCGTCGTCGCCGCGGCGGCCGCCGAACTGACCGTGGACACCGTCGACGTCGACTACCTCGAGCTGCGCGGGCCCGCCCTGGAACCGGCGCCGGACCACGGCCCGGCGCGGCTGCTCGTGGCCGCCCGGGTGGGCCACACCCGTCTGATCGACAACGCCGCGATCGACCTGCCCTGACCGCCACCACGTGAGATCGCCTCGGGGATTCGCTCCGGGCGTCGTAGGCTTGCCCGGCGTGACCGGAGTACGCATCGCGCGTCGGCTGCGAACCGAGGCGCCCGGGTGGACGGTGTCCGCCGACGTCGTCGTGGTCGGCAGCGGCATCGCCGGGCTGACGGCGGCGCTCGAGGCCCGCAAGGCCGGCCGGGTGCTGCTGGTGACGAAAACCCGCCTCGCCGACAGCGCTACCGCGTGGGCGCAGGGCGGTATCGCCGCCGCGCTCGATCCGGAGGACAGCCCGGAACAGCACCTGAACGACACACTTGTGGCCGGGGTCGGCCTGTGCGACGAGGCCGCCGTGCGCACGCTCGTCACCGAGGGCCCGCGACGGGTGCGCGAGCTGGTCGACCTGGGTGCGGAGTTCGAGCGGACGCCCGCCGGCGACATCGCGCTCACGCGTGAGGGCGGGCACCACCGCGACCGCATCGCCCACTCCGGCGGCGACGCCACCGGCAAGGAGATCTCCCGGGCGCTGCTGGAGGCCTTGGCGGCCATCCGCGAGGACCCGCAGATCGAGGTCTACGAGCACGCCCTCGTCACCGACATCCTCACCGACGCCGCCGGCCGAGCCTGCGGGGTCACGCTGCACGTCCTCGGCGAGGGCCGGCAGAGCGGCGTCGGCGCCGCGCTGGGCCGTGCGGTCGTGCTCGCCGCCGGCGGCCTCGGGCAGGTGTACGCCTCCACCACCAATCCGCCCGTCTCCACCGGCGACGGCCTCGCCGCCGCGTTGCGGGCCGGCGCCCAGGTGGCGGACCTGGAGTTCGTCCAGTTCCATCCGACGGTGCTGTGGCTGGGCCGGTCGGCGAAGGGCCAGCAGCCACTGATCTCCGAGGCCGTCCGCGGCGAGGGCGCGGTGCTGCGCGACGTCGAGGGCCGCCGGTTCATGGTGGGCCGGCACGAGCTGGCCGAGTTGGCCCCGCGCGACGTCGTGGCCAAGGGCGTCGTCACCGCGATGGCCGAGACGGGCGCCGAACACGTCTGGCTGGACGCGCGGCACCTCGGCGGCGAGTTCCTGGCCGAGCGGTTCCCCACCATCGTCGCCCGCTGCCGCTCCTACGGGATCGACCCGGCCACCGACCTGGTCCCGGTGGCGCCGGCGCAGCACTACGCCAGCGGCGGCATCCGCACCGACCGGCGCGGCCGGACCAGCCTCCCCGGCCTGTACGCCTGCGGTGAGGTGTCCTGCACCGGCGTGCACGGCGCGAACCGGCTGGCGTCCAACTCACTGCTCGAGGGCCTGGTGTGGGGGCACCGCATCGCCGAGGACCTCGCCTCGTCGCTGGGCGACGCCCGCCCGGGCGACCCGGTCGAGCGCGACGGACCGGTCAGCCTGCTCGACGCCGACGCCCAGCCGTTCGTCCAGTCGGCGATGACCGCGGGCGCCGGGGTGCTCAGGTCGGAGGCGTCGTTGACGACCCTCGCCGCCCGGCTGGCCACCATGGCCGTCGGCGCCGGACCCGACGACCCAGGCCCGATGACACCGGATTCCTGGGAGACCACGAATCTGCACACCGTGGCCGTTACGCTCGGTCGGCACGCCGCGTTGCGGGAGGAAACGCGCGGCGGCCACTGGCGTGAGGACTTCCCGGAACGTGACGACGCCCGCTGGCGCGGCCACCTGGTCAGCGTCCTCGATCCGGACGGCGTCCTGACGACGACATATGAACCGATGAAGGAGTCATGATGAGTCTGCCCGAGGCCGTGACGCTCGCCTTGCGCGAGGCGGGTCTCGATCCCGCGTACGTCGAGGACCTGATCCGGGCCACCCTGGAGGAAGACCTCGACGGCGGGGAAGACGTCACCACCGTCGCCACCGTGCCGGCCGAGCAGCAGGCGATCGCGGTGCTGGCGGCCCGGGAAGCCGGTGTGGTCGCCGGCCTGCCGGTGGCCGAGGCCACCTTCGCGGTGGTCGGTGGCGACGTCCAGGTCGAACGGCACGTCGCCGACGGCACCGAGGTATCGCCCGGCACCACTGTGCTGACCGTGCACGGGCGCACCCGCGCCCTGCTCGTGGCCGAACGGACCGCGTTGAACCTGGCCTGCCGGCTGTCCGGCATCGCCACCGCCACTCGCGCCTGGGTCGGCGCCCTCGCGGGTAGCCAGGCGGCGGTGCGCGACACCCGCAAGACGACGCCGCTGATGCGGTCGCTGGAGAAGTACGCCGTGCGGGCCGGTGGTGGGGTGAACCACCGCTCGTCGCTGTCGGAGTCGGCGCTGATCAAGGACAATCACGTCGCCGCGGCCGGCGGCATCACCGCCGCGTTCCGGGCGGTCCGTGAGTCCTACCCGGGCCTGACCGTCGAGGTCGAGGTCGACGACGTTGCCGGCGCGGTCGAGGCCGTCGAGGCCGGCGCCGAACTGGTCCTGCTGGACAACTTCACCGTCGATCAGGCGCTCGAGGCGGTCAAGGCCGTCGATGGCCGAGCCAGGCTGGAGGTCAGCGGCGGGCTGACGCTCGACCAGGCCGCCGCCTACGCCGCCACCGGAGTCGACTACCTGTCCACCGGCGAGCTGACCCACTCGGTCCGCGCCCTGGACCTCGGACTGGACGTCGTCGCCGTCGAGGGACGATAACGCCCATGCTGCTGGCCATCGACGTCGGCAACACGGAGACCGTCATCGGGCTGCTCGACGGCATCGACGTCGTGCACCACTGGCGGGTCGCCACCGTTGCCCGGCGCACCACCGACGAGCTGATGGCACTGCTGCGCGGCCTGTTCGCCGGCGTGGACGCCCAGGTCGACGGCGTGGCCATCTGCTCGACGGTGCCGGTGGTCCAGCGCGAGCTGCGCTGGCTGACCCAGCGGTACTACAGCGACGTGCCCGCGCTGCTCGTGGAGCCGGGGGTCAAGACCGGTGTCCCGATCCTGACCGACAACCCGCGCGAGGTCGGCACCGACCGCATCGTCAACGCGCTGGCGGCCATGCACCAGTACGGGCCGGGCCCGCACATCGTCGTCGACTTCGGCACCGCCACCACGTTCGACGTCGTGTCGGCGCGGGGCGAGTACATCGGCGGCGCGATCGCACCGGGCATCGACGTGTCGCTGGAGGCCCTGCGCAACGCCGCCGCCCAGTTGCGCCGGGTCGAACTCGTGCGGCCCCGGTCGGTCATCGCCAAGAACACCGTGGAGGCGCTGCAGTCCGGCGCCTTCTACGGGTTCAGCAGCCAGGTCGACGGCGTGGTCACCCGGATGGCCACCGAGCTGGGCGTCGGCCTGGACGGCGTGACGGTGATCGCCACCGGTGGTCTCGCGCCGCTGGTCCTCGAAGAGTCCACCACCATCGACCACCACGCGCCGTGGCTCACCCTGACCGGCCTTCGGCTGGTCTTCGACCGCAACCACCCGGCCTGACTCCGGTGGAAATGATCACGTGCCGTTGGGGTGCTCCCGCTCCACCGGGCAAGCATGGGTGGTGAAGCGAACACACCCATGCCGAACGTGATCATTTCCCTTGGAGCAGGGCGTTGAGGTCGCCGACGGGGCCCAGGTGGCGCAGCTTCTCGGGGTTGATGACGTTGTGCACGCCGCGGACGTGGCCGTCGGCGATGGTCAGCGACAGCACGCCGATGATGCCGCCGGGCGCACTCACCCGGATGCCGGGCTGGCCGTTGACGGTGACCGGCTCGAGCACGGCGCCGATGCGCTCGCCCATCCGGCCGAGGTTCGCCAGGAACCGGGCCACCTGCAACGCGCCGGTGATCGGCTTGCGCGCCGCCGCGGTCCGGCCACCGCCGTCACCGTAGAACGCGACGTCCTCGGCCAGCATCCGCTCCAGCTCGTCCACGTCGCGGTCCTGGACCGCCGCCATGAACCGCCGGCCCAGCGCCTCCCGACGTTCCGGCGACGGTTCGAACCGGGGCCGCCGCTCGTCGATGTGCCGCTTGGCCCGCACCAGCAGCTGCCGGCAGTTCGCCTCGGACCGCTGGACCACGGCGGCGATCTCGTCGTAGCCGTAACCGAACACCTCGCGCAGCAGGAACACCGCGCGCTCGACCGGCGAGAGCGTCTCCAGTACCACCAGGAACGCGGTGGACAGTGTCTCCGCCGCCTCGGCCCGGCCGGCGGGGTCGTCGTCGACGGCCAGGAGCGGTTCCGGCAGCCACGGACCGACGTACTGTTCACGCCGGCGGCGGACGGAGCGCAGCGCGTCGATGGCCAGCCGCGTGGTCACGGTGGTCGCGTACGCCTCCGGGGAGTCGATGGGCGGGCGGTCGGCGGACGCGCTGCGGTGCATCCGCAGGAACGCCTCCTGGACGACGTCCTCGGCTTCGCTGACGGACCCGAGCATCCGGTACGCGATCGAGAACATCAGCGGCCGCAACCGGTCGTGGGAGACCGCGAGATCGGTCACGCGCCCGATCCTGTCACAGGACGCCGGGGTCCCCCGTCGAAGGGGATGTGACGGGGCGCCTCGCAGGCGCCGCCGGTGAGACATGAGGATGGAGTGGAGAACCATGAGGGTGTTCCTGGCCGGCGCGACCGGCGCCGTCGGACGGTCGCTGATCCCGATACTGGTGGCCGCCGGACACGAAGTGGTGGGCACGACACGGTCGCCGGGCAAGCTCGCCCAGTTGACCGCGGCAGGTGCCGAGGGCGTGGTGGTGGACGGGCTCGACGCCGATGCGGTGCGGCAGGAGGTTCGCGCCGCCGCGCCGGACGTCATCGTCCAGCAGCAGACGGCGCTGGCCAGCGGCACCGGCGACTTCAAGCACTGGGACGCCGAGTTCGCCGCCACCAACCGGCTGCGCACGGAGGGCACCGACCACCTGCTGGCCGCGGCCCGCGACGCCGGCGTGCGGCGGTTCGTCGCGCAGAGCTACACCGGCTGGCCCAATGCCCGCAGCGGTGCCCCGGTGAAGTCCGAGGACGACCCGCTGGAGGCGAACCCGCCGGCTGCCTGCCGGCAGACGTTGAGCGCCATCCAGCACCTGGAGCGGGTGACCACGAGCACCCCCGGCGTCGACGGGCTGGTCCTGCGCTACGGCAGCTTCTACGGCCCCGGCACGGGCCTCACGGGCGACGATGTCGTCGGCATGCTCCGTAAACGGCGCTTCCCGCTGGTCGGCGGCGGCACCGCGGTGTGGTCGCTCCTGCACATCGACGACGCGGCCCGCGCCACGCTCGCGGCCATCGAGGGCGGGGCACCCGGCATCTACAACATCGTCGACGACGAGCCCGCACCGGTCGCGCAGATCCTGCCGGAGCTGGCCGCCGCAGTCGGCGCGAAGTCACCGCGGAAGCTGCCGGCGTGGCTGGCCAAGCCGCTGATCGGCGACTTCGGGGTGACGTTCATGACCACGCTGCGCGGATCGTCCAACGCGAAGGCCGAACGCGAACTGGGCTGGAAGCCGCAGTACCCGAGCTGGCGGGAGGGGTTCCGGGCGAGCGTCCGCTGAACGGCTACTATCGCCGGCTGTGACGGCGCCCTACGACGAGTGGTTCGGACCGGACGCGTTCGACGCCACCTACGGCTACGACCGCAAGGCACTCGAGGAGGTCGGCGCGCCACCCGAACCGGCCGGGTTCGCCGAATTCTGGACGACGCTGTACGGACGGGCGCGTGCGGTCGACCCGGCGCCGGTGACGCGCCAGGTGCCGGGCCGGCCCGGCCTCCACGACGTGGAGTTCACGTCGCTCGACGGCGTACGTCTGGGCGGCTGGCTGGTGTTGCCGCCGGACGGTGTCGCCGAGCGCGCCCTCGTGGTCGGGCACGGCTACGGCGGCCGCGACGAGCCGGACCTCGAGCTGGTGCCGCCGGGCACCGCGGCCCTGTTCGCGGCCGCCCGCGGGCTGCCGCAGCGTGGCCTCGTCCCCGGCATCCCGGCGGTGGCGGCCGAGCACGTGCTGCACGGCATCGACGCGGTCGACACCTACGTGCACGGCGGGTGCGCGGCTGACGTGTGGTGTGCGGCGTCGGCGCTGCTGGCGCTGTTGCCGCAGCCGCCGGACCGGCTGGTCTTCGTCGGCGGCAGTTTCGGCGGTGGCATCGGGGCGCTCGCGCTGCCGTGGGACGACCGGTTCGACGCCGGCGCCCTGCACGTGCCGAGCTTCGGCAACCACGACCTGCGCCTCACCATGCCGTGCACCGGCAGCGGCGAGGCGGTGCGCCGTTACGTCGCCGAGCGCCCCGAGGCCCGCGAGGTGCTGCGATTCTTCGACGCCGCCACCGCGGCCGGCCGGCTGCGCATCCCCATGGTCGTGGCGCCGGCGCTGTGGGACCCGGCGGTCCCGCCGCCTGGGCAGTTCGCCGTCCACAACGCGATCCCGGGGCCGAAGGAACTGGTGGTCTTCTCCGCCGGGCATGCCGACTACCCCGACGAGGCCGCGGACACCGAGCGCTACCTCGACGCGATCAGGCGGCTGCTCGACGCCTAGGTCCTGTCGTCGAGCAGCGGGCTGTGCTCGGCGAAGCGCCAGCCGGCCGCTTCCACCGCGCGATGCGCAGGCCCGCTCATGGCCGCGAAGGACACTTCGTAACCGGCAGTGCGGCCGCGACGGGACAGCTCGCGCAGGAACGCCACCCCCGCGTCGCCCAGCTCGGTGACCCGGTGCATGTCGACGACGACGTGATCCAGCGCGTTCAGCTGCTCCAGCCGGCTGACCTCGTCGACGGCGGCGTGCAGGGTGTCGGCGGGCTCGCCACTGACGTCGCCGGAGAGGAAGACGACGATCTCGCGGGCTCCGCGGTCGACGACCTGGACGGCACTCATCGACCTCACCTCCATCCTCATCCAGAGGACGCGTCATGCAAGGACGGCCCGGGCGTTGGCCTTGCCCAGCGCCCGGACCGACCGCCGAAGAGGAGCGTCGGCCTTCCGTCGGCAGCCGGTTCGCATGACCCTCCATGACCCACAGTGGCAGCCGGGACGGGTCCCGGCAATACCGGCGACCGGCACCGGGCGCGGCGCAACGTCCGCACCGCCTAGGCTTGTCCCTCATGAGTGACGTGCCTCCGACCCCCGATCAGGATGTTCCCGAGCAGATGCGCATCCGGCGCGAGAAGCGCGCGGAGTTGCTGGCCTCGGGAGTTCCGCCGTATCGGCTCGGATTCGACCGCACGCACACCTTCGGTCAGCTTCGCGCTTCCTATCCGGATCTCGTCGCCGGCACCGAAACGGGCGATCGCGCCGCCGTCGCGGGGCGGGTGATCTTTCTGCGCAACACCGGAAAACTCTGTTTTGCCCGGCTGCGTGAAGGGGACGGCACCGAACTGCAGGTGATGCTCTCCCTCGATCGTGTCGGTGTGGAGAGTCTGGCGCAGTGGAAGCACCTGGTCGACATCGGCGATCACGTCGGCGTCGACGGTGAGGTCATCGTCAGCAAGCGCGGTGAGCTGTCGGTGACGGCCGACCGCTGGACCATGCTTTCCAAGGCCCTGCGGCCGCTGCCGGTGGCGCACAAGGATTTGAATGAGGAAACCCGCGTCCGGCAGCGTTACGCCGACTTGATCGTCAATCCGGCGGCCCGCGACATGGTGCGAACTCGCGCCGTCGTCACCCGGTCCTTGCGCGAAACGCTGCACCGGCACGGCTACATCGAGGTCGAGACGCCGGTGCTGCAGTTGATCCACGGTGGCGCCGCGGCCCGCCCATTCCAGACGCACCTCAATGCGTTCGATATTCCGATGACATTGCGCATCGCGTTGGAGCTCTACCTCAAGCGGGCCATCGTCGGCGGCGTGGACAAGGTCTACGAGATCGGGAGAATTTTTCGAAACGAGGGTGTCGATTCCACGCACAGCCCTGAGTTCACGATGCTCGAGGCCTATGGCGCCTACGACGACTACGACAGTATGGCGACGCTCACGCGTGATCTCATCGTCGACGCCGCCCGGGCGGTCGGCCGCACTGTCGTCTCCGACGGCCACGGCGGCGAGATCGACCTCGAGGCACCGTGGGCGAGGGTGACCCTCCACGAGGCCGTCTCGAACGCCGTCGGCGAAGAGGTCACCGCCGACACGTCGGCCCAACGGCTACGCGAACTCGCCGACAAGCACCAGGTGCGGCTCGAACCGCAGTGGAACGAGGGCGAGATCGTCCTGGAGCTGTTCGAGAAGCTGGCTGAGCACACGTTCATGGAACCCACGTTCGTCTGCGACTACCCGGAGTCGGTGCGCCCGCTGGCCCGTCCGCACCGGGACGACCCCCGGCTCGTGGAAGCGTGGGACCTCATCATCGGCGGGGTCGAACGGGGCGTCGCCTACAGCGAGCTCACCGACCCGGTGCTGCAGCGCGAGCGGCTGGTGAGCCAGTCACTGCGGGCCGCCGCAGGCGACCCCGAGGCGATGCAGATGGACGAGGACTTCCTGCGCGCCATGGAATACGGCATGCCTCCGCTGGGCGGCATGGGGATGGGCATCGACCGCGTCATGATGTTGCTCACCGACGCCGGCATTCGCGAGACCATCCTGTTCCCGCTGGTGAAGCCGGAATGACGGAGGCCGGCGAAAACGCGTCGGCCATTCATGTGCGGCGGGCCCGCACCGCCGATGTACGGGTGATCCGCAACCTGCTCGACGGTTACGCGGCACGGCGGATCCTGCTATCCAAAGAGACCGTCACTTTGTACGAGGACATCCAGGAGTTCTGGGTAGCCGAAACAGCCGGCGGCAGGGTGGTCGGCTGCGGTGCGTTGCACGTGATGTGGGAAGACCTCGCGGAGGTTCGCACACTCGCCGTCGACCCGGAATGGCGCGGTCGCGGAGTCGGTCATGTGCTACTGCAGCGATTGCTCGGAGTGGCCCGGGAACTCGGTGTGGAGCGGGTGTTCTGCCTGACCTTCGAGGTGGACTTCTTCGCCCAGCACGGATTCGAACCGGTAGAAGGTACGCCGGTGCCCGACGACGTCTACTCGCAGTTGTTGCGGTCGGCCGACGAAGGGGTCGCCGAGTTCCTCGACCTCGATCGTGTGAAGCCGAATACTCTGGGTAACGTGCGGATGCTACGTCGAATGAGTGTGCCGTCACAAATCCGGTCCCACGACGCGCCGCAGGCGAATTGAAATTCTCCCTTCCCGGGCGTAACAATAGAGATGTCAACTCAAAACAACAGTGTGCAGCCCCGCGGGAAGGATCAACGATGGCGCAAAAGGTTCAGGTGATTCTGCTGGACGATCTCGACGGTGGAGACGCCGCCGAGACCGTCAGCTTCGCCTTGGACGGAGCCTCGTACGAGATAGACCTGTCGGCTAAGAACGCCAGCAAGCTGCGCGACACCTTGGCTCCCTACGTCGCCTCGGCGCGTAGGGCCTCGGCTCGGCGTGGCCGGGGGCGGGCCGCCGCTTCCGGTGGCAGGGCCAGCCGCACCGACACCACGGCCATCCGCGAGTGGGCACGCGACCAGGGACTCAAGGTCTCCGACCGCGGCCGCATCCCGTCGGACATCCTGGCCAAGTACGAGTCCGCCCACGGCTGACGGGGTGACCGTTCGCGCGCGGCTCGGGGACGCGCGGCGGACGGTCGTCGGGCACCGCCGCGGATCGAAGCGCACACACCACGGCCGGTGATCCGTGGTCTCGGCGGAGCACGAGCGGCCGAGACCGGCCCGAGGGTCGTCCCTCGGGTGTCTATGACGCAGGAAAGGGGCCGGCACCCATTGGGTAGCCGGCCCCTTTGCGCTGCCGTGCGGCGCTCAGGCGTCGCGGAATTCCTGCCGCTGCCGGCCGAGGCCGTCGATCTCCAGTTCCACGACGTCGCCGGCGCGCAGGTACGGCTGCCCCGGCATGCCCATGGCCACGCCGGCGGGTGTGCCGGTGTTCACCAGGTCGCCGGGGTCGAGGACCATGAACTGGCTCAGGTACCAGATGACGTGGCCGATGCCGAAGATGAGGTCGGCGGTGGTGCCGTCCTGGCGCTGCTCGCCGTTCACCCACAACCGCAGGCCGAGTTTGCCGGCGTCGTCGATGTCGTCGGTCGGGACCAGCCAGGGGCCCAGCGGGTTGAACGTCTCGCAGGACTTGCCCTTGTCCCACTGCCCGCCGCGCTCGAGCTGGAACTCGCGTTCGGACACGTCGTGGGAGATGGTGTAGCCCGCGATGACGTCCAGGGCATCGTCGGGTGAGTCCAGGTATCGGGCGGTCTTGCCGATGACGACGCCGAGCTCGACCTCCCAGTCGGTCTTGGTGCTGCCGCGGGGGACCAGGACGGTGTCGTTGGGTCCCACCACGGTGTTGGATGCCTTCATGAAGATGATCGGCTCCGCCGGCAGGGCTGCGCCGGTCTCGGCGGCGTGGTCGCGGTAGTTCAGGCCGATGCACACGATCTTGCCGGGGCGGGCGATGGGTGCGCCGATGCGGCCCTGTGCAGGCAGCGCCGGCAGCTCGCCGGCCGCCAGTGCGGCGCGGGCTCGGCGGATGCCGTCGTCGGCGAGGAAGGTGCCGTCGATGTCGCCGGTGAGCGGGGTGAGGTCGTAGAGGGTGTCGTCGTCGTCGCGGACGGCGGGACGCTCCTGGCCCGGCTCGCCGATGCGCATCAGGTGCATGATCGTCTCTCCCTGGGTGGTGTGTGCGGTTCTCAGCGGGCTGCCTGGATCAGGGCAGCCGGACGTGGTCGGGGTTCAGCTCGTCGACGGTGCGGACCCCCAGCAGCTGCATGGTGCGGCGGACCTCCGTGGTCAGGATCTCGGCAGCGCGGGCGACGCCGCGTTCGCCACCGGCCATCAGCCCGTAGAGGTAGGCACGCCCCACCAGGCAGGCGTCGGCCCCCAGTGCCAACGCGGCCACGATGTCGGCGCCGTTCGTGATGCCGGTGTCGAGGTACACCTCGGTGCGGTCACCCACGGCGGCGGCCACCTCCGGCAGGATCCGCAGCGGCACCGGTGCCCGGTCCAGCTGCCGCCCGCCATGGTTGGACAGCACGATCGCGTCGGCGCCGGCGTCGACCACGCGGCGGGCGTCGTCGACCGTCTGGATGCCCTTGACGATCAGCGGCCCGGACCAGATGGAGCGCAGCCACGCGAGGTCGTCGATGGTCATGGTGGGGTCGAAGAGCTTGTTCAGCAGTTCCGCCACGGTGCCCTGCCACTCGCTCAGGGAGGCGAACTCCAGCGGCTTGGTGGTCAGCAGATTGATCCACCAGGCGGGATGGGCGGCGGCGTCGAGCACCGTCTTCGCGGTCAGGGACGGCGGGATGGTGAAGCCGTTGCGGACGTCGCGCAGCCGGGCGCCGGCCACCGGGACGTCGACGGTCAGCATGAGCGCCTCGTAGCCGGCCGCGGCGGCCCGCTTCACCAGGTCCTCGCCGGAGGACCGGTCCTTCCACACGTAGAGCTGGAACCACTTGCGCGCGTCCGGGGCCGCGGCCGCGACATCCTCGATGGACGTGGTGCCCATGGTCGAGAGGGCGTACGGAATGCCGGCCCGCTCGGCCACGCGGACCACCGCGCTCTCGCCCTCGTGGTTCATCATGCGGGTGAAGCCCGTCGGCGCGAACGCGAACGGCTGCGCGGACGGCGCGCCGAGCATCGTCGTCGTCGGGTCCACCTCGGAGACGTCGTGCAGGATGGACGGACGCAGCTCCAGTTGGGCGAACAGGGCCCGGGCGCGGCGCAGGCTGATCTCGGCCTCGGCGGCGCCGTCGGTGTAGTCGAAGACCGAGCGCGGTGTGCGCAACCGCGCGATCCGGCGCAGGTCGGCGATGGTGAGCGCCTTCTCGAGACGGCGTTCGGTGGGGTTGAGCGTCACCGGCTTCGCCCGCAGCAGGGGTTTCAGCTCGGACCAGCGCGGGATCTGTCGATCGGTCATGGAGCGCTCCGTTGGCGTCGTACGGGTGCGTCGTTTCGGTGTGGTCAGACCACACGGTAGACCAGGTGGGAGGCGGAACGGAAGCCGGCCAGTAGGGTTGCCGATCGTGAAGACGTACGAGCTCGTGCTGCGCCAGATCGAGGCCGACCTGGCCGCCGGTCGGCTGCGGCTGGGCGATCGGCTGCCCGGCGAGCGCGCGATGGCCGGGCTGCTGGGGGTGAGCCGGCCATCCGTGCGCGAGGCCATCCGGGTGCTCGAGGCGATGGGCGTCGTCCGCACCGCCGCGGGGTCCGGCCCGGAAGCCGGTGCCGTCATCGTCGCCGAGCCGGCCTCGCCGCTGACGGCCACGTTGCGTTTGCACCTGGCCACCAGCCACCTGCCGATGGGTGACATCGTCCAGACCCGGGTGCTGCTGGAGTCGTGGGCGGTGCGCGAGGCGGCCGGCCGGGCTCAGCCGGAGCAACTGGCCGCCGCCGGCCAGCTGCTGGAGGCGATGGACGACGCCGACCTGCCGCGCGAACGCTTCCACCTGCTCGACGCGGAGTTCCACGTGGCGTTGGCCGCGCTGGCGGGCAACGTCCTGGTCTCCACCATCATGGCGTCGCTGCGCGAGGCGATCCACGGCTACGTCGTCGCAGCGGCAGCGGACCTGCCGGACTGGAAGAACACCGCCGACGCGCTGAGGCATCAGCACCGGGCGGTGCTCGCCGCGATCGCCGCCGGCGACGGTGAGCGCGCCGCGTCGCTGGTGGCCGAGCACATCGAGGGCTTCTACCGGGACGCGCGGCTGACGTGAGACGGGCGCGGGTCCGGTGCAGGTCCGGTTCGGGCCTGGCGACCCCAGGGGTTCTCCCGCGTCACCAGGCAAGCATCCATGGTGGAGCGGGAGCACCCATGGTGAACGTGATCATTCCGGGGGTGGCGGAGTGTCGGTTTCGATGCGACTTGGGGGTTGACCGCGAGCGTCACTGGGCCTAATGTCCTCGCAAGGTCGTGAAACGATTCATTAACCTGGAGGACGCCGTTGTCCGCTACCGGGAGCACGTTCGAAACCGGCCATTCGCCGGTCCGTCCGGTGGTGACACTGGCTGGGGTGACCAAGGCATTCGGGCCGGTCGCGGCGTTGCGTGACGCGCGCTTGGAGCTGTATCCGGGCGAGGCACACGCGCTGGTCGGCGAGAACGGCGCCGGCAAGTCGACGTTGATCAAGGTCCTCGCCGGCGTCCACCGGCCCGACACCGGCACTGTCACAGTCAACGGCGAAGCGGTCGAATTCACGAACACCGCGGCGGCCAAGGATGCGGGCATCGCCGTCATCTACCAGGAACCGACTCTCTTCCCCGATCTGTCAGTGGCGGAGAACATCTTCGTCGGGCGGCAGCCCCGCGGCCGGTTCGGGTTGATCGACCGGGCGGAGATGCATCGCCACGCAGCCGCACTGTTCGAACGGCTAGGCGTCCCGCTCGACCCGGCCCGGCCGGCCAAGGGCCTGTCCATCGCCGATCAGCAGCTGGTCGAGATCGCCAAGGCCATCTCCGTCGACGCCACCGTGCTGATCATGGACGAGCCCACGGCGGCACTCTCCGGCGTCGAGGTCGAGCGGCTGTTCGCCGTGGTCCGCGGGCTGCGCGACGCCGGTGCGGCGGTGCTGTTCATCTCGCACCGGTTCGACGAGGTCGAGGCGCTGTGTCAGCGGGTGACGGTCATGCGCGACGGCGCCCACGTGTCCACCGACCTGCTGGCCGACGTCACCATCGACCAGATCGTGCGCCGCATGGTCGGCCGCGAACTCGGCGCGCTCTTCCCGAAGCAGGAGGTCACCCCCGGTGAGGTCGTGCTGGAGGTCGACGGGCTGAGTCGCGCCGGCGTCTTCCGCGACGTGTCGTTCCAGGTCCGGGCCGGCGAAATCGTGGCGCTGGCGGGACTGGTGGGCTCCGGCCGGTCCGAGGTGGTGCAGGCGGTGTTCGGCGTCGACCCCCGCGACGCCGGCACCGTGCGGGTCGGTGGGCACGCGCTGCCTGCCGGAAACTCGAAGGCGGCCATGCGAGCAGGCGTGGCGCTGGTGCCCGAGGACCGCCGGCAGCAGGGACTCATCCTCGACCTGTCGATCATGCGTAACGCCACACTCGTCCGGCGCAACCGGCTGTCTCGCTTCGGCTTCCTGACCGGCGGCGCCGAACGGCGTGAAGCCGCCGACTGGACCCGTCGGCTGCAGACCCGCTACGGTCGCCTCACCGACCCCGCCGGCACCCTCTCCGGCGGCAACCAGCAGAAGGTCGTGCTGGCGAAATGGCTGGCCACCGGGCCGAAAGTGCTCATCGTCGACGAGCCCACCCGCGGCATCGACGTCGGCACGAAGGCCGAGGTGCACCGGCTGATGTCGCAGCTCGCGGCCGACTGGGTCGCCGTCGTCATGGTCTCCTCCGAACTGCCCGAGGTCCTCGGCATGGCCGACCGGGTCCTCGTGATCCGGGAGGGGCACCTGGTCGGTGAGTTGAGCCGAGCCGAGGCGACCGAGGAGTCGGTCATGTTCCTCGCCACCGGGCAGGAGGTCGCGGCATGACGCTGCTGGCGCAGCCGGCCGAGCCGGACACCAGGACCCGCACCGGCTCCACGGCCCTCGATCTGGTCCTGCGGTTCCGGGCACTGGGGCTGGTCGTCGCGCTGGTGGCCGTCGTCGCCGTCACCGCGGCGGTCAACCCACGCTTCGTGGGCCAGCAGAGCATCCGCGACCTGCTGCTCTCGGCGGCCATCACCATGCTGCTGGCCATCGGCATGACGATCGTGGTGCTGACCCGTGGCATCGACCTGTCGGTGGGCTCGGTGCTGGGGCTGTCGGCCTATATCACCGCGGACTTCCTGCAGAACAACACCGGGACCCCTTTGCCGGTGGCCATGCTGCTCGGGCTGGCCGTCGGCGCCGTATGCGGTCTCGTCAACGGCGTCATCGTCCACGTCGGCAAGGTCCCGTCGCTGGTCGCCACGCTCGGCACCCTGTACGTGTTCCGCGGCATCGTCTACTTCGTCGCCGGCGGCTCACGCATCAACGCCTCGGACATGCCGCGGGGCTTCCTCGACTTCGGCACCGCCCGGATCCTGGGCATCCCGTACCTCATCATCGTGGCTCTGGTCGTGCTCGTGCTGGCCGGTGTGTTCCTGTCGCGATACCGCGCCGGACGCGACATGTACGCGCTCGGGTCCAGCCCGGAGGCCGCGCGGCTGGCCGGCGTCCCGGCCGGGCGGCGGCTGCTCACCGCCTACGTGCTGTGCGGGGCACTGGCCGGCCTCGGCGGCGTACTGCACGCGGCCCGCTTCGGCACCGTCGACGCGTCGGCCGGGTCCGGCCTCGAGCTGTCGGTGGTGGCGGCCGTGGTGGTCGGCGGCGTGGCCATCTTCGGCGGCAGCGGCACCGTGTACGGGGCGGCGCTGGGCGCGCTGCTGCTGACCGTCATCAGCAACGCACTGCCGGTGCTCAGCATCGACCAGTTCTGGCAGCAGGCCATCGTCGGTGCCCTGATCCTCGGCGCCATCGGCCTGGACCGGTTCGTCAGCCTGCGGGTCGCGGCCTCCCTGCGGACGAAGGACTCCCATGTCGACTGACACCGCACCGGACCGGATCACCCAGGCCCAGCCGTCGTCGTCGCGGCTGCGCTCCAGCCGGATCGTGGGCTGGGACGGCGCCATCGTCCTGGTGACGGTCCTGGTCATCGCCGTGGCGGCGCTGACGGTCGAGCACTTCGGCACGTCCCGCAACGCCGGGTTCCTGATCCTGGACCTGACACCGGTTCTGCTGCTGGCACTGCCGATGACGCTGATCATCGTCACCGGTGAGATCGACCTCTCCGTCGCCAGCACCGTCGGGCTGACCAGTTCCGCCATGGGCGTGATGTGGAACAACGGGCTGCCGCTGGAGACCATCATGCCGCTGTGCGTGGTGATCGGCGCCGTGCTCGGTGCCGTCAACGGCATCCTCGTCACCGCGCTGGGGTTGCCGTCGCTTGCGGTCACCATCGGTACCCTCGCGCTCTATCGCGGGCTGGCCTTCGTGCTGCTCGGCGACACCGCGGTGGCGGACTTCCCGCGCGACTTCAGCAGCTGGACCATCGGCAACCTCGGTACGTCGTCGGTGCCGAACGTGCTGATCCCGCTCATCGTGATCTCCGGGCTCTTCGCCGCCGTCCTCCACGCCACCCCGGTGGGTCGGGCCGTCTTCGCCGCGGGTGCGAACCCGATCGCCGCGGCCTTCGCCGGCATCCCGGTCGGGCGGCTGAAGTTCTGGCTCTACGTCACGTCCGGCGCGGTCGCCGGTCTGGTCGGCGTCTTCTGGACGCTGCGCTACTCCAGCGCCCGCGCCGACAACGCCAGCGGCCTGGAACTGACGGTCGTCGCGGCGGTGCTGCTGGGCGGCGTCTCCATCTTCGGCGGCAAGGGCACGTTGCCGGGCGTGGTGGCCGGCGTGGTGCTGCTGTCGTCGCTGCAGAACGCCCTGCGGCTGGCCAGCGTGTCGACCGAGGCGCTCACCGTCGTGACCGGATCGCTGCTGATCGTGTCCGTCCTCGCCCCGAATGTCGTCACGTCGGCGCGGGCCGCCCTGGTCCGCCGGCGTGCACGTCTGCGCACGACCCCGACGTCGTAGCACCACCTGAGAAAGGAACCGCTCATGTTCGCCAGTCGAACCCGCCGGACGCGTAGGTTCGCGCCGGCCGCCCTGGGCCTGTCCCTGGTGCTCACGGTCGCCGCCTGCGGCGGCACAACCCAGGACAGCGGGGATGACGACGACGGCGCCGGCGACGACGGGACCGCGGCCGCGGCCGACCCGGACGCCGAGTACGCCGCCGACCTGTCCATCGCCATGTTGCCCAAGTCGGTCAACAACCCGTACTTCGAAGCGTCCAGCGACGGCGCCCAGAGTGCGGTCGACGAGCTCGGCGGCGAGTACGAGTACACCGGCCCGTCCGACGCATCCGCGTCCTCGCAGGTCAGCTACATCAACACGCTGAGCCAGCAGGCGGCGGACGTCATCCTGTTGTCGGCCAATGACCCCAACGCGCTGTGCTCCTCGCTGGAGCAGGCGCGCAGTGCCGAGACGTACGTCGTCACGTTCGACTCCGACGTCGACCCGGGCTGCCGTGACCTGTTCGTCAGTCAGGTCGACAGCGACGAGGTGGGCCGGGCGCTCATCGAGATGGCGGCCGAGCAGATCGGCGGCGCCGGTTCCGTGGCCATCCTGTCCGCTACCGCGAACGCCACCAACCAGAACGCCTGGATCGCGGTGATCGAGGACGAGCTGGCCAACAACCCCGATTACGCGGACATCGAACTGGCGGGCGTTGTCTACGGCGACGACGAGGACGAGAAGTCCTTCCAGGAGACCCAGGGTCTGCTGCAGGCCAATCCGGACCTCGGCGCCATCATCTCGCCGACGACGGTCGGTATCGCGGCCGCGGCCCGATACCTCTCCGGGTCGGAGTTCAAGGGGCAGGTCGCGCTGACCGGGCTGGGCACGCCGAACCAGATGCGCGAGTACGTCAAGGACGGCACGGTGACGGAGTTCGCGCTCTGGGACCCGACGGCGCTGGGCGAGCTGGCCGCGTACACGGGCGCGGCCATCGCGTCCGGCATCATCACCGGCGCCGAGGGTGAGACCTTCACCGCCGGTGAGCTGGGCGAATACACGGTCGGCGCCGACGGCGTCGTGACGCTGGGCCCGCCGACGAGGTTCAACGCCGAGAACATCGACGACTTCGACTTCTGACCAGCCAGCCCTTCCCCGACGACGAGGAGGAACACATGACCGCCTCGACCACGGACCGGCCGGTACTCGCGCACGACGACCTGCAGCTGCTGCGGTTGATCTCGCAGGGTCTGCCGCTCGACGCCGTCGGCCGCCGGATGAGCTTCTCGGACCGGACCATCCGGCGCCGGACCCGAGCCATCTGCGACCGGCTCGGGGTCGGGACGCCGATCGAGGCGGTCGTGTGGGCCGCCCGGCGCGGCCTGCTCTGACCGCTCCGCCCCGACTTCCCATGATCATCAAGACTTGACCCGGCCATAACCGGGCGAAGTCTCGATGATCATGGGAAGAGGGTCGGCCGGCGCGTGTCCGTTTCCGGACGACTTTTCTTGATCGTCTTGTCTGCCCCTTCGGTCGCCCGTCACGCTGAGTCACAGTCCTGTCATGCCTGGCGATGACCTCCGGGAGGTCGAGGTGAATCGTTCCATTCCGGTGCGTCGATCAGCCACGTGGCTGGCGGTGGCCGCCCTGGTGGCGGGTGCCGCCGCGGCCGGCCTGGCCGCACCCGCGGGCGCGGGTGCCGCGGGCCGTCCGCCGCTGGCGCCCGTCGAGCTGACCGTGGGCGATCGCGTCCACCCGCTCAACGTCGAAGGGACGCCGTCGTTCGGCTGGCTGCCGCAGGACCGCGATCCCGGCGAGGTGCAGACCGCCTATCAGCTCGTCGTCGAGGGCGCCTCCGGCACCGTGTGGGACAGCGGCAAGGTCGCCTCGTCCGAGCAGTCCTACGTGCCGTACGACGGGCCGTCCCTGGACCCCGGCACCGCCTACACCTGGACGGTGCGTACATGGGACAGCGCCGGCCGGCCGTCGCCATGGGCTGAACCGGCCCGCTTCGAGACCGGCATCCCCGACGACGGCTGGGACGGCGCACAGTGGATCCAGCGCCCGCCGGGCGGCCGGAGCCCCCTGGAGATCGTCGACGGGCGGGTCCGGGTGACGGGCGGCGACATCACGCTCGCCGACATGGACATCGCGGCCACCGACTACACGCTCGAGCTGACGGTGCGCCCGTACACCCGCGGCGCCGGTTGGGTCTTCCGCAGCCCGGACCGGCGCAACGGCTATCTCTGGCAGCTGGTGCCCGGACAGGGTCTCAACACGCACCTGCATCGTGACGGCTCGTCGACCCGGTTGGCGAGCGTGCCGCTGAGCGTCGTGGCCGGCACCGACTACCGGGTGCGGATGGAGATCGCCGGTTCCACGTTCCGCACCTACGTCGACGGCGTACTGGTCGACGAGCATGAAGACGACACTTTCCCGGCCGGCGGCGTCGGGCTGCGGGAGGCATCGAACGAGATCGGCGAGTTCGACGACGTCGAGGTCACCGCGCCGGACGGCACGACCCTGTTCGCCGACGACTTCAGCGGCGACCTCTCCGGCTGGGCCGAGCCGCCGCCGTCGCGACAGCCGGACGAGTGGACGCTGGCGCGCACCGAGGTGGCGCTGCGCGACCAGCCGGTCACCCGGGCCCGCGCCTACGTCGCCGGCAGCCACACCTACGAGCTGTTCATCGACGGGCAGCGGGCCGACCGCGGCCAGTCGTTCGCCTACAGCGGCGAGCACTTCTACCAGGCCAGCGACGTCACGGCGCTGGTGGACGGGAAGGACGAGCTCGCCCTCGGCGGGATCCTGCACTGGTACGGCGGCGGGCAGGGCCGCCCGGCCGAGGTGCCCGGGTTGCTGGTGCGGCTGGTGGTGGAGTACGCCGACGGCGAGCGGCAGGTCGTCGTCAGCGACGGCTCCTGGAAGGTCACCGAAGGCCCGTACGTCGCGACATCGCGGCGCAACGGCGAGGGCGACTACATCGAGCATTTGGACGCCCGCCGGGTCCCGGCCGGCTGGGACCGGCTCGGCTTCGACGACGCGGCGTGGGACGACGCCGTCGTGCTCGGGCCGCACCCGACGGCGCCGTTCACCCACCTGACCGGCCAGGAGACCCGGCTGACGGAGACGACCGCGCGGCCGGTCGCGCTGCTGACCGCCGCCGACGGCACCCCGGTGATCGACTTCGGGGTGGTGATCCCGGCCCGGCCGGTCGTGCGCTTCGACGACGGCGTCGCCGGCCGGACGGTGCCGATGCGGGCGGGCTACATGCTCACCGACGACGGCAGGGTGGCCACGTCGACGCTGCTCAGCCAGGGCACGAACATGAGCTTCCCCTACACCCAGGTGGACGGCCCGCAGGAGTTCCGGGCCTTCACCCACCTCGGCTTCCGGTACCTGGAGCTTCCCGGCGCCGGCGAGGAAATCGCGCTCGACGACGTCGAGGCCGTCGTGGTGCACACCGACACCCCGCCCGGCCGGGAGGCGACGTTCGAGAGTTCCGACGCGACGCTGGACGCGGTGTGGGACCTGATGGTCCGCTCGGCCATCTACTCGGTGCAGGAAGCCTTCGTGGACACCCCGACCCGTGAGAAGGGGCAGTTCCTCGGCGACGCGGTCAACATCTCCTACGCCACCATGGCCGCGTTCGGCGAGCGCGACGCGACCCAGCAGGCGATCCGCGAATTCCTGAACTCCGCGCGCCGGTTCTGGAACACCGGCAACGACCTCGGCCGCTACAACGCCGTCTACCCGAACGGCGACGGCAAGCGCGACATCCCCGACTACTCGCTGATGTTCGTCGACTGGGTGTGGCGGTACTACCAGGAGACGGGCGACCGGGAGCTCCTCGCCGAGGCGTACCCGGCCGTCCTCGACACCGCCGGCTACGTGCTTCGGCACATCCCCGCCGACGGGCCGACCGCGGGCCTGGTGACCCAGCTCTCCGGCGGCAGCGGCGCCTACCAGTACGGCATCGTCGACTGGCCGGAGCCGGGCCGGTTCGGCTACGACATGAGCGCTGCCGCGCGCACCACCATCAACGCGCAGAGCGTCGCCGTGCTGCGCGACGCCGCCGCGATGGGCGAGGCCCTGGGCCGGCCCGAGGCCGAGACCGCCGAGCTCACGGAGCGCGCCGACCAACTGGTCGAGCGGATGAACGCCACGCTGCGCCGCGCCGACGGCGTGTACGTCGACGGCCTGGGCGCCGACGGCAGCCAGAGCACCCATGCCGGGCAGCACTCGACCACCTACGCGATCGCGCACGGCGTCGCACCGCGGGCCGACCATGCGGAACTGGCCGAGTACGTCGCCGGCCTGGGCATGAAACAGGGCCCGATGACGGCGCACTGGATCCTGCAGGCGCTGAGCGACGCCGGCCGGCCGGACGCGGTGCTGGAGATGCTGACCGACGCCGACGACCTCGGCTGGGCGAACCTGCTGGCCCAGGACGCGACGTTCACCTGGGAGGCATGGACCCTCGATCCCGGGACGAACTTCAGCCAGTCGCACGGCTGGGGCGCGCAGGCGGTCGTCGACATCCAGCAGACGCTGCTGGGAGTCCGGACCACCAGCCCGGGCGCGGCGACCGTGGAGATCGCGCCGCCGTCGGGCGATGCCGGGCTGGCCTCCGCGGCGGGCACGGTGCCGACCCA
The DNA here is from genome assembly GCF_000515395.1 of Jiangella gansuensis DSM 44835. Classification (NCBI taxonomy): domain Bacteria; kingdom Bacillati; phylum Actinomycetota; class Actinomycetes; order Jiangellales; family Jiangellaceae; genus Jiangella; species Jiangella gansuensis. The sequence goes on along the minus strand of NZ_KI911782.1, from coordinate 5,119,919 downwards.
GCGCGGTGACGTGACGGTCGCGTGGCGGCGGGTCGGCGACGCGGTCCGGCTGGAGCTGGACGTGCCGGTCAACGTGACGGCGCGGGTCGCGCTGCCGCTCCCGGCCGGGCGTTCCTACCGGGCCGACGGTCGCAGTCCCGCCACCTACCTGGGCGTCGAGAACGGCCGGGCCATCTTCGAGGTCGGCTCCGGCCGTTCCGTCTACCACCCCGTCCGTGATCCGGAAGGAGCCGGCCGATGACGTCGCTACCGTTGCGTACGGTGACCAGGGCCGCCTTGGTGATGGCGCTGGTCGCCGCGGTCGCCCTGCTGGCGGTGCCGGGGTCATCCCCGGCGCGCGGAACGGGCGGCGCGATCACCGTCGTCGACCCACGGGTCGAGTACCGCACGAACCCCCTCGGCCTGGACGTGGCGGTGCCCCGGTTCAGCTGGCGACTGGAGTCGGATCAGCGAGCGCAGGCCCAGGGCGCATACCGGATCCTGGTGGCGTCGAGTGCCGAGGAACTGGCGGCCGGCCGGGGCGACGTCTGGGACAGCGGCCGGGTCGAGTCGGCGCAGGCCCACCTGATCGAGTACGGCGGTCCCGCACTGCGGCCGACCACCCGGTATCACTGGGCGGTGCAGGTGTGGGACACCGACGGCGCCGGCCCCGTCGCCGGTCCGGCCGGCTGGTGGGAGACCGGCCTGATGGACGACGAGCTGGGCGCGGCCTGGATCGGCCACCAGGTCGAGGAGCGGCTGCCGCGCAGCAACACCGAGGAGAACCAGCCCGTGCGGCTGGCCGAGGACGGCACGCTCGGGCAGACGTTCACCACCGACGACCCGTTCACCGCGGCCGAGGCGAGGACGCCGACCTGGAACACCTCCGGGTCGACGGTCACCGCGACCCTGCGGGCGGACGGCCCGGACGGTGCCGAGGTCGCCAGCCAGGTGGTCGACGAGGTGGCCGACAACGACTGGGTCGGCGTCGCGGTCGACGATCCCCTGCCGCCCGGCGTCTACTACCTGGAGCTGTCCGCACCGACCGGCACCGTCGGCTGGTGGAGCCACACCGACGACGTGTACGCGCACGGCGAGGCCTTCGCCGACGGTGTGCCCGTCGCGGGCGATCGGAGCATCCGCTGGCAGCCGTCGCTCGCGGAGGCCGACGGGCGCACACCGCAGCTGCGGACCGAGTTCGAGCTGGACAAACCCATCGCCTCGGCGCGCGTCTACGCCAGCGCGCTGGGGGTCTACGAACTGGAGGTCAACGGCGAGAGCATCGGCGACCACCAGCTCGCACCGGGCTGGACCGATTACGACACCCGGGTGCAGTACCAGACGTTCGACGTCACCGAGCAGCTGCGCGAAGGCGGCAACGCGATCGGAGCGACGGTCGGTCCCGGCTGGTATGCCGGCCACATCGCGATCTTCGGCCCGGACCAGTACGGGACCCAGCCGTGGTTCGCCGCCCGGCTGGAGGTCACCTACGCCGACGGCAGCACCGAGGTGGTGGCCACCGACGACACCTGGCGTTCGGCCACCGGGCCGGTGCTGGAGTCGGACCTGCTGATGGGCGAGAGGTACGACGCCCGCGAGGCCACGCCGGGGTGGACGCGGACCGGCTTCGACGACGCCGGCTGGCAGCCGGTGGTGGTCGACGACGAGGTCAGCGCGGCGGTCGTGGCCCAGGCCGACCCGCCGGTCCGGGTCACGCAGGAACTCACCCCGGTGGAGATCACCGAACCCGAGGACGGCGTGTACGTCGTGGACCTCGGGCAGAACATGGTCGGAACGGTCCGGCTGCGGGTGGAGGGCGAAGCCGGGCAGACGGTGCGGCTGCGGCACGCCGAGGTGCTCAACCCCGACGGCACGATCTACACCGACAACCTGCGCAGCGCCCTGGCCACCGACCACTACACCCTGGCCGGCGGCGACCCCGAGGTGTACGAGCCGGGGTTCACGTTCCACGGCTTCCGCTACGTCGAGTTGACCGGTCTGCCCGCGGCACCCACGACGGACACCGTCACCGGGCTGGTCATGCACACCGACGCCCCGATGACCAGCGAGTTCGAGACGTCCGACCCGATGCTGAACCAGCTGTTCAGCAACATCACGTGGGGCCAGCGCGGCAACTTCCTCTCCATCCCCACCGACACGCCCGCCCGCGACGAGCGGATGGGCTGGACCGGTGACATCAACGTCTTCGTCGGTGCCGCCGCGTACAACATGGAGGTCGCGCCGTTCCTGACGAAGTGGCTGCAGGACCTGCGCGACGCCCAGTTCGACGACGGCGCGTTCCCCGACGTCGCACCGATCGTCGGATTCCTCGGCGGTGGCGCGGCCGGATGGGGTGACGCCGGTGTCACCGTGCCGTGGACGTTGTGGCACCGCTACGGCGACCGCCGGATGCTGGAGGAGCACTATCCGGCGATGCAGGCGTGGATCGACTACCTGATCGAGCATTCCGACGGCTACCTGCGGCCGGCCGAGGGGTACGGCGACTGGCTCAACGTCGACGACGAGACGCCCAAGGACGTCATCGGCACCGCGTACTTCGCGCACAGCGCGGCGCTGGTCGCCGAGTTGGCGGCGGTGCTCGGCGAGGACGCCGACGCGGCCCGGTACCGGCAGCTCGCCGACGACGTGGCCGCCGCCTTCGCCGCGGCGTACGTCGACGGCGAGGGCCGGGTCGAGGGCGACACCCAGACGGCCTACGTGCTGGCGCTGGGCTTCGACCTGGTCCCCGATGAGCTGCGGGCGCCGGCCGCGGACCGGCTGGTCGAGCTGATCCGGGCCCGCGACTGGCATCTGTCCACCGGCTTCCTCGGCACCCCCGACCTGCTGCCGGTGCTCACCGAGACCGGCCACACCGACGTGGCGTACCGGCTGATCACGCAGGACACCTATCCGTCCTGGGGTTACCAGATCGCCAACGGCGCCACCACCATGTGGGAGCACTGGGACTCACTCAAGCCGGACGGCACGTTCGAGAACCCGGCGATGAACTCCTTCAACCACTACGCCTACGGCGCCGTGGGGGAGTGGATGTTCGACACGATCGCCGGGATCGAGCCGGCCGCGCCCGGTTTCGGCGAGACCGTGATCCGGCCCCGGCCCGGCGGCGACCTGGACCACGCCGCCGCCACCTATCGCTCCGTCGCCGGCGAGGTCCGCAGCTCCTGGCGGCAGTCCGCTCGCGTCTTCGAGCTGGACGTGTCGATCCCGGTCAACACCACGGCCGAGGTGTGGGTCCCGGCGCTGGCAGCGGCCGCGGTGACGGAGAGCGGCGGGCCGGCGGCGGACGCGGACGGGGTGGAGTTCGACCGGATGGCCGACGGGTACGCCGTTTTCCGGGTCGGCTCCGGTGACTACCGCTTCGGCTCCGACCACGTCCTCGGCCACCTGCACCTGGGCGACGCCGCAGCCACGGATCTCGGTGCGGCGATCGACCGGGCCGCGGAAGACCTGACCGACGAGCAGGCCGCCCACCTGCGCGAGCGCAGCACCGCCGCGGCCGCGAACGTCGAGGCGGCCATCGCCGCGGTCGCGGACGGGTCCGGCGACGACGCCGTCGTCCGGCAGGTTCAGCGGGCACTGACGGTGACCGGCCGCCTGCTGGACTGGCTGGACCGACAGCGGACGGCCGGTGAGTTGCCCGCCGACACGGCCGAGGCGCTGGCCGCCGCGGTGGGCGCGGTGCACGGCGAGCTGTCATCCGCGAGCGCACTCATCACCGGCGTCGCGGTGACGGTCGCCCCGCCGGCGGACGGCTCCGTCGTCGCCGGCGGCGCTGCGGAGGTCGGCGTGACCGTGACCAACAGCGGCGAGCACCGGGTCCAAGGCGTCCAGGCCGTGGTCACCGCGCCCGAGGGCTGGACGGTGACGCCGGCGGGCCCGGACCGGGTCGGATCGCTGCCGCCGGGCGAGACCTTCACCGTGCGGTTCTCGGTGGCCGCCCCGCTGTCGCAGCCGGTCGCGGCTGCCGTCCCGATCACCGCGACGGCGTCCTACCTGCACGCCGGGGGCAGGGTCGAGCTGTCCGCCCCGGCCACCCTGGACGTCCTCTCGCCGGTGACGCTCGGCGACGTCGCGGCCGACCCGCGCATCATCGACGAGCCGGGCACGCCGTCGACCGTGACGGCCGTGGTCACCAACCGCGCGGCGCAGCCGGTCGACAGCACCGTTCGGGCCGCGGTACCGGAGGGCTGGAGCGTCGAGCCGGCGTCGGTGGCGTATCAGCTCGCGGCCGGTGAGCACGCCGAGGTGTCGTTCCGGGTGGTGCCGCCGGCGGAACCGGCCGCGGGAGACGTCACCCTCACCGCAGGCTACGGAGACCACGACGGCGCCACGGCCACCGTCCGGCTGACCCACTCACTGGCCGGCTGGCTGTTCGACACCGACGGCGACGCCGAGGGCTGGGAACCGGGCAACCACCTGACCGAGCCCGAGGTCTCCGGCGGCGTGCTGCGCGTGACGTCCACCGGCGGTGACCCGTACCTGGTGAGCTCCACGCCGCTGTCCATCGATGCGGCGGACGGCGTCGTCGTCGAGGTGACCATGCAGGTCGCGGCCGACAGCGGGGCCCAGCTGTTCTGGACCAGCGCCGCCGAGCCGTTCTTCAGCGAGGGCAAGAGCACGAAGTTCCCCGTCACCGCCGGTGAGCCACGTACCTACCGGGTCCCGGTGCGCGGCTTCGACGGCACCCTCACGGGGCTCCGGCTGGACCCATTGGAGCGCGACGGCGACGTCGTCATCGATGCCATCCGGATCGTCCGCTGACGGCGGAGGTGACGGGGCGACCCGTGGGGCGGAAGAATCCCGACAATTTTCCGTCGAGGCATATCGCATTACGCCGAGATGCCGCTACTGTTTCAACACCATCGGTGTGGCTTTCGCCACACGGCGGTGAAAGTAGCCGGATCGCGCCGCCGCAGCATCGCGACCTGGCCGAGCAACGTCCCCATTGTCGACGGAGCAAGGAGACGACTCATGGCCCTGGAACACCCGTTGAGCCGCCGGCGGCTGCTGACGATCAGCGCCGGCACGCTGGCTGCGGCCGCGCTCGTGCCGTCGGTCGCGGCCGGCGCGCAATCGCTGGTGCCGAACGTGCCCAACCCGCTGCTGCCGCCGGGCAAGCGCGGCACGATCCTCTACACCCAGCGGGACGCCACGGCCCGGCGCGGCATCTGGAACAACCCGGCGCCGACCATGGGCTACCTCGGGGGACCGGCATTCCCGGACGACCCCAACGACCTCGGTCCGCTGGTGCCGCTGCCCGGCGGGTTCCGTGAGGTGTTCCAGTACCTGGCCCGCGTCGGCTTCAAGCAGGTCGAGTTCGCCGGCTACAACCAGCACGCTGACAACCAGGGTGGTGCGGCGCCGGTCATCAGCCAGGGCGGGCAGCTGCTGCGGCAGAACTTCCCGGCCTACCTGGACTACGCACGGACACTGCGTGGCTTCCTGGACGAGGCCGGGCTGGAGGCCATCGGCAATCACGGGTTCATCCCGGGTACCTGGCCGGGCGGGCCGAACGGCGGTATGAGCGCCGACGACTACGACCGATTCCAGGTCGAGCTGGAGTTCGCGTCCATCCTCGGCATGCCCTACATGGGCACCGGCGGCGACCCGACCGGCAGCGGCGCCAAGGAAGCCTGGGACCTCGCGGCGCAGAAGTGGGAGGCGCTCAACGACCTCGGCCGTGAGTGGCGCATCTCGATCTACCCGCACAACCACGCCGACGCCTACGGGTTCCTGCAGGACGGCCCGATGGTCGAGGTGACCGTCGACCGGGTCACCGGCGAGCCGCTGCCCCAGCCGATGATGGTGCGTGGTGAGTCCGGCATCCGGCGGATGCAGTACTACCTGGACATCACACCCAGCACGAAGTGCTACTGCGAGATCGACATCTACTGGGCCCACTCGGCGCAGCACCGGTTCCGGTGGTACTACGACTGGGACGGCCAGCGGCGCGAGAGCATCTTCAGCCCGATCGACCAGATCGCCGCCCAGCCGCTGCGGTACCCGCTCTACCACGCCAAGGACGGCGAGCGCCGCGACGAGCAGCCGGTCGGCGTCGGCGAGGGCTACCGGATGATCCCGTTCGGCGACCCGCGCAGCGACATCGACTACGACGCCATCTTCCGCCGGCACCGGCCGCGCGGCTACCACAACCCCAACTACGAGGACGACACCGCTCCCGGCGGCGCCGCCGACCCCGGGCGCTCCCTCCGGCACGCCCACATCAGCGGCCGGAACATGGCCAGCATGGCCCGCTGAGCTCCCCGGCCGGCCGGGATCGACCCCGGCCGGCCGGGTGAACACCTCTCAGCCCGCCGGTTGCAGCACCCGCGCGACGTAGTGCGGTGCCGGTTCGTCGGTGACGATGCGCCCGTCGGCGACCTCGACGACGCGGTCGACCCAGTGCAGCGACTGCGGCCGGTGCGTCACGACGATGGTGGTGCGGCCGGCCGAGGCCACCCGCATCGCCTGGTTCACCTTCCGCTCGCTGGCCAGGTCCAGGTTGGACGTGGCCTCGTCGAGGATGAGGATCGACGGGTCACCCAGCAGTGCCCGGGCCAGGCACACCAGCTGTCGTTGCCCGGCCGAGAGCGACCGGCCGCGTTCGGCGACCACATGGTGGTAGCCGCCGGGTAGCCGGGTGATGAACTCGTGCGCCCCGACCGCTCGTGCGGCCGCCTCCACTTCGGCCTCGGTGGCGTCCGGCCGGGCGTAGGCGATGTTGTCCCGGATGGTGCGGGAGAACAGGAACGGCTCCTGCGGCACGTAGCCGAGGTGCTTGCGGTAGTCGGTGACATCGAGCCCGTCCAGCGGCCGGCCGTCGACGAGCACCGTGCCGGCGGTCGGATCGTAGAACCGGGCGACCAGCTTCGACAGCGTCGACTTGCCCGCTCCGGTGCGCCCCACGAACGCCACCCGCTGACCTGCCGGGATGTGCAGGTCCACATCGCGGATGGCATCGGTCGACGCGCTGGCGTAGCGCAACCGCACGCGGTCGAAGCGCAGCTCGCCCTCGAGCGCGTCCAACCGCTCGGCATCCGCGCGCACCGGCGTCGACGTCTCCAGGCCCAGCAGCCGGCGTACCCGCACCAGGCCGGTGCGAGCCCGCTGGTACACGTCGAACACCTGGGACAGCTGCTGGATCGGCGCGAACACCTGGGCCAGGTAGAGCAGGAACGCGATCAGCGTGCCCAGCGCCAGCGTGCCGGACTCGATGCGCTGTGCACCTACCCACAACACCGCCGCCACCGCCAGCACCGACAGCAGCTCGATGGTGGCCACGTACACCGACGTCGCGTAGAGCCCACGCAGGCTGGCCGCCACGTACTCGCGCCCGAGCGCGGCGAACCGGCTTAGGTTCACCGCCTCGCGGCGGAACGCGTGCGTGACGCGGATGCCGGCCATGCTCTCCTGCACGTCGGCATTGAGGGAGGACAGCAGCTCGCGGGCCTCGTCGTACGCCACCGACGCGCGCCGCCGGTACCACCAGGTGATGGCGGCGGCGAACGGGATCACCCCCAGCACCACCAAGGCCAGAATCGGGTCCAGCGCGACGACCACCACCGACATGCCGGCGAAGGTGGCCAGGCTGACGACGGCGTTGATCAGCCCGACCTGGAACAGCTGGGCGATCGCGTCGACGTCGGAGGTCATGCGCGTCATGACCCGGCCGGCCTGGGTGCGGTCGTAGTAGTCGATGCCCAGGCGCTGGAGCTGCCCGAAGATGCGGATGCGCAACGCCAGCAGGAGCCGCTCGGTGCTGCGGGTGGTCCACAGGAAACCGGTGCGCTGGTCCAACCAGAGAAGCCCGACCATCACCGCGGCGATGCCGCAGATGGTCAGCAGCACCGGCACCGAGCCGGCGAGCATGCCGTCGTCGACCGCCCGCTGCACCAGCATCGGGTTGATCAGCATGATGGCGGCCTCGAGGATCACCAGCACCAGGCCGACGACCAGTCCGCCGACGTACGGGCGCAGGAACGACGCCAGCCGCAGCGGCCCGGAGGTGGAGCCCTCCCGGTCGAGGTCCACGGCGGGCCGATCGACTGGCTCCGGCAGTGCCGCGATCCGCTCGGCCACCGCCGGTGGGACGCTCATCCGCGGCCCAGGTAGTGAGCCGGTGGCGTCCTGCCGCGACTCCCAGGCCGACGACGTGGTTTCGAACCGGCCGGCCCGGGCCCGCGACATCAGGTCGACGGTGGCGTCGGAGCCGGTGCCGGCGCCGTCCGCCCCGTCACCGAACAGGTCGCGGTACAGCGCGTTGCGTTCCAGCAGCTCGGCGTGGCCGCCCTCGTCGACGACCCGGCCGTCGTCCACCAGTACCACCCGGTCGGCCAGCCGTAGCGTGGACTCCCGGTACGCGACCAGGAGCACGGTCCGCGAGGCGAGGAACGGCTCCAGGTTGGCGTGGATGCGCTCCTCGACCTTGATGTCGACCGACGACGTCGCGTCGTCGAGCAACAGGATGTCCGGCTCGGTGAGCAGCGCCCGGGCCAGTGCCACGCGTTGCCGCTGGCCGCCGGAGAGGGTGATGCCCTGCTCGCCGACGACGGTGTCGTAGCCGTCGGGGAGTGCGTCGATGAACTCGTCGGCGGCCGCGGCTCGAGCCGCCGCCCGGATCTCGTCCAGCGAGGCGTCGGGCCGGCCGTAGGCGATGTTCGCGGCGATGGTGTCGGAGAACAGGAAACTGTTCTCGAAGACAACCCCGATGCGGCGGCGCAGCTCCGGCAGCGACCAGCGGCGCACGTCGATGCCGTCGACGGTGACCGTGCCGGCGTCGGCGTCGAAGAACCGCGGCAGCATGGCCAGCGCGGTGGACTTACCGCATCCGGACGGGCCGACCAGCGCCACCGTTTCGCCCGGCTTCACCTCCAGCGTGAAACCGCGCAGCACCTGGTGCCCGTCGCCGTCGGCGTAGGCGAAACGCAGCCGGTGGAACGAGACGGCGCCGCCACCCGGCCGCACGCCCGCCGGCCGCAGCGGCTCGGTGATCTCGGCCTTCAGGTCCAGCAGCTCACCGACGCGTTCCGTGGCGGCGCGGCACAGCGGCGCGTTGGTGAGCACCATGCCCGCGACCCGGGCGCCGCCGATCAGCTCGGCCAGATAGCCGGTGCAGGCCAGGAAGACACCGACCGTGAGCTGGCCGTTCATCACCAGCAGGCCGCCGGCGAGCATCACCAGAACCTGGCCGAACAGTGGCGCGCCCTGCAACGAGGCGATGAACGGTGCGCGCAACCGGACCGCGCGCACCCGGGCGCTGAACATGTCGAGCAGCGCCTTGTGCAGCCGTCCCGTCTCCGCCGGCTGCTGCCCGAACGCGCGCACCACCCGGACGCCGGTGACGGCCTCCTCGACCTGCGAGGTCATCTCCGCCTCGCGGTCCTGAGCGTCCCAACCGGCCGCGTACACCCGCCGGCGCTGCCGGTTCGTCACCGCGAACACGACGACGATGACGGCGACGACCAGCGCGGCGACGATGGGCGAGAGGACGAACATCACCGCGACCGCCAGAGTCGCCGACAGCAGCGTGGCGGCCACCTGCGGGATGAACGACAGCAACATGTGGACGTAGCGCAGGTCGCCGCTGATGCGGGAGACCAGCTGACCGCTCTGCAGCTGTGCATGGCCGGTGAAGTCCAGCCGCTGCAGGGTGTCGTAGACGTCGCGGCGCAGGTCGTCCTGGATGCGGAACGCGGTCTTGCCGCCGAGGTGCCGCCAGGAGGCCGACAGCACGAACCGTGCGACGGCCAGCCCGGCCAGCAGCAGGATCAGCGGCATCAACGGCTGGTTGTGCTCGCTGATGGCGTCATCGATGACACGGCCCTGGGTGACCGGGAGGGCCGCGACGGCGACCGCCCACAGCAGCGCCAACGCGACGGAGGCCAGCACCGTGCCGCGATGCCGGAGAAGGTACGGCGCCAGCCGGCGGACAGTGCCCGGCGCTGAGGGTTCGGCTGACGGGGTGCCCGGCGCTGGCGTTGACGGCCGGGCGGAGGTGTCGTGACTTGAGGGACGGGCGGACGCGGTGCGGCTGGGCACAGGGATCTCCCGGAGCAGCGGTCGGATTGGTCGCCCCGAACGGGGCCGTGGACGATCCTACGCCCGGTCCCGTAGGTGATCAACGGTCTTTCGGCGCCCCCGGACGGCCACGACCGGCCACTATCGTGGGCAGATGAGCGACGACGCTGCAGCTCCCGAGCCCGCTGGTCACGCCGAGGACCCGCCCATCAGCGAAGAAGAGCTGATGCGGTACACCATGCAGTACGCCCGCAAGCAGGAGCGCGACCAGGCCGAGGTCACCACCGACGCCGACGGCAACCCGTACCCCCGCCTCGACCTCGACGGCCCGCCGCCGGCGACGGACGACCCCCTGCTGCGGGTCGGCTACGCCCTGCTCGCGGAGCTACCGGACGAGTGGGAGTACGCACTCCTCATAGTCAGTGCCGCGGCGGACGAGGTGCGCACCTGGGTCATCGTCAAGGTGCCGTCCGACGACGTCACGGCCATGCGGAACCTCTTCTACCTGCCCCGCGTCGCCGAAGCTGCCGCGGCATTACGGCGGGCGACCCACGAGCCCGAAGGGCGGGGCGCCTGGTACACCCTGACCGTCAGGCTGGAGCGCACCGGCGCGCTCAAACCGCGCTACGACTACGAGAGCCCGCCGTTCATGACGTGGGGGCCGGGCGAGGTCGAGCTACTCCGGCGCGACCAGGAGCTCTACCCCCGTGATCCCGCGAAGCTGCCGGACTGGCACCCCGCCCGGTGAACGGAATGCCGTCCGGTTGGCTCAGGACCAGTAGACGATGACGTCGTCGCCGTTCTTCACCTGGTCGAACAGCGACTCGATGGCGTCGCGGTCGCGGACGTTCACGCAACCGTGCGAGCCGCCGTTGTAACCGTTCTGCGCGAAGTCGGGTGAGTAGTGCACCGCCTGGCCGCCGCTGAAGAACATGGCGAACGGCATGGGGGTGTCGTAGAGCGACGAGACGTGGTCGCGCGACTTCCAGTACACCTCGAACTCGCCCTCGCGGGTGGGGGTCAGCTCGGTGCCGAACCGGACGTCCAGCGTCATGCGGACCTCGCCGCCGACCACCCAGCGCAGCGTGTTGGTGCTCTTGTCGATGCACAGCACGCGACCGGTGAGGCACCGCTCGTCGAGGCCACCCTCGTTGCCGCCGTTGTTCTCGGGCTCGCGGTTGTGTAGCTCGTCGTCGGTGGGCTCACGCGTCATCTCGACGATCCGGTCCCAGGTGCGCTGGTCGACCTCGCCGGTGGCAGGAAAGCCGCGCTTGGTCTGGAACCCCTCGACCGCCGCAGCCGTGGTGTCGCCGTAGGTGTCGGTGACATCGCCGCTGAACCAGTCGATCTGCTTCAGCCGGGCCTGCAGCTCACGGACGTCGTCGCCGGTGTCGCCCGGGCCGAGAATGGTCGGACCGGGGACGAGGCGGTTGTGCATCTCGTCGTCGGTCGGCTCACGGGTCATGTCGACCAGGGCGTCCCAGGTGGCCTGGTCGACCTGGCCGGTCTCCGGCAACCCCCGCTTGGCCTGGAAACCGGTGACCGCCTGCACGGTGACGTCGTCGTACTCACCGGAGATGTCCGGCGAATACCACTCGATCTGCTTGAGCCGCGACTGCAGCTCGCGCACCTCGTCGCCGCTGGCGCCCGGGGCCATCAGCGCGGTCGGTGTGGGTGTGGGCGTGGTGGTGGGAGTCGGCGTCGCGGTCGGCGTCGGCGTGACGGTGGGGGTGGGCGTCGCCGTCGGGGTCGGGGTGGCCTCCGGCGTCTGCGTGGCGTCGCGGCTGGAGCCGGCCGGAGTCGCCGCTGCGGGCTCGTCGCCGCCGAAGCGGTTCAGGCCGATGACGACGGCCGAGACCATCGCGGCGGCCAGCAGAACCACCAGCAGGCCCAGTCCGGCTTTCCTGCCTCGCGTCACGGTGTTTCCTTCCCCCTCAAACCGGCGTCCCGTTGACGCCGCTCCCACCCCGAAAGACTCATGGAGCCCGCACTAGGTTGCCCCGACGGCGGCGCAATTTGTATCACGAAAAGGTATCGAACGGTCAGCGCGCTGATGGAGACGTGCGCGCAGTGTCACTTTCACCTGATCGCCGATATGCCACCTGATCATCTCCAGCATGTGGACGCAGGTGGATCAGGTGACAGAAGGCGCCGCCGCTGCGCTGGTACGTCACTTGATTCATTCTGGTCCGAATGGTGGAGACGATCAGGTGACCCAATGGCCGGTCGCCCCGGGCGAGCTTTCACCTGATCGCCGCCGAGACGATGATCAGGTGACGAATCGGCGATCAGGTGGAATGGGAATGGGTATGCGCACCGTTGTGGCGGACGTGATGCCGGGCCCGCACCGACCGCGCCGGGTGGCGATGCTCAGCGTGCACACCTCGCCGCTGGACCAGCCGGGTGCCGGCAACGCCGGCGGAATGAACGTCTACGTCGTCGAACTGGCCCGGAGGCTGGCCGTCCGCGGCGTCGAGGTCGACGTCTTCACCCGGGCCACGTCGTCCGACCAACCGCCGGTGGTCGAGGAGTCGCCCGGCGTGACGGTCCGGCACATCGCAGCCGGGCCGTACGAACTGCTGCCGACCGCCGAGGTGCCCGCCCAGTTGTGCGCCTTCACCGCGGGAGTGCTGCGCGCGGAGGCCCGGCATGAGCCCGGCTGGTACGACCTCGTCCACTCCCACTACTGGCTGGCCGGACACGTCGGCTGGCTGGCGACCATGCGCTGGGGCGTGCCGCTGGTCCATTCCATGCACACCATGTCCAAGGTCAAGAACGCCGCGCTCGCCGAGGGCGACACTCCCGAACCGCGGGAGCGGGAGCTCGGCGAGGAACAGGTGGTGGCCGCCGCCGACCTGCTGGTCGCGAACACCGAGGACGAAGCAGCCGAACTCGTCGCGCTGTACGGGGCGCCGCCGGAACGGGTCACGACGGTGCTGCCCGGCGTCGACCTCGGCCTGTTCACCCCCGGTTCGCCGGCGCGGGCCCGGTCCAGGCTCGGGCTGCGGTCCGACGACGTCGTGCTGCTGTTCGCCGGGCGCATCCAGCCGCTGAAGGCGCCGGACATCCTGCTGCGAGCCGCGGCGATGCTGCTGAGCGCCGCGCCGGGGCTGCGCGACCGGATGGTGGTCGTGGTGGTCGGCGGCCGCTCCGGCGGTGGCCGGCCGCCCGAGGCAGACCTCCCCGCCCTCGCCCGGGGCCTGGGGATCGCCGACGTCGTCCGGTTCGAACCGCCGGTCGGCCAGGACGCGCTGGCCGACTGGTACCGCGCCGCCGACCTGACCGTCGTGCCCTCGTACAACGAGTCGTTCGGCCTGGTGGCGCTGGAATCACAGGCCTGCGGCACGCCGGTGGTCGCCGCCGGCGTGGGCGGCCTGCGCACGGCCGTCGCCGACGGCGACTCCGGCGTGCTCGTCGACGGGCACGACCCTGCCGACTGGGCCCGGGTCCTGGGTGCTCTGGTGACCGATCCGCGGCGGCTGCACGGCCTCAGCCGGGGCGCGGTGTCGCACGCCGCCCGGTTCGGGTGGGACGTCACCGCCGCCCGTATGCTCGACGTCTACGCGCGAGCGATCCAGCGTCGGCAGATGGTGACAGCATGAGCGACCAGCATGACCCAGCGACGGTGGTGCGCGACTACCTCGCCGGCACGGGCCAGCCGTGGGCCGAGTCCGCGCCCGGCGCGTTCTCCGTCGAGCTGCCCGGCGAACGCAAGCTGAAGACGTCGTGCAGCCTGGCCGTGCGCGACCACAGCCTGGTGGTCAACGCCTTCGTCGCGCGCCGGCCGGACGAGAACCACGAGGCCGTGTACCGCTGGCTGCTCGAGCGCAACGCCCGGTTGTCCGGCGTCGCGTTCGCCGTCGACCACGCCGGTGACATCTATCTGGTCGGCCGGCTCCCGCTGCACGCCGTCACCGCCGACGAGCTCGACCGGCTGCTCGGTGTCGTGCTCGACACCGCCGACGGCTCGTTCAACACCATCCTGGAGTTGGGGTTCGCCAGCTCCATCCGGCGCGAATGGGAGTGGCGGCTGGCCCGCGGCGAGGCCACTCGTAACCTGGCCGCGTTCGAGCACCTGCGACCGCCCCCGTAGGCTTGGCGCATGACCTTTCGGCTGGTTCTGCTCCGTCACGGCGAGAGCGAATGGAACGCGAAGAACCTCTTCACCGGCTGGGTCGACGTCGACCTCACGGCCGCAGGCGAGGCCGAGGCCCGCCGCGGTGGCGAGCTGCTGAAGAGTCGCGGGATCCTGCCCGACGTCCTGCACACGAGCGTGCTGCGCCGGGCCATCCGCACCGCCAACATCACCCTCGACGTCGCCGACCGGCACTGGGTTCCGGTGCGCCGGTCGTGGCGGCTAAACGAGCGGCACTACGGCGCGCTGCAGGGCAAGGACAAGAAGCAGACGCTGGCGGAGTTCGGCGAGGAGCAGTTCATGCTCTGGCGCCGCTCCTACGACACCCCGCCGCCGGCCATCGACCCGTCCGACGAGTTCGCCCAGACCGGTGACCCGCGCTACGCGGACCTGCCGCCGGAGCTGCTGCCGGCAACCGAGTGCCTCAAGGACGTGCTGCACCGGTTCCTGCCGTACTGGTACGACGCCATCGTGCCGGACCTGCGCTCGGGCCACACGGTCGCCGTCGTCGCACACGGCAACTCGCTGCGGGCGCTGGTCAAGCACCTCGACGACGTCTCCGACGAGGCCATCGCCGGCCTGAACATCCCCACCGGCGTGCCGCTGCTGTACGAGCTGGACGAGTCGATGCGCCCGGTCACCCGCGGCGGCGAGTACCTCGATCCCGACGCCGCCGCGGCGGCCATCGAGGCGGTCAAGAACCAGGGCCGCTAGAACGTCCGCAGGTCGAAGGCGCTCGCGATGGCGTGGGCGAGCGCCTCTTCCTGGTCGTCCCAGAGGTTGCCGATCTGCCGGTCGACCGACTCGACGGGCACGGTGACGATGTTGTCGCAGGAAACCACGCACGGATGATCCAAGCCGTTCCGGGCATCGACGGTGACCTCGGTGCTCAGGCCTCTGATCGTGCTCGTGATCGGCGCGACGGTGAACCAGCCGATGTACGGGCGGACAGCCGCCCGCGTGAGCACCAGTGCGGGTCGGGACTTGTCGAGCTTGGCGACATGAATCGGCCGCATCAGTCGGCGCCGAGCGGCTTACCAACCGTCCACTCGGCCAAACCGTGCAGATCGTCAGGGTCGGTTCTGAGCCCGGCGTAGATCTTCGCGTCGTGCTCCGCAGCTTCCCGGCGTCGAGCGGCCTCCAGCGCCTGGGTCACGATGGCGGCACGACTAGGCGCCTCGCCTGCCTCGACTCGCTGAGTGCGTCGCGTGAGCGCTGCCGGTGCGGCGGGAGGTCAGTGGCCGGCGGTGCTGTCCGCCCACTCGATCTCGCCGGTGACCAGGTACCGCACGTTGGTCGCGATGTGCACGGCGTGGTCGGCGAAGCGCTCGTAGTAGCGGCCCAGCAGGGCGATGTCGACCGCGACCTCGACACCGCGGTCCCAGGCATCGTCGAGCAGCACCAGGAACAGCGAGCGGTGCAGGTGGTCCATCTCGTTGTCGTCCTGGGCCAGCTCGGCGGCGGCGGTGAGGTCACGGGAGCGCACCACCTCGCAGGCCTTGGCGGACATGTCCACGGCGGCCCGGCCCATGGCCGCGAACGTGTCGCGCAGTTCCTCGGGCACGGCGTGGTCGGGGTAGCGCATGCGGGCAACCTTGGCGACGTGCACGGCGAGGTCGCCCATCCGCTCGGCGTCGGACGTGGTGCGCAGCGCGGAGGTGACGACGCGCAGCTCCGACGCGACCGGGCCCTGGGTGGCCATCAGCTCGAGCACGTTCTCGTCGATCTCGAGCTGGTCTCGGTTGATGCTGGAGTCGGCGGCCATGGTCTGCTCGGCGGCGTCGAGGTCGGCCTTCAGCAGGGCGGTCGTGGCCAGCCCGATCTGCTCGCCCGTCTTGCGGATCATGCCGATCAGCCGGCCGTTGACGTCGTCCAGCTGCTCGCGATACGCCTCGCGCATGTTGTTCGTCATCCTGTCGTCGGCTGGCGGAAAACGGATTGCTCCGTCTGATCAGACTAGGCGCTCCTGGTGACCGGGCAACGGTCCAAGATGAATGCGTGACGAAACCTAGATGAACAGGCACTCGAAAGAGCCGCGTGAAGTCCTGCGAAGTGGCGATGAGACCGCCGCTGGCACATAACATCGGTGGATGTGGATGCCGTGACAGCTGGGACGCTGGCCGCGTGTGTCGGCGCAGTTGTCGGCCTCGCGGCCGGTCTGGCGTTCAAAGCCAGCGAGCGCGCGCAGCGGCCACCCGCACCCGAGCGCACCTCTCGTGTCCCCGAGGGGGTCGATGAGGTCCTCTCGGTGCTGCGTTCCAGCGCCGTCGTCCTCGACAGCGCCCTCGACGTCATCAAGGCCAGCCCCTCCGCGTATGCGTTCGGCCTGGTCCGGCACGATCGACTGGCGGTACCGGAGTTGGTGGAGCTCACCGAGCGGGTCCGCCGCGACGGGCAGATCCGTGAGGTCCAGCTCGAGATCCCTCGTTCGCGCGACACCACCCAGACGCTGTACGTCTCGGCACGGGTGGCGCCGCTCAACAGCAAGCTGCTGCTGGCACTGGTCGAGGACCGCACCCACGAGATCCGTGTCGACGAGGTCCGCCGCGACTTCGTCGCCAACGTGTCGCACGAGCTGAAGACGCCGGTCGGTGCGTTGAGCCTGCTGGCCGAGGCGGTCGAGGACGCCAAGGACGACCCCGAGGCGGTCCAGCGCTTCGCCGAGCGCATGCAACGTGAAGGTGCCCGGCTCACCCGGCTGGTGCAGGAGATCATCGACCTGTCGCGGCTGCAGTACGACGACCCGGTCGAGTCGCCGGAGTCGGTCGACGTCGACAGTGTCGTCGAGGCGGCGTTGGACCGCAGCCGGGTCGAGGCGGAGAAGCGGAAGATCCGGCTCACCTCCGGAGGCACCCCCGGCCTGCAGGTGCTCGGCAACGTCGGGCAGCTGGTGATCGCGCTCGGCAACCTGGTCGAGAACGCCGTCAACTACAGCCCGCCCAACACCCGCGTCGCCGTCGGCGTCCGCCGGCGCGACGACCTGGTGGAGATCAGCGTCACGGATCAGGGGTTCGGCATCGCCGAGAGCGAGCTGGACCGGATCTTCGAACGCTTCTACCGGGTCGACCCGGCCCGGTCGCGGGCCACCGGTGGCACCGGCCTCGGCCTGTCCATCGTCAAGCACATCGCCGCCAGCCACGGCGGCGAGGTAGGCGTGTGGAGCGTGCAAGGAGCAGGGTCGACGTTCACCCTGCGCCTGCCGTTGCACCCGCACCGAGCCGGGCAACCGTCCGGGCTCGAGACGCCAGTTGGTAAGGAGACGCCGTGACCCGCGTGCTCGTCGTCGAGGATGAGGATTCGTTCAGCGACGCCCTGTCGTACATGCTCCGGAAGGAGGGCTTCGAGGTCGCCGTCTCGGCCACCGGCGACGACGCCCTCGACGAGTTCGACCGGGGCGGCGCCGACCTCGTCCTGCTCGACCTGATGCTGCCGGGCCTGTCCGGAACCGAGGTGTGCCGCCAGCTCCGGCAGCGGTCCAACGTCCCGGTGATCATGCTGACCGCGAAGGACTCCGAGGTCGACAAGGTCGTCGGCCTGGAGCTGGGTGCCGACGACTACGTCACCAAGCCGTTCTCCTCCCGCGAGCTGGTGGCCCGTATCCGCGCGGTGCTGCGCCGCGGCACGGAGCCGACGGAGACCAGCCAGGCGGTGCTGGGTGCCGGCCCGGTGCGCATGGACGTCGAACGGCACGTCGTCACGGTCAACGGCGACACCGTCCGGCTGCCGCTGAAGGAGTTCGAGCTGCTCGAGCTGCTGCTGCGCAATGCCGGCCGGGTACTCACTCGCGCCCAGCTGATCGACCGCATCTGGGGCGCGGACTACGTCGGCGACACCAAGACGCTGGATGTGCACGTCAAGCGGCTGCGCGCGAAGATCGAGCCGGACCCGGCGGCGCCGAGCTACCTGCTGACGGTGCGCGGCCTGGGCTACAAGCTGGAGGCCTAGGGGGATCCACGGCGGGTCAGATCGGTGCCGGGGCCAGGCCGGCGGGGCGTGGTGCTGCCGTCCGGCTCGGTCCACCACCGGGTCACGGCCGGTTGGCCGAGGGCGGCGTCCGTCAGCCGTCCGAGCGCCACGATGAGCACCGTGCCCAGGGCGTAGACCAGGATTTCGAGCAACACGCAGGCAATCGTGGGCGACGGTTGCGTCCGTCGACAGCGGCAACAACGCCGCTCTTCGATAGATTATCGCCATGCACCGTGTCGCGGTCGTCGCGGTCGATCGCGTGGCAAGTCTCGATCTCGCGATCCCCGGTCAGGTGTTCGGCACCGCACACTCGCTGGACAAACCGCCCGGGGCACTGTTCGGTGCCCCGCTGTACGACGTGGCGGTGTGCGGCCAGCGTCGTGGACTCACCATCACCGGCCTGGGGAACACGGACCTGTACCAGCTCACGGCGCCGTACGACCTCGACCATGCGGTGACGGCCGACACCCTCGTCGTGCCTGGCGCGCCCATCGCCGTGGAGCCGCCGGCCGAGGTGCTCGACGTCCTCCGCAAGGCGCACGACCTCGGCGCCAGGATCGCGTCGATCTGCAGCGGAGCCTTCGTGTTGGCCGCCGCGGGCCTGCTGGACGGCCGGCGGGCCACGACCCACTGGACGTGTTCGCAGGCTTTCGCCGAACGGTTCCCGCAGGTCGAGTTGGACCCGGACGTGCTCTTCGTCGACAACGGTGACGTGCTCACGTCTGCGGGTGCGGCGACCGGATTCGACCTGTGCATTCACATGGTCCGCGGCGATTTCGGCTCGGCGGTCGCCGCGGACGTCGCCCGGCACGTGGTGATGGCGGCCCAACGCGATGGTGGCCAGGCGCAGTTCATCGTTCACCCGGAGCCCGGTGGCGACGGTGGCTCGCTCGAACCGGTCATGCTCTGGTTGCTCGAGCGGCTCGATGAGCCGCTGTCCCTCTCGGACATCGCACGTCAGGCGGCGATGAGCCCTCGCACCCTGAACCGCCGGTTCCGCGACCAGACGGGCACCACGCCCATTCAGTGGCTGCTCCGCCAGCGTGTACAGCACGCTCAAGGTCTCCTGGAGACGACCCAGCTGTCGGTCGAGGAGATCGCGAGGCGATGTGGATTCGGCTCGGCGATCACCATGCGCCAGCACTTCGGCCGTCTGGTGCGGACCTCGCCGCTGGCCTACCGGCGCGCTTTCCAGATGCGCTAGGGCTGCGGCCTTCAGGTCGCGAGCTGCCCGCGTAGCAGGTCGGCCAGGTCCGCGCGCACCACGCAGCGGCCGAACGCGAACGATCCGGCCAGCTCGGCCGCCTCCTCCGGTGGCACGCCTTCGAAGCATTCGCGGAACCGCTCGACCATGGGCTCGGCCAGCAGGATGTTGCGTACCAGCAGCGACATCCATGCCTTGCGCCCCCAGGGGTACGGCGCGAAATCGGGGACCTCCGCGTCGAGCAGTTCCTCGATCGGTCCCATGACGTGGCGGATGTGCTGGTCGGTGCCGCCCCAGGAGTCGGTGCCGAGCCGGTTCTTCTGTTCCAGTGCGGGAGCGATGCGACGCAGGTACGGGGAGTCCGGCCGGGCGTGCACCAGGCCTTGCAACCCGATGTCCTTGTACGTCCACAGCGACCAGCTGGCGCCATGGTCACGGTATATGTCGAGCTGGTCGGTGAGCATCCGCAGGCAGGCCTCGTCGCGCTCGCGGTCTCCGGTGTAGATGGGTCCGAACTCACCGATCCAGATCGGCGTCCCGGTGCGGCGCATGAACTCGGTGCGGCGCAGGAAGGTCTTCTCCAGCACGTCGCGGTCGAACCACTCGCCCCGGGCGTGGCCTGGGTAGCGGCTGTCGCGGGCGATGCCGGGTAGCGCGTAGTCGTGCGCGGTGTAGACGGCACCGGCGAACGGCTCGTCGAACATGGAGAAGTCGGTGGAGTAGCGGTTGCCGTCCAGGAACAGCACGTGCCGGGAGTCGACGGCCCGGACGGCCCGCTCCAGCCGCTGGTAGAACGGGCCGATCACCTCGCCGCTGGGGTCGGCGGGCTCGTTCAGCGGGTTGTAGCCGGCGACGGCGGGATTGTCGCGGTAGTGATCGGCCAGCGCCTCCCACAGGTGCACCACTCGGTCCTGGAAGTGCCGGTGGTCCCAGAAGAACGCGTGGTGGGTCGGGTTGTCGCTGTGCCAGTTCTGGTTCTGGTGCCCGGGTGCGGCATGCAGGTCGAGGATGGTGTGGATGCCGTGCCGGGCGCAGGCGTCGACGACCCGGTCGAGCCGGCGGAACCCCTCGTGCTTCAGCTCGAACGGGCGGTCGTCGTCCTCGAAGTGCCGGTAGCTGAACGGCACGCGCAGCGCGTTGACCCCGAGGTCGGCGAGGAACCGGGCGTCGGCGTCGTCGAAGAACTCGTCGAGGAAGCGGTCGAAGAACCGCTGGTAGCCCTCCGGTCCCAGCGCGGCCAGCAGTGCCGCACGGTGCTGCGACTCGGTGCCGGGGTACCCGGTGATGAAGTTCTCCATGTTCATCCAGCCGCCGAGGCCCACGCCACGCAGGAGGATGGTGCGGCCGGCCTCGTCGGCGAGCCGGTCGCCGTCGACGACGATCCACGGCAGCGGCATGGGCGCCTCCTGGGAATGGGCGGCCACCAGGGGCCGACGAACTAGAAACCGGTTCCCGCCGAGGCTAGCCAGATGCTGGCCGGGCATGCAACTATGTCGCAACGCACCAGTAAAACCGATTCAAAACCGCTGAACCCAGCGGGAAACCGGTAACTCAACGACGTGTATCGGCGAAAGAGGACGAGTCATGGGGCACGTGTGGAACGGCGTCGTGGTGCGGCGCCGGATGGCGATCGGGGCGACGACGGCGGCATTGCTGGCCGTCTCCGCGTGTGGTGGCGACAGCACGCAATCCGGTGACGACGACCAGGTCACGCTGCGCTTCTCCTGGTGGGGCAACGACGATCGGGCCCGGATCACCGAGCAGGCCATCGACGCTTTCGAGGCGGAGCATCCGAACATCACCGTCGAGGGCGAGCCGCTGGACTTCGAGGGCTACTTCGACCGGCTCGCGACCAGTGTCGCCGCGCGCGACGCTCCCGACGTCATCACGCTGGGTGGTGCCTACCCCCGCGAGTACGGCGACCGCGGCGCGCTGCTGGACCTGTCGACGGTGGCCGAGCAGTTGCCGACCGACGGCATCGACCCGGCGGCGCTGAGCAACGGCTTCTTCAGTGACGTCCAGTACAGCATCCCGACCGGCGTCAACACCTACTGCGTGGTGTTGAATCCCGAGGTGTTCGAGGCCGCCGGCGTGCCACTGCCCGACGACACCACGTGGACCTGGGACGACTTCGTCGACATCGCCCAGCAGATCTCCGACAACTCGCCGGAGGGCACGTTCGGCGCGGCGGACCCAACCAGCGCCGACACCCTGGACCTCTACGCCCGCCAGCAGACCGACTCCGGCCTGTACACCGAGGACGGCGGCGTCGCGCTCGAGCCTGCGACGGCCGAGGCCTGGTGGGCCATGACGACCGCGATGAGCGCCTCCGGTGCCACCCCGCCGGCCACCATCACCGCCGAGCTGGGCGGTCAGCCGTCGCCGGAACAGACGCTGATGGGCCGTGGCCTGGCCGGTATGCAGTTCGACTGGAGCAACCAGCTGACCGCGCTGCGCACGGCGTCCGGCGCGCCGCTGGAGCTGATGCGGGCGCCGGGGGAGTCGTCGGGCGTGGCGCCGGGCATGTGGCTGCAGGCGTCGCAGTCGTACGGAATCTACTCCGGTTCCGAGCACCCGGAGGAGGCGGCAATGCTCATCGACTTCCTGGTCAACAGCGAAGAAGCGGCCTCGTTCATCCTGGCCGACCGAGGCCTGCCGGCGAACGCCGAGGTGCTCGAGGCCATCACACCGCAACTGGACGAGCACACGACGGCGCAGGCGGAGTTCATCGCCGAGATCGCCGGCGACGTGAACCCCGACCTCATCATCGGGCCGACCGGCTCGACCGAGACCCGTTCGATCGTGATGCGCCTGAACGACGAGGTCCTGTTCGACCGGATGCCGGTGGAGCAGGCCGCGACCTCGCTCGTCGACCAGATCGAGGCGGCGATCGGCTAGGGGGTGTCTCCTGGAGACACCCCCAAGGGGCGTCCCGTGGAGCCGCCCCCTCGCGGCGTCGCCGAGGGCCCACTCGGTGACGCGTCCGGTGAACCATCGAGAGAGGAGTCGCATGATCCGATCACGACGTCATGGCCTAGGAGGCCGGCGCGCACTGGTCGCGGGGGTGACGGCCGCCGGCCTGTGCGCCGCGGCCGCGGCCGCTTCCACACCTGCCGCCTCCACGCCCGCGCCAGCACGCGCCGCCGCGGGGGCCCAGGCGGACGCCGAGCAGCTCGCCTTCCCGGGCGCGGAGGGGTTCGGCAGGTACGCCACCGGCGGTCGCGGTGGCAGCGTCTACCACGTCACCAACCTGAACGACAGCGGTCCCGGCTCGTTCCGCGACGCGGTGAGCCAGCCGAACCGCACCGTGGTCTTCGAGGTGGGCGGCGTCATCGAGATCGACGAGCGCATCATGGTGGCGCCGAACATCACGATCGCCGGCCAGACCGCGCCCGGTGAGGGCATCACCATCTACGGCAACGGGCTGTCCTTCACCGACGCGAACAACACGATCGCCCGGCACTTCCGGGTGCGGCAGGGCATCAACGGCGACTCGGGCACCGACGCGATCACCGTCGTCACCGGCGACAACATGATCTTCGACCACCTCTCCGTCACCTGGGGGCGCGACGAGGTTTTCTCGGTCAGCAACGGCGACCCTGCCGACGGCGCCAGCCGCATCACCATCCAGAACTCGATTATCGGCCAGGGCCTGGACACGCACTCGGCCGGTGGCCTCATCGAGACCAGCGGCGGCGTGAGCCTCCTGCGCAACCTCTACCTGGACAACGACATCCGCAATCCCAAGGTCAAGGGCGTCAACCAGTACGTGAACAACGTCATCTACAACTGGCGCCGCGAGGCATACATCCTCGGCGGTTCGCAGTGGACGTCCGAGGCGAACGTGCACCACAACTACTTCATCGCCGGACCCAGCACCGAGACCGGCCCGTTCACCCGCGGCAACGAGAACTTCCATCTGTTCGCGGAGCAGAACTACCACGACGCCGACCGTGACGGCGTCCTCGACGGCTACGACGTGCCGCGCGAGGAGTACACGACGGTCACCTGGATGGACGAGCCGTTCCCGTATCCGCCGATCGCCGACGTGATGAGCCCGGCCGAGGCGTATGAGCACGTCGTCGAGAACGCGGGCGCGTCGCTGGACCGGGACCGGGTCGACAACCTGCTGGTCCGTGAGGTCACGTCCCTGGGCACCAAGGGCGCGATCATCAGCGACGAGAACGCGGCACCGATCAACGGCCCTGGGCCGGTCCGCGGTGGGCTGGCGCCCCGCGACAGCGATCGCGACGGCATGCCGGACTGGTGGGAACGCGAGCACGGTCTCGACCCGCAGGTTCCCGGCAACAACGCCGACGGTGACGGCGACGGTTACACCGACCTGGAGGAGTACCTGAACTGGCTCGCCGCGTAGGGGTCCTGTGATCGACAGGGAGTTGGTATCGCCGCAGCGGTAGCAACTCCCTGTCGATCACGTGGATCCGGCCGCCGGGCCGGTGCTGCCGCGCACCACGAGCCGGGGCCGGAACCGGACATCCGCTTCCGGCTGCTGGCCGTTGAGCAGAGACCACAACCGCTGCCAGGCGCGCTCGCCGACCTCGCTGGGCGGCACCGACGCCGTGGTCAGCGGCGGGGTCGTGTACTGGGCGAACGGGATGTCGTCGAAACCGGCCACCGAGATCTCCTGCGGCACCGAGACCCCCAGCTCGTGCAGTCCGGACAGCGCCCCGAAGGCCACCAGGTCGTTGTAGGCGATGACGGCGGTGCAGTCGTCGTCGATGAGACGGCCCGCGACGGCGTGCCCGTCGCTGAACGTGGCACCGCACTCGTGCTCCACCAGCTTCAGCCGGCCGGCCGCGGCGTACCCGCGCAGGGTGCTCAACCGCAGCTTGTTCGACGAGCTGGTGGGGGGTCCGGCCAGGTAGGCGACGGTGCGGTGGCCGAGCCCGACCAGGTGCGACACCAGATCGCGGATGCCCGCGGCATAGTCGACGTTGACCGACGGCACGGAGAGATCCGGTGCTTCCCTGTTGACCAGCACGAACGGGGCGAGCTGCGGCGCCAGTGCCGCCAGCTCGGCGTCGGTCATGCGCGGTGCGCACAACACCAGGCCGTCGCATCGGCGCCGGGCCTCCAGCGCGATCAGGCCCTCTTCGGCGACGTTCTCCTCCGAGTCGGCGACCAGCAACCGGTGGCCTTGGGTGGCGGCCGCGTGGCTCAGGCTGCGCAGCACGTCCTGGAACATGGGGTTGGCGAGGTCGGGCACCACCAGCGCGATGGTGGCGGTGCGTCCGACCGCGAGGCTGCGGGCCAGCACGCTGGGCTGGTAGTTGAGGGTGGCGGCCGCCGCGCGGACTTTCTCCGCGAGGTGCGGCGCCACGGTGGAGCTGCCGTTCATGACCCGCGACACTGTGGCGCGGGACACCCCGGCCAGCTCGGCGACCCGGCTGATGGTGGCCGGCCGCGCGTCGGTCTCCGCCGTCATGATCCCCTCCCCGGCGTGGCCGTCGACCCGCACGCGGTGATCGTAGCGCTCATGCCGCCGCCGACCGGGTCCATGGCAGATCGAGATCGTCGAACGTCCGCAGTGTGCCGGCGGCGGCATCGACCGTCTCGTCGATGCCGGTCACCACGGTGCGGCGCTCCGCTCCGGTGCCGACGACGACGCCGTGCGGCGCGGCGATGCGGGTGGGCGGCGGGGCGGTCCGGACGGCCTCGAGCACTTCGGTGAACGCGCCGCAGCGCTCCAGCGGCGAGATCAGCGGCACCGAGGGGTCGCGCCGGTGCTCGAGCAGGTTCGCCAGCAGGTCGGTGAAGCCGAAGGTGCGCGTCGACGTCGTGCCGTCCGGTCCGGTGACGTCGACCCGGCCGGTCTTGTACCAGAGGACGGCGCGGCCGCGGCTGCCGTGCACGACCACGTACGGTTCGTGCGATTCGGCCGCGCACAGGGTGAGCGCGGCGACGACAGTGCCGCCGTCGGCGGTGGTGATACGCAGGCAGGATGTGTCGTCGGACTCGATGTCGTTGGCGCGGTACAGCTGTGTCTCGACGGAGGTGAGCCGGCCGCGGCGGTCGCTGCCCTCGATGCGCAGCGCGGTGGCCACCGCATGGGCCAGCGGGTTGGTGACGACGCCGTCGACGACGGGGACGCCGTCCAGCTCGCGCCGGCCGGCCCAGCTGGAGCGCCGCCAGTACGCGTGGCTGCGGACCCAGGCGCCGGCCGCTGCGACCCCGGTGACGGTGCCGATGCTGCCGTCCGTGCTGAGGTTCCGGACGTGCTCGACGGCTTCGGTGCCGAAGCTCTGGAAGCCGACCTGGCAGCGGCGGCCGAGACGGCCGGCCAGCGCTGTCAGGGTGTCGAAGCCTGCCAGCGTGGGTGTGGGCGGCTTCTCCAGCATGACGTCGGCGCCGGCCTGCATGGCGGCCACGGCCAGTTCGACATGCAGGTGGATGGGGGCAGCGACGATGACGACGTCGGCTGTCACTTTCTCCAGCAGTTCCGGCAGGCTGGAGGCCCACGGGACACCGGGCGGCAGGTGGGCGAGGTCCGGCTCGGGTGGGCGCGGATCCGCGACGCCGACCAATTGGGCCACCCCGGCTTCGGCCAGGCCGGTCAGCCGGCGCAGGTAGGTCGCGCCGTAGCCGTACGCTCCGGCGAGGACGACCGGGGCCTGCGGCTGAGCCATCGAACCCTCCCAGGGGATTGTGAGTAACCGGTATCTCAGCGTACTGTACCGCCACGACCAGCAAATCTACAGGCAAAACGCACGACCTCTTGCCCGTGTTTGACACCCACCCCTACGATTGCTAGAAATCGGTATCTCGACGGACAGCGCTTTCCCACTTTTCCCCTGTCGCCGTGCCCCCGTCGACGATCGACCGCGAGGAGGTCACCGATGACCACCGTTCCGACGCCCCGGTGCGACCGAACGGCCGGCCGCCGCCGCACTCTCGGCGCGGCGCCATGAGCGACGTCGAGCAGCGGGTTCGTCCGCCCAGCGACCCGCCGACACAGACCGAGGCACCGAAAGGACCGAAGCGGCGTGGCCGCAGTCCGCTGGCGAAACGCGAAGGCCGGGTCGCCTACCTGTTCCTGGCGCCCTGGTTCATCGGCATGGTGGCCATCACCATCGGGCCGATCCTGGCTTCGCTGTACCTGTCGTTCACCGAGTACAGCCTGTTGCAGCCGCCGGAATGGCTGGGCTTCGACAACTACCAGCGCATGCTGGAGGACGAACGGCTCCACACCGCGCTGCGGGTGACGTTCACCTACGTCTTCCTGTCCGTCCCGATGCAGCTCGCGCTGGCCTTGGCACTGGCGTTCTTCCTGGACCGTGGCGTGCGGGGGCTGGCCATCTACCGGTCCGTCTACTACCTGCCGTCGCTGCTGGGCGGCAGCGTCGCCATCGCGATCCTGTGGCGGCAGATCTTCGGCACCGAGGGCCTGATCAACCAGTTGCTCGCCGCCATCGGCATCGAGGGCGAAGGCTGGGTGTCACATCCGGACCACGCGCTGTCGACGCTGATCGTCCTCAACGTGTGGACGTTCGGCGCGCCGATGGTGATCTTCCTGGCCGGGCTGCGGCAGATCCCGACCATGTACTACGAAGCGGCCGAGGTGGACGGCGCCGGCGGGTTCACCAAGTTCTGGCGCATCACCATCCCGCTGTTGACGCCGATCATCTTCTTCAACCTCGTGCTGCAGATCATCGGGTCGTTCCAGACGTTCACGCAGGCGTTCATCGTCAGCGGCGGTACCGGCGGACCGGCCGACTCCACGCTCTTCTACACGTTGTACACGTACCAGCGCGGCTTCGGCTCCTTCGAGATGGGGTACGCCTCCGCGCTGGCCTGGGTGCTGCTGGTCATCATCGCGATCTTCACCGCGGTGAACTTCCTCGCGGCGAAGCGGTGGGTGCACTATGGCGACTGACCTGGGCCCGAGCATCGGCGGTGCCGGTGCGGGCGACATCACCGGTGGAAGCGCCGGCCCGAAGCAGGACACCGCGCGGCGGCGCCGGCGCAGTGACGGCCGCAGGCGGCTGCTCAAGCACGTCGCGCTGATCGGTTTCGGCTTCGCGATGCTCTATCCGCTGCTGTGGATGGTGTCGAGTTCGTTCAAGCCGTCCGACCTGATCTTCCGCGAGCCCTCACTGATCCCGAGCGAGTTCGACTTCAGCAACTACACCGAGGGCTGGACGGCGCTGGCGCACCCGTTCCACCACTACCTGATCAACTCCGCGATCATCGTGGGCTTCTCGGTGGTGGGCAACCTGCTCACCTGCGCGATGGCGGCGTACGCGTTCGCCCGGCTGGAGTTCCGCGGCAAGAAGCTGTTCTTCGCGGCCATGCTCGGCACCATCATGCTGCCGATCCACGTGGTGATCGTGCCGCAGTACATCCTGTTCTCGCAGCTGGACTGGATCAACACCTACTACCCGCTGATCGTCCCCAAGTTCCTGGCCACCGACGCGTTCTTCATCTTCCTCATGGTGCAGTTCATCCGCGGACTGCCCCGCGAGCTCGACGACGCCGCGCGGATCGACGGGTGCGGCCACGTGCGCATCTTCTGGCGGATCATCATGCCCCTGTGTGTGCCGGCGCTGGCGACGACGGCCATCTTCACCTTCATCTCGGTCTGGAACGACTTCTACAGCCAGCTGATCTTCGTGACCGATCCCGATCTCTACACCGTGCCGGTGGCGCTGCGGACGTTCGTCGATTCGCAGGGGGAGTCCGCCTGGGGCCCGTTGTTCGCCATGTCCCTGGTGGCGCTCGGTCCGATCTTCGGCTTCTTCCTCGCCGGCCAGCGCTATCTCATGCGCGGTATCGCCACCACCGGCATCAAATGACGAAAGGACCTTCGATGCGTACCCTCCGTGCCCTGGCCGTGGCCGCACCGGCCGCTGCGCTCCTGCTCGCCGCCTGCGGTGGCGACGACACAACCGGCGGCGGAAACGGCGACGGCGACGTGGTCGAGCTGCGCTACGCCTTCTGGGGCAGCGACGAGCGTGCCCAGATGACCCAGGACATGATCGACAAGTTCGAGGCCGAGAACCCCGGCATCCGGGTGACGGTCGACTACGCGGACTTCGGCGCCTACTTCGACAAGCTGGCCACCAGCGTGGCGGCCGGCGACGCGCCGGACATCATGACCATGGGCGGTGCCTACCACACCGAGTACGCCGGCCGCGGCGCGTTGCTGGACCTCGCCGAGGTCGACGACGTCATCCGCACCGACCAGATCTCCGACGACATCCTGGCCCACGGCACCATCGACGGCTCTCTCTACGCGATCCCGACCGGTGTCAACGGGTACGCGATGGTGGCCAACCCGACGGTGTTCGCCCAGGCCGGTGTCGAGCTCCCCGACGACACCTCGTGGACGTGGGACGACTTCGCCCAGATGTGCACGCAGATCGGAACCGCGCTGGGCGACGCCGGCTACGGTGCGCAGGACCTCACCAACCACAACACGCTGGCGTTGTGGGCCCGGCAGCACGGCGAGGCCCTGTACACCGAGGACGGCGAGGTGGGTGTCTCCACGGGCACGCTCGCCGAGTGGTGGGAGTTCTCGAACCAGCTGCGCGAGTCCGGTTGCACCCCGCCGGCCACCCTGAGTGAGGAGCTGGCCAGCCAGAGCGCGCCGGAACAGACGCTCATCGGCACCAACAACGGCGGCATGTCGCTGGTCTGGTCGAACGTGCTCGAAGCGCTGAGCACCGCGTCGGGGGAGGAGCTGCAGCTGCTGATCCCGCCGGGTGTCGCCGGCGGCGAGCCCGGTTCGTGGCTCGGCCCGTCGATGTACTACACGATCTCCGCGCGCACCGAGCACCCCGAGGAAGCGGCCCGGCTGGTCGACTTCATGCTCAACGAGCCGGCGGCGGCGGAGTCGTTCCTGACCGACCGCGGTCTGCCGGTCAACACGGACGTGCGCGAGGCGATCATGGACGACCTGACGCCGGTGCAGCAGGCCGAGGCCGAGTACCTCAACCGGCTGGAGGAGGCCGTGGGCGACCCGGTGCCGCCGGCACCGGTGGGGTCGACCGAGACCGCCTCGATCGTCACCCGGCTCAACAGTGAGGTGCTGTTCGACCGCACGACCCCGCAGGAGGCCGCCGAGCAGATGATCGCCGAGGTCGAGACGGCCATCAGCAAATGAGCATCGACCGGCGCACCCTGGTCTCCCGGCACAGCGTCGAGGTGACGCAGCTGGACGGGCGGTCTCCGCTGTCGGTCGGCAACGGCGAGTTCTGTTTCACCGTCGACGTCACCGGCCTGCAGACGCTGCCCGAGCACTATCCGGTGGGCTCTCGCGACGGTTCACCGGACGCGACGCTGCTGGGGACCCAGGCACAGTGGGGCTGGCACACCGTCCCCGGCGGTGCCGACGGCGCGGGCTTCCGGCTCGAGGACATCCTCGTCACCTATGACACGCCGTCGGGGCCGGTGCCGTACGCGGACATGACCGGCAGCATCGGCGCCGGCGGCGACCGCACCGACTCACCGGCCGAGCTGTGGCTGCGGTCGAACCCGCACCGTATCGACCTCGGGCGCATCGGCCTGGAGCTGATCGACGACGACGGCCGGCCGCATCCGGTCACGCCGGACGACGTCACCGGCGTGCGCCAGGTGCTCGACCTCTGGCACGGCGTCATCGACAGTTCGTTCAGCCTGCGCGGCGAGCCGGTCCGGGTGCGAACGGTGTGCCACCCGGACTCCGACGTGGTGGCGGTCCGGATCGTCTCCGAGGCGGTCCGGGCGGGGCGGCTCGCGGTGCGCGTCGCGTTCCCGTACGGCTCCGAGAGCTGGCACGACGCGGCTGACTGGAGCCGTCCCGGTGCGCATCGCACCACGACGCGGCGGGTCGGCGGCGGCTGGCACATCGACCGGGAGCTCGACGCCGACGGTTACGCCGTCGCCGTCGCCGCCACGGCGGGTCTGACGATGACGCAGGTGGGCGAGCACCGGCTGCGGCTGAGCGGTGACACCGCGACGCTGGACCTGGTGATCGGCTTCGCGCCGTCCGCTGCCGCCCTGCCACCGTCGTCGGCCTTCGACGAGGTCCACGACGCGGCCGCGAAGCACTGGCCGGCGTTCTGGTCCGGCGGCGGCGCGGTGCAGCTGGCCGGCAGCAGCGACGAGCGCGCGGTCGAGATCGAGCGGCGCACCGTCCTGTCCCAGTACCTGACCGCGGTGAACTGCGCCGGATCGCTGCCGCCACAGGAGACCGGTCTGGTCTGCAATTCCTGGCGCGGCCGGTTCCACCTGGAGATGCACTGGTGGCACGTGGCGCACTTCGCGCTGTGGGGGCGCCCGGAGCTGCTCACTCGTAGCCTGCGGTGGTACCACTCGGCACTGGACGCTGCCCGGGCGACCGCGAAACTGCAGGGTTACGCGGGGGCGCGATGGCCCAAACAGGTCGGCCCGGACGCGCGCGAGAGTCCCAGCCCGATCGGTGCGTTCCTGATCTGGCAGCAGCCGCACCCCATCTACCTCGCGGAGCTGGTGTACCGGGCCGCTCCGGGGCCGGAGGTGGTCGAGGAGTTCGCCGGCATCGTCTTCGAGACCGCCGAGTTCATGGCCGACTTCCCCGCACCCACGGCGGGCGGCTTCCAGCTCGGCCCGCCGCTGGTCCCGGCCCAGGAGTCGTACGGATCCATCCGGGCCCGAGCCACCAACCCGACGTTCGAGCTGGCGTACTGGCACTGGGCCCTGGAGGTCGCGCAGCTGTGGCGGGAGCGGGCCGGGCTGCCCCGCCAGGAGCGCTGGAGCACGGTGGCGTCCGGACTGGCCCGGCCGCACGTGCGCGACGGCGTCTACACGGCTATCGACGTCGAGCCGTACACCATCCGCACCGATCACCCGTCGATGCTCTGCGGGCTCGGCTTCGTGCCCCAGACTCCGCTGATCGACCCGTCGACCATGCGGGCGACCCTGCACGACGTGCTGGCCGACTGGAAGTGGGAGAGCACCTGGGGCTGGGACTACCCGGTCATCGCCATGACGGCGGCCCGCCTCGGCGAGCCCGAGCAAGCGGTGACGGCGCTGACCATGCCGATGGGCAAGAACGAGTTCCTCCCGAACGGGCACAACCGGCAGACGGCGTCGCTGCCGCTGTACCTACCGGGCAACGGGGGATTGCTGGCGGCCGTCGCGTTGATGGCCGCCGGATGGGACGGCGCGCCCGCTGGCGCCGCGCCGGGATTCCCGGACGACGGCCGGTGGACGGTCGAGGCGGAAGGCCTCGTCCCAGCTCCCTGAGCACCAGCTCTCTGACTTCGAACGACCAGACCCCGAAGGAGTGGGATGGAGATGAACGGCAGGTACAGAAGGGCCGGGTTTTCCCTGGCCGGTACGGTCGCGCTGGCACTGGTGGCCGGCGCCTGCGGTGGTGGCGACGACGGCGGCGGCGACGGCGCGGCGGCCGGCTCGGACGAGCAGGTTCAACTGCGGTTCGCCTGGTGGGGCAGTGACCAGCGCAACGAGCTGACCGAGGCGGCCATCGCCGCGTTCGAGGAACAGCACCCGAACATCGACGTCCAGGGCGAGTACATCGAGTGGGGCGGGTACTGGGACCGGCTGGCCACCCAGACCGCGGCCGGTGACGCCCCGGACGTCATGAGCCAGGAGGAACGGTTCCTGCGCGAGTACGCCAGCCGCGGCGCGCTGCTCGACCTGTCCGAGCACGAGGACATCATCGACATGTCCCAGCTGGACCCGCTGGTGACCGGCAGCGGCGAGATCGACGGTGGGCTGTACGGCCTGCCGACCGGCGTCAACGCCTACGTGGTGTACGCCAACCCGCAGCTGTTCGCCCAGGCCGGTGTGGAGCTGCCGGACGACACCACGTGGACGTGGGACGACTACATCCGCATCGCCGGTGAGATCACCGCGGCCACCGGCGGCGAGGTGTACGGAGCCATGGACTACGGCGGCAACGAAGCCGGCTTCAAGATCCTCGCCCGGCAGCACGGTGAGGAGATGTACGACCAGGACGGCGAGCTCGGTTTCGACCCGGAGACCCTCGCACAGTGGTGGGAGTACTCCCTTCAGCTGCGTGACAGCGGCGGCGCACCCCAGGCCACGCTGTCGGCGGAGCAGCAGGACACCGGCTCGCCGGAGCAGACGCTGCTGGGCACCAACCGGGCGGCCATGGCGTGGTACTGGAGCAACACGTTGGCGGCGCTGTCGACGGCGTCGGGCAGCGAACTGATGCTGTTGCGCCCACCGGGCGAGCACGAGCGTGAGCGGACCGGCAACTTCTACAAGCCGGCCCAGCACTATTCGGTCTCGGCCAGCACCGAGCACCCGGAGGAGGCGGCGATGCTGGTCGACTTCCTGCTCAACGACCCCGCCGCCATCGACGCCATCCTCTCCGACCGGGGCCTGCCGGCCAACCTCGAGCAGCGCGAGCGCATCCTCGGCAACCTCGACGCGCACCAGGTGGCCGAGGCCGAGTACCTGGCCGAGATCCAGGAGGACGTCGTCGACGCGCCGCCCGCGCCACCGGTCGGCGCCGGTCAGGTGGTCGACATCATCAAGCGGCTCAACATCGAGGTGCTCTTCGATCGTCTCAGCCCCGACGAGGCGGCCGAGCAGTTCATCAGCGAGGTCGAGGCGGCCACAGGCTAGGGGCGCCACGGGCGGTGTCCCGGCCTCGGCCTCGTCCTCCGTGTCCAACCCAGCAAATGGAGCAGCAGTGAACGCAACCATCCCCGGCAGCGGCCCGCGCCGGTACGCCGTCGTCGGCACCGGAAGCAGGGCGCAGATGTTCGTCGACGCCATGCTCACCACCCACGCCGACGTCGGGACGCCGGTCGCCTGGTGCGATGTCAACGGGGTGCGGATGTCCTACTACGACGAGCTCTACCGGGCGGCCCGCGGTGCGGATGCGCCGCTGCCGCCCCGGTACGCGCCCGACGACTTCGACAAGCTGCTCGCCGAGGTGAACCCGGACGGCGTCGTCGTCACCTCGCCGGACTGGACCCACCACCGCTACGTGGTGGCGGCGTTGGAGAACGGTTGCGACGTCATCGTGGAGAAGCCGCTCACCACCAGCGTCGAGAGTGCCCGGGCCATCGCGGCCTCGGCGGCGGGGTCGTCCGCCGGACTGGTCATGACGTTCAACTACCGCTACTCCCCGCGCAACTCGACGGTGAAGCAGCTGATCCTCGACGGCGCCATCGGTGACGTCACATCGGTGCACTTCGAGTGGGTGCTCGACACCTCGCACGGCGCGGACTACTTCCGCCGGTGGCACCGCCTGAAAGACCGCTCCGGCGGGCTGCTGGTGCACAAGGCCACCCACCACTTCGACCTGGTGAACTGGTGGCTCGGCGACGTGCCGGCGACGGTGTTCGCGCTCGGCGGGCTGCGCTTCTACGGCGCCGAGAACGCGAAGGCGCGCGGGCTCGGGCCGCGGCCGGTGCGCAGCCGCGACGACGCCGGCCGCGGTTCCGACCCGTTCGCCCTGGACCTCGCCGCCGACGACAAGCTGCGGCGGCTGTACCTGGAGGCCGAGGGCGACGACGGCTACATCCGCGACCAGGACGTGTTCGGCGAGGGCATCACCATCGAGGACAACCTGAACGTCCTGGTCGGCTACGAGCGCGGCGCCAGTCTCAGCTACACCCTGAACGCCCATTCGCCGTGGGAGGGCTACCGGGTGGCGTTCAACGGCACCGCCGGGCGCATCGAGATCGAGGTCGTGGAGTCCGCGCACAAGGCGCCGGACCCGGGGGAGGACGCCGAGCGGGTCCGGCGCAAGGGCACCCGGATCGTGCTGCAGAAGCACTGGGAGCCGGCGGTCGAGGTGCCGGTGCCGGAAAGCCCGCACGGGGCTCATGGCCACGGCGGAGGGGACCGCCTGCTCTTGGACGACGTGTTCCGCGGGCCCGGCGACGACCCCCTGGGCCGCCCGGCGAGCACCGCGGACGGCTTCCGCAGCATCGCCGTCGGGCTGGCCGGCAACGAGTCGCTGGCCACTGGGCAACCGGTGCGGGTGGCGAACCTGGGTCTGCCGCTGCGGGCCGAGGACCTCCGGCCGCGCGCTGCGAGCACACCATGAGGGTGCTGGTGACGGGTGGTTCCGGGCGCCTGGGCGAGAGCGTGGTCGACGGGCTGCGGCAGGCCGGCCATGACGTCGTCAGCGTCGATCTGCGCGAGCCGCGGCGGCACCGGGACGCCTGGTTCCCGGCCGATCTCACGGTCGTGGACGAGGCCGGCTGGGCGTTGACGCGGGTCCGGCCCGACGCGGTGGTGCACCTGGCCGCGATCGCGGTGCCGTTCAGCCGTCCGGAGCGGGAGATCCTGCGCACCAACACCGCACTGGCGTACAACGTGTGCCGCTCCGCACTGGACGCGGGCGTGAGCACTGTCGTCGTGGCCAGCAGCCCGACGGTGGTCGGCTACGGCGCCCCGACCGGCTGGACGCCGTCGTATCTCCCGATCGACGAGGCGCACCCGGTGCGGCCGTGGAATGCCTACGGCTTGTCGAAGCTGATGGCCGAGCAGGTGATGCGGATGTTCACCGCGCAGGCCGGCGACCGGCTGCGGCTGGCCGCGATCCGGCCCTGCTACGTCATCGCCGAGGAGGAATGGGACGGCGCGCCCACCCAGCAGGGTCACACCGTCCGCGAACGGCTGGACGACCCCTCCCTGGCGGCGGGCTCGCTGTTCAACTACGTCGACGCCCGCGACGCCGCGGACTTCGTCGGCGTGCTGCTGCGGCGGGCTCACGACATCCCCAACGGCGAGACGTTCTTCGTCGGGGCCGCGGACGCGCTGGCCCGCGAACCGCTGGCGGACCTGCTGCCGCGGTTCCACCCCGGGACGGGCGGATTCGCTGCCGAACTGCTCGGCACCGCGGCGGCGTTCAGCAACGCCAACGCCGAGCGACTGCTGGGCTGGAAACCGGAACGAAGCTGGCGAACGGAGCTGCGATGAAGCTGGATGGTGTTCTGTTCTTCCCGGTGACCCCGTTCGACGAGACCGGCGCGGTCGACGCGGGACTGCTGGCGGCGCATGTGAAAGCGGGGCTCTCGCACGGGCCGGGTGCGGTGTTCGCCGCCTGCGGCACCGGCGAGTTCCACGCGCTGGACATCGACGAGTACGAGACGGTGGTGGCGGCGGCGGTCGGTGCCGTCGGCGGTGCCGTGCCGGTGTTCGGCGGCGCCGGTGGCGCCCTGCCGCACGCGATGGAGTGTGCCCGGCGGGCCCGGACGGCCGGCGCGGACGGGCTGCTGGTGTTGCCGCCGTACCTGGTGAACGGCCCCGCCGACGGACTGGTCGCCTACGTCGAGGCGCTGGCCGCGGCCACCGAGCTGCCGCTGGTGCTTTACCAACGCAGCGGCGTGCGGTTCGCGCCGTCGACGGTGGTCCGGCTCGCCAAGCTGCCCGAAGTCGTCGGGTTCAAGGACGGCCTCGGCGACCTCGATCTCATGCAACGGATCGTGCTCGCGGTGCGGGCCGAGGTCGGCGAGGACTTCATGTTCTTCAACGGCATGCCGACCGCGGAGCAGACGCAGGCCGCCTACCGGGCGATCGGGGTGCCGCTGTACTCGTCGGCGGTGTTCTGCTTCGCCCCCCAGCTGTCGGTGGCGTTCCACCGTGCGATCTCCACCGGCGACGAGGCCCGGCGCACTCGGCTGCTCGCGGAGTTCTTCCAGCCGCTGGTGGAGCTGCGCGACCAGGTGCCCGGCTACGCCGTCGCGCTGGTGAAGGCAGGAGTGCGGCTGCGTGGACTCGACGTCGGCGGGGTCCGGCCGCCGCTGGTGGACCCGTCCGAGGCGCATCTGGCGCGATTGCGGGAACTGATCGAGGCCGCTGATGGGCTCGCCTGACGTCGTCGCCGCGGTCTCCACCCGGCTGGTGCGGATTCCCCTGCACCGGCCGTGGGGCCCGGACGTGCCGCGGCTGCACGTCATCGTGGTGGAGGTGACCGCAGAGGACGGCACGGTGGGCACCGGCTTCAGCTGGACGCCCACCATCGGCGCCGGCGCGGTGCGTGCCCTGCTCGACGAGGAATGCACGCGGTTCGTCGTGGGGGGGCCGAGCGACCCGGCCGTCGTCTGGGACCGGCTCTGGCGGCACCTGCACGAGGCCGGTGGCGGCGGCGTCACCACCATCGCGATGGCCGGCATCGACCTCGCTCTGTGGGACCTGCGCTGCCGGCGGCTCGGTGCCGGACTGGTCGACGTGCTGGGCCGGCGCCGTGAGTCCGTCGAGGTCTACGGCAGCGGCGTCAATCTGCACTATCCGCTCGAGGAACTGGTCGCCCAGGCGGCGCGCTGGGTCGAGGCCGGGCACGACGCGGTGAAGATGAAGGTCGGCAGACCGGACCTGGCCGAGGACGTCGAACGGGTCGCCGCGGTGCGCGAGGTGATCGGTCCCGGCCGCCGGCTGATGATCGACGCCAACCAGCGCTGGGACCTGCCCACCGCCCGCCGGGCGGTCGCGGCGTTGTCGCGGTTCGACCTGTACTGGGTCGAGGAACCGCTGCTGGCTGACGCCACTTGGGCGTACGCACAGCTACGGGTCGCCGTGGACGTGCCGATCGCGCTGGGGGAGAACGCACACACCATCCACCGGTTCCGCGACTTGCTGGACGCCGGAGCCTGCGATGTCGTGCAACCCAACGTGGTGCGCGTGGGCGGCGTGACCCCGTTCCTGCGCATCGCCTCGCTGGCTCGCACGTACGGGGTGGCGGTGGCGCCGCACCTGCTGCCGGAGCTGTCCGGCCAGCTGGCCCTGTGCCTGC
This sequence comes from Jiangella gansuensis DSM 44835, assembly GCF_000515395.1. Taxonomy (NCBI): domain Bacteria; kingdom Bacillati; phylum Actinomycetota; class Actinomycetes; order Jiangellales; family Jiangellaceae; genus Jiangella; species Jiangella gansuensis. The sequence continues at coordinate 5,082,875 of NZ_KI911782.1, read as the reverse complement.
CGGAGCCGACGCTCGTCGAGGACGTCGAGGACGCGTCGTTCGCCGCCCTGGGCTGCCTGGCGGAGCCGAGCGGCGTCACGATGGCGGACGGACGCCTCACCGTGGACGGCTCGCGCCCGGGCCTCGGCCTCACGTTCGCCTGACCGCACCCCCCCGCCAGAAATGATCACGTCCACCATGGGTCTGCCCGCTTCACCACGAATGCTTGCCCGGTGAAGCGGGAGGACGCCTGGTAAGGCCTGCGCCCGACGACGGACGCGCCCGGCCGGCTACTCGTCGGCCGGGGTGGCACCGTCGGTCGGCGCCGCCTCGTCCGTGGGCTCGCCGCCGTCCGCGGGCTCGTCGGTCGGGCCCGCCTCACCCTGAGTGGGCGCGTCGGTGGGCCCGGCGTCGTCACCGGCGTCGGGCTCATCCTCCTCACGGCCCGGGTTGTCCGGCAGCGCCTCCGCGAGGTCGTCCTCGGCGGGGCGCACCAAGGCGCGCACCGTCGTGCGTGGGGCGCTGCCGAACCGGAACTCCACCGCCACCGTGCGGCCGGGCTCGGCCTCGACCCCCAGGCCGTCGACGCGGTCGTTGTCGGGGCCGACGACGGCGGTGCCGCGGGCCGGGATCTCCAGGGTGTCGCCGGACAGCTCGGCCGGCACGTCGCCGATGAGGACCTCGGTCAGTTCGTCGGACTCTCCGCCGGCGTTCGCCAGCGTGGCGATCAGGGTCGCCCGGCCTTCGCCGTCGGACACCACCTGGACGTTGCGCAGCCCGATGTCGCCGGCCTCCGCGTTGACTCCGTCGGTCGGGGTGTACCACCGCTGGGTCTGTTCGGACATGCTGCACCCGGCGATGCCGCTCAGGGTCAGGACCGGGACAGCGGCCAGCGCCAGCCGCCGCACACCAAGCTTCACCACGTGCTCCTCGTCAACGGTGGTTCCTCCACGGACCAGCGTCAAGGGTACCGACGGGGTTGCGGGACCGACGCACCGGCAGGCCGTTACCGGACGGTCCGTGGCCCGCCTCACCTGCCGCAATTCCATGGCCGGTGATCGTGGAAACGGGCGAATGGGACACCAGGTCCGGGTGGTCGCGCGGTCGTGACGAACGGCACGAGCATGCCGAATGGCGTTTTGTCAACCCTCACTGCTGGCGCTGACCAGCACAAATGCTCTTCTGGCTCGCCAGAACCGTGCTATCCTCTATAGGGGAAAGGGGACAGGAACACATGACTTTCAAGGTCGGCGAGACGGTTGTCTACCCCCATCACGGGGCTGCGCTCATCGAAGCGATCGAGTCCCGTGTCATCAAAGGAGAGGAGCGCCAGTACCTCGTCCTGAAGGTCACCCAGGGTGATCTGACCGTTCGTGTCCCGGCCGACAACGTTGATCTTGTCGGCGTGCGCGACGTGGTCAACCAGGAGGGGCTCGACCGGGTCTTCGAGGTGCTGCGGATGCCGCACACCGAAGAGCCGACGAACTGGTCGCGCCGTTACAAGGCCAATCTCGAGAAGCTCGCCTCCGGCGACGTCATCAAGGTCGCCGAGGTCGTGCGCGATCTGTGGCGTCGTGAGCGCGACCGCGGCCTGTCCGCGGGCGAGAAGCGGATGCTGGCCAAGGCCCGCCAGGTGCTGGTCTCCGAACTGGCGTTGGCGGAGAACACCAACGAGGACAAGGCCGAGACCCTGCTGGACGAGGTCCTCGCCGGCTGAGGCACGCGGGTCGGGCACAATCGTGCCGTGACAGTTGCGTGCATTGTGGTCGCTGCCGGTCGCGGTGAGCGGCTTGGTGATGAGCGGCCGAAGGCGTTCGCCGAACTCGGCGGGCGTCCGCTCATCGAGTACGCGCTGCGGGCGCTGGCCCGCTCGGCCCGGGTCGACGACGTCGTTGTCGTCGTCCCGACGGGTTTCGAGAACCACCCCGCGCTCGACGGCGCCACGCGCGTCGTCGAGGGCGGCGGCACCCGGCAGGAGTCGGTCGCCCGCGGAATGGCCGCGCTGCCGGCCGAGGCACACGTGGTGCTGGTGCACGACGCCGCTCGGTGCCTCGCACCGCCGGAGCTCTTCGATGCTGTCGCCGATGCCGTCGACGACGCTGCCGGTGGCGCCTACGAGGCCGTGGTTCCGGGCCTCGCGGTCGTCGACACCGTGAAGCAGGTCGATGGCGACGGCCGGGTCACCGGCACTCCGGATCGCACGGCATTGCGTGCTGTCCAGACTCCGCAGGGCTTTCGTCGCGCCGTGCTGGAGCGGGCACACGAGAGTCCCGGAACGACTGATGTCTCCGACGATGCCGGCCTGGTCGAGCTGCTCGGGCGGCCGGTCCACGTCGTGCCCGGGCATCCGGACGCGTTCAAGATCACTCGGCCGCTCGATCTCGTGCTCGCCGAGGCAGTGCTGTCGGCCAAGGCCACGCTGTGACGCCGCGGGTCGGCGTCGGTACCGACGTCCACCGGATCGAACCCGGGCGGCCGTGCTGGGTCGCCGGGCTGCTCTGGCCGGACGAGCCGGCCGGCTGTGTGGGTCACTCCGACGGCGACGTCGCCGCGCACGCCGTCTGCGACGCGCTGCTGTCCGCGTGCGGACTCGGTGACCTCGGCGCCGTGTTCGGTACGGACCGGCCGGAGTGGTCCGGGGCATCGGGTGTGGCGCTGCTGACGGAGACCGCGCGGTTGGTGCGGGCGGCGTCGTTCACCATTGGCAACGCCTCGGTGCAGGTCATCGGGGCCCGGCCGAAGATCGGCAGCCGGCGCTCGGAGGCCCAGACCGTGCTGTCCCAGGCCGTCGGGGCCCCGGTGGCGGTCAGCGGCACCACTACCGACGGGCTCGGGCTCACCGGCCGCGGGGAGGGTCTGGCGGCCGTCGCGACCGCTCTGGTCGTCCCGCTCGCTAGCTGACGCTGGGTAGGCGCCCGGCTCGTGCCACCGCGCCCGTTGCATCGCGGTCGCGACGCATTCCTGTCCGAGTTCGAAGATGCATCGAACTGGGGCCGTCGTCGGTTCCCTCCGTCGAGGGTCGCGACGGTCGGCATTGGGATCATCCTCAGCGCACGGCTCAGTCCGGAAGCTCGTCGAGCCGGACGACGCAGCGAAACCCCGTGTCATCGTCGAGCATGTCGGCCGATGCGTCGTTGAAGGTCGCCGGATCGATACGCGCGAAGGGGCTTGTCCAAGCGCCTCCCTTGAGTTCGTACCTCGTCGGCTCGGAGCGCGTTGACGTCCACTCCCAGGTGTTGCCGCACATGTCGTAGGCACCGTACGGGCTGACGCCGCTGTGGAATCTGGTAACGGGTGAGGTGCCGCCGATTCCGCTCTCACGCGTATTGCATTTGGCTGGCGTCCTCTGATCGCCCCACGGATATCGGCCGCCGTCGATGCCACGTGCGGCCTTCTCCCATTGCTCTGCTGTCGGCAGCTTCTTGCCCGCCCATGTCGCGTAAGCGGTCGCGTCGTGCCACGAGACAAACACCACTGGGTGCTCCGATACGTGGGCCAGCGAGGGCAACCGGCGCCAGTGCTTTGGTGCGGGATGCTTGGTGGCTGTGACGAAGCGTTCGTACTCCACGTTCGTCACCGGGTGGACGTCGAGGTAGAAGGCATCGACGTCGACGGGTGCTCGACCGTCACCGGCAGGATAAGGGCCGCCGGCGACGAGCACCATCTGTTTGGCATCGACATGGTGCCGGATCTGGTGCGAGGTTGCGATCACGGAACGGCCGGGGAATGGGGTGTCGTCGAGAACACAGCCATGAGGGCCCGCGAGCCTCACGAACCTCGCGTGGGCATCCGGTGGCGACGTGGCGAGTGCGGTGTCCAAGGCAGCCTGATTGACCGGCCGGATCTTGATCGTATCGCCGCGGGATTCCCACTTGGAGACCATGCGATCGCTGACTCCGAGGTGAGCAGCAAATGCCGTCACGCTCATGCGTTGGGCCTCGCGTAGGGCCCGTGTCTCTCGTCCAGTCCACCGTTCCACTGTGGCCACCGATACTCCTCGGGCGGGTCAACAGAGCCGATGATCATCGCATGGCGGTCGTGGCGCTGTCCACTACAAGGGTTCGTTCGGCACGCTGACGTAGGCCCGCTGTAACGCCGTGATCTTCGGATGTGTTGGGGACATCGCGGTGTCATCGATACTGGCGATAGGGCGGACGCCGATGGCGGCATTCGTGGCGAACGCGGCGCTCATCCTGCGGATGTCGCTGTGCTGAATTGGCGACAAGCGGTGGGCGCAGGCGTCTTGGAGCAATCGCATCGTCACGCCGGCCAGGCACTCCGCTTGCGGCCAGATCACCTCGTCGTCGTGGATGAATCCCACGTTCCAGGTGCCGCCCTCCGAGACGCAGGATCGCTCGTCGAGGAATAGCGCATCGTCGAATCCGTTCTGTTGGGCAGCGCGGCGATGGAACAGCGTCCCGAAGAGCCCGACACTCTTCACCTGAGGCAGATCCCTGACGTAGCGCCTGGTCTGAACCCGGAGAGGCGGTGGCGTCGCGCGCGCGGCCGGACGGGCTGTCACTAGGACGTGTGGATCCGTTGCCGTGGCGGGATGCCCGAGGTCGATGCCTGGGTCGAAGATCGTGAGGCGCAGCACGCACGAGGGAGACGGCAGCGCCATTCGGGCGAGGTCGCGAAGGCGCTGCGGGTCGAGCGTGGTGCCGAAGAGCGTTTCGCAGTCCTTCACGAGTCGCTTGAGGTGCAGTGACAATCCCCGGACCCCTGCTCCGTCGACCCGCATCGATGTGAAATGCCCGTAGGGGACCAGGGCCAGAGCCTTGAGCTGCTCGACTCCGATCGGCTTCCCGTTCAGCTGAGCCATCCGGCAAGCATCGCACTGGGGCCGAATGCATCCAGCAACGGCGTCGGACCGCTGCGGTCAGTTCGGCGAAAGTTCGGTGCTGGTGCGGTGCCGGTACCTTCTCGGATGGCATCCGTGCGGGCGACACTCGAATCAGCGGCACAACATCGAGTGCCTTCTGCTGGACGACCAGGGCCCATCGTCCTCCACGGACCGTAGCTGACCTCCGGACGGAGTGCGCCATGCCAAAGACCACGACAATCGCAGGTGAAAGCCACCTGTTCATCGAGACGGGAATGCAGAAGCCGGCCGCCACGACGATCGTTGAGCGCAAGGGTCTGGGGCATCCGGACACCCTTGCCGATCACTTGGCGGAGAGGCTGTCTCGTGCATACAGCCGGTACACGATGGAGCGGTTCGGTGCCGTGCTCCATCACAACTTCGACAAGCTCGCGTTGCTCGGAGGCGCCAGCGAGGTCCGTTACGCGGGTGGATGCATGACCTCGCCGGTGCGGGTCCTAGTCAACGGTCGAGCGGCCGCCAAGTGTGGCGAACGGCGCATTCCGGTCGCCGAGATCGTGGATTCCGAGGTGCGCGACTTCTTCTCCGAGCGGCTCCCAGAGGTTTCGGATCACCTCGACATCGTGCACAACATCACCAGTAATCCGAGTCCCGGCGCCGTGCTGACCGGCGACGCGGTTCCCGAACGTAGTCGCTGGTTCAGTCCGCGGTCGCTTGAGGATCTACGTGAGCGGAGAGTCCGCTTGTCGAACGACACGTCGCTTGGGACAGGGTGGGCCCCGGAATCCCTGTTCGAATCATTTGTCCGGGAGCTGGTCGATAGCTTGTCCGGCGGCGACTTCGCGCGCGCGAACGCATGGTGCGGATCCGACGTGAAGCTCATGGGCTATTGGGATGGGGAAGCTGCTGACGTCGTGCTGTGCGTTCCGCAGAAGTCGCGCCATGTGGCCAGCCGCAGCGAGTACGTGCAGAACGCCGAAAGCGTGCTTGCTGAGTGCTATCGGTTGGCGGCGCTCAGGTTGGCCGGAGCAGATGTGAGCTTCCAGCTCAACGCGCGGGACGTCCTCGAGAAGGACGAGATCTACTTGACATATACAGGCAGCTCGATCGAATCAGGCGATGAAGGCGTAGTGGGGCGCGGTAACCGCGTCAACGGGCTCATCACGCCGCTGCGGCCGATGAATCTAGAAGGTGCGAGCGGGAAGAACCCCGTCTATCACGTCGGCAAGCTCTATAACGTTGCAGCAGGGCGACTCGCACGAAGGTTGCATGAGCTGACCGATGGCCATGCGGAGGTCCATCTCGTGAGTCGGACCGGCCAGAGACTCGATCGACCGTGGCGCATCCTGATTCGGCTGTCGGCGACCGAGATAGAAGCTGAAAAAGTCGAAGCCTTGGTCGCTGAAACGCTCGGCGAATTTCCTGCGCTGACCGAGGAGATCGTTTTCGACGGACTGTGTTTGAGCTGACCATGACGACGTATCTCCTACGGCACGCGGAAACCGAGATGAGCAGGCAGTACCTGGTGAACGGTGACCCGGCACGGACGGTCCTCCTCAGTGAGCTAGGGGTCCGATCCTGTCGGCAAGTGTCGCGAGAGCTTCCCATCTCTCGCGTTCAGACGTGGGTCACCAGCCAGTTCCCGCGAGCTCAGCAGACTGCCTCGCACCTCAAGGGACAGGCATCGGGCATGGTGGTCGTAGACCGGCGGCTGAACGAACTGGACTACGGCGACTTCGAGGGTCATACGTTCCTGGATTACGCAGCTTGGCTGCGAGCCCATGGAGGCGGCGACCGTCCGCCGGGGTCGATCGAATCTCAGCGCGAGGCCATGAGCCGGATGGTGGCCGGCCTGGCCGGCGCCCTCCTCCGGCCGGCGCCGCGCGTTTTGGTCGCACATGGCCTTCTCGTCTCCATGGTGTTGTGGGCGGGAGGGCGCGTTCGCTCGGAGCGAATGCCGGCCTTCTTCCCCGAGTCTCCGTACGTGCGGCCATTCGCCCTGAGCGATCCGGACCTGTTCGCTGTGGTGAAAACCCTCCGGTGCACGTTGGAGCTGGATCGACTACGTGATCGACGTAGCGCCGATCGGGCCAAGCGCGTGAGCGGTGCTGCTCAGAACCTTGCTACCTTCGACCGACCTGCACCGCCTAGCGCGTAAGGACCCTTCACATGCATGACGCCCGCACCCTGATCGCCATGGGTGACGAAGCCGTACGCCGGCTTGCTCGACGTGGTTACACATTGGATCTGAATTCGCTGGAAGTCCTCCACGCCCGACGCAACCGGGCGATCCGTTCCGTCGACGAGCTGCGGGCGGAGAGCAAGCGCATTGCGAGTGAGGTCCAAACTGCCGTGCGGTCAGGCGAGGACATCTCGAAGCTGAAGGATCGCGCTCGCGAGATCAAGCAACAGCTTCGCGATCTCGAAGGCAACCAAGAGCGCGCCGAGAGCGAACTGCGTGACTTTCTGCTCGGAATCCCCAATCTTCCCGATGATCGGGCGCCAGATGGTGATTCGGGAGAGTTCGCGGTCGAGGTTCGTCGTGTCGGCGTTCCTCCAGTCTTCGCCTTCGAGGCTAGAGATCATGTCGAGCTCGGCGAGTCCCTGGGGCTGCTCGACTTCGGTCGGGCAACGAAGTTGTCGGGGCCGCGTTTTCGAGTCGCTTGTGGACTCGGCGCCCGGCTGGAGCGCGCGCTCTCAGCCTTCCTGCTTGACCTGCACACTCGTCGGCACGGCTACATCGAGCATGCTGTTCCGTTCCTCGTATCGCGGAAAACGATGACAGGAACAGGGCAATTGCCGAAATTCGAGGAAGACCTGTTCAAGACCAGCGTCGCGGACCGCGAGCTTTTCCTCATACCCACCGCTGAGGTTCCGCTGACGAACTTCTACGCCGACGAGATCATCCAGTCGAAGGACCTTCCGATCGCGGTTACGGCGCAGACGCCGTGCTTCCGCTCGGAAGCTGGGTCCTACGGTCGTGACACACGTGGTCTCATTCGGCTGCACCAGTTCGACAAGGTCGAGATGGTGCGAGTCTGTGAGAGCGAGGACGCGGAAGCCGAGTTGCAGAAGATGATCGGCCACGCGGAGGCGTGCCTCAAGGAACTCGGTCTCGCGTACCGCGTGGTGATCCTCGCGGCCGGCGACACCGGGTTCGCCGCCCAGCTGACGTATGACCTCGAAGTGTGGCTTCCGAGTCAGGGGACGTATCGCGAGATCTCGTCGGTCTCGGACTTCGGAACGTTTCAGGCTCGGCGAGCCAACATCCGGACCCGCGGCGCCGACGGAAAGATCAAACTCGCCGCGACGCTCAATGGCTCCGGTCTGCCGATCGGCCGGACGATGGCCGCCGTGATCGAGCAGGGCCAGCAGGCAGACGGTTCGGTCGTCATCCCGGAGCCGCTCGCGCCGTACACCGGCTTCCGGCGGATCTCAGCCGATGGAGAACCGGAGGACTAGTGCGCGTTGGAATCTGTGACTTTCCGAGCAAGTACCAGTTCCCGCCGTCAGGCTACGGCGGAATCGAGCGCTGGCTCTGGGCCGTCGCCGTCGGCGCTCGGAATATGGGGGCCGAGGTCGACCTGGTTGGCCCTGGCTGGCGTTCTGGCCTCCCGGGCTGGCGATACAATCCCGTCCGCCTCGAAGACGCAGGTGCCGATCCGGACCTCATTAAGGCGCTCAAGGCTGCGTCGTACGACGTTCTGGTCGTGGGACACGAGTATCCTTCGCGGCCGGACTGGGTACAGACTTGGCGTGAGTTGGAGTGCGACGTTGTCAGCTTCCAGCATTCGCCAGACTTCTCACACGAGCGTGCTGCATTCGATGGAGAGAGATCGCGCCTGTACTGCTACTCCCCAGAAATGATGGAGCGGTATGCGATCCATCAGCCCATCGCTGAGCTGGCGGTTCACTTGGGCCTCGATGAAGAAGGGCCGGCCGCACGCAAGGGCACGGATCTGGTGTGGCTCGGGCGGATCGATGAGGACAAGGCACCTCATCTCGCCGTCCTGGCAGCGCAGCTGCTTGGACGGCGGCTCTACCTCGTTGGCCCGGTCTTCGATTCCGCCTACCTGCGGCGACAAGAGCGTGTCTTTTTCGCGGACCATGTCAAATGGGTGGGTGAACTGGGCGGGCGAGCCAAGGCCGCAGCTGTGCGCGAAGGGTTGGTATTCGTCTATACGCAAGCGCGCACGTACGTCGAGGCCGGCGCCGCGGTGTTCGGCGAGTCGCTACGTGCTGGCACGCCGGTGGCAGCCCTGACCTGGCGCGACGGGACCTGTGCGCAGGCAGCACTGTGCGACCGCACTGGCGTCACCAACGTCGTGTCGCCAGAGGCCGATGACGAGACCGCGGCCAGGGCCCTGGCGGATGCATCGAGCGTGCGAGCGACCTCGACCACACAGAGGTCCAGGCCATTGGCCTGCAGCGGTTCGACCCGAGACGGCATTTCGAGTCCATGCTCGGTCAATGATCGCTGACGGAGCGATCACGCAGGAGCTACTCGCTGCGCTGCGGCGGGTGCTCGGATCGAGGTGGGAGTTCAGTCTCGACGGTGCGTACCTGGAGATCCGTCATTCACGAGGAGTAGCTCCCTACTCGGCTCCCCGCCGCAACCCGGCTTGGCGGGACCTCGTGCTGGGAATGGAGATGGCATTCGCAGAACGTGGAGTACGCCGGGACAACTGTCTTCCACTTCGGTGGGGCCGAGACACCGAACTGGCCATCTCAGCTGTGCAAGCGCTTGACCCGTTCATCAAGGACGGTCGGCCCGTGACTCATCGACGGGGCTTCTTGGTGCAGCCTGTGGTTCGGTTCACGGGTGAGCGTGATGCTGCTGGGAGTCTCCTCGACGGATACCTGACCTCGTTCGTGAACGTCTCACGTGTTGAGCCGATCTGTCGGGTGGAGGAGTACGCAACGGCTGTCGACGATTGGCTTTTCGTACTGTCCAGGTTGGGCTTTCATGCCCGGCACCTGAGCTTCTTCGGCCACCTGAAGGTATGGCGTCGACGTGAGGTTGCGGGTGTAACGCTCATGTTCCGCCATCGAGACCTCGTGCTTGGTGACATCGTGCTCTTGTGGAATGCGGCCGATCCACGGCGCATGGCCGTCGATCTCGGCTCAGGCCTCGAGCGCCTGGCGTGGGCGAGAACTCTCGGCGACTGGAACAACCTTGTGTTCGGTGACCTCGCTGGCTCCGCGCCCCGGTCGGTCCTGGACGCACTCCGAACCGCGACTCTGCTGGTGGGCAGCGGGATCGCGCCCGCGGCCCGAGGCGCTGGGTCCGCGGTCCGGCGCTTGCTAGGGGCGTTGGAGCCGGACGCTACCCGCCTCGGGGTCAGCTCCGCGGTTCGATCGGCGCACGACTTCTGGGCCGTCGCGGCGCCGCTGCCTGTCCCGTGGCACGCGACGGTCGTCAGTCTCGAGCGCGAGCTCGCCCGCAGCCGCGAACCGGCGGACGGGCCGGCCCTACTTGCGCAACCAAAGGCCTTGCATAGTCGTCGACCGCGATGGACGTGCCCGTGACGGAACACGATGCGGGGCCGGCGAGATAGGCAGTGGCCGCGGCGATGTCCTCGGGTGGCGCCCGGCGGCCGGGTCACCGCCACTCCGGATCGGACGGCGTTGCGTGCTGTCCAGACTCCACAGGGCTTCCGCCGCGCCGTGCTGGAGCGGGCACACGAGAATCCCGGAACGACTGATGTCTCCGACGATGCCGGCCTGGTCGAGCTGCTCGGGCGGCCGGTCCACGTCGTGCCCGGGCATCCGGACGCGTTCAAGATCACTCGCCCGCTCGATCTCGTGCTCGCCGAGGCAGTGCTGTCGGCCAAGGCCACGCTGTGACGCCGCGGGTCGGCGTCGGTACCGACGTCCACCGGATCGAACCCGGGCGGCCGTGCTGGGTCGCCGGGCTGCTCTGGCCGGACGAGCCGGCCGGCTGTGTGGGTCACTCCGACGGCGACGTCGCCGCGCACGCCATTTGCGACGCGCTGCTGTCCGCGTGCGGGCTCGGTGACCTCGGCGCCGTGTTCGGTACGGACCGGCCGGAGTGGTCCGGAGCATCGGGTGTGGCGCTGCTGACGGAGACCGCCAGTCGTAGCCGTCGTGGGTGCGCGGATCGGGCTCGGCGTCGTCGCGGCCTGCGGGGAGGATGCGTGGGTTGCCGGCGGGTAGTGCATCGACGAGCCGGTGGCGCTCTTACTTGCGCAGCCGCAGGCCCTGCATGCCGCCGTCGACGGCGATCGAGGTGCCGGTGACGGAACCTGATGCGGGGCCGGCGAGATAGGCGATGGCCGCGGCGATGTCCTCGGGCGGCACCAGGCGGCCGGTGGGCTGGCGGGCCTCGAGCGCGGCGCGTTCCGCGACGGGATCGGGTGCGGCGGCCAGCAGCCGCTGCACCCAGGGTGTGTCGGCGGTGCCGGGGTTGACGCAGTTGACCCGGATGCCCTCGGCGATGTGGTCGGCGGCCATGGCCTGGGTGAGCGACAGGACCGCACCCTTGGTGGCGCTGTAGAGGGCGCGCTGCGGTAACCCGGCGGTGGCGGCGATGGAGCAGACGTTGACGATGGAGGCGCGCGACGACCGGCGCAGCCAGGGCAGCGCCGCTCGGGACACCCGGACCATGCCGACGACGTTGACGTCGAAGACGCGGTGCCATTCGGCGTCGTCGTTGTCCTCGATGGTGCCGGCCGCGCCGACGCCGGCGTTGTTGACGACGACGTCCACGCCACCCAGCCGGTCGGCGGCGGTGGCGACGGCGGCGTGCACGGCGGCGTCGTCGGTGACGTCGCACTCGATCGCCAGCAGCGGGTCGGGTGCGCCCTCGGTGGAGCGGTCCAGTACGGCGACCGTGGCGCCCGAGTGTGCCAGCAGCGTCGCCGTGGCCAGCCCGATACCCGCCCCACCCCCGGTGACCAGTGCTGTCAGGCCGTCGAAGTCGCCCATCCGTTGCCTCCGCTCCCCGAGTGCTCTATGGCGCGATACATCCTATGTCATGGCCGCTGGCTGTGGTGCTGGCCGCGATTCATGACAGACTTGGCGCACAGACATCGGATGTTCAATGCTTCGTGCCGCCGGGCAGAAGGGCAGACATGAGCCAGATCACCGCACTGGAGACCGTCGACCTCCGCTTCCCGACGTCGCGCTTCCTCGACGGCTCCGACGCGATGAATCCCGACCCCGACTACTCCGCGGCCTACGCCATCCTGCGCACCGACGACGACGGCCCGGACGGCCACGGGTTCGTGTTCACCATCGGTCGTGGCAACGACGTGCAGGTGGCGGCCATCGAGGCGCTGCGACCGTTCCTCGTCGGACGCGAGGTGGAGCCGATGCTCGCCGACCTCGGCGAAGCATGGCGGCGCCTGGTGCACGACTCGCAGCTGCGCTGGCTCGGTCCGGAGAAGGGCGTCATGCACATGGCCATCGGCGCCGTCGTCAACGCGCTGTGGGACCTGCGCGCCCGTCGCGAGGGCAAACCGCTGTGGCAACTGTTGTCGGAGCTGTCGCCGGACGAGATCGTCGGCCTGGTCGACTTCCGGTACCTCACCGACGCCCTGGACCCGGCCGAGGCGCTGGATTTGCTCCGGGCTGCCGAGCCGGGACGCGCGCAACGCATCGCCGACCTCGTCGAGCACGGTTACCCGGCCTACACCACCACGCCGGGCTGGCTGGGTTACGACGACGCCAAGCTCGCCCGGCTGACCCGCGAGGCCGTCGCGGACGGGTTCACCCAGATCAAGCTGAAGGTGGGCGGCGACCTCACCGACGATGTGCGGCGGCTGGGCATCGCCCGCGAGATCTGCGGCCCGGACGTACGCATCGCCGTCGACGCCAACCAGCGCTGGGACGTCGACGAAGCGGTGCGCTGGGTCAAGGAACTCGAGGCGTTCGACCCGTGGTGGGTCGAGGAGCCCACCAGCCCCGACGACGTTCTCGGACACGCCGCGATCGCCGAGCGCATCGCGCCGGTGCGGGTGGCCACCGGCGAGCACGTGGCCAACCGGGTCGTCTTCAAGCAGCTGCTGCAGGCACGCGGCACCGGGTTCGTCCAGATCGACGCGACCCGGGTTGCGGGCGTCAACGAGAACATCGCGATCCTGCTGCTGGCGGCGAAGTTCGGGGTGCCGGTCTGCCCGCACGCCGGCGGGGTCGGGCTGTGCGAGGCCGTCCAGCACCTCGCGATGTTCGACTATGTCGCGGTCAGCGGCACCACTACCGACCGCGTCATCGAATACGTCGACCACCTGCACGAACACTTCAGCGACCCGGTCCGGATCGAGCGCGGCCGGTACCTGGCGCCGCAACGTCCCGGTGCCAGCACCGAGATCCTGGCGCCGACGCTGGCGGCGCACCGGTTCCCGGACGGCGCCGTCTGGGCGTGAGCCGGTCAGCCGGAGCCGGCCGTCCGGGTCTGGTCGCTGCTGGACGGCCAGCCCCGGCCACGCTCGAGCAGCGGCCGGAACGGCAGGACGACCGGCGCGCGCAGCACCGTCACGGACACCATCAGCGCCAGCAGGCCGAGCGCCCAGCCGCCGGGGATGTCGCTGAGCCAGTGGTAGTCGAGTGTCGTCATGAGCCCGCCGGTGACGAACACCCCGGCCGCGGCCAGCCAGCAGTAGCGGCGGAACCGGACCGGGTCGGGCTTCAGGCCGTGCGCCCCGAAGAGCACGATGACCAGCAGGAACCAGGTGAGTGTGGCGTTGGCGGTGTGCCCGGACGGAAACGCCTGCCCGACACCGTGCAGGACGTCCTGGCCGCTGGCCGGCGGAGTGCGCCCCAGGCCGAACTTGATCCAGTACCCGACGAAGAACACCGTGGCCAGGCCGGCGCCGATGGCGATGAGCGGGCGCAGCCGCCGCTTCTTGTACGCCACGAAGAGCCCGACGCTGGCGATGATGGGCAAGGTGTAGAGCCGCTGACCGCCGAGGCTGGCCAGCGAGTCGAGCAGCGACCGCGTCACACCGCCGGGCTGCCGGGCGTCGACGTAGACGTGCACGTCCCAGTCCCAGGCAACGAACGGGCCGCGGGCGACAACCTGCCAGGTCATGAGGCCGAGCAGCGCGGCCACGGCGAGCCCCACCGGCACCGACGGCACCCACCACGGCCACTGCCGCCGAGGGGCGGGGCGATCGGGCTCGGTCACGAGGGCCTGCTCCGTCGGAGGCGTCGGGGAGGTGTGTTCTGCGGCCATGGTCACTGGCCATTGTCCCCTATCGACCGCCCGGGAACCGAACGCGGTTGCGATCGGTCGTGGGCGTGTACGGCCTCGGCCACGCAGGACGCCGCCGAGTGGCTACCCTTGTCCGGTGAGTCTTCGTCTGTACGACAGCGCCAGCAGTGAGATCCGCGACTTCGTCCCGGTCGTTCCGGGCAAGGTCGGGATCTACCACTGTGGGCTGACCGTGCAGGGCCCGCCGCACATCGGCCACATCCGCAAAGAGGTGGTCTTCGACGTGCTGCGCCGCTGGTTCGAACACAACGGCTACGAAGTCACCATCGTGGCCAACGTGACCGACATCGAGGACAAGATCCTGGCGAAGTCGGCCGAGGCGGGCCAGCCGTGGTGGGCGTGGGCGTACGAGAACGAACGGGCGCTCGACGCGGCGTACGAGGTCCTCGGCTGCCTGCCGGCCACCTACCAGCCGCGCGCCACCGGCCACATCCCGGAGATGATCGAGCTCATGGAGGTGCTGATCGAGCGCGGCCACGCCTATGCCGCGGCGGACACCTCCGGCGACGTGTATTTCGACGTACGGTCGTGGCCGTCGTACGGCGAGCTGTCCGGCCAGAAGATCGACGAGATGGAGCCCGCGGCCGACGCCGACCCGCGGGGCAAGCGCGACCCACGCGACTTCGCGCTGTGGAAGGGGCACAAGCCGGGCGAGCCGCGCAGCGCGTCCTGGCCCACGCCGTTCGGCCGCGGCCGGCCGGGCTGGCACCTGGAGTGCTCGGCCATGGCCGCCAAGTACCTGGGGCCGGAGTTCGACATCCACGGTGGCGGCATCGACCTGCGCTTCCCGCACCACGAGAACGAGTTGGCGCAGTCCCGCGCGGCCGGTCAGGCGTTCGCCCGGTTCTGGATGCACAACGCCTGGGTCACCACGTCGGGCGAGAAGATGAGCAAGTCGCTGGGGAACTCCATGTTGGTCGCCGACGTCGTCCAGCGGGTACGGCCCATCGAGCTGCGCTACTACTTGGTCGCGCCGCACTACCGCAGCCACATCGAGTTCTCCGAGAGCGCGCTGGAGGAGGCGGCAGCGGCGTTCCGGCGCATCGAGGGCTATGTGGTGCGCGCCTCCGAGGTCACCACCAACGTCGCGCCGGCGCCCGACGTGCCGGCCGCGTTCCGGGCGGCCATGGACGACGACGTGTCGGTGCCGCAGGCGCTGGCGGTGCTCTTCGAGACCGTGCGCGAGGGCAACACCCTGCTGGCTTCCGGTGAGCGGGTGGAACTGCGCGCCAATCTGGCCTCGGTGCGGGCGATGCTCGGGGTGCTCGGCCTCGACCCGCTGGCCGATCCGTGGCTGGGCCTCGACACCGTCGGCAGCTCCGGCGACCGGCTGCGCGGCGTCGTCGATGCCCTGGTGCAGACGGTGCTCGACCAGCGCCAGCGGGCCCGCGAGGGCAGGGACTTCGCCACCGCCGACCTGCTGCGCGACCGGCTGAAGGCCGCCGGCATCGTCGTCGAGGACAACCCCGACGGCACCCGCTGGGAGCTGGCTGATGCCGACGCCCCGACGAACCAGGAGAGTGGACGCTGATGGCGGGCAACTCGCAGCGCCGCGGCGCCATGCGCAAGACCGGCACCAAGAAGGGCATGGTGGTCGGCTCCGGCGGGCAGCGGCGCAAGGGGCTCAAGGGCAAGGGGCCGACGCCTCGCGCGGAGGAGCGCCCCGGTCATCCGGCGGCGCGCCGGGCCAAGAAGGCGGCGGCTGACAGCTCCGGGACGGCGGCGCGGCGCGGCGGCGCCGGTACCGGCAGGCCCGGCGCGGCCGAGACGGTGGCCGGTCGGAACGCCGTCGTCGAGGCGCTGCGCGCGGAAGTGCCGGTCAAGGCGCTCTACGTGGCCGAACGGGTCGACAGCGACGACCGCATCCGCGAGATCCTCAAGATCGCGGCCGCTCGCGGGCTGCCGTTGCTGGAGGCTCCCCGGTCCGAGCTCGACAAGGTCACCGCTGGCGCGGTGCACCAGGGTGTCGCGCTGGCGCTGCCGCCGTACGAGTACGCCGATCCCGTCGATCTCGTGGAAGCCGCGCACGAGTCCGACCGCCCGCCGCTGATCGTCGCGCTCGACGGCGTCACCGACCCGCGCAACCTCGGCGCCGTCGTCCGCTCCGCGGGCGCGTTCGGGGCGCACGGCGTCGTCGTGCCGGAGCGGCGCAGCGCCGGCATGACCGCGGGTGCGTGGAAGACCTCCGCCGGCGCGGCCGCGCGGGTGCCGGTGGCCCGGGCCACCAACCTGGCCCGGACCCTGCGTGCCTATCAGGACGCCGGGTTGTTCGTGGTCGGGCTGGACGGCTCCGGCGACACCGAGCTCGGCGACGTCGAAGTGCTCGACCAGCCGCTGTGCCTGGTGGTCGGGTCCGAGGCCGCCGGCATGTCGCGCATCGTCACCGAGACGTGCGACCTCGTGGCCCGGATCCCCATCGCCAGCGACGTCGAGTCACTCAACGCGGGTGTCGCGGCCGGCGTGGCGCTCTACGAGATCACCCGGGCCCGCGGTGGTGGCGCGTCACGGTAGGCTGTCGCACGCCGGTCGGGGTGTGACGCGGGCCACCGTTCCGCAGCTCTCGTAGGTGATCGGCGTGTCCTGACGACCTACGCCGCGCCGGGCGATCCTCGGCCGGCGCGAGCCGTGGAGGTACCCCGACCGTGCCCGTCGAGCGCATGCTGCCCACCCCTGAGGCCGCCGATCTGATCGGGCTGGTCCGAGACCTCGCCGAGCGCGAGCTGCGTCCACGGGCCGACGCCGCGGAGGACGCCGGCGAGTACCCGCGCGACCTCGTCCGCATGCTGGGTCGCATCGGCCTGTTGGGGCTGCCTTACGAGGAGGCGCTGGGCGGAGGGGCGCAGCCGTACGAGGTCTACCTGCAGGTGCTGGAGGAGCTGGCCGAACGGTGGGCCACGGTGGCGCTGAGCGTCAGCGTGCACACCCTCTCCTGCTGGCCGCTGGCCACCCACGGCACGGCGGAGCAGCGCAAACGGTGGCTGCCGGACATGATCGGCGGCGAGCTGCTGGGCGCCTACTGCCTGTCGGAACCGCAGGCCGGCTCCGACGCCGCGGCGCTCACCACCAGGGCGGTCCGCGACGGCGACGGCTACCGGCTCACCGGTACGAAGGCCTGGATCACCCACGGGGGTGTGGCCGACTTCTACACCGTGTTCGCCCGCACGTCCGACGACGGCGCCGCTGGCATCTCGTGCTTCCTCGTCCCGGCCGACGCGCCGGGGCTGTCGTTCGGCGCACCGGAACGCAAGCTGGGTCTCACCGGGTCACCCACGACACTCCTGCACCTCGACGACGTCCTGGTGCCGGAGGAACGCCGCATCGGCGCCGAGGGGCACGGCTTTCCACTCGCCCTGGAGGCATTGAACTCAGGGCGGCTGGGGGTCGCGGCCGTCGCCACGGGGCTGGCGCAGGCCGCGCTGTCGGCCGCCGCGTCGTATGCCGGCGAGCGCGAGCAGTTCGGCCAGCCGATCATCCGGCACCAGGGCCTCGGCTTCCTGCTGGCCGACATGGCCGCCGCGGTCGAGAGTGCCCGGGCGCTGTACATCGTGGCTGCTCGCCGCCGGGACGCCAGTTTGCCGTTCCGCCACCATGCCAGCGTCGCGAAGCTGGTGGCCACCGACAACGCCATGCGGGTCGCCACCGACGCCGTCCAGGTGCTGGGTGGCGCCGGCTACACCCGTGACTTCCCGGTCGAGCGATTCTTCCGCGAGGCCAAGGTGATGCAGATCTTCGAAGGCACCAACCAGATCCAGCGCATGGTCATCGCCCGTACCCTGGGCTCGGAGACGTGAGACGGGTCGAGCGCCGCAACGCCACCTTCCAGCAGTGGCAGGCGCTGCTGACGAACCGCTCCAAGCGCAACGCCGCCGGTGAGCTGATCGTCCAGGGCGTGCGTCCCATCACCGTGGCCGCAGAGGCCGGGGTCGCCTTCCGGTCGCTGTTGTTCGACGGGCGGCCGCGGCCGTCGGCGTGGGCGCGCGCGTTGCTGGCATCCGGGATCGCACCCGTGATCGAGGTGGCGCCCGACCTGCTGGCGGAGCTGGGCGAGCGCTCCGACGGCGCGCCGGAACTGGTCGCGGTGGTGCAGCGCCCCGACGACGACCTCGCGCGCCTGCCGGACCGGCCCGACGCCCTGGTGGTGGTCTTCGACCGGCCGGGGAGCCCGGGGAACATCGGCTCGCTGGCCCGGTCCGTGGACGCGTTGGGTGCGCACGCCCTGGTGACGACCGGGCACGCGGCGGACGCGTGGGATCCGGCGTCGGTGCGGGCCAGCACCGGCTCCGTCTTCGCCGTCCCCATCGTCCGGTTGAGTTCTCATGCGCCGCTGCTCGGCTGGGTGGCCGAGCGGCGCCGGGCCGGAGTGCCGCTGACGATCGTCGGGACCGACGAGTCCGGCACCGTCGACCTGCCCGACACCCCGCTGACCGGCCCTACCGTCGTGGTGGTCGGCAATGAGACCGCGGGAATGAGCGAGGCGTGGCGCCGATCCTGCGACGTGGTGGCGCGCATCCCGATGGGTGGCAGGGCCAGCTCACTGAATGCGGCCGCGGCCGGGACGGTGGTGCTGTACGAGGCGTCGCGCCAGCGCGCTCAGCGGTCGTCGTCCGTATAGGCCAGGGTCAGCCGGCTCCCCGCGGTGCCGACCCGGACGGCGGTCAGCACGCCGAGGAGGACGATCCCGACCCCGGCCAGCTCCGCCGCCTCCTCGGTCACCATCGCCAGATGCCGCCACAGGTAGCCGGCACCCGACTCGGTGAGCAGGACGTGCACCACCTCCATGCCCAGCGCTCCCGCGATCGCGGTGGCGAGGCCGGCGACGATCAGCCGGCGGGGCCGGGCCGGGACGGCCCGGAACGCCGGAACCAGGACGAGCAGCGAGGCGGCCAACGCCGCGGCGGCCGGGATCGTCCACCCCAGCCGGGCCAGCAGCGAATCGGTGTCGAACACCGCGACGGACCAGCGGGCGCCACGTTCGTGCAGGGAGACGGCCTCGTCGAGGGAGAGGAGTGCGAAGACGGCGGCCAGGAGCAGCCAGGCTCGCGCCTCACGGTTGCGGCCCGCCAGCCGCCTGGC
Source organism: Jiangella gansuensis DSM 44835 (assembly GCF_000515395.1). Taxonomy (NCBI): domain Bacteria; kingdom Bacillati; phylum Actinomycetota; class Actinomycetes; order Jiangellales; family Jiangellaceae; genus Jiangella; species Jiangella gansuensis. The sequence continues at coordinate 5,063,766 of NZ_KI911782.1, read as the reverse complement.
CAGCCAGGACGCCGTCGTCGCCGCCACACCGGACAGGGCCAGGAGCGCCGCGGTCCACCAGCTGGCCAGTGAGCGTTCGGTGCCGGCATTCACCAGCGACAGGACGTCGGTCACCGCCCGGTTGTCGGGGCGGAGCTGGGTCTGCACCGTGACGCTGGCGAGATGCAGGGTCATGATGACGACGAAAACCACGAGCAGAACCCTGCCGACCGCGAACCGGGCATCGTCCGCCGCTGGCGCGGGGACGAACCGGAGGCGGCCGGCAGGGTGTGCCATGAACGGACGGTAGCAGCCAGGTGTCCGTTCGGTGTCGAGGCGCGCTATACCGCGTGGACCAGGGCGTCCGTGTCCGCGGGGGGCTCGTCGGCCGTACTGGGGGCCGCTTCACCGCCTTCTCCGGCCGGAGCTTCCTGCGTGGCCGGCGGCTGGAAGCGGCGGAACAGCACCACGCCCGCTACGGCGAAGGCGAGCATGGCCACCGAGCCGACACCTGCCACCACGTTCAGGCCGTTCATGAAGGCGTCCCGGGCCGTGTCCAGCAGCGGCACCGCGATCTCGGCCGGCAGTGACGGCGCGGCGGCGACGGCACCGGCCAGCGTGTCCTCGGCGGTGGCCGCGACGTCGGCCGGTGTGCCGGCCGGTGCGGTGAAGCCGGAGCGGTAGATCGCGGTGCCCAGGCTGCCCAGGACGGCGATGCCCAGGGCGATGCCGAACTCGCCGCTGGTCTCGGAGACCGACGCGGCCGAGCCGGCCTTCTCCGGCGGGGCCGAGCCCACGACGATGTCGGCGGTGAGCGCGGCGCCCGGGCCCAGGCCCACCATCGCGACCATCAGGCCGGCAATGATCAGTCCGAGCCCGCCGGTGGCCCCGGCCTGGGTCATCACGGCCAGGCCGAGCCCGGCCAGTGCCATCCCCCCGCCGATGACCCAGCCCGCGCCGATCCGCTGGCTCAGAGCGGGGCCGAACATCGTCCCGCCGATCATCGCGACGGCCGGCGGCACCAGCCAGAGTCCGGCGTGCAGCGGGGACAGTCCCTCGACCAGCTGCAGGTACTGGCTGACGAAGAGGAACATCCCGCCCATCGCGAATCCGCCGACGGAGAAGATGCCCAGGGCCGAGGAGAACCGCCGGTTGGTGAACAGCCGCAGGTCCAGCAGCGGGTCGGACAGCCGCAGTTGACGGCGGACGAACGCGGCGCCCACGGCGACGCCGACCGCGATGGCGCCGAGCGACGTGGTGGACAGGCCGTCCTTCGCCAGTTCCTTCAGGCCGTAAATGACCGGCAGGATGGTGCACAGAGAAAGCGCGACGCTGGCCAGGTCCAGGCGGCCGGCATCCGGGTTCTTGTGCTCGGGCAGCAGCACGGGGCCGGTGGCCAGCAGGAGCAGCATGACGGGCACGCCCAGGAGGAACACCGAGCCCCACCAGAACGCCTCCAGCAGCATTCCGCCGACGGCCGGGCCGAGGGCGGTGCCGCCCATGAAGCAGCTCATCCACACCGCGATCGCGACGCCGCGCTGCTTGGGGTTGGCGAACATGTTGCTGATCAGGCCCAGGGTCGACGGCATGAGGGTGGCGCCGGCGATGCCCAGCAGGGTGCGGGTGGCGATCAGCATCTCCGGGCTGGTGGAGTACGCGGCTAGCACCGAAGCGGCGGCGAAGAACACCGCGCCGGTCATCAGCAGCTTCCGCCGGCCGATCCGGTCACCGAGCGTTCCCATGGTGATCAGGAAACCGGCGACCATGAAGCCGTAAATGTCGGTGATCCAGAGCAGCTGGGTGCTGGTGGGCTGCAGATCCGCGGCCAGGTGCGGCAGCGCGAGGTACAGCACGCTCATGTCGAGGGCGAGCAGCAGGGTGGGCAGGGCCAGCACGGCGAGCCCGATCCACTCGCGCTTGCCGGCGCGGGCCTCGGGAGCCGCGGACGGGGAAGTGATCACGGGAGTACCTCTCTCGATGGCTGTGTTGCCTGAGACGTCGCCGCCGCCGTCGCGTCCTCGACATCAACGACACATCAATGGATGTGACCTACGTCACAGCGATGTCGTGAGAGGGTGTGATCCGTGAAGTACCTGATGCTCATCTACAACAACCCCGGCGCCGGACCCGACCCGGATCCCGAGGGCCGGCTGCAGGGGCACGTCACCCTGTTCCAGGAACTGAAGGCGGACGGCGCGGTGCTCAGCTCGGCCGCACTGCGAGACCCGTCGGCGGCCACCACGGTGCGCATGCCGCAGCGGGGCGGACCGGCTACCGTCACCGACGGGCCGTTCCTCGAAGCAAAGGAGCTGCTGGCCGGGTACTACCTGGTGGAGTGCGAGTCGCTGGAGGAAGCAACCGAGATCGCCGGGCGCATACCCTGCGGTGTCGGCGGCGCGGTCGAGATCCGTCCGGTGGACGAGGACGTCACCCAGGCCGTACGCGGCGACACTCCGCATCGGCTCGGCTGACCGCAACGGCTACTGGAGGTCGTTCCAGGGAATGCGGAACGGCTGGGTGGCGTCTGGCTCGGCGGCGGTCCCGCCCAGGATGGCCAGCTCGTCCGGCTTGTGCCGCAGCACCGTGTCGACGTAGTCGCGGGTGGCCTCCTCCAGGCCGACGTCGCGACCCAGCTGCTCGGACAGGTACCAGCGGTGCTCGAGCACCTCGTGGTAGATCTCCGGCCCTTCGAGTTTGCCTCGCAGGTCGCGGGGGATCGTGCGCAGTACGGGCTCGTAGCCGTCGAGCACCCAGGCGTTGGCGACGATCTCCTCGTCCTCACCCTGCTGGTCGGTGACGGCGGCATAGGTGTCGAGGTCGTTGAGCAGCCGGCGCGCCTGGTTCTCCTGCGCGTCGATGCCGGTGAGCCGCAGCAGCCGGCGCGAGTGGTGGCCGGGGTCGACCACCTTCGGCTGCACCCGGATGGTCCGTCCGCCGATGTCGGTGACGATGTCGAGTTCGTCGACGTCGAAGCCTAGCTCGTTGAGCCGCTCGACCCGGCGGGCGATGCGCCAGCGTTCGTTGACGTCGAACGCCTCCCACTCGGTGAGCTCGGTCCACAGCGCCTCGTACCGTTCGACCACCTGGTCGCTGACGCCGATGGGGTCGATGGTCTCGTCCAGCTGCCCGGCGGCGAGCAGGTCCATCATCTCGCCGGCGATGTTGGTGCGGGCGGTGTCGAGGTCGTGGGCGCGCTGCCCGTCGCTGAGGCTGTTGTGCAGCTCGCCGGTCTCGGCGTCGACGAGGTACGCGGCGAACGCACCGGCGTCGCGGCGGAACAGCGTGTTGGACAGCGAGCAGTCGCCCCAGTAGAAGCCGGTGAGGTGCAGCCGGGCGATCAACACGACCAGGGCGTCGATGAGACGGTCGACGGTGTCGCGGCGCATCATGCGGGCGAACAGCGCCCGGTACGGCAGCGAGAACTGCAGGTGCCGGGTGACGAGGATGGAGTCGAGCGAGCTGCCGTCGGGCGCCTCGCGGCCGCTGACCACGCCGACGGCCTTGACCGCCGGGACGTCCAGGCGAGTCAGGTCGCGCAGCATCTGGTACTCGCGGTCGGCGAACGGCTTGACGATCTCCTTCAGGGCGTAGACCCTGCCGCCGAGGCGGGTGAAGCGCACGACGTGCCGGGAGATGCCGCGGGGGAGGGCCACCAGGTACCACTCGGGCCACTGCTCCAGCGGCATGTCCCACGGGAGGTCGAGCAGGGCCTGCTGCTCGCGGGGCGCGGCGAGGATCCGGAGCTCCATGCCGACAATTGTCCCGCACCGCGGCCGCGGCCGGCGTTGGTGATCGAGGAGAGAAACGATCAGCTCCCGGCCGAGAACGGCCGGGAGCTGATCGTCGACGTGCTGGCGAGCCTGAGGTCAGGCCTCGAGACGCTCACCGGTCTTGATCGAGAAGAAGTGCTCGGTGCCGGGCTGGACGGTGAAGGTGATCTTGTCGCCCTTCTGCGGCGCGTTGCGCGGCTCGACCCGGGCGATGACCTGATCGCTGCGCAGCCGGTCGCTCTGCTCGTCCGCGGCCGGGCCGGCGGGACGGCCGTAGACGTAGGCCTCGGAACCGAGCTCTTCGACGACGTCCACCAGCACCGGGATGCCGCCGACGTCCTCGCTCGAACCCGGGATCAGGGACTCCGGCCGGATGCCGATGACCACCGTAGACGAGCCCTCGGCCGCCACCTGCGAGCTGATGGAGTTCGGGATGGCGATGTCGGCGTCACCGAGCTTCGCGCGGCCGTCGGCGACGTCGAAGGTGGCGATGTTCATGGCCGGCGAGCCGATGAAGCCGGCGACGAACACGTTGGCCGGCTTGTCGTACAGCCGCAGCGGGCTGTCCACCTGCTGCAGCAGGCCGTCCTTGAGCACCGCGACCCGGTCACCCATGGTCATGGCCTCGATCTGGTCGTGCGTGACGTAGACGGTGGTGATGCCGAGGCGGCGCTGCAGCGACGCGATCTGGGTACGCGTGGACACGCGCAGCTTGGCGTCCAGGTTGGACAGCGGCTCGTCCATGAGGAACACCTGCGGCTCACGCACGATGGCGCGGCCCATGGCGACACGCTGACGCTGACCACCGGAGAGGGCCTTCGGCTTGCGGTCGAGGTACTCGCTGAGGTCGAGCAGCTTGGCGGCGTCGGCGACGCGGCGGCGAATCTCGTCCTTGGAGACGCCGGCGATCTTCAGGGCGAAGCCCATGTTGTCGGCGACGGTCATGTGCGGGTACAGCGCGTAGTTCTGGAACACCATCGCGATGTCGCGGTCCTTGGGCGGCATGTGCGTGACATCGCGGTCGCCGATGCGGATGGCGCCGCCGTCGACCTCTTCGAGGCCGGCGAGCATGCGCAGGCTGGTGGACTTACCGCAACCGGACGGCCCGACGAGGACCAGGAACTCCCCGTCCTCGATGGCCAGGTCGAGACTGTCGACCGCTGGCTTGTCGGTACCCGGGTAGATCCGGGTTGCCTTGTCGTACGTGACCGTAGCCATCGTGTTTCCCTTCACCGGCAGGTACGTGCCGGACGATCCGTTGTGAAGTGGACGGAGTATTCAGTTGGCCCGCAGGTTTCCACCGGGTTGCGGGTGTTACGAGACACTATATGGTGAGCCACGGCACGTCACCTGGGGGTGACGCAGCTCACGCCGCACGATCCGCTTGCCGTGACCCGCCGTGGGTGTGACGCACCGCCGGTGGACCGGGATCAACCGGGTCGAACCGTCCGTCGTGCGTACGGATCCCTTTCCTGAACGGCCGTTTGGCCGTACGGTTCAAAGGCACCAGGTGTACTCCCTGCCGGCGAGGAGGCCCCGATGCGCATCTCTGACATCATCCGGAGCAAGGGCAAGGCCGTGGTCACCGTGCCGCCCGACACCGACGTACGCGGACTGCTCGCCGTGCTGGCGGAGAACCGCATCGGCGCGGTGGTCGTGTCGTCCGACGGCAGCACCATCGGCGGCATCGTCTCCGAGCGCGACATCGTGCGTGCCCTGGCGGCGCGTGGGGCGGCCGTTCTGTCCGAGCCGGTGTCGGCCATCATGACGTCGGAGGTCCAGACCTGCGTGCGAGGCGCCCACGTCGACGAGCTCGCCGCGGCCATGACCGAGGGGCGGTTCCGGCACATGCCGGTGGTGTCCGACGACGGCCAGCTGGACGGCATCGTCAGCATCGGCGACGTCGTGAAGATCCGCATCACCGAGCTCGAGGTCGAGCGCGACTCCCTCTCCTCCTACATCCGTGCGGCGGCCACCTGACGGGCGCCGGGTGCGTCGGCTCGCGGTCGCCTTCACGGAATGCCGGGAAGTGCCGTGAGTCAATTCACCGGATGGGTAGAGTGGCTAGCGGTAAACCCGTCAAAAGGGAAACCATCTGGTGAAGCGTCAACTGCGTGGTGGGGGAAACGTCGGTGCGCCGATTGTCCGGTCTTGTCGTCATTGCCGTTCTTTTTCCCTTGGCTGCGTGCTCCGGCGATGATGCGCCGGCTTCCCCTTCGGACTCGCCGGAATCGTCCACGGCCGGTGGCGCAACAGTGGTGCGAGTACCCGACGACGCGCCCACCATCGGTGCGGCGGTCGACCAGGTCGCGGCCGGCGGCATGGTGCTCATCTCGCCCGGCACCTACACCGAGGCGGTGGTCGTCGACACCCCCGACGTCACCATCCGCGGCACCGACCGCAACGCCGTCGTCGTCGACGGCGAGGGGGAGCGCGCCATCGGGATTCTCGGCGTGGCCGACGGCGTGCGGGTGCAGAACCTGACCACGGTGCGCAACACCCTGGCGGGGGTGCTGATCTCCGGCGTGCACGACGCGGAGGGCAACGTTGCGGGCGACATCTACTCCGGCGAGGACCCTGAGGACGAACTGCTGCAGCGCTACGAGGTGCGCAACGTCACCGCCAGCAACAACGGCCTCTACGGCATCTACGCGTTCCACGCCCAGCACGGCTCGATCGTCGACAGTTACGCGTCCGGCGGTGCGGACTCCGGGTTCTACCTCGGGCAGTGCGTGGACTGCGACGCCGTCGTCGCCGGCAACGTCGCGGAGCGCAACGCCGTCGGGTTCGAGAACGCCAACGCCAGCGGTGCAGTCCTGATCACGGGCAACCGGTTCTCCGGCAACCGCATCGGCCTGACGCTGACCACGGACTATCAGGAGGCGTTCGTCCCGCAGCGCGACAACCTCGTCGTCGGCAACGTCGTCACCGACAACGTCCAGGCGGACTCGCCGGCGCAGGCCGAGGGCGGGTTCGGCATCGGCATCGGGATCGCCGGCGGACAAGGGAACGTCATCGAGCGCAACCTGATCGGCGGCAACACCACGGCCGGCAGCCTGCTCTCCGGGGCCGAGGACGTTCCGGCGCTGGACAACGAGTTCCGGTCCAACGCCTTCGCGGGCAACGGTACGGACGTGCTGGACGCGTCGAGCGAGCGGACGCCGTCGTCGGGGACCTGCCTGATCGACAACGGCTCGCCCTCGGTCGCGCCGGACGCGTTGGCCGCCGCGGTCTGCCCGGCCGGAACGCCGTCCGCGCCCGGGGTGCAGTTCGAGGCTCCGGCCGCGCCACCGGGGGTGCCGTACCTCGAGGTGACCATGCCGGGTGACCAGCCGGGCCTGGACGGCGACCTGGAGGCGGTACCGGACCCGCTGCCGGACACGCCAGAACGGCCCGCGGTCGACGACCTCCCGGTCCCGGACGCATCCCTACTGGCCGACCGCTCGTCATTGTGAGGGCAAGGCTGTGACATCGGACCGGCCGGTCATCGTCCGATCGGTCGATCTTTCCTGACCTTTGCCGCGAAAACGGTCATTGCGGTGATTGTCGGGGGCGGGTCGACATGCGCGGCAGGGTCATTTCTGCGAATCTGTTCCGGGCCGATTCCGGCCCGGGCGGATTGCATGCGTTTCGCCGGTCGAACGCATTCCTGAATGTGGTGGTCCTCGGACCGCCATGGCCGGTCGTGGGGACCGCCTGAAATCAAACCCGCGGCCGGGGTGGTCACATGCCCTCGTGACCGACGTCGGAGGGCCCGGCGCTCCAGCCCGGAGTGCCGGGCCCTCCGCACGCCGTTGGACAATGGACACCTGATGCCGACACAGACCCGGGCCTGGACCATCTGGGGCGTCGGCGTATCCGCATACATCGTGGCGGTGCTGCACCGCACCTCGTTCGGGGTGTCCGGGCTCGATGCCGTCGACCGGTTCGACCTCTCCGCCAGCGTGCTGGCGTCGTTCGTCGTCCTGCAGCTGCTCGTCTATGCCGGGTTGCAGATCCCGATCGGCCTGCTGCTGGACCGGATCGGCGGACGACAGCTGGTCGTGGCCGGCGCCCTGCTGATGGCAGCCGGTCAGGTGACGCTGGCGCTGGCCGAATCGGTGCCGATGGCCGCCGCTGGGCGGGTGCTCGTCGGCACCGGCGACGCCATGACCTTCGTAAGCGTGCTGCGCATCGTCGCCGCCTGGTTCCCGCCCGGGCGGGTGCCGCTGATGACGCAGCTCACCGGGCTGGTCGGACAGGCCGGCCAGGTGCTCTCCGCGGTGCCGTTCGTGGCGGTGCTGCACACGTTCGGGTGGAGCCCGGCGTTCGGGTCGGCGGCCGCGCTCGGCGTGCTGGTCGGGGTGATCGCACTGGTGGCCCTGCGCGACTCGCCGTCGCCGCAGGCCGGACCCCTGCAGGACGGCTCGTCGCGGCACCTCGGGCAGGACCTGGTGACGGCGTGGCGGCACCCCGGCACACGGCTCGGCCTGTGGGCGCACTTCACCACGCAGTTCTCCGGCGCCGTCTTCGCGCTGCTGTGGGGGTTCCCGTTCCTGGTCTCGGCCGAGGGGATGTCCACGTCGTTCGCCGGGGCGATGCTGACCCTCACCGTCGTCTTCGGCGTGATCGCCGGCCCGCTGATCGGCGTCATGGTGCAGCGGCACCCGCTGCGGCGATCGTGGCTGGTGCTCGGAGTCGTCGGCGCGAATGCCGGCGCCTGGACGGCGGTCCTGCTCTGGCCGGGGCAGGCGCCGGCCTGGCTGCTCGTGCTGCTCGTCATGTCGTTGGCGCTCGGCGGGCCCGGTTCGATGATCGGGTTCGACTTCGCCCGCACCTTCAACCCGCCCAACCGGCTCGGCACCGCCACGGGCATCGTCAACGTCGGCGGCTTCATGGCCTCGCTGCTGACCATCCTCGCGATCGGCCTCGTGCTCGACGCCCGCACCGGCGGGTCCAGCGCATACGCGCTCGACGACTTCCGGGTCGCGATGTGTGTGCAGTACGTGGTCTGGGCGGTCGGGCTGGTCGGCATCCTGCGGTCGCGGCGGCGAGTGCGGCGGCGGATGGCCGAGCACGGCGTCGTCGTCCCACCCATCCGTGACGTCCTCGCCGCCCGCCGCCGGCGCCGCCGATCCTGACGGTAGCCGTCACCGGCGGCCATTGGCCGCTGGCGTCCACATCGTGCGGTGTGGCTGGCCGCTTCTTTCGCGGCTATGTGAGGAGTTGGACGGCGAGGGCGACGATCATGCCGCCGCCGAAGAGAACGAGGAAGCCGCCCGAGAGCCCCGTGAGCCACGGGAGGATGCGGTCCATGCGGGCGAGAGCGCATCTTGAGCCGAGGACGACAGCGACGAACACGTCCCAGACCAGGACGATGGAGAACATCCAGGTGCCGTAGAGCACGAGCGTCAACGGTGCGGCGGCATTGACTGCGGTGGCGAGGCTGACGTAGAACAGCGCGTTCTTGGGGTTCAGCAACCCGGAGGCGATACCGAGTCCGAAGTTCCTCAGCCACGTCGTGCGCTGGGCGCCCGGGCCTTGATCGAGGTCGATCCGCGCTCGTGATCTGAGGAACGCGACACCGACGAAGATCAGGAAACTACCGCCGGCGAGCTGGAGCGCGTCGAGCAGCGCCGGGTGCGAGACGAGTGAGACGCCGGAGAACGCGGCAGCGATGAAGATCCCGTTCGCGATGGCGATGCCGAGGCACGCGCCGGTGGCGTTGCGCCAGCCGCTGGTCATCGCGGTGCGGGCGATGAGGAAGAAGTCGACGCCGGGGATCAGCAGTGCCAGGAAGTGCGCGATGGCGACGGCGACGAACTGCTCCATGTCTCCCCTCGATGCGTGACGATGAACCCGTCAAGCATCGAGCGCGGCCCCGCCGGGATCTTGTACGTTCTTGCAGTCAGCCCCGGTACGTGCCAGGTGAGGCGGCGACGTGTGCGCGGAAGACGCGGTGGAAGTGGCTCTGGTCGGTGAATCCCAGCGCGTGAGCGGTCTCGGCGATGGGCCGACCCCCTCGGAGCATGCGTCGAGCCTGGACGATGCGGGCATTCTGCCGCCAGGCCAGCGGGGAGAGCCCGGTGGCACGTCGCATCGCACGGACGAGCTGGTACTTCGTCATGCCGACCATGCCGGCCAGTTCGCTCAGCGCTGGATTCGACTCGTCGTGGCGAAGCCGACGCATGACCGGGGCGAGACGGGCGAGCAGCTCCGGGTCGGCATCACTCGCTGCGAAATGCGCCGGTGACGCGGCTTCGATCTCGGCGAACAGGGCGGTGAACTGCGCCTCGATCGGTTCGCGGGCCTCGTCGGTGAAGATCGCGTCGTTCAGCACGCTGACCCGCTGGTGCAGGTCGGGGCGGCGCAGCACTCTGATCCCGTCGAACTGGCGACTCGCCTCCTGGCGCGGTGCGAGTGAGACCGCCCAGTTCTGATCCATGTGGACCATCTGGTACAGCCAACGGCCCGCGTCCGGATTGCAGGCATGAACCTGACCGACCGGGATGACGACGACGTCACCGGGTTCCAGGCGGATCGTGCCGTCGAGCGGGCCAGTGAGCACCGAGGTTCCCGCGTCGATCACGCCGATCGAGAACGAGTCGTGGGTATGCGGCCGGTAGCAGAGGTTCTCCTGGCACGATCGCCGGGCCTCCAGATGAGGCAGCGCGGCACTGCGCCAGAACTCCGCCACACGACCACCTCCGCCGGCTCGCTACACCACGTGCCACTGGTGCCTATGGTGTGGTCCTGGGCTACTCGGCTCAACCCCGAGATCACTGCTTGTGCAGGTGGAGCCCGAAGTCGGATTCGAACCGACGACCTACCGCTTACAAGGCGGTTGCTCTGACCAGCTGAGCTATTCGGGCGGGAGAGGAAACGGTACCCGAGCGGGTACCGTCCCTCCAACCAGTGGCGTCAGACGACGGCGCCGTAGTTCGGATCCTCCCGGTCGCGCTTGTCGGCCTTCTTCGGTTCGGGCGGCGGCGCGGGCTTCTTGCGTTCCAACACGACCGCCAGCGGCGAGGCGGTGAAGTTCGACGAGTAGGTGCCGATCACGATGCCCAGCACCAGCGCGAGCGCGAAGTCCGACAGCGAGTCACCGCCCAGGAACAGCAGCGAGAGCAGAATGAACAACGTGCTGACACCGGTGTTGACCGACCGCGGCAGGGTGTTGAGGATCGCCGTGTTGGTGACTTGGGCGAAGTCCTCGTCCTCCTTGCGGGTCCAGGTTTCGCGGATGCGGTCGAAGACGACGACGGAGTCGTTCACCGTGTAGCCGATGATCGTCAGGATCGCGGCCAGGAACATGCCGTCCAGCGGCTTGCCGATCCAGGCGAAGATGCCGACGGTGATGATGACGTTCTGGAACAGTGCGACGACCGCGCCGGTACTGAAGGTCCAGCGGAACCGGATGGCGAGATACGTCAGCTGGGCGATCAGCGCGACGCCCAGCGCGATGAGCGCGTTGCGGCGCAGCTCGTCGCCGAGGCTCGGACCGACCAGCTCGTCGCGGATCAGCTCGGAGCCGCCGCCGGCGTCGCCGAGCGCCTCGATGACGGCGGCGGCCTCGTCGTCGCTCATGTCGCTGGCCCGGACGGTGATGTCGTCGTCGCCGGACTCCTGGACGATCGCCGTCGGGAAACCGGCGTCGGCGACCACCGTGCGAGCGTCGTCGACGTCGAGCTGCTCGGTCGTGGACACCTCGACCAGCCGGCCGCCGGTGAACTCGATGCCGTACTCGAGGCCGCGCAGGAAGATGCCGCTGCCGGCGATCACGACTGCGAGAGCCGACACGATAAGCCACCGGGCCGGGCGGGCCATGAGGTTCGGATTGCGGCGGCGCAGCCACAGCCGCACCCGGCCGTGTTTGGCCAGGCCGCTGGCGTTCGGGTGGTTGCGCATCCACGTCCGGTCGGCGAGCCACTCGCACAGCACGCGGCTGAGGACCAGCGCGGACAGCAGCGAGGCGAGCACACCGATGGTCAGCGTGACACCGAATCCGCGCACCGGCCCGGACGCGAGGAAGAACAGCAGCGCCGCGGCGAGCAGAGTGGTGATGTTGGAGTCGGCGATGGCCGAGAGCGCGTTCTTGAAACCACTGCGGACCGCGCCGCGCAGGCTCTTCGTCCTGCCGTCGACGAAGTCCTCACGTGCTCGTTCGAAGATCAGCACGTTGGCGTCGACGGCCATGCCGATGGCCAGTACGAAGCCGGCCAGGCCGGGCAGCGTCAGGGTGGCACCGAGCGCGCTGAGCGCGGCGTAGGACATCAGGGCGTAGCCGATCAACGCCATGATGGCCATGACGCCGATCAGCCGGTAGGTGACGGCGATGAAGACGGCCGTCAGGGCCATGCCGATGATGGCGGCCCAGGCGCTTGCCTCGATGGCCTCGTCGCCCAGGGTCGGGCCGATGACGCGCTGCTCGATGACCTCGACGGGGACGGGGAGCGCGCCGCCCTCGATCAGGGCGGCGAGGTCCTTCGCCTCCTCCTCGTCGAAGTCGCCGGTGATCTCGGTCTGGCCGCCGCGGATACCGACGCCGCAGGGCACCCCGCTGGTGACGTTGGGCGAGGAGATGACCTCGTTGTCCAGCACGATGGCGATCCGCCGCCGCGGGTCGCCCTCGGGCTGGCAGGCGGCGTCGCTGGTCAGCTGCGCCCAGGTGCTGCCGCCGCTGCCGCTGAAGTCGATGGTGACGAGCCAGCCGCGCTGCGGGTCGAAGAGAGCGTCCGCGCCGTCGATCTCTTCACCGGTCATCGCCGACTGGGCCAGGACCAGCGGCTGCCCCGACTCGTCGGGCAGCACGATCTGACCCTCGGCCCCGGGCGTCTCGGGCGCCGGGGTCTCGGTGGGGGCGGGTGTCTCGGCAGGTGGCGGCGTCGCACCAGCGGCCTCGACGTCGGTGCCGGTGTCGCCCTGGGGTGTCGCCGGTTCGATCGCACCGCCGGCGGCGCCTTCCGTCTCCGCCGCGCCGGGCGTGGCCTCCGGTGCCGGCGTCTCGGCCGGAGCGTCCGGTGCCGGCGTCTCGGCCGGGGCGTCCGTCGGCGGAGTGAGGCCGGAGGTGTCGTAGCCCAGGACGGCGTGGATGTTCAGCTGGGCGGTCTGGCCGAGCGCCTCGGAGGCCTCGCGGGGGTCGGAGACGCCCGGCAGTTCGACGATGATGCGCCGGTCGCCGGATCGGCTCAGTGACGGTTCGGAGACGCCGAGGGCGTCGACCCGGCGCCGCAGCACCTCCAGCGCCCGGTCGGTGGACTCCGAGTTCGCATCGACGGTGTCCGTGTCCTGTGTCTCCAGGACGATCTGGGCGCCGCCTTCCAGGTCGAGCCCGAGGTTGGGGCTACTGGTCAGGGTGACGAACCCGGCCCCGGCGAGCACGAGGACAGAGGCGACGACGCGGACGACGCGACTGCCGCCTGGGCTCTCCTGGCCGCGACGCCTGGCCCGAAAGCGGAACAGGTTGTACGTCGCGAGGACGAGGGCCGTGGCCGCGAGGACCAGGTAGAGAGCGGACATGCGATCCACAGTGGGTCTCCAGGAGACATGCCCGGCGGCCGAACAGGCGCGCGACCAGGCGAGGGACGACAGCGATGGCAGGGAGAGCGTCTACTGCCGGTGCGCCGGCGGCCCGCGGTCGGGGTCCGTGGCTGCCCAGGCGGACTCGACGGTGGCGGCGTCGCCGCGGCCCGCCCCGGTGTCCAGGGTGAACAGGTCGAGCGGGTTGACCTCGGTGCCGGACGACCCGGGCGGCGCATAGCCCAGCTTTCCGGTCGGTGCGGCGGGTGGGGCGACGGCGTCGCCGCGCTCCTCGGCGCCGACAGCGGACGGTTCCGCCGGTGGCGTGGCGTGGCGGGCCTCGACAGCGTGCCCACGCGGCTGTGCGGCGGGGTTTGCCGAGGTCGGCAATGCGGCCGCGAGCAGCATCAGCGCACCCGACAACACCATCAGGACGCCGGAGTACAAGACGGCCAGCAGTGGCCTCGTCCCGGGGAGCAGGCGTCGCCCGGACCGCCGACCGGTCACGGCTCCGACCTCCCTCCGACAGGTGTCCCGCGAATCGGCGCCCACCTTACCCGTGCGAACGGCGGCGTACGATGGGGTGGACCGGTACCTGTCAGGAAGAAGTGGCCACATGCCCAACATCGGTACACCTGAGCTGATCATCGGGCTCATCGTCGTGTTCCTGCTCTTCGGTGCCAAGCGGATGCCGGACATGGCCCGCGGCATCGGCCAGTCGCTGCGGATCTTCAAGACCGAGATGCAGCAGCCGAAGGCCACCGAGGCCGCAACTCCACCGGCACCCACCGCGGCCGACGCCCAGCCGGCCCAGCCGGCCGATTCGGCGCCGCCGGCCCAGCCGGCTGCCCCGGCGGAGCCGCAGCCACGGCCGGCTCAGTAGTCCCGGTCACCACGGGGAGTCCGCGGCTCACCGGCTGAGGACGGCCTCGTGGGCCACCGTGACCTGGACGGCGTCGCCGCCGGTCAGGGTGCGGTCCGCGAGTTCGCCACGCCGACCCCGGTCAGCGCGAGCGAGCGCAGCCGCAGTCGCCCACCACGGACCTCCACGACGACCTCGACACCATCGCCGGCCCGTTCCTGGGTGACAGTGCCCCAGGCGTGGGGTGCAGCCCTTGGCCGGGCGGTTCATGACTTCCCAGTCGCGCAGGTCACCGCGGCCGCCGAGGGAGACGGTCGCCGTGCCGATGCCGCCGAGTGGGAGGGCGATGCGCAGCGAGTGGTCGGCGTCGTAGCGGCGAAGGACCGGCCAGGCGGTCATGGAGGTTCCCTGATCACGGTGGAACGGCGCAGCTCTGCGCGCGGGCTCAGCGTCGCCGTCCACCCAACGTGCAACGACGTTTCATATCAACGGGTGGTAGGTCGCGTCGAGATGACGACGGCGATGGTCTTGCGCCCGTCGGGGCGCTGAACGGTGTGCACATCGGTCTGGCCGAGCCGGGCCAGCTGCACCTCGACGTCCGCGATCTGTGCCGCAGTGATGCCGTGGCCGGGCCGGGCGAGCAGCCGCTCGGCCAGCAGCAGCCGGCCGCCGGGCGCGAGCTTCCTGGTCAGCGTGGCCAGCCCGGCGTCGCGGTCGTTCCAGTGGTGCATGGACATGATGGAGTAGACGACGGTGAACGTCCCGTCGTCGAAGGGGACGTCCTCCGCGCCGGCCGCCCGGACGTCCGCGCCGGGCACCCGCTTGGACACCATGGCGACGAACGTCTCGGACGGATCCACCGCGGCCATCTGCTCCGGTCCGACCGTCCTGGCGGCCAGCTCGACCGCCGCGCCAGGGCCGCAGCCGACCTCCAGCACCCGGTCGTGCGCAGTCAGCTCCGCGACGTCCACCACGATGCGGTTGGATGCCGGGTTGCGGTTGAACAAGGCGTAGAAGCGCGATGCGATCGCGCCGAAGCCGCTCATCCGCCGCAGCCTACAGCCGCCGCCGCCCCGAAAGTGATCACGTTCGGGGCGGCCGAGGCCATCTTCTCCGCCGAGGGCGGGAATGGCTGGAGTTCTCCCGCTTCACCAGGGATGCTTGCCTGGTGAAGCGGGAGAACACCTGGTGGTGTGCCCACCGCGGATCCAGGCCCTACCGCGGGACCTGGACGTACGGCGCCGTGCGGGCGGTCGCGATCTGTCCGGCGCGCACCCGCACCACGGACACCGGCTGGCCCACCACGCCGTCGGGCAGGTCCACCCGCAGCAGGTAGACGCCCGGCCGCACGTCCACGAATCCGAACCAGCCGGAGCCGTCGGTGGTGTGCGACTGCGACTCGCCGCCGCCCACCGGCTCCAGCGTCACCGGCACGCCGTCCAGCGCGGCGCCGTTGCGCAGTGCGAGCGCGCCGGTCACGTTGCCTGTCGTCGGGTTCTCCTTCCAGGGCATCGACGGCACGGCGGCGTCCTCGGCGAACGGAGCGTCCGGGCCGGTGGTCAAGGCAGCGGCCAGTGCGGCCCGTTCGGCGTCCTTGACGGCCGCGGAACCACTCGCCGCGGTCAGTGAGGGGTTGGCGTAGGAGTAGCCGCTCCAGCCTGCGACGGTGTTGCCGGCGGCAGTGGGCGTCAGGAGGTCGCGGACCTGCTGGACGCTGTCGTCGATCTCGTTGAGGTAGAGCGCGGGTCCGGACACGGCCTGGCGGTCGCCCTGCCAGTCGGCCAGGACCTCGTTCCACTCGGCGTACATCTGTGCCTGGTCGGGCATCCACTCGCGCTTGTAGTTCATCGCCACGACGGTGTCGATGATCCCTTCCTCCAGCCAGCCCTTCCAGTCCTGGAGGACCTCGGCGTAGGTACGGGTCCGCTCCCAGCCGCCGACGCTCTGCGGGCCGAAGCCGTAGGTGATGCCGTCGTTGGTGAGCCTGTCGGTCGGGTCGACTTCCAGCATGCCGAGGTAGATCTTGCGTACCAGGTTCGTGATCTGCTCGCGGCGCCAGTCGGTGAACTGCTGGTCGGACGGCTCCGGCACGTCGGTACGGCCGGTGGCCGCCTGGAACCGGGCGATCGAGGTCTCGCTGTAACCCCAGTCGCTGTGCGTGGTGGTGGAGTTGTAGTCCGGGTAGCGGATGTAGTCGAGGTTGATGCCGTCGACGTCGTACTCGCGGGTGATGCTCTGGACTGCGTCGACGATGTAGTCGACGGCGGCCGGGTTGGCCGGGTCGATGAACGCGTTCGCGCCGACCAGCTCGGTGCCGTCGTGGCGCTTGTTCAGCCAGCGGTCCGCGCCCGTGGCGCTGGGACCGTGTGCGTTGAAGACATGGTCGGGGGAGCTGTGCGGCGTGGTGGAGTTCCACAGGGTGCCGACGTTGACCCAGGCGTGGACTTCGAGACCGGCCGCGTGCGCCTGCTCGATCACCTCGTCCAGCGGGTCGTACGGTGCCGGAGCGATGGCGGCGTCGGTCCGGGGATACAGCGCCCGGTTGCAGAAGCAGTCGTATCGACGTGCCACTTGGACGATCAGCGCGTTGGCGTTGACTTCCTGGGCGTCCCCGACCAGCTCTTCGACCTGTGCAGGCGTGTAGATGCCTTCGTTGAAGGCGTCCACCCAGTAGCTGCGCCACTGTTCGGGCGCCTCGGTGTTCGCGGTGGCGGGGGTGGTCGCGATCAGGGCGGCCCCGATCAGGCCCAAAGCCGCCGCTGCTGTGACGAGGGAACTGCGACGCGATCGTGTCACGCTGGTGCCTCCTCGCTGGACTAGACCAATATGGGCGCCAAGTCTGGAAGACTTTGCCCGATACGTCTAGACCAAAAGGGGGTGCGGGCCGTGGCGAAGTATCACTCGATCCGTGACGAGATCCTCGATCTGGTGGCCGAACTGGGCGTCGGCGACGCGTTGCCGGCCGAGCGCACCCTCGCCCCGCACTTCGGGGTCTCACGGATGACGCTGCGCCGCGCCGTGGAGGAGCTGGTCCGAGAGGGCCGGCTGGTGCGGCGGCAGGGCGCCGGCACGTTCGTCGCCGGCCCGAAGATCGCCCAGGGTCTCGCCGCCACGTCGTTCTCCGAGGACATGCGCCAGCGCGGTTCGGTGCCGTCCAGCCGGACGCTCGCCGTCGACGACGTCCTGGCCGGCGCCCAGCTGGGCCGGCGTCTGGAGATCTCCCCCGGTGAACGGGTCGTCCGGGTGGTCCGGCTGCGGCTGGCCGACGACGCCCCGATGGCGGTCGAGACGCTCCACGTGCCCGCGCACATCGCGCCCGGCCTCGACGGTACGACGCTCGCGGACGGCTCGTTCTACGAGCTGTTGCACGACGTGTACGGTCTGGAGCTGTCCGGCGGAGTCCAAACGATCGAGGCGACGGTGACCGACGAGACGGAGTCCGACACACTCGGCGTGCCCCTGCATTCGCCGGCCTTCCTGTTCGAGCGCATCTCCCGCGACGCCCGTGGCCGGGTGGTCGAGTTCGTCCGATCGGTCTATCGCGGCGACCGGTACCAGTTCCGCGTCGAACTGCAGCCTGCCCACCGGATCGGGGCAGCCGAGTGAGGAACGCCGACCTGGACGGGCTGGCCACCGAGGCGCGGCTGCCCGCTGCCGCCGACCTCGACTTGCGCAGCACCCGTGAGCAGGTCGAGCTGATGGCCAGTCAGGACAGGGTCGCCGTCGACGCCGTCGCCGCCACGCAGGACCGCCTGGTGGAGGCCGTGGACGGCATCGTGGCCCGGATGCGCCGCGGCGGCCGGCTCATCGAGGTCGGCGCGGGCACGCCCGGCCGGCTGGCGGTGCTCGACGTGGCCGAGTGCGGCCCCACGTTCGGCGTCGACGAACGCCAGGTGGTGGCCGTCATGGCGGGTGGATTCGGCGCCGTCAGCTCCGCCGCTGAGCACGACGAGGACGACCGCGACGGCGGCCGCGCCGACCTGGCGTCGCTGCGACTGGGCCCCGACGACATCGTGGTCGCGGTCAGTGCGTCGGGCCGTACCCCGTACGTGCTCGGTGCCCTCGACACCGCCCGCGCGGCCGGCGCGTACACCGTCGCCGTCGTCAACAATCCCGGCTCGCCTATCGCGGCGGCCTGTGATGTCGCCGTCGAGGCGCTGACCGGGCCGGAAATCCTGGCCGGCTCCACCCGCCTCAAGGCCGGCACTGCCGCGAAACTGGTGCTCAACACCATCTCCACGCTGGTCATGGTGCAGCTCGGGCGTACGTACGGCGACCTCATGATCGACGTGCGGGCCACCAACGAGAAGCTGCGCCGCCGTGCGCACCGCATCGTGGCCACGGCCACGGGCGAAGACGACGACGCCGTGGCCGAGGCGTTGCGCGCCAGCGGCGGCGACACCAAGGCCGCCACCGTGATGCTGCTCGCCGGCGTCGGCGCCGACGAGGCCCGGCGGCGGCTGGCCGCCGCCGATGGCAAGGTCCGCGACGCGATCGCTGCGGTGTAGAACCATTGCTACACTTCGCACATGGGCGAACCTGCTCGCGTACCAGTGCGGGAACTGCGCAATCACGTCAGCGAGGTGCTGCGCCGAGTCGAGGCCGGAGAGACACTCGAAGTGACGGTGAACGATCGCCCAGTGGCGCTCATGACCCCCCGGCAGACGAGGCGTAGCACCCTGCCTACGCAGGAGTTCTTCGCCACCCTGCCCCAGGCGGACAGCGGGTTGCGGCACCAGCTCGATGAGGCTCTGGACGAGACGACGGACGACCTGGCTGATCCGTGGCTGGAATGAGCGTCGGACTGCTGGACACGTCCATCTTCATCGCCCGCGAGTCTGGTCGGCCCATCGACCTCGCCCGTCTTCCGGCCGAATCGGCCGTCAGTGCCGTGACCATCGGCGAGCTCAGGTGGGGCGTGCTCATGGCGCCGGACGACGAGTCCCGGTCGCGCCGCCTCGATACCTTGACCGCGGCCCAGCGGTTCGAGCCCGTGGTCGTGGACGAACACGTAGCCGCGGCATGGACGCTGTTGCGACAGCGGCTCAAGAGCGTCGGCGTGAAGATGGGCGTCAACGACTCCTGGATCGCCGCGACCGCCATCGCGCACGGCTGGCCTGTCGTCACGCAGGATCAAGGTTTCCCCGGCGGCGTGGCCGGGTTGGACGTCATCGTCGTGTGAGCGGTGTCGGCGCGGTTGCGCGGCCTTTATGCAACAGCGTAGGCGACCTCCAGCAGCGCCAGGAGCAGGGCGACGACAGCCACCAGAGCCGGGAGCTTCCCGTCCGGGAGCGCGCGTTCGGCGTGCAGCGCCTCGTGCGATCGGCGGTAGCGGCGGCGGGCGAGCGCCAGGATCGCCACCGGGATCGGTGCGACCACCACTCCGAACACGACCGCGACCACGCCCAGCGGTTCGGCCGCCAGCCGCGTCGCCAGCACGACACCCACCAGGAGGGCCAGTGCGGTGCGGGTCCAGGCCAGCGCGGTCCGTTCGTTCTGTGCGCCGTCGTCGAAGGTCTGGTCGATCATCGGCTCACGACGCGACGAGCGCGACGACGATGACGACGGCGGTCACGGCTAGCCCGAATGCCAGCACGGGGGCCAACGCCGGCGACGGCAGCGGCCGCGACTCCCGCAGCGCCTTCTCCGCGCGCGCCCAGCGGAAGAAGGCCAGCACGCTGCTGATCGCCCCGAGCAGCGCGAGCACGAGCACGAGGAGCAGCCGGAGCGTGTCCTGCGCCGGGATCTCCAGCGCCTCCAGCGCGATGCCCGCCGCCAGCAGCGCCAGGGCGGTGCGAATCCAGGCCAGGAAGGTGCGCTCGTTGGCGAACGTGAACCGGGGGTCGGGCTC
This sequence comes from Jiangella gansuensis DSM 44835, assembly GCF_000515395.1. Lineage (NCBI taxonomy): Bacteria > Bacillati > Actinomycetota > Actinomycetes > Jiangellales > Jiangellaceae > Jiangella > Jiangella gansuensis. Next base: position 5,043,806 of record NZ_KI911782.1, on the reverse strand, counting down.
GCTGCCGGCCGCATAGACGCCGCGCGGCCAGCGGCGAGGTGCGTCGTCGTGGTCGGCGGGACTGGTCATGGTCCGTCCCTTTCGATCGGCTGCGTGGAGGTGTGGGAGCCGGGCTCCGCTGAGGCCCGGCGGTGCCGCCCGGCGCGGCGCTGGCCCGGCACCCGTGAATGGGGCGGCCGGCCGCCGGCAGGATCAGCCGGCGGTGGTGGCGGCACCGCCGGCGCTTCGGGGGCATCGAGCGCAGCGGGAGCGTCGGCCGCATGCGAGTCGGACGCGGCCGGGGCGTTCAGCACGGCCGGGGAGTCCACGGCGACGCGACGGGCCCGGCGCCCGGTCACCCGGGTCCGCGGCGCGGAGTCGGTCTGGCCGGCCGACGGCGTGGGTGTCGGTTCCCGGACGAGGTCGCGGATGGGCTGCGGAGCCGGCGGAGTGGGCGGTTCCGGTGCGTGCTCGGGCTCTGGCCGGAGCGCGGGCTCGGGCTTCAGGCGGGGAGCGGGCTCTGGCAGCGGCGCGGGCTCGGACTGTGCCCGGGGCGCGGGCTCGGCCAGGCGGGGACGGTCCGTGCGGCCGAACGGGTCCGTCGCCGGATCGAGCCACTCGATGCTGGTGGCGTGGCCATGGCCGTGTACCGCCACGAGGTCGTCGACGGAGTTCCACAGACTGGTGGCGGGATAGCTGGACGTCCAGCGCAGTGCCACGTGGCCGTCACCGAACACCACGCCGTAGGCCACCACGCCGACTCCCGAGACACCGGTGTAGTCGACGTGGCGAACGAGGGCGAAGCGGCGTGGGAGCAAGCGACCACCGTTACGTAGAGTCTCCGGGCAGGCCGGACGTCACCCCCGTGCCACGCAGGCCTGTGCAGCCACATCATCGTTGATGCGCCTCGATCCTGTCACGGCGGCCCGCCGTGAGCTCCGCGGCCGGGCGCGTTAACGTACTTCTCGACTTCGAGTGAATGTTCAGGAGTGATCGCTGATGGACCCTCGCATGCAGCCGAAGACGCCAGAGGTCGACCCCATGGTCACCACCACGGTGAAGAATGTCCGTGATCGGTTCGGAGCCGAGGGCCTGCGTGACCTCATCGCCGTCGCCACGATGGAGCTGCGCACCGCGGAATCGGCCGAGCAGCGGCTGGCCTCGTTGTCCGAGCCGGTACCGGCGCCGGAGCCGGTGGACGCCGCGGACACCCAGGCGTGGCTGGCCTACACCGAGGTCGACCCGGACCGGGACACCGAGACCCGCCGCTGAGCGGCTCCTGAGCCGCGCCTCTCGGGGGCTCGTGCACCTTCCGCGGGCCCGGAAGGGGGTGCACAAGCCTCCGCAAGGCGCGGGAGACAGTGTCAGATCGCCCGCAGCGCGGTGAGGAAGTCCTTGGCCCAGCGGGCGATGTCGTGGCTGATGACGTGGTCGCGCAGCAGCTTCATCCGCTGCTCGGCCTCGGCGTCGTCGATGCGCATCGCGGCCAGCATGGTTCGCTTGAGCCCGTCGATGTCGTGCGGGTTGACCAGGAAGGCGCCGTCGCCCATCTCGTCGGCTGCGCCGGCGAACTCCGACAGCACGAGCGCGCCACGCAGGTCGGTGCGCGCGCTCACGTACTCCTTGGCCACCAGGTTCATACCGTCGCGCAGGGGCGTCACCACCATCACGTCGGCCGCCAGCAGCAGCGCGACCAGTTCGGCTCGCTCGTACGACGAGTGCAGGTAGTGCACGGCCGGGGTCCCGATGCGGCCGAAGTCGCCGTTGAGGCGGCCGACCTGCAGCTCCACGTCGTCGCGCAGCGTCTGGTATGCCTCGACCCGTTCTCGGCTGGGCGTGGCCACCTGCAGCAACACCGCCTCCTCCGGCGTGACCACGCCGTCGCTCAGCAGCTCGCCGAAGGCTTTGAGCCGGTGCCCGATGCCCTTGGTGTAGTCGAGCCGGTCGACGCCCAGCAGGATGTGCCGTGGCGAACCCACTTCCTCGCGGATGGTGGCGGCGCGGGCTCTGACCTCCGGGTCGGCTGCCAGCCGGGTGACCTCCTCGACCTCGATGGAGATGGGGAACGCCCGAGCCAGCACCTCGCGGCCGTCCTCGGTGACTAGGTGGTCGCCTGCCAGGGTGGCGCTGGTGAAATGGTCGGCCAGGGACTCGAAGTTGCTGGCCGCGCCGGTGCGTTGGAAGCCGACGAGGTCGGCACCGAGCAGGCCCTCGAGGATCTGCCGCCGCCACGGCAGCTGCGCGAACAGCTCAGTGGGCGGGAACGGGATGTGCAGGAAGAAACCGATCTTGAGGTCCGGACGCAGCTGCCGCAGCAACTTCGGCACCAGTTGCAGCTGATAGTCCTGGACGAACACGACCGCGTTCTGGTCGGCGACCTCCGCGGCCGCCTCGGCGAAGCGCTGGTTGACCTGACGGTAGGCGTCCCACCACTCGCGGTGGTATTCCGGCTGGACGATGACGTCGTGGTACAGCGGCCACAGCGTCGCGTTGGAGAAGCCCTCGTAGTACATGGCGATCTCCTCGGCCGACAGCGGCACGGCGACCAGATCCATGTCGTCGGTCGAGAAGTTGTCCGGGGCGTCGTCGGGCGAGCCGGTCCAGCCCACCCAGGCGCCGTCGTACGCGCGCATGACCGGCGCCATGGCCGTGACCAGCCCGCCCGGGCTGCGGCGCCAGGTGGTCCGCCCGTCGGCCGCGGTGACGCGGTCGACCGGCAGACGGTTGGCTACTACGACGAAGCTACTCGTTCCAGTCGTGGACAAATGGGGCCTCCTCGTGCTGTCAACGGTATCCGAGTTGCGTTGCGGGGATGTCACAGCCCGCGCCTACGATGGCGATATGGACGATCGGGAGCGCGAGATCCTCGACTTCGAACGACGGTGGTGGAAGTACCCCGGATCCAAGGAACAAGCCATCCGGTCGCGGCTGGGCATCTCTGCCACTCGCTACTACCAGGTGCTGAACGCGCTCATCGACCGCCCGGAGGCGCTCGCGCTCGACCCCTTGTTGGTCAAGCGGCTGCGCCGGCAGCGCGCCACCCGTCAGCAGGCCAGAACCGGCCGCCGCGCCGGGGTCCGGACTTGAGGGACGTCGTCGCTGGGCCATATGTCAGTTTCGCCGATCTTGATCATGAATGCCAGCGCCGGGCGTGTCGCATGGACACGTGGCTGTGGCGTAGTCTCCTGATCCTGTGACCATGAGTGAACGACTGGAGCGGCTGTGGCCGTCGCTCGTCGCGCTCGTGGGCGTCGTGGCGGTGGTCCTCGTTCTGTTGTGGCAGTTCGGCGACGACACCGGCGGCGGTAGTTCGGGCGACGACGTCGCTGCCAGCGGCGATGGCGGTGCGGGTGAGGAGCCTGCCGAGGAGCCGCCGCCCACTCAAGATCCCACCGAGGCGCCGACCGGTGACCCGACCGGCGACCCCACCGAAGCGCCGACGGACGCGCCGACCGACCAGCCCACCGAGGGTGAGACCGCCCCGGAGGAACTGCGCGAGCCGATCGGCGTGCTCAACCAGACCAGCGTCAGTGGCCTGGCCGAGTTCGCGAGTGAGCGGCTCACCGACGGCGGCTGGGAGGTCGCCGCTGTCGGCTCGTTCACCGGCAACGTCCCGGAGACGACGGTCTACTTCCCCGAAGGCATGGAGGAGTCCGCGGAAGCGCTGATGGCGCAGTTCCCCGAGATCGGCCGCATCATGCCCACCGTCGAGCCGTTCAACGACACCCGGCTGGTCGTGGTGCTGGTGGAGGACTTCGTCGACGAGGTCGGCGAGCCGGAATGACGCCGCAGCTGCGCGGGCTGACCGGCCGCCTGGACCGCACTCTTGTCGCGCTGGACTTCGACGGCGTGCTCGCGCCCATCGTGCCCCGCCCCGAAGACGCCGTCGCGCTGCCGGAAACCGCCGGCGTGCTCACCGCGGTGGCCGCCCGGGTGGCCAAGGTCGCCGTGGTCACCGGCCGGCCCGCCGCCGACGCGGTCCGGCTCGGCGGCCTGTTCGAGGTGCCGGGGCTCAGCGTTCTGGGTCACTACGGCCTGGAGCGCTGGGAGAACGGGCGGCTGTCCACCCCGGGTGCGGACGACGGCGTCGACAGCGCCCGTCGGCGGGTCACCGAACTGGCGGCCGCGCGGCCGGGCGTCACAGTCGAGGACAAGGGCCACTCCGTCGCTCTGCACACACGTAACGCGCCTGACCCCGCCGCTGCCCTCGCCGAGCTGCGTCCGCAGGCCGACGCCGTCGCCGCCGCGGCCGGTCTGCAGGTCACTCCGGGGCGCTTCGTGCTGGAGCTGCGCCCGGTCGGCATGGACAAGGGCGTGGCCATCCGGGCTCTGGTGGCCGAGACCGGCGCCAGCGCCGTCGTCTATGCCGGCGACGACCTCGGCGACCTGCCGGCGGTCGCGGCCGTCCGGTCCCTCGCCGGCGACGGCGTCGTGGGCGTGGTGGTGTGCAGCGACGCCGAGGAGGCCTCGGCCGAGCTACGGGCCGCCGCCGACGTCGTCGTGCCCGGCCCGCCGGGAGTGCAGGCACTGTTGCGCGAGCTGGCCGCGTTGCCGTAGCGCGGGCCTACCGGCGCAGTCGCCGCCAGCGCCGCACCGGGCGCTCGGTGTATCCGCCGTCGGCGAGCCCGGCGTGGCGCTCGAACGGGTTCCGCGATGCCGGATCCCCCGTGAGCAGCCAGGACCACAGCGACGTCAACGCGTAGAGCACCAGCATGACCGGGCCGAGGAACCACGCGTACTGGGTGGCGTGCCGGGCCTCGTGTGCCAGGAGCGCCGGCCGGCGCGCCAGCGCGGTGTCGTCGATGCGGACGAGGACGACGTTGCCGACGGTGAACGCCGGCGCCGGCGGGATCGGCAGGCGGTATCTCCGGCCGAGGATGAGCCCGTCCGGCCCGCGACCGAACCGCACCCTGCCGATGACGCCGATCAGCAGCCCGATCGGGGTGGACAGATTGAGCCAGTTCACCACCTGCCGCACCCGATGCTGCCGCCGCACGCCGGCCTCCTGACTCCAAATGATCACGTCCAGTATGGGTGCTCCCGCCGCACCACGGATGCTTGCCACGTGGAGTGGGAGTTCGCCTGGTGGGCTGCCCAGCCCGGTCCGCCACCGCGGCCGCACGAACTGGCATGGGTGGTATCGCGGCGGTATCATCGATGCATGGCGATGACCCTGCGACTCACCGAGGAAGAGACCGAGGCGCTGCGGCGGCAGGCCGAGCGCGAGCACCGATCCATGCAGGAGGTTGCCCGGCTCGCCATCCTGGACCGGATCGCGGTCGCCGAGCGCGAAGGACACGTCCGCGACCTCGCCCGGCAGGTCAAGGAGAGGCACGCCGGGCTGCTGGCCCGGCTGGCGGAGTGACGGCCTACCTGAGCCTGGAGGACGTGCTCGCCGCGGCAGACGAGATCTTCGGTCACCCCGCCGAGATCCGCGACTTAGGTCTACTCGACTCCGCGGGGCACCGACCCCAGGCGTCGATGTTCGGAGCCGACGCCTATCCGGACCTGCCCACCAAGGCGGCGGCGCTGCTGGAGTCGCTGGCTCGTAACCACCCACTGGTCGACGGCAACAAGCGTCTGGCCTGGGCGGCCACGGTGGTGTTCCTGCTCGACAACGGGCTCAGCCTGCTCGAGGTGGACCAGGATGAAGCGTACGACTTCGTGATCGCGGTCGCCGAGGGGCGGCTCGAGCTGGCCGTGATGGCGTCCTGGCTGGCTACCCACGCGAAGGCGGTCGGCTGACGTCGTCGCACCGCACACCGCATACATCCGCGATGTGAGACAAAAATGTCTCGCATCGCGGACTAGCGATGCTGCTGTCGTGCCGTCCCACGTACAGTGGCGGCCAGTTGTCCTCATCCAGAGGAGCTGAGGGACCGGCCCGATGAAGCTCCGGCAACCGTCCGCGCGAGGCCCTGGGCCACGTGCGACGACGGTGCCAACTCCGGCCCGCCGCGACCCGGTGGGAGAGATGAGAAGGGATCTCGCATGACCGTCACCACCGCCACCTCCTTGGGACGCGCCACGCACCTGTCATGTCGTGAGTGCGGCGCGACCGTCGAGCTCGGGCCGCACTACGCCTGTCTGGAGTGCTTCGGGCCGCTGGAGGTCGCCTACGACTACGGCACCATCACCCGCGAGCGCATCGAGAGCGGGCCCCGCTCCATCTGGCGCTACCGCGACCTGCTGCCGGTGCCGGCCGACGTGGCGGACACCCCGAACACCGATCCCGGTTTCACCCCGCTGGTGCGCGCGGACAACCTGGCTCGCGAGTTGGGTCTACGGGCGCTGTGGATCAAGAACGACGCCGCCAACCCGACCCACTCGTTCAAGGACCGGGTGGTCGCTGTAGCGCTCGCCGCGGCCCGCGAGCTGGGCTTCACCGTGCTGGCCTGTCCGTCCACGGGCAACCTCGCCAACGCCGTTGCCGCCGCCGCGGCCCGCGCGGGCATCCGCAGCTTCGTGTTCATCCCGAGCAACCTCGAACAGCCCAAGATCGTGACCAGCGCCGTCTACGGCACCACGCTCGTTGCCGTCGACGGCAACTACGACGACGTCAACCGGCTCGCCTCCGAGCTGGCCGGCGAGCACGACGACTGGGCGTTCGTCAACGTCAACGTGCGCCCGTACTACGCCGAGGGCTCCAAGACGCTCGGCTACGAGACCGTCGAACAGCTGGGCTGGCGGCTGCCCCGCCAGGTGGTCATCCCGGTGGCCAGCGGCTCGCAGCTGACCAAGGTCGACAAGGCCTTCCGTGAGCTCGTGCAACTCGGCCTCGTCGAGGGCGACGCACCAGCCATCTTCGGCGCGCAGGCGACCGGCTGCTCGCCGGTGGCCGAGGCGTTCAAGGCCGGCCACGACGTCGTCCGCCCGGTCCGTCCGGACACCATCGCGAAGTCGCTGGCCATCGGCAACCCCGCTGACGGCCCGTACGTCCTCGACGTCGCCCGGCGCACCGGTGGCGCGGTCGAGGACGTCAGCGACGACGAGGTGGTCGACGGCATCCGGCTGCTGGCCCGCACCGAGGGCATCTTCGCCGAGACCGCCGGCGGTGTCACCGTCGCCGTCCTGGCGAAGCTGCTGCGTGAGGGCAAGCTCGACCCGGAGGCGGAGACCGTCGTCTTCAACACCGGCGACGGGTTGAAGACGCTCGACGCCGTCTCGCCGGTTGTCGGGCCGGCGGGCACGATCGAACCCACTACCGAGGCATTCCACCGCCTCGTCAACGGAGGCTGAGCCATGAGCGTTGCGGTACGCGTTCCGACCATCCTGCGCACCTACACCAAGGGCGAGTCCGACGTCACCGTGGACGTCGCGGCCGACGCCACGCTGTCCGACGTCTTCGCGGCGCTGGACGCCCAGTATCCGGGTATCGGCGCGCGGGTCCTCGACGACACCGGCCAGATCCGCCGCTTCGTCAACGTCTACGTGAACGACGACGACGTCCGGTTCGCCTCCGGCCTGCAGACGGCGACGCCGGACGGAACCAAGGTGTCGGTCATCCCGGCGGTCGCCGGCGGCTGAGGCCGGACAGACCCGCGACGGCGGATCGGCTCGCCCGAGTGGGCGTCCCGATCCGCCGTCGTCGTCTCGTGGTCGGCCGCCGCTCAGCCGACGGTGACCTCGCTGATGTTGAAGGCGTCCTCGGCCCACGGGAACACCCAGATGAACAGGGCGTACACCACGGCCGCGATGAGGACCAGGTAGATGAGCAGCCGAACCGGCCATGGTCCGGGCAGGTGCCGCCATATCCAGGCGTACATCTATCTAGATTTCCTCTCCGCCGACCAGGACGCCGGTCGCGTACATCCGGTGTGACGACCCCCACCGGGGCCAGCACGTAGTGAGCGTGATGCGTCGTTCGGTGGGCTCGATGTCCGACGGCTCACCGGGCACTGGGTCGACCACCCAGGTGTCGGTGACGTCGATCCGGTTGCCGTCAGGGTCGCCGTTCGGGGCGTTGTCCAGCTGGTAGACGTACGTCCCGGTGGCCGTCTCGATCTCGACGACGTCGCCGACCTGGAGCTCCGGGAACTGCGCGAACGGCTCGCCATGTCCAGAACGGTGCGCGGCGATGGAGAAGTTCCCGACCTCGCCGGGGTCGACGCTGTCGAGGTAGTGGCCCGGGCCGTTCTTCAGATCGCTGTCCTCGGTGCCCTGGACGATGATCCACTCCCAGTCCTCGCCGAAGCGGGGGATGCGGATGATGCCGTAGGCGTCGCCGACCTCGAGCTGGTCCAGCGGGACGGGCTCCTTCTCGATCTGCCCGGAGTCGAGGCCCAGCTGGTCGCGCAGGTCGTTCTGGGCGCTGGCCGTCTGGATGCCCGTGCCCCACAGCGTGTAGACGACGAACAGCAGCACGACCGCGCCCGCGGTGAGCATGAGTTCGCCGAAGCCGCCGGCGACCAGGGCTGCGATGTTGCGCTGCGGAGCCTTCTGGGGAGCCTTCTTACGGCGTGGGGCTCTGCGGCGCCCCCGAGTCGCCTTGCGATGCATGGTCAGAAGCCTAACCGGCGACACTGGGTGCCCGGGACCGGACCGTTTGTCGGAAGTCATGTCCGTTCGGTTGATTCACGTGTCATATCTGCTAGCGTGCGGCGGCGTATGCCTGGTGGACTACATGGTCGATGGGCACCATCGGGCTGCCGTGATTCGCATGACACGGGAGATATGACGAATGAGTTCGAGAACACCACGGCGGCTGCTTGCCGCGGTGGCGACCACCGGTGCCGCGGCCCTCACGGTCGCCGGTGTGGCGTCGCCGGCCAGCTCCTCCGACAGACTGCCTGAGCTCGTCGAGCGGGCGACGTCGACGACCGACCGCATCCTCGAGGTGGCGGCCGACCGGGCCGACCTGAGCCTCCAGACGGTGCGTGAGCTGGTCGAGACCGAGCAGGCTGTCGTCGCCGAGTCCGGCATGCTGTCCTACACCGACCGCTTCGAGGCACCTGACCACGATCACGACCACGACCACGCCGAGGAGCTGGCGCCCGCCGCCGACGTCCCGGGCGACCCGGCCGGCGGTTCCAAGCCAGGCGCGCCGTACACGGTCTACCTCGACTTCGACGGCGCCACCATCCAGGACACGGAGTGGAACCGCTACTACCAGGAGGACGTGTTCGAGCTCGACGCCAACGCGGCGGCCTCGGACGCGGACTACGTCCAGCAGGTGTGGGCCCGGGTGGCGGAGGACTTCGCGCCGTTCGACATCAACGTCACCACCACTGACCCGGGTGCGGACGCGCTGCACAAGACGTCCATGGACGACGGCGAGTACGGCATGACCGCCGTCATCACCGACACCACGGACATCGCTCCGGCCGACGGTGCCAGCGGCCGGGCGTGGCTGGGCGGCTTCGGCAACCAGTTCTACTCGCCGGCGCTGATCTTCGCCCCGATCGCGCGTGACAGCAACCCGTCCGACGTCGGCAACATCGTGTCGCACGAGGTCGGCCACACGTTCAACCTGACCCACGACGGCATCGGCGACGACGAGTACTACGGCGACACCCCGGCCGAGCCGGAGACGCTGTGGGGCCCGATCATGGGCGCTCCCTGGTACGCGCCGCTGTCGCAGTGGGACAACGGTCAGTACTCCGGTACCACCAACCCGGAGCAGGACGACCTCGCCGAGATCACCAACGCGGACGCGGCGTTCCAGTCGTTCATGGTGTACGACGGTGACCAGATGTGGAACGAGGGCTTCTGCACCGACGCCGAGGACTCGAACAACCCGCAGCCGGGTGACAGCGCCTACAAGCCCAACGCGGACGGGGGCTGCAACCCGCCCGGTGACGAGCTGACGCTGCAGTTCTACTACGGTGGTCGGGCGGCCTATGCGGCCGACGACCACGCGGACGAGATCGGCGAGGGCAGCGCGCTGGACAACGCCAGTGGCGAGTTCGAGGCCGCCGGCGTCATCGGTGCCCCCGACGAGCGCGACGTCTTCTCGCTGGTCACCAACGGCGGCCCGGTCACCATCACCGCCGACCCGGCGTCCGTCGGGCCGAACCTCGACGTCTACCTGGAGCTCATCGACTCCGAGGGCAACCGCGTCGCCGAGGCGAACCCGGAGACGGCCACCGACCCGGCCAGCTCGCCGCTGGACCGCCAGGCCACCGGCCTGGGCGCCACCATCGAGACCGAGGTCGAGGCCGGTGCGTACTCCGTGCGCGTCAGCGGTGCCGGCCAGGGCGACCCGGCCGCCAACACGCCGAGCAACGGCTCGGGCTACACCTCGTACGGCAGCCTGGGCAACTACACCCTGACCGGTACGGCCGCCGCGTTCGAGGCCGCGCCGATCACCATCATCTCGCCTGAGGACGGCGCTGAGGTCCAGCCGTCTCCGGTCGAGGTCACCGGCTCCGCCGAGCCCGGCTCGACCGTGACGCTGAGCATCGGCGACGGCGTCGTCGGCACCGGCACCACGGACGAGGAAGGCACCTGGAGCATCGTGCTCGAGGGCGACCTGCCGTACGGCGAGAGCATCATCACCGCGCGGCAGATCGTCGGCAGCATCCAGGTCCCGGAGACCGCTGAGGTCACCGTCGTGGTCCCGGTCGACGCTCCGTCGATCGTCCGCCCGGAGCAAGGCGACACCGCCACCACGGCCACCCCCACCTTCAGTGGTGAGGGCATCCCGGGTGCCACGGTCGAGCTGACCATCGCCTGCGGCGACGACACCTGGGCCGGTGCTGCCGAGGTCGACGCCGAGGGTGCCTGGTCGTTCACCCCGGAGGAGGGCCTCCCGAACGGCGAGTGCTCCGTCACCGCGGTGCAGACCATCAATGGCGCCACGTCGCCGGAGGCCGGGCCGGTCACCTTCACCATCGACGTCGAGTCCGGTGACGAGAACGGCGACGAGAACGGTGAGGGTGGCGCCGAGGACGGCGGCGACAACGGCACCGAGGACGGCGGCGAGGACCTGCCGGACACCGGTGCTTCCACCAACACGCTGGTCATGGCTGCCGGGCTGCTCCTGCTCGGTCTGGGCGCGGCGCTCTACGCCCGCACCCGTCGTAGCGTGACCGGCTGACGCTTCACACGCGTCATCCGCTGAAGGCGCTGGGGCCCGGGACACTGTCGTCCCGGGCCCCAGCTGCGTCTCCGGAGCCCTGCGCCCACACGAAACCGCGGCGCCGTCCCTGCCGTCTCATGGGTAAGAGACAGTCACCGGATCACGGGAGGCCGGAACCATGCCGGACGCACCGCAGCAGAGGCGGAACAGCTTGCTCGCCGTCGTGGGTGCGGTGGCGGTGGCCGCGGTCGTGGTGGTGCTCGCGATCTGGCTCACCGGCGGCGACGACGACGAGCCCGACGCCGTGGCGGTGCCCGCGACCGACGGACCAGCGACCGAAGGCTCCCAGGGCAGCGGCTCCGATCCGGCGCTGCGTTCCGGTGAGCCGGTCGAGGTGCTGCCATCGCCGATGGGAGGCCAGGAAGCCATCGACGCCCTCGGCGAGCGCATCGAACAGGTCGCCGAGATCAACAACACCACCGTCGACGAGCTTCGTGACCTGCTGCTGCGCGATGCCACCCTCCGGGTCGGCCCGAGCGGCCGGCTGATGTACGAGGACACGATGACGCCTCCGCCCATGCAGGAGTGATCACCGCCGTAGGATGGCGTCGTGGAGGCATCCGAGCAGTGTGATGCCGTCGTCGTCGGATCCGGCCCGAACGGCCTGGCGGCGGCGGTGGTCCTGGCCCGGGCCGGGCTGAGCGTCCAGGTCTTCGAGGCGCAGCACACCATCGGCGGTGGCGCTCGCACGCTCGACCTCGGCCTGGCTCCCGGCATCGTCCACGACATCTGCTCCGCCGTCCATCCGATGGCCGCGGCGTCACCGTTCTTCCGCGCTTTCGACCTGCCGTCGCGTGGTGTCCGGCTGAGCTACCCGGATGTGTCGTACGCCCAGCCGCTGGACGGCGGCCGGGCCGGTATCGCCTACCGCGACCTCGACGACACCGTCGACGGTCTGGGCCCCGACGGCCCGGCCTGGCGACGCCTGATGGGCCCGCTGTCCCGCCACTCGCCGGCGGTGGTCGACCTCGCGCTGTCCGACCGTCGCGGCCTTCCCGCCGATCTGCTCACGGCCGCCCAGTTCGCGCTGTCGATGCTCGAGCAGGGCACCGGCTTGAACGGCATCCGGTGGAAGGGCGAGGTGGCGCCGGCGCTGCTGATGGGTGTGGCCGCGCACGCCATCGGCCGCTTGCCCACGCTGACCGCCGCCGGTACCGCGCTGTCGCTGGGCGCGCTGGCGCACTCGCCGGGCTGGCCGCTGCCGGTGGGCGGCAGCCAGGCGATCATCGACGCCATGGTGGCCGACCTGTCCGCGCACGGCGGTGTCGTGCACACCGGCATCGAGGTCACGTCCCTCGGGCAGCTCCCGAAGGCTCGCACCTACCTGTTCGACACCACGCCCCGCACGCTTGCCCGGGTCATGGGCGACCAGCTGCCCGCGCGCTACCGCAACGCCGTCGAACGGTTCCGGTACGGCAACGCGGCGGCCAAGGTCGACTTCGTGCTGTCCGGTCCGGTGCCGTGGGAGCATCCGGAGGTCCGCCGGGCCGGCACTGTTCACGTCGGCGGCACGCTGGCGGAGATGTCGCTCGCCGAGGCCGAGGTGGCGGCGGGCCGGCACGCCGAGCGGCCGATGATTCTCGCGTCGGATCCCGCGCTGTTCGATCCCGGCCGCGCCGTCGGCGGGCTGCGGCCGTTCTGGACCTACGCGCACGTACCCGCTGGGTCCACCATGGACGTCGGCGACACCGTGCAGGCGCAGATCGAGCGGTTCGCGCCCGGCTTCGGCGACCTCGTCGTCGAGCGGCACACCATCCCGGCGGCGAAGATGGCAGACCACAACGCCAACTACGTCGACGGCGACATCGCCGCCGGCGCCATGAGCTTCTGGCAGCTGTTCAAACGGCCGACGCTGCGGTGGAACCCCTACGCCACCGGTGCGCCCGGGGTGTACCTGTGCTCAGGGTCCACCCCGCCGGGCCCGGCGGTGCACGGCATGTGCGGGCTCAACGCCGCCCGTCATGCGCTGAGGGCCCGCTTCGGCATTCGTACCCTGCCTGAGCTGGCCCCGTCGGCGCCGAGCAAATGATCACGTCCCCCATGGGTGCTCCCGCCTCACCAGGCAAGCATTCCGCGTGCGGCGAATACACCCATGGGCAACGTGATCATTTGCTCGGCGGCCCGGCAGGGACCGGGGGCCGGCGCCGCACGCCGTTCACGGCCCGCTGTGCCAGCGGCACCAGCCGCTCCAGCGGCAGGAACGCCAGCCAGCAGATGACGGTGGGCAGGAAGTGGATGCCCAGCGCCAGGTAGGTCATCAGGTGGAAGCCGGCGAACATGAGCACGGCCAGGTACAGCGCCTTGCCCTTGAGCCACAGCACCACCGGCGACAGGAACTCGATGATCAGCAGCCCCCACTGGGCGATGATCAGCAGCCACGGGTAGTCGGTGGTCCAGCGGAACAGGTCGGATCCGCGCCGGATCAGCGCCCAGATGAAGACCGCCCCGTTGGCCCAGGCCTGCGGTGAGCCGCTGCGAACCCATTTGACGACGGCCGAGGCGAAGTAGGTGGCGATGGTGGACACCTGGATGCACCGGAACGCCCAGCCGGCCGCCTCGCTGGAGTCGCGCTCGGTGAAGCCGGCCCGGCCGATGGTGGGTAGCGCGGCGACGGCGACCATCAGCGCCAGGTGGTCGTGGGAGACGTAGCCGTAGCCCTGGCTGAACACCATCCACTGGAAGTAGGCGCCGGCGACCACCCACCCGGCCACCCGTGGCAGCCGTCCGGTCGCGGCGATCAGGGCCCCGACGACGATGACGATCTGCAGCGTCTGCGCCAGCGGCACCGACGGCTCCGGCAGCGGCAGCGCCCGGCCGATCCAGGTGGGTTGGTAGAACTCCGGCGCGTGCGCCATCGGGATGACGTCGTTGGTGAGGACGAAGATGTCGTAGAGCAGGAACAGGTAGATGGCGACCCGCAACACCGCCACCCGGGCCAGGGGGACCGGGCGGGTCCACCAGCCGGCAACCGCGCGGCCGGCGCCGCTCAGCGCGGTCATCGGCGCACCTCCCACGTGGTGAGCTCCTCGGTGTCGGGTGCGCCCTGCTGGCGGCCGTCAGCCAGCTGGTAGGTGTCACGCATGACGTACAGCTTCACGTAGGGGTCGGCGTCCGGGTGCAGCTCCGACCAGGCGTCGGCGATGCCCTGGAGCAGGGCCGGGTCGTCGACGATGCGGTCGAGCTGGGACTCGATGTCGGCGCGGCCGACGCCCACGCCGTGGGGGTTGAGCGGCACCCGTACCTGTTCGCCGCCCGCGGTGTCGGCCAGCATGTAGACCGAGCGGACCGTGCCGTCCATGTCACGCGGGGTGGCGTACTGCGACAGTGAGCCGAGCGGGAAGTAGTCGTTCGTGTCGTGCAGCTGACCCATGGTCAGGATGACCAGAGCGACCGCGGTGACGCCCAGCCGCCACCCCTTTCCCGCGCGGGACAGCCGTCGGAGGGTCGGTTCGGAGCTCACAGGGCAGGAGTATACGGGCGAGCTTGCACTCTCCAGGGCAGAGTGCTAAACACAGTGTTAGCACTCTCAAGGTGAGAGTGACAGGACTTCGGTCGGTGAGGCCGCGGGATTCCGGTGACAGGAGCCGGGACTGCCTGCGGTCGTCCGTCGCGGGCACCGGACCGGACCATCCACCCGCTATGGGAGGACCAGGAACCCATGCCAAAGATCATTGCCTTTGACGAGGAGGCGCGGCGTGGCCTCGAGCGCGGCATGAACTCTCTTGCCGACGCCGTCAGGGTCACTCTCGGCCCGAAGGGCCGCAACGTCGTCCTCGAGAAGAAGTGGGGCGCGCCGACGATCACCAACGACGGTGTGTCCATCGCGAAGGAGATCGAGCTCGAGGACCCGTGGGAGAAGATCGGGGCCGAGCTCGTCAAGGAGGTCGCGAAGAAGACCGACGACGTCGCCGGTGACGGCACGACGACGGCGACCGTGCTGGCCCAGGCGCTGGTCCGTGAGGGCCTGCGTAACGTGGCCGCGGGTGCCAACCCGATCGCGCTGAAGCGCGGCATCGAGAAGGCGGTCGAGGCGATCGCCGAGCAGCTGCTGGGCTCGGCGCGCGAGGTGGAGACGAAGGAGCAGATCGCTGCGACCGCGTCGATCTCCGCCGGCGACCCGCAGATCGGTGAGCTGATCGCCGAGGCGATGGACAAGGTCGGCAAGGAAGGTGTCATCACCGTCGAGGAGAGCAACACCTTCGGCCTGGAGCTCGAGCTCACCGAGGGTATGCGCTTCGACAAGGGCTACATCTCCGGCTACTTCGTCACCGACGCCGAGCGTCAGGAGGCCGTCCTCGAGGACGCGTACGTCCTGCTCGTCGAGTCGAAGATCTCGAACGTCAAGGACCTGCTCCCGCTGCTGGAGAAGGTCATGCAGTCCGGCAAGCCGCTGATCATCATCTCCGAGGACGTCGAGGGCGAAGCCCTGGCGACCCTCGTGGTCAACAAGATCCGCGGCACGTTCAAGTCCGTCGCCGTCAAGGCTCCGGGCTTCGGCGACCGTCGCAAGGCCATGCTGCAGGACATCGCCATCCTCACCGGTGGTCAGGTCATCAGCGAGACCGTCGGCCTCAAGCTGGAGAACGCGACCCTGGACCTGGTCGGCCAGGCCCGCAAGGTCGTGGTCACCAAGGACGAGACCACCATCGTCGAGGGTGCGGGCGACCCGGACCAGATCGCTGGTCGCGTGTCGCAGATCCGTGCAGAGATCGAGAACTCCGACAGCGACTACGACCGCGAGAAGCTGCAGGAGCGCCTGGCCAAGCTGGCCGGTGGCGTTGCGGTCATCAAGGCCGGCGCGGCCACCGAGGTCGAGCTGAAGGAGCGCAAGCACCGCATCGAGGACGCGGTGCGCAACGCGAAGGCGGCCGTGGAGGAGGGCATCGTCGCCGGTGGTGGCGTGGCTCTGATCCAGGCCGGTGCCGCTGCGTTCGAGAAGCTGGAGCTCGAGGGCGACGAGGCCACCGGCGCCAACATCGTGAAGGTGGCCGTCGAGGCGCCGCTGAAGCAGATCGCGGTGAACGCTGGTCTCGAGGGCGGCGTCGTGGCCGAGAAGGTGCGCGGCCTCCCGGTCGGGCAGGGCCTGAACGCTGCCACCGGTGAGTACGTCGACATGCTCGCCGAGGGCATCAACGACCCGGTGAAGGTCACCCGGTCGGCGCTGCAGAACGCCGCGTCGATCGCCGGGCTGTTCCTGACCACCGAGGCCGTCGTGGCGGACAAGCCGGAGAAGGAGAAGGCTCCGGCCGGCGACCCGAGCGGCGGCATGGGCGGCATGGACTTCTGAGTCCTGCCGTTCGGTCGCGAACGACACAGCAACGAGGGCGGTACCCCGGTTCGGGGTGCCGCCCTCGTTCGCGATCCCAGAGCTCCAGAACCCGCCGCAGTACCGCTTCGATGCGCGTCATGTCCACGGTGTCGACGGCGCCGGGCCGGCGGATGAATCGCTCGGTCGGCACCAGGCGGATCTGCTCGCACTGCACGTAGCTCGTGACCGGCAGGACGCCGTCGAGTTCGACGTGCGTCGCGTACCCACGCTTCGTGCGGGTGACCGGCAAGACGATCGACAGGCCGAACCTGGACATTTCCGTGGCCGACACGATGACGGCTGGTCGCCGGAATCCCTGCTCATGGCCGATCGGGTCGCCGAAGTCGCAGAGCTGAATGTCGCCGCGCATCACAGCAGGTCGTCCCACCGCTCATCCGGATCGAGGCCGTCCTTGAGTGAACCCGCGTGTGCTTCGGCCTCGGCGCGCAGGACGGCGGTTGCCTCGCGCGTTTCCATGGTGGCTCGGGCCGCAGCCCAGAACGCGATGTGCTCCTCAGTGTCGAGGGCATGCGCGATCGCGCCGGCCAGTGAGGGTGTTCCGTTCCGCGGCGTGCCTGGCCAGCCGCTCGTGCAGTTCGCGCGACACCCGGATCGTCGTCGTCGACATGTGTCGAATCTACGGGGCTGTAGATCCGGCCCGTCTCCTACGAGGTCTACACCGTGCCGGCGGCGCGCAGATAGCGGGCGGCCTGCGCGCGTAGGTGGTCGGCGAACTCGGGCGGGTCGAGGACGTCGAAGTCGACGTCGAGCATGGCGATGTAGACGGCGATCATCTCGAAACTGTCGGCACCGGTGTGGACGACGCAGGTGTGTTCGTCCTCGGGCTCGACGACGATCGACGACGGCAGCCGGCTCGCGACGGCCTCCGTCGGCGCGTGCAGGCGCAGGCTCACCCGGTACTCCCAGAGCGCGTAGTCAAGTCCGCGGGCGACGAAGTCGGCGACATCGCCCGACGGTGCCTCGCGTGGGGTGAACCGCGGCCCGGTCGGGATCTTCGGCGTCAGTCGATCGACCCGGAAGGTGCGCCAGTCCGACCGTCCGACGTCCCAGGCCACCAGATACCAGCGGCGGCCGCGGGTGACCAGCCGATGGGGCTCGACCTCGCGGCGAGACGACCTGCCGTCATGGCCGACGTAGTCGAAGCGCAGCCGTTCGTGGTCGCGGACGGTGGCCGCGATGGCCGTCAGCACGTCCGCGTCGACGGTGGGGCCGCCGCCGGTCAGTGGCACCGTCGCCGACGACAACGTCGCCACCCGGTGCCGCAGCCGGGCCGGCAGCACCTGCTCCAGCTTGGCCAGCGCCCGCACCGAGGTCTCCTCGATGCCGGTGACCGACCCGCTGGCGGCCGTCCGCAACCCGACGGCTACGGCGACCGCTTCCTCGTCGTCGAGCAGCAGCGGCGGCATGTCCGCGCCGGACCCGAGGCGGTAGCCGCCGGACACGCCGGGCGTGGAATCGACCGGATACCCCAGCGTCCGCAGCCGCTCGACGTCGCGGCGCACCGTCCGGACCGCGACGCCGAGCCGGGCGGCGAGGTCGGCGCTGGCCCACTCGCGGCGCAGTTGCAGCAACGACAGCAGCTTCAGCAGCCGGGCCGAGGTTTCCACCATGTCGTCGATATTGCCAGCTATTGCGGCCCGTAACTGGCCGCGATTGCCGCGACCGTGGGTGTATGACGAATTCCATGGACCTCCGGCCCTTCCGGATCGAGATCCCGGACGCTGACGTCGCCGACCTGCGCGCCCGGGTGGCGGCCACCCGCTGGCCGGCGCAGCTGACCGATACCGGCTGGGAGCGCGGTGTTCCGGTCGGCTACCTGAAGGAGCTGGCCGAGTACTGGCGCGACGGTTTCGACTGGCGCGCCGGCGAGGCCGAGCTCAACGCACACCCGCAGTTCGTCACCACGGTCGACGGGCAGGACCTGCACTTCCTGCACGTCCGCTCCGCCAACGAGGACGCGACGCCGCTCCTGCTGCTGCACGGCTGGCCCGGCTCGGTGGTCGAGTTCCTCGACCTCATCCCGCTGCTCACCGACGAGTTTCACCTGGTGGTCCCGTCGCTACCCGGGTACGGATTCTCCGGCTCGGTCACCGCCGCCGGTTGGACCGACGGCCGGTCCGCGTCCGCGCTGGTGGAGCTGATGGACCGGCTGCGCTACGACCGCTACGGCGTGCAGGGCGGCGACGTCGGAGGCTTCCTCGGCCCGGAGATCGGCCGGCTGGCGCCGGACCGCGTCGTCGGGGTGCACGCGAACGCGTTCGTGACCTTCCCGTCCGACGACCCGTCCGACCTGGCCGGGCTGACCGAGGACGAGCAGCGGCGCCTGGCGCTGTTCCAGCAGTTCCAGGAGGACGGGAGTGGCTACCTGCGGCTGCAGGGCACTCGGCCGCAGACGCTGGCGTACGGGCTCACCGACTCGCCGGTGGCGCAGCTGGCCTGGATCGTCGAGAAGTTCCAGGAATGGAGCGACCCGGCCGCCGAACTACCCGAGGACGCCGTCGACCGCGACCGGCTGCTCACCGACGTCAGCATCTACTGGTTCACCGGGACCGCCGCGTCGACCGCGCACTCGTACTACGAGCGGTTACACGATGCCGCCTTCTGGGCGCCGCGGGAGCGGTTCACCGTCCCGACGGCGGTGGCGAACTTCGCCACCGACATCGCGATCCGCCGGTTCGCCGAACGCGACCACACCATCGTCCGCTGGACGACGTTCGACCGCGGCGGCCACTTCGCCGCGATGGAGGCGCCAGACCTGCTGGCCGCCGACGTCCGCGGGTTCTTCGCGGACCTGACCCACTGACCCGTCGAGGGGGAGCCATGAACGAGATCCGCCCGTTCCGCATCGAGATCCCGCAGGCCGATCTGGACGACCTGCGGAGGCGGCTGGCCGCCACCCGCTGGCCGGCGCAGCTGACCGATACCGGCTGGGAGCGCGGTGTTCCGGTCGGCTACCTGAAGGAGCTGGCCGAGTACTGGCGCGACGGTTTCGACTGGCGCGCCGGCGAGGCCGAGCTCAACGCACACCCGCAGTTCGTCACCACGGTCGACGGGCAGGACCTGCACTTCCTGCATGTCCGCTCCGCGAACGAGGACGCGACACCGTTGGTGCTGCTGCACGGCTGGCCGAGTTCGGTGGTCGAGTTCCTCGACCTCATCCCGCTGCTCACCGACCGGTTCCACCTGGTGGTCCCGTCGCTGCCCGGGTTCGGGTTCTCCACGCCGCTGCGCGAGACCGGCTGGGGCAATCTGATGCGCGTCGCCGGCGCGGTCGCCGAGCTGATGACTCGCCTGGGCTACCAGCGGTTCGCCGCTCAGGGTGGAGACGTGGGCGCCGGCGTGGTCGGCCTGCTGGCGATGCTGCACCCCGACCGAGTGATCGGCACCCACGTCAACGGCCCGTCGCCGTACCCGTTCGGGCCGCCGGTCGAGCTGGCCGGGCTGCCGGATGCGGAGAGGGCGCGCGCCGAGCGGTTCAACCTGTTCCGCGAGGACGGCATCGGCTACCTCGTGCAGCAGGCGACCCGACCGCAGACGCTGGCGTACGGGCTCACCGACTCGCCGGTCGGGCAGCTCGCCTGGATCGCCGAGAAGTACAGGGAGTGGACCGACCCGGCCGCCGAACTACCCGAGGACGCCGTCGACCGCGACCGGCTGCTCACCAACGTCAGCATCTACTGGTTCACCGGCAGCGGTGCGTCGGCCGCGCATGTCGTCTACGAGGGGATGCAGGCGTTCAAGCAGTTCATGGCGTCGGCGGGTGCCGGGGCCGACGACGGTGTGCCGCCGGCCCTGCCGCCGGGTGCTGTCGCGGTGTTCGCCGCCGACACCTCCGTCCGGCACCTCGTCGACCCGATGGGCAGCGTCGTGCGCTGGACGGAGTTCGACCGCGGCGGCCATTTCGCCGCGCTGGAGACGCCGGACCTGCTGGCCGCCGACGTCATCGAGTTCTTCAGCGGCCGGCACTGACCGCGCGGCCAGCCGAACACCTCTGGTACTGTAGGTGAACAGAAGGTGAACAGCACCCGACTCAGGAGTGGCCGAAGGGGGCGGACATGGCGACGACGATGGTCCAGCGCTCCGGTCTCGTGGCCCGGTGGGTGACCGTGACGGACATCTCCGGCCGCGAGCGGACGGAACTTCGTTGGGTCCCGGAGCCGGCGGCCGACGAACACCTACAGCAGGCGGCGGCGCGCGTGGCGTGACCGGCTCACAACGCGCCGAGCGGCGCGACGTGCACGCCGGACTTCTCGCACACCCACTGCGGATCGGGCCCCAACTCGGGCTCGATCCGCAGTTCGTGCGGGACGGTCTCGTCGCACGACCGGCACCGCGGCCAGCGCCCCACACCGGAGTCCAGCAGCCGGTCCTGTACGTCCTGCGCCAGCTGCCCGGACACCAACGCCGCACCGTCCGGCCACTGCTCCACCCACCAGCGCCGCTCGCGCACGGCGGCGTCCAGCGCGTCGACGGCGGCCGGCACGTCGAGCCGGCGCGCGCCCAGGTCGCGCAGCACCAGTGCCCGCGCCGCGAGCATCACGTCGTCAACCACGATGTCGATCGTGCCATTTCGCTGGCACACTATGCACGTGCGTCCGCTCCTGGAGGTCATCGCGCTGGGTCCCGGCGACGCGTCCGGCGCGGCCGAAGGCGGCGCCGACCGGCTCGAAGTCGTAGCCGACATGGACGCCGACGGTCTCACGCCCACCCTCGACGCCGTCCGCGACCTCAAACGCGCCTGCGACCTCCCGCTGCGGGTCATGCTGCGTTCCAACGACGGCTTCTCAACCAGTGGGTCCGAACTGGCCAGGCTCAAGATCGCCGCACATCAGCTGGCCGCCGCCGGCGCCGACAGCTTCGTCCTGGGCTTCCTGGGGCTCAATGCGGAGGTCGACGTCGAGGCGACCATCGCGCTGGCCGACGAGCTCGACGGCATGCCGTGGACGTTCCACCGTGCCATCGACCACACCCTCGACCACGAGGCGGCCTGGGACGTGGTCCCGGGCCTGCCCGGCCTGGACGCCATCCTCACTGCCGGTTCGCCGCGCGGCGTCGCGTCCGGCCTGGACGAGCTGTGCAGCCGGGCCGCCGGCGACGCCACGGCTGCCCGGCTCATCATGGCCGGCGGCGGACTGGAGGCCGATCACGTGCCCTGGCTGGCGCGGGCCGGCGTCCGGCAGTTCCACGTCGGCAGCCGGGTTCGGCCGGGCGGCTCCTGGAAGGCGTACGTCGACGCCGCACTGGTGCGGTCGTGGCGCATCCTGATCGACGACGCCGTCGCGGCGGCGCTCTAGGAGACACCCCTGGTCATGATCCTCATCGATCCGCCTGCCTGGCCGGCACACGGCCGGTTGTGGTCACACCTGGCCTCCGACCGCTCCTTCGACGAACTGCACGAGTTCGCCGCGCGGCTCGGGCTGCCGGCGCGCGGCTTCGACGGCGACCACTACGACGTGCCGGAGACGGACTACCAGCGCGTGGTCGATGCCGGAGCCGTGCCGGCGCGCAGCCGCGAGATCGTCGCCCGGCTGCACGCAGCCGGGCTGCGCCGGCGTAAACGCCGCCGCCACTGACCGCGCGTCCGGGCCCGATGGCGCGTTGATCTTGGAGTAACGGCGGAATCTATCGGACATTTCACCCGGCGATTCTGCGATTACTCCAAGATCAACGCGGGGAGGGGGCGGAGCGGACCGCTGCGCCCATCACCGCCGGTCAGGAGCCGGCCGCGCGCAGCAGCACCAGCTCGGTGTGCAGGTTGTGCCGGGCCGGTTCCTCCCACCGCCGCCGGCCGGTGGCGGTGTGGAACAACGCCGGCCGGTCCAGGAGACGCTCCAGCACGGCGGCCCGGCCGGCGGCGAAGTCCGCGTCGGACACCTGCGCGTAGTCGTCGCGGACGGCGGACGCGTACGCCGCGTACTCGGCGGGCGAACCCGCCAGGACGGCGAGGTCGGCGTCGCACAGAACCGCGCCGTCGGCGTCGCCGGGCGCGGGGTCGTGGGCGACGGTGACGAGCACCAGCCGCGCCACCTCGTCCACCCGGGCAGGGGCCGCCCCCAGCCCCGTCAGCATGTCGCGGGCCAGCACCGCACTGGCGCGCTCGTCGTCGCCGGGCCGGCCGGCGTAGACGGCATCGTGGAACCACGCGGCCAGGCGCACCGCGTCGACGTCGTCGGCGGCATCGGCCAGCTCGTCCACGGCATCCAGCACCGCCCGCAGGTGCCCGACGGCGTGGTAGTGCCGGTGCGGTTCCTGCCAGCGCCGCAGCAGGTCGTCGCCGGCCGCCTCGGCCTCCGGGCCGGTGCCCGCGAGTACCGCCCACTGCCGTCGCAGCTCGTCCATGCGGCCATCATCGCGGTAGACTCCGACACAGCACAGGGTTTCGGCGCGACCTGGTGGTGGGGAGGCGCGCAGGTCGAGTGTCCGTTGTGGAGCCCTGTCGTGTCGCCTCTGTCGTCTTACCGCCGTCTCATCGCCCTGGCCGGGCCGGCTTACGTCGCCGTCGCCTTCCTCGGCCGGCTGCCGCTCGCCATGAGCCAGCTGGGCACCCTGCTCCTGGTCTCCGACGCCACCGGCCGGTACACCGCCGGCGGGCTGGCCGCGGGGGCGCTCGCCGTGGCCAACGCCATCGGCGCCCCGGTGGCCGGCGCCATCGCCGACCGGTTCGGTCAACGGCCGGTGGTGCTGGCGCAGTCACTGGCTGCCGGCGTCGGGTTGACCGTGCTCGTCGCCGCGGTCGACGCCGGCCTGGCCACCCCGCTCCTGGTCGCCGCCGCGGCAGCCGCCGGGCTGGCGATGCCCCAGGTCGGGCCGCTGGCACGGACCCGGTGGCGGCCCATCACCCATCGCACCGGCGCGCACCAGCGGCGGCTGGTCGACGCCGCGTTCTCCTACGAGGGCGCGGCCGACGAGGCGTCGTTCGTGCTCGGCCCGGCGCTCGTCGGTGTCGGTGCCGTCGCACTCAGCCCGAGCGGTGCGCTGCTGGCCGCGGCCGCCCTCCTGATCGTGTTCGGTTCCTGGTTCGCGCTGCACCCGACCGCGCGGCTGGCCCACACGCTACGGCCGGACACCACCAGCGGGTCGCGGCGATTCGTCACTTCCGCGTTCCTCGCGCTCGCGCTGGCCCAGCTGCTCATCGGGGTCATCTTCGGCGCCACCCAGACCGGTACGACGGCACTGGCCACCGCCGAGGGGCGCCCGGGGCTGGCCGGGCTCGTGCACGCGCTGCTCGGCGTCGGGAGCGTGCTGGCCGGTCTGGCCACCGCCGCGTTGCCGGAACGGTTCGGATACCAGCGCCGCATCCTGGTGTTCGCCGGCGCGCTGCTGGTGCTGTCGGCGCCGCTGCTGCTGGTCGGTTCGCTGGCGGCCTTGGTGCCGGCGGTGCTGGTGCTGGGCCTGGCCATCGCGCCGTACATGATCAGCGTGTTCGCCGCCGCCGAGCAACTGGTGCCGCCGTCCCGGGTCGGTGCCGCGCTGACCGTGCTGGCCGGAGCCACCGGCATCGGGTACGCCGTCGGCTCCGGCGTGGCCGGACGGCTGGCCGACCTCGGCGGGCACCGTCCGGCATTCGCCGTCACCGTGACGGCCGCGGCGGTGGCACTGCTCGCGGCCGCCGTCCGGGCCCGAGCCACCGGCGGCCCCGGCCGACGGCTCCGGCCGAGCGAGCCGGATCAGCCCGCCGCTACCACTCCCGGTGCGATGGCAGCAGCGTCCCAGGATTGAGGTTGCGGCCCGGATCCACCGCCTTCAGCAGCCCGGCCATCACATCGGTGCCGGCCGGTGAGATGTCGTCCTCCAGCCAGTGAGCGTGGTCGGTGCCCACGCCGTGGTGGTGCGAGATGGTGGCGCCGTTGTCGATGAACGACTGCTGGATCGCCCGCTTGACCACCCAGTACTGCTCGATCTGCTCGGCGGCCACATCGCCGCTGGGCGGGAACGCGAAGGTGAAGTACAGGCACGCGCCGGAGTGGTAGCTGTGCGACAGGTGGCACATCACGAAGCCCTTGACCCCGAGCTCGGCGAAGGCGTCGGTGGCGGTGCGGATCGTGTTGGCGTAGAGGTCCATCAGCTTCGACCACGGGGCGGCGGTCTCCGACACGTCGCCCAAGGCGCCGATGTCGAGCAGGAAGTCGCGGATGTAGGGCGTGTCGAACTTCTTCTGGTCGTACAGCGCGCCGGGGCCCTTGCCGAGCTTGATGCCGCCGTGCTTCCGGACGATCTTGCCGACGATCGATTTCTCGTGTTTGAGGTGGCCCTCGTCGCCCTCGTAGCCGATGTAGGACAGGCAGGCCGCGTCGAGATCCCAGCCGCGCCGCTCCAGGACGTTGAACAGGATCGGTCCCGCCTTGGCGGCCAGACCCGTCGACGGCTTCTGCATGGACAGCGAGAACGCGGTCTCGTTCGCGTCGGACACGCGGGTCACGGTGGGCGAAGCATCGGACTCCGAGATGTCGTGCATCGCCGCCAGCCCGGCCGCCCACGTCGGGAACAGGTAGGCGACGATTTCACGGTTCTTCGGCACCCGGTGGACATGGACCCAGACCTCGGTGATGACGCCGAGGCGGCCCTCCGAGCCCAGGATCATCTCGCGCACGCTCGGCCCCGACGACGTGCTGGGCAGCGGCCGGAGAACGATCACCTTGCCGGGCAGCACCACCCGCATGCCCCGAACGATGTCACTGATGTCTCCATATTTGTCCGACTGCATTCCCGAGCTGCGCGTCGCCACCCACCCGCCAAGGGTGGAGTGGCGGAAGCTGTCGGGCTGGTGGCCGGTGGTCCAGCCACGGGCGTTCAGCTGATCCTCGAGGTCCGGGCCGAGCACCCCCGCCTGGACCCGGGCCAGCCCGGCGTGCTCGTCGACCTCGAGGACCCGGTTGAGCCGGCCGAGGTCGAGTGAGACGACGACCCGCTTCTCGTCCGGCGGCGGGGTCAGCGACCCGGAGATGTTCGACCCGCCGCCGAACGGGATCAGCACGCCCTCGGCCGCCACGACGGCGTCGACCACCTGCCGCACCTCGTCCTCGTCGGCGGGGTAGACGACGGCGTCGGGAACCCGCGGCAGATCGCCGGCGCGGACCCGGACGAGATCGACCAGGCCCTTGCCGTAGGTGTGCACCACCCGGTCCATGTCGTCGGTGGCGACGTACGCGTCGCCGACGGCGCTGCGCAGCGCGGTGGCGAGCTCACCGTCCAGCAGCGACGCCGGGACCTTGAGGTCCTCGAAGTCCGGCGGCGGGGTGCCCGGCGCGTTCAGGTCGATGCCGACCTTCTCCATGACGAACGGCGCGAGCTTCGGCTTGTCCTCGTGGGTGAAGGTGATGCCTTCGACCCCCCAGCCCCACCACTTCTGGTGCTGCACACCGGTCACGACGCCTCCTCCTTCTGCGCACGCTCGCTGGGATGGTCATCCGGCCGCGCCTTGTGGCGGGTCAGGTCCGGCTTCGCGTTCGGGTCGCGGGTGGCGACCATCGCCGCCACCTGGGCCTCGAGCCGGTCGTTGAGGTCGCGCACCCGCTCACCCGGTTCCGGGTTGATCGGGGCGCCGACGATGAGAGTGACCGGCGGGCGCCCGGGGACGGGCCAGGAACGGCCCACCGGCATGGCCTCGTCGGTGCCGACGATGGCGACCGGGACACACGGCACGTCCTGGGTGATGCTCAGGGCCGCGGCACCGGGCTTGAACCGCTTGACGCCGTTCTCGGTGTTGCGCCGGGTGCCCTCGGGGAAGATCACCACCGGGACCTTCTCGCTGAGCAGCTGGTTGGCCAGTCCCTTGCCCTTGCCCATGTCGGCGTTGGTGCGGCTGACGGGGTAGGTGTTGAAGAACAACGAGGTGGCCGCCTTCATCCACCACTGCCGGTAGAAGTAGTCGGCCGCGGCGTTGACGGCGAGGCTGCGGGTGTAGCGCCGCGGCAGCGCGGTGACCAGGAGTGGCGCGTCGAGATGGCTGCTGTGATTGGCGACGACGACGAACGGCCCGGACAGTCCGTCGAGGTTGTCCGTGCCCAGCACCGACACCTTCGTGACGGCGTACACCACCGGCCGCAGCACCATCCGCTGGGCGACGAACCTCGCCCAGCGGTGCCAGGCCGCGTGGTACCTCCTCGTACTCGCCATGCCGCTCACCGCCGCCCGCTCACCAGCCTGGCCGTGACGCGCCGCACCGCCGCTCGGGGTGCGTGCTCGGCCAGCCACGCCAGGACCTTGAACCGAGCCGACGGTACCGAACGGGCCCGCCCCTTCTCGACATCGGCCAGGCAGTCGGCGACGACGCGGTCGGCGCGTAGCCACAGCGACGACGGGATCGAGCCGGTGCGGATGCCCGCACGTTCGTGGAACTCGGTGCGCACCCAGCCCGGCAGCAGGGCCGTGACCTGCACGCCGGTGCCGGCCAGCTCCATCGACAGGCTCTCGGAGTAGGTGCGCACGAACGACTTCACCGCCGAGTACCCGCCCATGGTGATGAGCCCGGCCACCGACGAGACGTTGACGATGACGCCGTGTCCGCGCTCGCGCATGGCGCGGGCCGCGGCGGCGCCGAGCACCACCACGGCGGTGATCATCAGATCGATGGCCTGTTCGTGCTCGGAGGTGTCCTCGGTCGCGAGCGGGGAGTGCACTCCCTTGCCGGCGTTGTTGATCAGGATGTCGACGGGGGCTTCGGCGTCGGCCAGCCGGGCCGCGACCTCACCGGCCTGCTCGCGGACGGCGAGGTCGGCCGGGAGGATCTCGACCTGGACCCCGTGGCGGCCGCGTAGGGCATCGGCGGTCTGCTTGAGCCGTTCGGTGTCACGGGCCACCAGCACGAGATCGCAGCCGCGCGCGGCCAGCGCCTCGGCGAAGGCCAGCCCGATGCCCGACGTGCCGCCCGTGACCAGTGCCCGGCCGGTGAGCTTCGGCCCGCCGGTCATCCCCGTCGCGCTCCCTTGATGCTGCGGAACACCGGCGAGAGCCGGCCCTCGGCGGTGGTGGTCCAGCTGTGCACGGGCCAGCGCTTGGACTTGGCGTAGCGGTAGAGGCTGGCGTCCGGGTTGACTGCGTTGGGGTTGCCGACCACCTCGAGCCAGGACCGGTCGCCGTAGCTGTCGCCGTACGCGTACGACCCGGCGAGGTCGAGCCCTTCGGTGCGGGCGTAGCGACGCAGCCAGGCCGCCCGGGCCTCGCCGACCAGCGGCGGCGTGGCCAGGTGGCCGGTCCATCGGCCGGTGGCGTCGGACTCCATGCGGCCGGCGACCATGACGTCGAACAGCGGCGCGAGCGGCTCGACGAACACGTCGATCTCGCCGGTCAGCAGGACCGTGCGGTGTCCGGCGTCGTGGTGCGCGCGAATGCGCTCCAGCGCCTGCTCGAACAGCCCCCGGTGCAGCGACACCGTGACCTCGTCGGCGATGACCTTGCGCAGCTCGTCCTCGTGGACGCCTTCGTAGCGGCGCATGAAGGTGCGGATGAAATCGCCGCGGTCGCGCCGCTCGGCCTGCAGGTACCGCGGGCCGAGCGCGACGAGGTTGCTCATGACGACCGGCCACCGCGACAGCGGCTTCGCGGCCAGTTCAATCCACATGTAGTGCTCGACCAGGGTGGCAGCGGCGACAGTGCGCTGCAGGTCGAAGACCGCCATGACGTCGCTGCGTGCCGGCAGGTCCACCGGGAGGTTCGCCGTGCTGGCGGTGTCGCCGGAACCGCCGCGGCTGAGGCCGGGCACGCCGGGGATGTGGATCTTCTGCAGGTAGTGCGCCCAGTCGATCTCGGTGACGTCGAAGCCGTGCTCGGCCTTGCGGTCGTCGGGCAACGAGGCGTGCAGGGCCCGCAGCTGGGCGTCGTCGAAGATGACCTCGGTCTCGGTGTACGGCTGATACAACGAGGTGAACTTCCGCAGCGTCTCCAGGTCGCGCCGCGTGCGGTAGATGGCCGAGATCCAGCTGCGGGTGCGCTGACCCGGTGGCAGCCGGTCGACGGCGCGGTCGGCGATGTCGATGGCCTTCTCGCGGCGGCGCAGCGCGCGCTCCACGGCGCCCCGGTGCGGGAACGACCACGACGGGACGGAGAGATAGCCGCCCTTGGCGTCCTTCAGCGGGTTGGCCTCGAAGTACTCGCGGACCAGCCGCAACAGCCGGCCGAACGGCAGCGGGTTGGTGATGCCGGAACTGACCTGCAGGTACCGGACATCGCCGCCGGGCAGCGGGGCGTCGGCGGCAGCCAGGACGGCGTTGACGACGAAGTCGACCGGGATGACGTCGAGCACGGTGTCGGCCAGCGCCGGGAACTGCGGCAGCAGGCCCCGCCCGTAGGCGGCGATGAGCGGGTCGGCGACCTTGAAGCCGTCGATCCACCCGGGATACGGGTGCTTGAGCGAGGACTCGATGATGGTGGGGCGGACGACGGACAGCCGGTGGCCGGCGCCTGCCCACAGGTCCTCGGCCACTCGCTCGCCCAGGGCCTTGGTGTAGGTGTACACATCCGGCCAGCCGAGGCTCTGCGCCCGGGTCCGGCCGGCCTCGACCAGCTGGTCGCGCACCCAGTCCTGTCGCGCCTGCTCGGCGGCGTCGGTGACCACTCGCGAGCCCGCCCTGCCGTGCTTGTCGCGCGCCTGGGCGAGCAGCTTGCCGAGCAGCCTCGGGCTGCGGGACAGCTGCTCGACGTCGGTGCGTGCGGCCAGCGCATGCGTCAGCTCGACGTGCCGGTCGACCTCGTGATCGAGCGACCCCTCTTCGGCGATCCCCTTGCGCAGGCCGGCGACGTAGCTGGTGGAGACGTGCACGACGTGCGGACGCGACCCGCTGGCGAGCAGGGCCCGGTACAGCGACTCCGGACCGCCGACGTTGGACGCGAACGCCTCGTCGATGGGCAGGTCGAAGGAGACCGTGGACGCGGAGTGGATGACGACGTCGACGTCGTCGGGCAGCTCGGGGAGATCGCCGAGGTCGCCCTCGATGACGCCGACCCGCTCCCGGAACTCGCGCAGCGCGGTCTCCTCGCCGACAGCGCCGCGCCAGGTGCTGAAGACGGGTTTGCGGAACAGCCGCTCCATCCGCTGCTGGCCGCTGAGCGCGCCACGCCGCCGGACCAGCACGCTGACGCGGGTCCCGGGATAGCTGGACAGCAGCTTCTCCAGGACGGCCTGGCCGACGAAGCCGGTGGCGCCGGTGAGCAGGACATGCGCGCCGTCACCGAGCACGGAGCGAGCGCCGTTGGTGCCCGCGCTCACCGCTGGGTTCCCGGACGGGTACCGCGTATGGCCGCAGTCAGCTCGAAGTCAGATGCCATGCGCCCTCCCCAGGCCGTGCCGTCGCTCGGCAGCCGAGCGAATCTCGGGGGGTGCCGATGACCCCTTACGCGGTGCAGAGAATACACAGAATGTAGCTCTTCGCGGGCATCGGGACCCTATACGTCCTGGTGGGCCACCGGTTCCGGCCTGGACACAGGCCCGGACAGCGGTTCCGGCAGGGCGGCGTCGTGCACCACGGTGAGCGACGACACGGCTCGGGTCAGCACCACGTAGAGCCGGCGGAGCCCGCTCGGCTCGGCGGCGACGATGCGGGCCGGCTCCACGACGATCACGTGGTCGTACTCCAGGCCTTTGGCGAGGGTCGCGGGCACCAGCGTGACGCGCAGGTCGTCGGCGAGCCGGCCGTGCTCCACCCCGGCGGCGGTGAGCGCCGCGGCCGCGTCGTCGACCGTGTCGTCCGCGGCGACGACCCCGACCGAACCGATCCGCCCGGCCACGTCGGCCGCCACCCAGGCGAGCGCGGCCGGCAGATCGCCGTCGGCCGCCATGATGTCCAGCCGGCCAGGGTTGGACCGGACCGCTTCGGGCGGCGCGATGCCGGGCGCGATGAGCGGCAGCAGCCGGGCCGCGAAGCCGACGACGGCGGCCGGCACGCGGTAACCCTTGCGCAGGACCTCGAGGTGGGCGTCGTCGCGGCCCAGGTGCCGCAGCGCGTCCGGCCACGACGGCGTCGCCCATGGCGTGGTGCCCTGGGCGATGTCGCCGAGGACCGTCAGGGAACCGCTGCCGGCGCGGCGGGCGACGGCGCGCAGTTCCATCGGGGACAGGTCCTGGGCCTCGTCCAGCACCACGTGGCCGACGCCGGGTACCCGTTCCAGCAGGGCGGTGGCTTCGTCGACGAGGACGGCGTCGGCCTGCGACCACGGCGCGGTCTTCGGGCCTCTGGCCGGCTTGGCCCAGAGCAGCAGGTCCCGTTCGTCGCCGCTCAGGACCCCGTCGGCGGCGGTGGCCAGCAGGTCCGGATCGCCGAGCAGCCGCATCACCAGCTTCACCGGGTCCAGCGGCGGCCACAGCTGGTCGACGTACTGCTTCACCGGCCGCGACCGGGCGACGGCGTTCTGCACGCGGTCGTCGGTGATCTCACCGGCGGCCTCCATCCGCAGCAGGATGCGGTGCGCGAGCCGCTGCCCGAGCAGCGACCGTGCCGTCGCGTACCCGTCGCCGCGCTCGCGCAGCACGGCGATCGCTTCGGCGACCTCGTGCACGGGCACCCGCCAGCGCCGGGTGCCGCGGCTGACGTAGAGCGTCTCGGCCGGCTCGGCGACGTGCGACCAGATCGCCCGCCGGATCACCTCGGCCATCCGCGCGTCGCCCTTGAGTGCGGCGGCCGCCGGCACGTCGGCGGCGCGCACCGGGACCGAGCCGACCAGCTCCGCGACCGTGACCTGCCGGACGTCCACCTCGCCGAGCGTGGGCAGCACCTGGGCGATGTAGTGGAGGAACGCCTGGTTCGGCCCGATGACCAGGACGCCGCTGCGAGCCAGCCGGTTGCGGTAGGTGTGCAGCAGGTATGCGGCCCGGTGCAGCCCGACCGCGGTCTTCCCGGTGCCCGGAGCGCCCTGGACGCACACCGTACGGTCCAGGCCGGAGCGGACCACCTCGTCCTGTTCCGGCTGGATGGTGGCGACGATGTCGCGCATCGGGCCGACGCGCGGCCGCTCGATCTCCTCGGTGAGGATGCGGCTGGTGATGTCGGCCTCGCTGGTGTCCAGCAGGTGCTCGTCCTCGAACGAGGTCAGGTCGCCGTCGGCGAACCCGTACCGGCGACGCAGCACGACGCCCATCGGGTCGGCCCGGGTGGCCCGGTAGAAGGCCCGCGACACGTCGGCTCGCCAGTCGACGACCATCGGGTCACCGTTGCCGTCCATGACGTGCCGGCGGCCGATGTGAAAGGTCTCCTGCCCCTCTGCGGGAGCATCGGGTGCGCCTGCCTCCACCCGGTCGATGCGGCCGAAGAACAGCGGCAGGGACGGGTCGTCCTCCAACGCCTTGGCCCGCCGGTACAGCGCCGCCTTGAGATATTCGGTGGAGACGTGGTCGCCACCCTGCGCGTCGAGCGAGAGCGTGTGCTCGCGCATGGCGCGCAGGTCAGCACGGGCGCGGCGCAGGTGTTCGCGCTCGGCTTCGAGAGTGGGATCGGTCCCGGACACGGTCACGGCCTCCTGGGGCTCGGCGGAAGATGGGGCATTTCCGACGGCCCGGGAACCGGTCCGGTCGCGAAGGGCATGGGATCCTAGCACAGCCGGCTGGCCCGTACTGGCCCGCGACTCTGAGCGCAGCGCTGCGCTCAGACCTGCAACGGTCTGTCGCGAATGCGGCGCCCCGCCGGACGCACGCGCGAGGGCGGCGCTCAGCCCTCGCCGCGCAGGACGTCCTCGGCGTCGGCGATCTGGTAGGCGTAGCCCTGCTCGGCGAGGAAGCGCTGCCGGTGCTGGGCGAAGTCCTGGTCGACGGTGTCGCGGACGATGACGGAGTAGAAGCGCGCGGTCCGGCCGTCGGCCTTGGGGCGCAGGATGCGGCCCAGCCGCTGCGCCTCCTCCTGCCGCGACCCGAACGTCCCGGAGACCTGGATGGCGATGCTGGCTTCGGGCAGGTCGATGGAGAAGTTGGCGACCTTGCTGACGACCAGCGTGGTGATCTCGCCGGTCCGGAACGCGTCGAAGAGGCGCTGCCGCTCCCGGACCGTCGTCTCGCCCTTGACGACCGGGGCGTCGAGGCGTTCGCCGAGTTCGTCGAGCTGGTCGATGTACTGCCCGATGATCAGGGTCGGTTCGCCCGCGTGCCGTTTGACCAGACCCTCGACGACCCGCGTCTTCGCATCGGTGGAGGAGGCGAGGCGGTAGCGCTCGTCCGGCTCGGCGGTGGCGTAGGCGAGCCGCTCGCCGTCCGAGAGCGTCACCCGCACTTCGACGCAGTCGGCAGGCGCGATGTAGCCCTGGTTCTCGATCTCCTTCCAGGGCGCGTCGTAGCGCTTCGGCCCGATCAGGGTGAAGACGTCGTCCTCGCGGCCATCCTCGCGGACGAGGGTCGCGGTGAGCCCGAGCCGGCGACGGGCCTGCAGGTTGGCCGTCATGCGGAAGATGGGCGCCGGCAGCAGGTGGACCTCGTCGTAGACGACGAGCCCCCAGTCGCGGGCGTCGAGCAGTTCCAGGTGGGTGTACACGCCCTTCCGGCGGGTGGTCAGCACCTGATAGGTCGCGATGGTGACCGGACGGACCTCCTTCTTGGCCCCGGAGTACTCGCCGATCTCGTCCTCGGTGAGGCTGGTGCGGCGCAGCAACTCGTCGCGCCACTGCCGCGCCGCCACGGTGTTCGTGACCAGGATCAACGTGGTGGCCTGGGCCTGCGCCATCGCGGCGGCACCGACGAGTGTCTTGCCGGCCCCGCACGGCAGCACCACGACGCCGGAGCCGCCGTGCCAGAAGCCCTCCGCGGCGTCGCGCTGGTACGGGCGCAACTGCCAGCCGCTCTCGTCCAACGCGATCGCGTGGGCCTCGCCGTCGACGTAGCCGGCCAGGTCCTCGGCGGGCCAGCCCAGCTTGACCAGTGCCTGCTTGAGGTTGCCACGCTCCGACGGGTGGACGACGACGGTGTCGTCGCTGACGCGGGCACCCACCAGAGGCGTGACGCGCTTGGAACGCAGCACTTCCTCGAGTACCGCGCGGTCACTGGAGATCAGCACCAGCCCGTGCACCGGGTGGCCCTCCAGCCGCAGCCGGCCGTAACGCGCCATCGTCTCGGCGACGTCGACCAGCAGCGCGTGCGGGACCGGGTAGCGGGAGTGGGTGAGCAGGGTGTCGACCACCTGCTCGGCGTCGTGGCCGGCCGCGCGTGCGTTCCACAGCCCGAGCGGCGTGAGCCGGTAGGTGTGGACATGCTCGGGCGCACGTTCGAGCTCGGCGAAGGGCGCGATGGCCCGCCGGCACTCGGCGGCCTGCGGATGCTCGACCTCGAGGAGGAGGGTCTTGTCGCTCTGCACGATCAACGGGCCATCGTTCACGTGCACCATTGTCCCGTACCGTCGGGGCGTGAGCGAAATGGTCGAACGCGTCGTCCAGGTCGACGACGACCTTCGGGCGTGGATGCTGAGCTGCTGGGTCGACGTCACCAATGCCGGCGGTGCGGTGGGCTTCGTCCCGCCGGTGGGTCCCGACGACGTCCGCCCGGCACTCGAGGACGGGCTCGCCGGAGTCGCCGCCGGCACGACGACGGTCGGCCTGCTGCGGGTCGACGGCGAGCGGGCCGGCTTCGCGTTCATCGTCGGCACCGGCAACCCGCTGTTCCGGCACTGGGCCACCGTGTTGCGGCTGCAGATCCATCCGCGGTTCCAGGGACGTGGCGCTGGCCGGGTGCTGCTGGACGGTCTGGCCGACATCGCGCGCGCCGACGGACTCGAGTTCCTGCATCTCACGTACCGTGACGGGCTAGGGCTGGGGCAGTTCTACGAGGCCGCCGGCTACGTCGAGGTTGGCCGGCTGCCCGGTATGATCCGGGTCGCGCCGGGCGACGACCGGGACTCGGTGCTCATGGTCCGCAAGCTGTAGCGACGCATCATCACGGTGCGGTGTCACGGGGACCGTCATACACGTCCGGACCAGGGCGGCTGGGTTACTTTTGTCCTGGTCGGGCACAATGACCCGGCGACGGATCGGCTTGACAATCATGGATGACGGCCGGCAGCACCACCCGCCGGGCGGATACGCGACGAAGGAGGCGCGCACGCGCGGGTGACCACGCCCTTTGAGCGCGGGCAGCAGTGATGATCGGCGACGAGACGGGCGGCTCGACGGGCCGCAGGAGACGCGGGGCCGGGCGCCCGGCGTCGCCGGAATCGTCCGCGGCATCCGCGCCCGACGCTGGGCAGCGATCCGCCGCCGTGCGCCCGGCCGAGTATCGCCGGTTCCTGCGTCAGGTCGGCGTCGGCGCGCTCGTCCCGGGCCTCGGCCTCATCGCGGCCGGCCGGAAGAAGCTCGGCTGGACCGTCTTCACCCTGTTCGTCCTGGCGGTAGGTGCCGCCATCGTCGCACTGCTGCGCACCGACATCACCGAAGCCGCGCGCATGGGCACTGACCCGGACACCCTGACCTGGCTGGCCCGGGGCCTGCTGGCGCTGGCGGTCGTCTGGCTCCTCATCGCCGTCCTCGGCCTCTACCTGCTGCAGCCACGCGGGTTGCGGGCGCCGCAGCGTCTCGTCTCGGCGGCGCTGGTCATCACCCTGGTGTCGCTCGTGGTCGTGCCCATCAGCTTCGGCAGCCGGTACGCGTTCCGGCAGGTGGAGTTCATCGGCAACGTCTTCGCCGACGACGACCAGCCCAGTCACACCATTCCGGAGGATGCCTCCGACACCGACCCGTGGGCGGGGCAGGACCGCGTCAACGTGCTCATTCTCGGTTCCGACGCGGGGCCGGGCCGCGACGAGACCCGGACCGACACCGTCATGGTCGCCAGCATCGACACGGACACCGGCGACGCCGCGCTGTTCTCGCTGCCGCGCAACCTGCTGGACGTCCCGATGCCCGAGGGCACACCGCTGCACGAGGCGTATCCCGACGGCTTCCGCGGCCCCGAGGAGGACGCGTACTACTGGCTGTCGTCGATGTACCGGTTCGTGCCCTATGAGTTCCCGGAGTTCTTCGAAGGCATCGCCGACCCGGGCGCCGAGGCGATGAAGCTGGTGGTCGGTGAGGCGCTCGGGCTCGACATCTCCTACTACGTCATGGTGAACCTGCGCGGCTTCCAGTACCTCGTCGACGCGTTGGGCGGCATCGAGTTGGACGTCCCGTACCGCATTCCGATCGGCACCAGGGAGCGCAACGGCGGTTGCACCGAGGCCAAGGGCTGGATCGAGCCGGGGGAGAACCAGCACCTCGACGGCTACCACTCGCTGTGGTTCGCCCGCGCACGCTGCGGCCCCGGCCCGGTGTCCGACGACTACGAGCGGATGCGCCGGCAACGTTGTGTCATCGGTGCCATCGCGTCCCAGGCGGACCCGTTCAACCTGCTGACCCGGTACCAGCAACTGGCGAGCGCGGCCGAGGAGACGATGTCCACGGACATCCCGGCCAGCAGGCTCTCCGCCTTCGCCGAACTGGCGCTCAAGGTGCAGGAGGCCGGCTTGCGCAGCCTCCCGTTCACCAACGACATCATCGCCTACGACGACGCCGACTACGACCTCATCCGCGAGTTCGTCGCGGAGTCGCTGGAGCCGCCGGCCGAGACCGAGGCGCCGGTTGAGGAGCCGACGGGCGACCCGACCGGCGACCCGACCGGTGACCCGACAGGCGGGTCGGACGAGACGCCGTCGGGCGAGGATGAGCCGACCGACCCGACAGCCGAGGGAGAGGACGGCGGTGAGTCCCCGGCGCCCGAGGGCGAGGAGTCGCCGGGTGCGGACGAGCCCGGGGGCGCCCAGTCCATCGACGAGGTCTGCTGACAGCGGCCGAGCACCCCCAGCGTGCCGCGCTGGGCGCGATCGACGACGCCGCAAGGTGCTCGCCGTCAGCGCTGGCGCGCCGGCCCCGCCGGAGTCAGACGACGCGGACGTCGACGCCGGCGGATCGCAGCGCCGCGAGGTCGTCCTCGGCAGCGCTGGGCTCGGTGACCAGGACGTTGACCTGGTCGATGTCGCAGATGCGGGCGAACGCGCGGTGCCCGATCTTGTCGCCGGTGCCCACCACGACGACCTTGCTGGCGCGTTGCACCATCAGAGCGTTGATGCCGGCTTCGCCGACGTGCCGGCACGAGGCACCGCCGCTGGCGGTGAGGCCGTCGATGCCCAGGATCAGCATGTCCAGCCAGAGCTCGTTGAGGACCAGTGTCGCCAACGGCCCCGTCATCTCGTACGACTGCGGCCGGGCCACGCCGCCGAGGGACACCGTGCGGATGTGTGGCCGGAGCACCATCTCGGTGGCGATGTTCAGTGCGTTGGTGACCACGGTCAACGCCGGGTCGCCGGAATGCGGCCCGTGCTCGATGCGAGCGGCCAGGCGGCGCGCCGTCGCCGACGTCGTCGTGCCGCCGTTGAAGCCGACCACCATGCCGGGCTCCACCATGTCCGCGGCCGCGGCGGCGATGCGTTCCTTCGGGTCGTGCCCGGACGACGAGCGATAGCGGGCAGGCAGATCGTAGGCGACCGAGGTGGCCAGGACACCGCCATGGGTGCGGGTGACCAGCTGCTGGCGGGCGAGCTCGGTGAAGTCGCGCCGCACCGTGGCCTCGGACACCGCCAGCGCGGCGGCGGTGTCGGTGACGCTGAGGCGCCCGCGCTCGGCCAGCAGGTCGAGCATCTGCCGCCAGCGGCGGGCCCGATCGGGCGTCTGCCCCTCGGCGTCCTCGCTGGTGCCCTCGTCGCCGGGCTCCGCGAGCGGCTGGTCCGTCACGTGGGCGTCCCCTTTCCTACTTGACGGCTCCTGCGGTGAGTCCTGCCACGAGGCGCTTCTCGATGAGCGCGAACAGGATCACGACCGGGACGATGCCGACGATCGACACCCCGAACACATACTGCCAGGCCGATTCGTACTGGCCGACGAACTTGGTCAGCGCGACCGAGAGTGGCTGGTTCTCAGCTGTGGTCAGGATGACGAGGCTGGCGGCGAACTCGTTCCAGCACGCCACGAACGTGAAGATGATGGCGGTGACGACGCCTGGCCAGACCAGCGGCAGGGTCACGCGGCGCAGGATCTGCAGCCGCGACGCGCCGTCCAGAGCGGCCGCCTCGTCCAGTTCACGCGGGATCGCGGCGAAGAAGCTGTGCATGATCCATACCGCGAAGGAGAGGTTGAACGCGCCGTTGACCAGGATCATCGCCAGCCAGGTGTCGTTGATGCCGAGGGTGACGAACTGCCGGAACAGCCCGGCCGCGAGCACCGTCGGCTGCAGCATCTGCGTGCACAACACCAGCAGCAGGAAGACCAGGCGGCCGGGGAACCGGAACCGCGCGGTGTAGTAGGCCGCGGGCGCCGCGACGCAGAGCACCAGCAGCGTCGCGCTCACGGCGATGACGATGGTGGACACCAGGTTGTACGGCAGCGGCGTCTCCGGCGTCGACCACATGTTCACGTAGTTCGACGGCAGCCACTCCTGCGGCAGGTACGTCGGCGGCACCTGCAGGATCTCCGCCCGCGACTTGAACGAGCCGATCAGCATGATCAGGTACGGCAGCACGAACACCAGGGCGATGACGGCGCCGCCGGCGGCCATGAGCGGACGGCGGGCTCCACCGGGCCGGCGGGGGCGGCGCCGGGCGTCGAGCTGCAGCGCGGCGGCGCCCGCGGCCGGGTCGGCCGGTGGTGGCGTGGTGGTGGCGGCAGTGGTCATGGAGGGGTCAGTCCTCCCTCATGGGCCGCACGACCCGCAGGTAGACGAGGATGACGGCGAGCACGATCAGGAAGTTGACGACGCTCAGCGCGCTGGCGGTGTCGATCTGCCGGTCCGCCCGGATGAACTTGAAGATCAGCGTGGTGGTCGTGTCGGCGTTGTAGCCGGGGATCGAGCCGGTGATGACCTGCAGGATCGGCAGCGAATTGAACACGTTGATGATGTTGATGATCGTGGCCACGGCCAGCGCCGGGCGCAGCAGCGGCAGGATGATGCGCCGATAGGTCGCCCAGGGGCCGGCACCGTCCATCTGCGCGGCCTCGCGGATGTCCGGCGGAATGGTCTGCAGCCCGGCCAGCAGGGTGTACGTCGTGAACGGGAGCGACACGAACACGGCGATGCCCATCGCGGTGAAGAACGCGGGGACGGCGTTGCGGGTGAAGCCGTACGGCCGGTCCAGGAGTCCGACGTCCACCAGGAAGGTGTTGATGATGCCGTAGAACGGGTCGAGCCCGTAGTAGACGACCGTGGTGGTCATGACGACGCTGGCCGCCCACGGGATGATGATGGTGAGCCGCACCAGCCGGCGGCCGGGGAACGCCTTGTCGAGGAACTGGGCCAGCCCGAGCGAGATCACCACGGTGACGACCACCACGCCGACCACCCACAGCACCGTGTTGCCCAGCACCCGCGGCAGCGCGGTGAAATCCAGCAGCCGGGCGTAGTTGTCGAAGCCGGCCGGTCCGTTGTCGACGCCGAACTGGCTCAGGTCGCGAAACGACGTCCAGAGCATGTAGCCGGCCGGGAAGAACACGATCCCGGCCATGAGCACCAGCGTGGGACCCAGCCAGGGCAGCGCCCGGGCCAACGCGCCCCAGCGGGAGGGCCCGCCCCGCGGCCGGCGGGTGGGCCGGCCGCCGGGGCGGGTCTGGGTCTGGGCGGTCATGCGTCGTCGGCGCTGGCCTGGATCTGCTGCAGGACGGACGCGGCGTCCTGGGTCTGGATCTGCCCGACGAGGGTCTGCAGCGCACCCTGGGTGGCGGCCCAGGCCTCATTGGTGCTCGGGTAGAACCGCGCGTCCGGCAGCACGGCGAGGAAGTCGGCGAACCGCTCGGCGTTGGCCGTTCCCTCGGCGCCGGACATCGTCGTGGGCAGGAAGCCCTCGGTGTCGACGAAGCTCAGGTAGACCTCGGGGCTGAAGAAGTGGTCGAGGAAGGCGCGGATCGCGTCCTGCTTGTCGTCGTCGTTGCGGAACGCCATCAGGTGGTCGGCGACACCGAGGGTGACCGGGGAGCCGTCCTGGGTGGGTACCGGCGCGATGCCGTAGTTGAGCTCGGGGTTGCGCTCCTCGATCTGCCCGATCGTGGGCGGCAACCCGACCGCCATGGCGATCTGGCCCTGCACGAACACGTCCAGCATCGGGGTGCGGTCGGTGGCGCCAGGGTCCGGCTGGGTGGCGCCGGCGTCGATCATGGTCTTCATGAACTCGAGCGCGGCCAGGTTCTCCGGGGTGTCGACGGTGATCGTGTCGCCGTCGCTCCACGAACCGCCGCCGCCGAAGGTCCAGATGGACGTCTCGGCCTGAGCCTCCTCACTGCCCAGCGGCATACCGTAGCCGTACACGCCCGTACCCAGATCGGTGACGGCCGTGGCCGCGGCGAGGAGGTCGTCCCAGGTGGCCGGCGGCTCGGTGATGCCGGCCTGGGTCAGCACATCCTGGTTGTAGAACAGCGCTCGCGCCGAGGCGATCATCGGCAGCCCGTACACCGTGCCGTCCAACGACGCGTTCTCCACGAAGGACTCCTGGAAGTCGTCCAGAGTCTCCGCGGACACCACGTCCTCGGCCGGGTACAGCAGGTCGTCCTTGGCGAAGCCGCTGAACGCGTCGATGTTCAGGATGTCCGGCGCCTGACCGGCCTGCACCTTGGTGCGGATGACGTCGTTGATGTTGTCCCACGACTGCACCTCGAGGTTGACCGTGATGCCGTCGTTCTCCTCCTCGAAAGAGGCGATGATCTCTTCCCACAGCGCCGTGGTGCCGTCGCTGTACTGCGGCACCAGCAGGTCCAGGCTGGTCGAACCGCCGTCGCCGTCGCCGTCACCGCCGCTACCGCTGTCGTCGCCGCCGAACCCGCAGGCGGTGAGCGTCAGGCCCGCCGCCACGCCAGCCGCCGCCAAAGACACCAGTCGTCTCACGTCCGCCTCCAACAAGGGTCCGATGATCGATGATTGTTTATACGCGTTTCATGCGCGTTTCGCGCACAATCTGTCGAATGTGGGTACCCATGTTTGTGGAGTCGCCGAGCCGTGTCAATGGTTCGTGACCCGACCGCAATCATGATCGCGGTGACCGACGCTGACCGACTCTGCTCGTTTCATCCGTTGTTCGCTCGATATGATGCAAGCCGCGACAGAGCCCGACGTGGGCTCGACAGGGGACGAGGAGACGATCACTCGATGAGCGAACACGTCCGGGCGGAGATCGCCAGCCAGCCGGCCTGCTGGGGCCGCGTCGCCGACATCCTGGATCCGGCCATGCGGGTGTTACCGGCCGCCGGTGAACGGGTAGCGGTGGTCGGCTGTGGCACGTCGTGGTTCATGGCCATGGCTTACGCCGCCCTACGCGAGGCGGCCGGAGCCGGCGAGACCGACGCGTTCGCCGCGTCCGAGGTGCCCCGGGGTCGCCGCTACGACACCATCGTGGCCATCACCCGTTCGGGCACGACCACCGAGATCCTCGACCTGCTGGCAGCCGTCGACGCGGCCGGGTCCGGCACCCGGACGGTCGCCATCACCGCGGTGGCGGACTCGCCGGTCGTGGGCGCGGCCGCCGAGTCGGTCGTGCTGGACTTCGCCGACGAGCGGTCGGTGGTGCAGACCCGGTGCGCGACGACGACACTCGCCCTGCTGCGTGCCCACCTCGGGCACGATCTCGGCCCGGTCATCGACGACGCGGAGAAGGCGCTCGCGGAGCCGCTGGACGCGTGGACCGGCGCGGAGCAGATCAGTTTCGTCGGGCGTGGCTGGACCGTCGGCCTGGCCCACGAGGCGGCGCTGAAGCTGCGCGAGTCGGCGCAGTTCTGGGCCGAGGCGTACCCGGCAATGGACTACCGGCACGGGCCCATCTCGATCGCCGAGCAGGGACGGCTGGTGTGGTCCTTCGGCCCGCCGCCGTCCGGGCTGGCCGCGGACGTCGCCGCCACCGGTGCCGGCTTCGTCACCAGCGACCTGGACCCGATGGCCCATCTCGTCGTGGCGCAGCGGCTGGCGGTCGCCGTCGCGCAGTCCCGCGGGCTGGATGCGGACCAGCCGCGGCACCTGACCCGGTCGGTCGTCCTCCCGGCCGGCTGAGATGCGGCCCATCGAGAGCGCTCCGCCGGTCGTCGCCGTCGATGTCGGCGGCACCTCCGTCAAGGCCGGCGTGGTCGCCGCCGACGGCACCGTGAGCCGCCTGACCCGCGTCGCCACGCCACCGCCCGGGCTCGACGCACAGCCGGTCGTCGACGCCGTCGTTGCGGTGGTCGAGAAGCTGACCGCCGCCGACTCGGGTGGGCCGGCCGCATTGGGCCTGGTGGTGCCCGGCATCGTCGACGAGCAGGCCGGCTTGGCGGTCGCCGCGGAGAACCTCGGGTGGCGCGACGTGCCGTTGCGCGACCTCGTGGCCCGGCGGCTGGACTGCCCGGTGGTGCTGGGGCACGACGTGCGTGCCGGTGGCCTGGCCGAGCACCGTGTGGGCGCCTGCCGCGGCGCCCGAGACAGCGTCTTCCTGCCGGTCGGTACGGGGATCGCGGCCGCGCTCGTCCTGGACGGGCGGCTGTTCGCCGGTGCGGGGTATGCCGGCGAGATCGGGCACGTGGACGTCGGCACCGGTCTGCCGTGCGCGTGCGGCGGGCGCGGCTGCCTCGAGACCGTCGCCTCGGCCGCAGCGGTGGCCCGCCGGTACACGGCCGCGACGGGACGGCCGGTCGACGGCAGCCGTGACGTCGCCGCACTGGTGCGCGCGGGCGAGCCGGCGGCCGTCGCCGTGTGGGACGAGGCACTGGACGCACTGGCTCGCGGGCTGGCGATGCTGACCGGGATCGTCGCGCCGGAGATCATCGCTGTCGGGGGCGGCTTCGGCGAGGCCGCCGACCTCGTGGTCGATCCGCTGGGGGAGCGGTTGGCGCAGCGGCTGACGTTCCACCGGGTGCCGCGGGTGGTGCCGGCCGAACTTGGCGACCTCGCCGGGTGCGTCGGCGCCGGGCTGCTGGCCTGGGAGCTGATCTCGTGAGCCACGTGGTCTGCGTGACACCGAACCCGGCCGCCGACGTCACGTATGAAGTCGGAGCGCTCACGCCGGGCGCGTCGCACCGGGTCGGCCGGGTGCTGCAACGGCCCGGAGGCAAGGGCGTCAACGTGGCCCGGGTCCTGCGCGCGCTCGATGTGCCCGTCCGGGTCGTGGTGCCCGCCGGCGGGCCGACCGGTACCTGGCTGGTCGACGCGTTGCGCGCCGCCGCCCACGACGGCTTCCGGGTGCAGGCGGTGCCGGTTGCGGCCGAGACCCGCCGCACGGTCACCGTCGTCGACGCTCATGGGGAGGCCACGGCCCTGAACGAGCCCGGCCGCCCGCTGACCGAGGCCGAATGGGTCGCCTTCCTGGCCGCCACGGCCGACGCGCTGTCCGGTGCGGGGGCGCTGGTGGTCTCCGGCAGCCTGCCGGCCGCGGCGCCACCGGACCTGCCGGCCCGGCTGGTCGGGCTGGCCCGCGACGCCGGTGTGCCCGTCGCCGTCGACACCTCCGGGCCGCCGCTGCTGGCGGCCATCGAGGCCGGGCCCGACCTCGTCAAGCCGAACGCCGACGAGCTGGCCGGCATCGCCACCGGCGACGACGTCCTGGCGGCCGCGCGCCGGCTGGTGACGCTCGGGGCTCGGCACGTCGTCGTGTCGCGCGGTGCCGACGGCCTGCTCGGCGCGGACGCCGACGGCGTGTGGCGGGTCCCCGCGGTGGCCGGCGTGACCGGCAACCCGACGGGTGCCGGGGACGCCGCCGTCGCCGCTCTCGTGCATGCCCAGCTGTCCGGC
This sequence comes from Jiangella gansuensis DSM 44835, assembly GCF_000515395.1. Classification (NCBI taxonomy): domain Bacteria; kingdom Bacillati; phylum Actinomycetota; class Actinomycetes; order Jiangellales; family Jiangellaceae; genus Jiangella; species Jiangella gansuensis. The sequence goes on along the minus strand of NZ_KI911782.1, from coordinate 5,000,756 downwards.
ACGCCCTGGCCCGACGCGCTGGCCGGCGCGGCCGCGCTGGGTGCCGCGGCGGTGCTCGCCGACGTCGCCGGCGAGGTCGACCTCGCCGCCTATCGCCGTTTCCTGCCCACCCTGTCCGCGGAGCGAGTCGTATGACCCTGACCCCGATCACCGAGCTGTTCGACCGGGCGGTCGCCCGCGACCGCGGCGTCGGCGCCTTCAACGTCATCCTGCTCGAGCACGCCGAGGCCCTGGTGGCCGGCGCCGAGCTGGCCGGCACCCCGGTGGTGCTGCAGATCAGCCAGAACTGCGTGCGCTACCACGGCACGCTGGAACCGATCGGGCTGGCGACGCTCGCCGTGGCACGGGCGGCCAGCGTGCCGGTGTGCGTCCACCTCGACCACGCCGAGGACGCCGCCCTGGTCCGCGAGGCGGTGGAGCTCGGCTTCCCCAGCGTCATGTTCGACGCCTCAAAGCTCGACTACGACGACAACGTCGCGGCCACGCGGTCCGTCGTCGAGCACTGCCATGCCCGTGGCGTGGCGGTGGAGGCGGAGCTGGGCGAGGTGGGCGGCAAGGACGGCGTACACGCACCCGGCGCGCGCACCGTCCCCGCCGAGGCGGCCGCCTTCGCCGGTGCCACCGGGGTCGACTCGCTGGCCGTGGCGGTCGGGACGTCCCACGCCATGCGCACCCGCGACGCCGTCGTGGACCACGGCCTCATCGCCGACCTGCGCGCGGCCGTCGCGGTCCCGCTGGTCCTGCACGGCTCGTCCGGGGTGCCGGACGCTGAGCTGACCAAGGCCGTCGAGAGCGGCATCACCAAGGTCAACATCGCCACGCACCTCAACGGCGTGTTCACCGCCGAGGTGCGCCGCCGGCTGGACGGCGATGCCGCGCTGACCGATCCGCGCCGCTACGTGGGCGCCGGCCGGGACGCCGTGGCGGCCGAGGCGGCCCGGCTGCTGGGCGTGCTGCGGGCGTAGTTCGCCGGGCGGCGGTGACGCTCGGGGGATTTCACCCGTTCCACCCCTTGTGGGCCGAGCCTGGCTGCTCAATAATGCTCGCTATCGGATCAAAATTTGCAGGTTCGATCAGAGGAGTGATTCGGGTGTCCCGTCCGAACAGGTTCCGACCGTCCCGCCGTGACGTCATCCGGTCGGGTGCGGCCCTGGGCGCAGCCGGTGTCGCCGGCGCGGCCGCCACTACAACCGCAGCCGCGGACACTCGCCGCGAGCCGCCTCGCGTCCCCGGCCGCGAGAAGTCCATGGCCGAGGTGCCGTTCGAAGGCTTCGAGGAGGTCAGAGTCGGCCTGATCGGGGTCGGCCAGCGTGGCGGCGGCCAGGACGTGCGCTGGGGCGCTGTCTCCAAGGTCACCGCCGTCGCGGACATCGTGCCGGAGCGGGTCAACCGCACCATCGGGCGGATCATGGCCCAGGGCTTCCAGGACGTCGAGCCGGTGGGCTACTCGAACGGTGAGGAGGACTACCTCAACCTGCTCCGGCGGGACGACATCGACCTCGTCTACATCGCCACCCCGTGGGAATGGCACTACCCGCAGGCCAAGGCGGCCATGGAGAACGGCAAGCACGTCGCCATCGAGCTGCCCATCTCGCCGTACCTGGACGAGATCTGGGACCTGGTGCGCACCTCCGAGCGCACCGGCAAGCACTGCATGCTGCTGGAGAACGTGAATTACTTCCGGCCCGAGCTGCGGATGTTCAACATGGCCAAGGCCGGCCTCTTCGGCGACCTGCAGCACGCCTCCGGCGGCTACGTGCACGACCTGCGCTGGCCGTACCTCTTCGGCGGCGCCTACCACCCGGAGCACTGGCGGCGGCGGTGGCAGACCCGCATGAACGCCCTGCACTACCCGATGCACGGCCTCGGCCCGGTCTCCGCGGCCATGGACATCAATCGCGGCGACCGTTTCGACGAACTCGTCGCGGTGGCCTCACCGCCCATGAACCTCGCCCTGTTCCGCGAGGAGGACCCCCGCGTCGGGCCGGACCATTCCTCCTGGGACGACGACGAGTACATCTCCGGCGACCGCCACACCGCTCTCATCAAGACCGCGAACGGCCTGATGATCCGGGTCGAGCATGACGTAAACTCGCCGCACCCGTACTCCCGCGAGACCAGCCTCACCGGCACCCGCGGCACCGTCCAGCTCGACAACGCCCGCATCTACCTGGAGTCGCTGGGGCACACCAACCACGCCTGGCGGACCGGCAGCACCTTCAACTCCATCATGGCCGAGCACGACCACTGGCTGTGGCCGGCCCTCGAGGACCTGGCCGACCAGTACGGCGGCCACGGCGGCGGTGACTTCATCGCCATCTTCCGGCTGGTCCAGCTGATGCGCCTGGGCATGACGCCCGACATCGACGTCTACGACTCCGCGGCCTGGTGCTCGGTCATCCCGCTGAGCCACGAGTCGATGAAGCGCGGTCGCATGCAGTCGGTCAAGGTGCCCGACTTCACCCGGGGCCACTGGAAGGACCCGCGTCCCACGTTCGACCGCGAGCGCCCCGAGGACCCCTGGCTGGACGGCTGACCCCGTTCCCCATGATCATGTTCCCTCGCGGTTTCATATGCGCCGCGAGGGAACGTGATCACCACGTCAGGAGAGCACCCGCACCTCGGAGAAGTCGGCCGAGACATAGTTGTCGATCGCGTTCGCCTCCTTGTTGGCGTCGACCACCAGGCCGATGTACACCCGGTCGGCCATCGGGATGCGTTCGTAGCCGATCCGGGTCCACTGCAGCGAGTCGGGGCTCAGGTGCGCCTCGAACTCGAGGCCACGTTTGATCACGCGGATCCAGTACGGCCGTTCCTCCATGCCGTCATTGTCGCCGGCCGGGTGCAGGCTGATGCTGGGCTCGTCGCCGTCGACGGCGAACCGGGACGCCTTCCCCAGCACTCCGCCCTGGGGGCCGATCGGGCCCCGCCGCCCCTCGGCCAGGGCCCGGCCGATGCCCCCGGTGAAGTAAGACGAGTCCGGTTCGAGGGATTCCCTGATCATTAGTCCGGCGTAGACGCCCTCGTACGGCCGCCCGATCCGGTCGATCCGGGCGATGATCTCGACGACGCGTGACGGCCCCGCATCGATCCGCTGGTGAACGAACTGGAAGGCGTCGTTGCCGGCCCAGATCTTGCCCGAGCCCTTGATCGTGAACGCGTCGGCAGCTGTCATCGCAGCGGACCCGGCGATCGGTACGTCACCGACGTCGGTCGAGGTCCAGCCGGTGAGCTTGGTGGTGCGGTTCACGTGCACGGGGGTTCCCGTGGACTGGGTCTTCAAGCCACGGCTGTCGGTGGCCCGGGCGGTGAGGAACCAGGTGCCGTCGGTGACCCCGCTCCAGACGAACCGGTACGGCGCCTTCTCCACCGTGCCGAGATGCGTCTCGCCGGCGAAGAAGTCGACCGCGGTGATCTCGGCGTCCCCGTCGGGCGTCGCCTCGGCGACGATCACGATCTCCTGCTCGGCCGCGGTCGCGGAGAAGACCTGGTTGAGCGTCGGCGAGGTGATCGCCACCTGTGGGTTGGCTGCCGCGTCGGGCTGGAGGGAGTTCAGGTACCGCTCCAGGTTGCTGTAGCCGTCCTTGCCGATCGCCTGACCGTCGGACGGGTCGTTCGGATCCAGGCCGTGCGCGAGCTCCCACTCGTCCGGGATCCCGTCGTGGTCGGAGTCGACGGGCGGCACGGCCGACTCCAGCGGCGGATGACCGCCGACCTCACTCTGGGAGTTGATCAGCCGGCCGGTGCCGTTGCGGACATCGGCGAGCAACCGGGCGTCGGCCGCGTCGTAGCGGGGCAGGCTCGCGCCGACTCCCGCCAGCACCGTCTCGAAGGCCTCCGCCGCCGGCTGCGTGCTGACCTCATGGGGAAACGGGACCGGGTCCGGCAGGAGCGTGATGCCGCCGACGGGGACGTCGATGCCGGCCCGGTTGTCCTCGGTGACCTCCGGATGCCCTTCGATGACGTTCCCGGACACGTGCCACGCGCCGCCCCGTCCGGCCGCGAGGATCTCGGGCGCGATCTCGGCGAGTGTGGCCGGCCCGGGCTTGTAGTAGTTGGCGACGAGGTTCACGCCCTCGCACCACTCGCCGCCGAAGCACGAGGTGAACCCGTAGTCGTAGATGACGTTGTTGCGGTGATCGACCAGCTGCTCCATGTCTTCGGTGAAGCTGAACCGCGGGTTCCGCCCGCCCTGGTGGATCAGCAGGTTGTGGTGGTAGGTGACGTTCTCGCCGCCCCACAGGCCGCCGTACCCGTGCCGGCCCTTCTCGTGTGCCGACATCGTCAGCCCCTCGGCGATGATGCAGTGCGACACGGTGACGTCGTAGTTGCCGTAGAGGGAGAAGCACTCGTCAATGCCCCACGCGATCGAGCAGTGGTCGATCACGAGGTTGCGCCGTCCCCGTCCGTTGAAGGTGTCGATGGCCGCCTGCATCCGGTCCCCGGCGCGGACCCGCAGGTAGCGGACGATGATGTTGTCGCCCTTGATGCTGAACTCGTTGTTGACCACCGCGATGCCGTCGCCCGGCGCTGTCTGTCCTGCGATCGTGAGATTCGACCCGACGACGTCGAGCCCGCCCTCGAGTTCGATCGTGCCGCCCACGCGGAAGACGATCATGCGGTTGCTCTGTGACACCGCGTCCCGCAGCGACCCGGGGCCGGAGTCGGCGAGCGTCGTCACCTCGTAGACCGCGTGCCCGCGGCCGCCGGTGGTCAGCTTGCCGGCACCCTCGGCGCCGGGGAACGCCGGCACCGTGTTGCCGACAACGGCCTGCTGCTGGGCAGGCGGCGTGCGCTTCTCGAGCTTTCCAGGAGCCGGGACGTCGGGCGCCCCGCCTCCCGCCGGTGTCTGAGCGGCGGCGGGGGCAGCACCGGGTTCGGCTCGAGCCGCGGGTGCCCGCACCTGCTGGACGGCCATGATGGCCGGAGGCGTGAGGGCCGCGCCGACGAGGAAACTGCGCCGGCCGATCCCGTTGGCCGGCTTGGGCGGGGGCGTTTCGGTCACCGGAACTCCTCCAGTCATGACGATGCACGGAACACCTTCGCGGCGCCTTCCTGGCTGCTGCCGGTCGGGCGAGACTGCGCGTGCAGTGGCGTGTCACAACGTAAGTGGCCGAATCGGGTGGTGAGCAACGTTTCGGACCATCCTTGGCCGCAAGCGGACAACCGGTTGACCGGTATCTCGCGGGTCGACGGCGGGCGGCACACCCGCCCGCCGTCCGGCTGGCTAGCGCAGCGCGGCCGCGACCTCCTTCTCGAACAGCTCGACCGTGCCGAGGTCGTACGCGGCGAACGGGAAGTAGCAGATGGCGTACGTCATGCCGAGAGCGCGCAGTTCCCGCAGCGCCTCGGCGACCTGCTCGGTCGTGCCGACCGCCGGGCTGTTGACGACGGCCTTCATGGACGACTCGGCCTTCTCCTTGCTGAGGAACCGGGCGTTCCGGTCGGCCAACTGGGCCAACTGGTCGTCGACCTCGGACTGCGTCTGCCCGACGACCACGTTGTAGTTCGCCGAACGGGTGATGGAGTCGAAATCGGTCCCGAGGTCGACGCAGTGTTGCCGCAACACCTCCGACTTGTGCCGGAACAGGTCCGGCAGCCCGCCGAAGTTCGTGTACGACGTGTGACTGCGTAGGCCGGCGTCCCGTGCTCCGCGGGCGTTCTTCGCCGCGATGCGCAGCGTGACCTTCTCGCCACCGCCGGCGATCCACAGCGGAATCCCGTCGTCCTGCAACGGCAGCGGCCGGCAGATGGCGCCGTCCACCTGGTAGTGCTCGCCGTCGAGCGTCGCGACGCCGTGGGTCCATGCCTGCCGCATGATCTGCACGCCCTCGTCGAGCATGGCCAGCCGGTCGCCGGCGGACGGGAAGCCGTACCCGTACGCCCGCCACTCGTGCTCGTACCAGCCGGCGCCGATGCCCATCTCGACCCGGCCACCGGACACGATGTCGACGGTCGCGGCGACCTTCGCCAGGTACGCGGGGTTCCGGTACGCCATGCAGGTGCACATCTGACCGAGGCGGATGCGCTGGGTGGCGGCGCCGAGCGCGGCCATCAGCGACCACGCTTCGTGGGTTGCCTCCTCGGTCGGTTCCGGCGTGGTGTGGAAGTGGTCGTAGACCCAGAGCGACTCGAAGGTCTCGCCGCGGTCGGCGTGCCCGGCTACCCGCGACATCGTCGCCCACTGGTCCTCCGGGGCGATGTCGACGAGGTCGAGCCGCCAGCCCTGCGGCACGAAGAGCCCGAAACGCATGGGAGAAGAAGTCATGTACCCAACTTAGGGGTGTGCGCCGCCGAGGGTGACGACCTGGGCGTCGCCTCCCGTGCCGATCGGGACCGGCCGCCCGGGTGTGCGTGTCCGGCGCGGCGGCATCGTGATCGGCGGGGTGTCACCTGATCGTCGATCTGTCGCATGATCGGAGCCGTGACGACGATCAGGTGACGGCCGCACCAGGGGGCGGGTCGGGCACCTGATCGTGCCCAGCATGTGGACACAAAGTGATCAGGTGACATCAGGACGAGGATGCGGCCCGAACAGTCACCTGATCGTTCCCGCCGACGGCGCCCTCGTCGATCTCCATGACGGCCTCGAGGAGTGGCGCGGGCCCGGGATGGACAGAACGGGGGCGACTCGAAATCCAGCGCGGCTGGCTGTGAACCCCGGATGCCAGCTCTTCGGAAAGTCACTTCCCGGACCCGCTGGACCGACCCTACGACACCGGCGGCCGTGGCGGTACCGATTTGGTGGAATTGGCTGGATACGGCGCGGGCGTACCAGCGTCCTGGGTCTACGTCACGTCCTGGCTCTGGGTGACGTTCGAGGTCCGCTTTCCGGCGTTTTGCGGTACGGAGGGCCAGGACGTCACCCACAGCCAGGAAGCCAGCGCACCGGCGGAACGGCCGGCGGCGGACCAGCCCGTAGACTGAAGCCGTTATGGCACTTCTCCGGTACACCCTGCTGCGGGCGCTCGTCCTGGTGGTCGTCGGCGCGCTGCTGTGGCTGGTGGGTTTGCGTGGCTTCGTGCTCGTGGCCGGGGCGCTCTTCGTCTCCGGCCTGGTCAGCCTGTTCGCCCTGCGCCGCAGCCGCGATCAGGTGTCGGTCGCCTGGGACCGGCGGTTGAGCACCATCCGTGAGCGCACCGCCGCCGAGGACGCGTGGGACGACGAGCGACGGACTCGGTCCGCCGACAGTCCGGACGCGACCGAGCAGCATGACCGCGCGGACACCGATCACCGCCAGGAGCGCTGAGGCGCGTACAACCGGCATGAGTGGGTAGATACCGGCCATGACCGAGGAAGATCGACGCACCAAGCCGGGTCCGACGCCGGGCGAGGACCCTCGTGAGATCGATCGGGAACGCACCACCGACGCCGCCCTCGACGAAATCGGCGCTCAGGACGGCATGGTGCACCCACAGCGGCCGTCCGGCGGTCTGGGAATCAGCTCGGACGCACCTGGCCGGGACCTGAACGATCTCGATGACGCACCCGACGTGCCGTCTGCGCGACACGAGAACTGACTCCAGGAAAATCTTGCGTGGGCCGCGTCATGATCCCGGCCGCTTCCTGTCTTGAGGGGCAGACGGGGCCGAAAGGCGCCGTCCTCAACACAGGAGGTTCTCATGGTGAACGACGAATACGAGCGGCACGCGACGAACGACACCCGGACGAAGCGCGGCCGTCACCGCGGCGAGTCGATGTCGCTGTTCCAGGACCTGCGCGCGGCCATTGTCGCCCGGATCCCCAGCGAGGACCGCGGCTACACCGGCCCCCGCCGGGCGCGCCGGCACGCGTGAGTCAGCTGACGGTCAGACCCACCGTCAGGAGGATCGCGAAGACCAGCTCGGTCATGCCGGTCCGGCGTAGTGCCGGAATCAGCGCGGTACCCGTGGCCTTGCCGAGGACGGGGCGAGCGGTCGCGGCGGCCAGTGGGGCGCACAGCAGGGCCAGTGCGCTCCACGGCTGCCCGGCCGCGGCCAGGCCCGCCACAATGGCGAACGGAACCGCCATCAGCAGGGCGTACAACATCCGGCTGCGCTGCTCGCCGAGAATGACCGCGAGGGTCCGCTTGCCGCTGACGACGTCGGTGTGCACGTCGCGGATGTTGTTGACCAGCAGCAGCGCGCAGGCCAGGCAGCCGACGGCCACCGCGGAGACCAGCGCTGTCGCGGTGATCCGATCGGCCTGCACATAGGTGGTGCCCGCGACGGCCACCAGCCCGAAGAAGAGGAACACCGAGATCTCACCGAACCCGCGGTAGCCGTACGGGCTGCGGCCTCCGGTGTAGTACCAGGCGGCGCCGATGGCCAGGGCGCCGACGGCGAACAGCCACCAGTGTCCGGACCAGGCGATCAGGACCGCTCCGAACACACCTGCCGCGAGGAAGCTGCCCAGGGCCGCGGTCTTGACGCGTGCGGGCGTGGCCGACCCGGACCCGACCAGCCGGAACGGCCCGACGCGGTTGTCGTCGGTGCCGCGGACCCCGTCGGAGTAGTCGTTGGCGTAGTTCACGCCGACCTGCAGTGCCAGGGCGACGGCCAGCGCCAGCAGGGCGCGTCCGAGGTGTGCGGACTCCGCGGCCGCGGCCGCGCCCGTCCCGACGAGCACCGGCGCCACCGCGGCCGGCAGGGTGCGCGGGCGGGCGCCCTCGACCCACTGGCCCACCGTCGCCATCAGCGGCTCGTCCCCGGCTCGGTGAGGCCCAGCTGCGAGGCCAGGCCACGGCGGTCGGTCTTGCCGCCGGGGAGGGTGGGCAACGCGTCGAGCACGACCAGCTCCTTGGGTGCGTAGGCGACGGGAGAGCTCCGGCGCACGTGCGCCCGGATGGAGTCGAGGTCCGGCGGCTGATCCGCGGACACCGGCACGACAGCGACGACGATGCGCTCGCCCCACTGCTCGTCGTCGGCGGCGACGGTGAGCGCCTCGGCCACCTGCGGGTGCGAGGCGACCAGGGCGTCGACGGCTGCCAGGGGGACGTTGACCCCGCCGGACACGGCGACGTCGTCGGCCCGGCCGATGACCTCGAGGCTGCCGTCCGGCCGCAGCGACCCGAGGTCGGAGGTGGTGAACCAGCCGTCGGCGAACGCCTCCGCGAGGTCCGGCCGCAGCCGGTAGCCACTGGCCAGTATGGGGCCGGCGAGCCGGATGCGGCCGTCGTCGGCGACGGCCACCTTGACGTCCTCGAGGGGGACGCCGTCGTACACGCAGCCGCCGCAGGTCTCGGTCATGCCGTAGGTGGTGACGACCTGGACCCCGGCGGCGCGGGCACGTGCGAGGACGTCGTCGCCGGCCCGGGCGCCGCCCACGAGGACGGCGTCGTAACCCGCCAGCGCCTGCGTGGGTGCGCCGCCGGCGTCGAGCAGCGCGGCCAGCTGGCGCGGCACCAGCGCGGTGTAGCGCCGCGAGGTGCCGGCGAACAGCTGGATACTGGCGGCGGCGAACAGCTCCGGGTCGAAGCCGCCGGTGAGATCGACCGCTACCGGTTCGGTGCCGGCCACCACCGACCGGGCCAGCACCATGAGCCCGGCGATGTGAGTGGCCGGCAAAGCCAGCAGCCACCGGCCGGGGCCGCCCAGCCGCTCGTGGGTGGCCTCGGCGGATGCCCGGACTGCGGCGGCGGTGAGCAGGGCGCCCTTGGGCCGGCCGGTGGACCCGGATGTCGGCACGACCAGCGCGACGTCGTCCTCGGCCGGGCGGGCCGGGCGCAGTTCCGCCAGCAGCGCGTCCCGGACCGCCGGGGGTGCCGTCGGGAGCGGGAGCAGCGGTGGGCCGTCGGTCAGGGCCGCGGCGACCGCGGGCAGCAACCGGGGCACCACGGCCGGCCGGAGCGGGACCTCGACCGTGGCCAGGGCGCGGGTGGGGGGCCGGTTGGTCGAAGGGGTCGTCTGCATCGCACGTTCAGCCTAGAGGAGCGGAGATTCAGAGCCTCAGGTGGATTCGGAGGGCCGCATCGAGTTGGGCCAGCAGCGGTGCCGGCCGGGAGGCAGACCTGGAACGTGTGGACCTGGTGGACGCTGCCGGTGACGGGCGCGACGGTGACGACCCCGTGACGCAACCGTTCGGTTGTGCGGTTCAGCGCGTCGTTGCTGACGATGACCGCGGGGCGGGTCTTGTCCGGCTCCGAGCCGGTGACCGGTTCCAGCCGCACCCAGTAGACGTCGCCCCGGGATCCTGCCGTGAGTAGGAACGGGTCTACTACTCGAGGTGAGATCATTGGTGCTCAGTAGTACCACGGGAAGCGCGACCAGTCCGCCTCGCGCTTCTCCAGGAACGCGTCGCGGCCCTCGACCGCCTCGTCGGTCATGTAGGCGAGCCGGGTCGCCTCGCCGGCGAAGACCTGTTGGCCGACCATGCCGTCGTCGATGGCGTTGAAGGCGTACTTCAGCATCCGCTGGGCAGTCGGGCTCTTGCCGTTGATCTTCGCCGCCCAGGCGAGCGCGACGGTCTCCAGGTCCGCGTGCGGGACCACGGCGTTGACCATGCCCATGCGATGCGCGTCGGCGGCGCTGTACTCGTCACCGAGGAAGAAGACCTCGCGGGCGAACTTCTGACCCACCTGCCGGGCGAGGTAGGCCGAGCCGTACCCGCCGTCGAACGAGCCGACGTCGGCGTCGGTCTGCTTGAAGCGGGCGTGTTCGGCGCTGGCGAGGGTGAGGTCGCAGACGACGTGCAGGCTGTGCCCGCCGCCGGCGGCCCAGCCCGGGACGACCGCGATGACGACCTTCGGCATGAACCGGATCAGCCGCTGGACCTCGAGGATGTGCAGCCGTCCGGCGCGGGCGGGATCGACGGTCTCGACGGAGTCGCCGCTGGCGTATTGGTAACCGGTCCGGCCTCTGATGCGCTGGTCGCCGCCGGAGCAGAACGCCCATCCGCCGTCCTTCGGTGACGGCCCGTTGCCGGTGAGCAGGACGCAGCCGACGTCCGGGGTCATGCGGGCGTGGTCCAGGGCCCGGTACAGCTCGTCGACGGTGTGCGGGCGGAACGCGTTGCGTACCTCCGGCCGGTCGAAGGCGATCCGGACGGTGCCCTGGTCGTGGCCCGCGGCGACCTGCCGGTGGTACGTGATGTCGGTGAAGTCGAAGCCCTCTACCGGGCGCCAGTGAGCGGGGTCGAACGGTTGGGTCGTCACGTGGATCACGCTAATGCCGCGGCGCTGCGGCCGGCAGCACCGGGTGGCGTCGCCGGGACCGTCAGCGGGTCACCGGCGGCAGCAGGTCGCCGAACTCGTCGAGGAAGCGTTCCACCAGGGCGGACTCGTACGCGTCGAGCGGGCGGTACGGCGCACGGCACACGTCGTGGTCGATCAGCCCGCGGCGTTGCGAGATCGTCTTTTCCGCCTGGATGACCAGCTCCACGTCCTGCATCCACGAGGCGAGGTACGGGAGCATCCGGGTGTGCAAGGCGAGCGCCGCGTCGGTGTCGCCGGCCGACCAGAGGTCCCAGATCCGCACGTACAGCTCCACGAACGAGCAGCCGGGTTGGACGCCGGCGGTCCCGCGCCGCAGCGCGTCGGGCAACTGGACTCCCGCGTAGCCGACGAGGCAGGGAATCGGCGGGTCGCCGTCGCCCAGCGCGGTGATGACCGGACCCGGCGGTACCGCTTCCACCTTGACGAAGCGCAGGTTCGGGTGCCGGCCGGCGAGGTCGCGGATGCTCCGCGGGCTCAGGACGGTGCCGGTCTGGGCCGGGGCGTACTGCAGGACGACGGGTGTCGACGGCACGGCGTCGAGGACCGCCTCGACGTGTGCGAGCACCTGCGCGCCTGGCGGCGACAGGAAGTGCGGCGGCAGCAGGTTGATCGCGTCCGCGCCGGCGCCGACGGCGGCTCGGGCGCGGCGGACCGCGATCGCGGTGGCGTGGTCGGGCACCGACACGATCGCGGCGGCCTCGCGCCCGGCCGTGCGTTCCAGCAGGATGCCGGTGAGCCGGTCGCGTTCGGCGTCGTCGAGCTTGTGGAACTCCGACGCGAATCCGGGGAACATCACCGCCGTGACCCCGGTGCCGAGGACGTGGTCGACCACGCGGGCGAAGCCGGCCTCGTCCACCTCACCAGCGATGGTGAACGGAACCTCGAGCACCGGGGCGACGCCGCCGATGCGGCCGGGCGTCATCGCGGTCCCGCCCGCAGGGAGCGGACCAGGCCGACCAGCCGGTCCGACACGACCTCGCTGATCCGGGCGCCCTTCTCGGCCGTGGCCGCGCGGGGGTCGCCGAACACGCCGGTCGGTGACACGTCCGCGAACCGCCGGTACGCGATGGCGGGCGCACCGCGCAGCATGTCCGCGACGTCCCAGCTGTAGGCGCTGGTGTTCGCCCGGGCCGGGATGGCCGACGTGTCGACCAGCGGCGCGGCGAACGACAGCAGCAGCGACGTCTCCAGCTCGCAGGCGTGTCCGACGCCGCCCGGGCCGGTGGTGCTCAGCTCCAACAGGGCATCCGCGGCCACCTGCCACCAGGTGGTCCGCACGATGGTGCGGTCGGGCCAGCGGTGACCGAGGTGTTCCAGCGCCACTTGGCCGATGCCCTCGTTGCCGCCGTGCGCGTTGAGGAGGAGCAGGTTCGACATGCCCAGCTCCAGCGCGGAACCGGCGGTCTCGACGATCTGGCGCAGCAGGGTCTCGTGGCTCAGCGACAGCGTGCCCGGGAAGTCGTCGTGGTGGCGCGAGTAGCCCACCGAGATGGTCGGCAGGATCAGCACCTCGTCGCCCAGCCGGCGGTCGAGCTCCCGGCAGAAGTGGTCGACGATCATGCGGTCGGTGGCCAGCGGCAGGTGCGGCCCGTGCTGCTCGACGGCGCCCAGCGGCAGCACGACCGGCACCGCCTGCTCGACGGCACCGAGCCGCGCGGAGGTCAGGTGTTCCCAGTACGTCATCGGCGCCTCACGGAGCGACGGCCCACATCTCCACCTCGACGAGCAGTCCGTCCAGCAGCGCCGCGCCCACGACGGTGCGTACTGGACGCGGTTCGGGCAGGTAGGTCTCGTAGACGGCGTTGAACCGCTGCCATTGTGAGAGGTCGGTCAGGTAGCCGGTGACCTTGACGACGTCGGCGAACGTGCAGCCCGCGGTGGCCAGCTGCCGGCGGCAGTTCTCCAGGGTCGCGTGGGTCTGCTCCTCGATGTCCCGGCCGGTCACCGACCCGTCGGGGGCGATAGCGGCCTGCCCGGAGATGACCACGAGCCGGTCCGTGTGGATCACCAGCACCGGCGAATAGGGCCCGGCCGTGGCGTGCTGACCGGCACCGGCCGGTAGCTCCTTGCGCGGGCGGGGGTCGGATCTGCTCATCGGGCCAGGTACTCCTTGTCGACGGTGCGGAACTCCAGCCGCGCCGCCTCGTCGAGGCTGACGCCCAGGCCGGGTCCTTCGGGCAGGTACGCGTACGGCGGTTCGATGCGCAGCGGTTCGCGCAGCAGGTCGTGCGAGCGGATCAGCCGGCCGAAGACGTCGCTGGGCTCCACGCAGGTGCGGGCCGCGGCGCAGGAGTGCAGGTAGGCCGCTTCCGCGATGCCGAGATCCACCTGTGACCCGTGCCAGGTCGTCAGGTTGAACACGTCCGCCACGTGGTCGAGACGGCGGAAGTCGTTCAGGCCCGCGGTGAGGTTCAGCATGTCCGCGCTGCCCCGGCGTAGGACGGCGACCAGTTCGCTGCCGCGGTGGGCGAACTGCGGGTGCGCCAGAGAGAGGTGCCGGGCCAGCGGGATCGGCAGCGCACGGCGCAGCTCGACCCAGTCGTCCACGGCCCAGTGCGGGATCGGGTCCTCCAGGCAGGCGACGTTGCCGATCTCGGCCAGCGCCAGTCCGATGGCACGGGCGTCGGCGAGCCGCTCGAACCGGCCGTTGGGGTCGAGCACCACGGACATTCCCGGCGCGTGCTCGGCGATGGCCGCGCACCACGCCACGACGTCGTCGTCGAGCGAGCACTTCAGTTTCACGTTCGTGAAGCCGGCCGCGGCGAACGGGCGGACCACGTCACCGATCTCGGCCACCTCGCGGTGGCTCGACCAGGCGCTGACCGCTACCCGGTCGCGCAGCGGACCACCGAGGAGGTCGACGACCCGCAGCCCGGCCGAGCGCGCATAGACGTCCCACAGCGCCATCTCGAAGCCGTCGAACTCGTGCGTGCGTGCGACCGGTGGTTCCTGCAGGCTGATCGTCCGGACGTCCCGCCCGACGAGGCCGGCGGCGACGGCGTCGACGACGTCCCAATCGTGTCCCCGGTAGAGCTCACCCAGCCCGACAGTTCCGTCGTGTAGCTCCAGTTCGAGGATCACCTTGGGCATCCGGTCGAACTGCACGGACCAGCTGGCCGCGCCCTTCCACGGCAGGTTGTGCAGTGGCCGGTCGATGGACGGCGAGTCCACGGCGCCCGGCCGGGCCGGCACGACCACCTCGGTGGCGCGGATGCGTTCGATGCGCGTGGGCGTCGTCATGGAGTGCCGCCCGTGGACTGCTCCCGGGCGGCTCGGGCGAACCGTTGCCCGTCGGCGTGGATGCGGGCGGTCATGTCGCCGTTGTAGAGCAGCGCGGTGAGCCCGGCGTCGACGGTGAGCACCTGGCCGGTGATGCACCGGCTGCGTTCGGAGAGCAGGAACGCGGCCGCCCACCCGCAGTCGATCGGCTCGATGACCCGGTGCAGGGCCTGCTCGCCACGGGTGTGGGCGTCGCGCCAGGACGTCGTGTGCACCGGATGCTCCGGCGGTGCGAGTGAACGGTCGGCGGGGACGTAGCCGGGGGCGATGGCGTTGCAGCGCACCCCAGCCGGGCCGAGGTCGACGGCCAGGCCGCGGGTCAGCCCCTCGACCCCGGCCTTGGCGGCTGCGTAGACGCCGAACCGGCCGATGGTCTTGGCCGCGTGGACCGACGAGATGTTGACGATGGCGCCGGTGCCGCCGCGGGCCACGACCGTGCGGGCGAAGGCTCGGCTGGTCAGCCAGACCCCGCGGAAGTCGGTGTCGACCACTCGGTCGAACTGCTCGTCTGTGACCTCGGTCATGGGCTCGGCCAGGCCGATGCCGGCGTTGTTGACCAGGCCGGTCAGCGGACCGCATCGCTCGGTGGCCTCGGCGATCAGCCGATCGGCGTCGTCGGGCCGGGAGACGTCGCCGACCACCCCGACGGCTCCGGGATACCGCGCGACGGTGGCGCGCACGTCGTCGTCGGTCAGGCCGTTGACGACGAGCTGGGCGCCGGCCGCGTGCAGGGCCTGGCACAGGCCGGAGGCGATGGCCGGACCGGTCCCGCCGGTGACGAGCACCGTGTGGCCGGCGAGGTCGCCGGGCGCTGGAGCGGGTGGCGCGGGTGGTGCGGTGTGGTTCACGAGCGACCTCGATCCGTTCTGATCCCTGGCCGTCCCACTTGTCAGGACAGCGAACCACTTTAGCGTTACGACAGCTGTCGTCAACGTTGTGGCATCGGGGTGAACAGGCCGAAAACTCCAGAAAGACGCTGTTGACAGTGTTCTGCCGCAGCCCCTAGCGTGCCGATCAGACAACAAAATGGTCTACTGTCCCGCTCTTCAGGACACGACGAAGGGAATCTCGTGCCGATGCGATACCGAGTCCGCCGCGAGGGCCGGGTTGCGCTCGCGTTCGCGCTGATGTTGGTCACGGCCACGGCTGCCTGCGGCTCCGATGATTCGGCGGCCGGTTCCTCGGACGAGCTGACCTACTGGTCGATGTGGCAGGAGAAGGAGCCGCAGGCCCAGGTGATCGCACAGGCCATCGAGGCGTTCGAGCAGGACACCGGCATCACCGTGAACGTCGAGTGGCAGGGCCGCGACAACATCACCAAGCTGCTGGCGGCCCTGCGCGGCGGCGACGTGCCCGACCTCATCGACCAGCAGTACTTCACGATCAGCAACGCCATCGTCGGCAACGACCAGTTCACGCCGCTCGGCGACGTCTACGACATGGAGATCCCCGGCGAGGACCTCACCGTCGCCGACGCGCTCACCGACAAGTACGACATGTTCACCACCGCCGACGACGGCGAACGCTTCCTGGTGCCGTACGAGGTGATCGGCTACACGGTCTGGTACGACGCGACGGCGCTGCCGGACGTCGCGGCGAACCCGCCGGCCACCTGGGACGACTTCACGGCGTTGCTGGCCGACGCCAAGGCCGCCGGACGCAGCGGCATCGCCCTGGACGCCGACATCGCCGGATACGCGGAGTACTGGACGTCCACGGCCCTGGTCCGCGCGCTCGGCCCGGGCGGATTCAACGAACTGGTGTCGGACGAGGAGGCCGCCGGCTGGGACACCCCCGAGGTACGTGAGGCGCTCACAGCCATCGAGCAGCTGGCCGCGGGGGCGCACTTCATCCCCGGCTACGACAGCAGCAAGTTCCCCGCCGTCCAGACGCAGTGGGCCCAGGGTGACGCCGACTTCCTCTACATGGGCAGCTGGGCACCCACGGAGACCGGCGAGTTCGCGGCGCCGGAGTTCGAGTACCGGTCGTTCAACTTCCCGACGCTGGGCAGCGACGACTCCCTGCCGGCCAGTGTCATCGGATTCGCGATCCCCGGCCCGGCAGACGGCGCCGACGCCGCCTCCGAGTTCATCGCCTACTTCCTCAACAAGGACCGGCTCTCCCCGATCTCCACCGATGCCGCGAACCTCACCCCGCGGGCGGACATCGACGTACCGCCGCAGCTGGCCGACGTCAACGAGCTGCTGCAGAGCAAGAGCCTCAGCAAGATCACCGACGGTGTGCTCGGCGACCACTCCGACTTCGACACCAAGATCTTTCAGCCGCTGAACCTCGAGCTCATGACCGGCCGGGTGTCGGTGGACGAGTTCATCGAGCAGATCGCCGCCCAGCAGCGCGACTACTGGGAGAACCAGGGCTGATGGCCCTGGCATTCCGGAACGGGACGGACACCCGCCGGCATGACGGCGCCGGCGGGATGTCCGCCTTCGAGCGCGCCCGCCGGCGGCTGTACCTCCCGTTCGTCATCCCCGCACTGCTGCTGCACCTGGCGTTCGTCATCGGGCCGACGGTGGCGGCGCTGTGGATCAGCTTCCACCGCTGGGACGGCGTGTCCCCGATGGAGTGGACGGGCCTGGACAACTACACGGCGCTGCTGAAGGACTCGACATTCCGCACCGCCCTGGTGAACACGCTGGTGATCCTGGTCGTGGCCGGGCTGGCGATCTTCGTCATCAGCTTCGCGCTCACCATGGTGGTGCGGGAGATGCGGTGGAAGTCCTTCGTCCGGTCCGTGCTGTTCTTCCCGCACATCGTGTCGGCCATCGTGCTGTCGATCGTGTGGGGCTTCATCTTCCAGCACAACGGCGCCGTCAACACGATCCTGGACCGGCTCTTCGGCACCGAGCCGATCCCGTGGCTGAACGCCGACAACCTCTTCATCATGATTCTCGTCGGCACGGTCTGGCTCTCGACCGGCCTGTACGTCACCATCATCATGGCCGGCGTCGACCGCATCCCGCCGTACTTCTACGACGACGCCCTCCTGGCCGGGGCGAGTGCCGTGCAGCGGCTGCGCTACGTCACGCTGCCGCTGTCCTGGGACGTCATCTCGGTGGCGGCCATCTACTGGACCATCAGCTCGCTCAAGATCTTCGAGTTCATCTACGCCTTCGGCGGGACCACCAATGACCTGCCGCCGCCCGGCGTCTGGAACTCCGCGCTGTTCGTGTACGGCGAGTCGTTCGGCGGCCGCAGCCCGTCATACCTGTTCGGCTACGCCTCGGCGTCCGCGATTCTCATGCTGGTGCTGTTCGCGTTCCTCGTCGTCGGCCTCCGGCGCATGATGCGGAGGGATCCCATTGAGTTCTGAGACCAGCGTGCTCACGAGGGATCGCGGCGCCGCCCCCGAGCCGGCTCCGCGCCGCCGGACCGCGCGGCCCGAGCCCGGCCGCGCCGCCGGCAGGGTTCTGGTGTGGGGCTTCGTCGCGTTCAACATCCTGATCTTCCTGTTCCTGATCGTGTCGTCGGTCAAGACGACGCCGGACATCTTCTCCGCCCCCTGGGGGATCCCGACCGCGCTGCACCTGGAGAACTGGTCCAACGCCTGGAACGAGAGCGGGTTCGCCCGGGCGACCGTGAACACCGTCGTGCTGGCGGTGGCGGGGTCGATCAGCACGCTGGTCGTGTCGGCGCCGGCCGCCTACGTCCTCAGCCGGGTCCGGCACCGCTCGGCGGGTCCGCTGAGCCTGTTCTTCGCGCTCGGGCTGGGCATCCCCGCGCAGGTCACCGTCATCCCGCTGTTCGAGATGCTGTCCAGGGTCGGCCTCGTCAACAGCCTGTTCGGGTTGTTCATCCTGTACACCGCCACCCACGTGCCGTTCACGGTCTTCCTGCTGACCGGCTTCATGCGGTCGCTGCCGGGTGAGATCGAGGAAGCTGCGGCCATCGACGGCGCGTCCGCGCTGCGGTCCTTCGTCCAGGTGATGCTTCCGCTGGCGCGTTCGGGCATGGTGACGGTGCTGATCCTGAACGCCATCTCGATGTGGAACGAGACCCTGCTGGGCATCGTCTTCCTGCAGAGCGTGGACAACTACACGCTGTCGCTGGCGGTGCTGAACTTCCTGTCGAGCATGCAGTTCTCCGGTGCCGACTACGGCGGCCTGTTCGCCGGGGTGTGCATCCTCGTGCTGCCCATGCTCGCGCTCTACGTGTGGCTGGGCCGCCGGATCGTCGAGGGCATCACCCTCGGAGCGGGGAAGTGACCGGCGACGGCCGCACCCGCGGACGCGATGGGATACTCGACACACCTGGTGGGGAGGGGGTCGCGTGAACGAGTCGGTCCGTAAGGCGGCGGACGTCCTGTCCGCCCTCGCGGACGCCGGCCGCGACATGAGCGCCCGCGAGATCAGCGTGCTCACCGACGTGCCGAAGAGCACCGCGCAGCGCCTGCTGCAGTCCCTCGAGGACAGCGGCCTGGTGCGGCAGGACCAGGCCACCCGCCGCTACGGCCTCGGCCCGCGCACGCTGACCCTCGGCATGGCCTACCGCGAGCGCATCGACGTGCGGGCGCAGGCCATGCCGTACATGGCCCGGCTGCGCGATGAACTCGACGAGACCATCGCGCTGGCGGTACGCGCGGGGTCAGCCCGCATCTACGTCGAACAGCTCGAGGCCCGGTCCGGGCTCAAGGTGAAAGCCGAGCTCGGCCGGCCGTATCCGCTCTGGGCGGGCGCGTCCGGCCGTATCCTGCTGGCCGGCCTGACCCGCGACGAGGTCATCAGGTTCGCGGCGGACGTGGGTGAGGCGGCGTTCACCCACGTCGACCCGCCGACGCTGAACGGCCTGCTGGCGCGGCTGGAGCGGATCCACGAGCAGGGCTACGAGTGGGCGTTCGAAGAGACCATGCGCGGCGTTCACACCGTCGCCGCACCGATCCGGGTGTCGCTGTCGGAGATGGCGGTGCTCAGCGTCTCCGGGCCGTCCACGCGGTTCAACGAGAACCTCATGGAGGCCGCCACCGGGCCGCTGATGGAGGCCGCCCGGGAGATCTCGTCGTCCATGGGCTACCCGCATCCGCCACAAGGGTGGAACGAACAGCAGGCGTCAGCCGTCTGATCGGACATGAGTCCGCGGGGCCGTCGCCGGCGAACGTCTGTGATCATGGAAGATAGAGGCATGAAGTACCGCGTGACTGCCGGAGCCGGCGTGGTGGCACTTGCCGGTGCCGCCGTGTTCGCCATCGTCGGAGCCACCAATGGTGGCGACGACGCGTCGACGGACGGCTCCGGCGGTGCCGAGGACGCGGTCGTCCAGGTCGCCGCCTCGCCTGCCGAGGAACAGGTGGCCGGCCCCATCGCCGCCGAGCCCGATGCCGACCCGCCGGCCGGCCCGTTGACCCTGACCGCTCCGGCCGAGGTCCGCCCGAACAGCTCGGTGCGCTTCGGTGTCACGTGGACCACCTCCGACGGCGACCCGGTCAGCGGCGAGGTCGACCTACAGCGCATCGAGGGCAACTCCTGGGCGACTGTGACGTCCGTGCCGGTCGACAGCGGCGCCGGCAACGTCGACGTGCAGGTCCCGGCGTCGGGTGTCTACCGCCTCGCATACGGCGGGGGCCCGGAGCTCGACGCGGTGACGTCCGGCGAGGTCGTCGTCACCGCGGGTGCGCCGATGCCTTCGCGCATCACCGCCACCGCCGAGGCCGGCGAAGACGGCGAGGTCTCCGTCACGGCGGCATGGACCACTGAGGGCGGTGTGCCGATCGTGGGCGGGCTGGAGTTGCAGCAGGCTGACGGCGACGACTGGGCGTCGCTGACCAACGCCGTCACCGGCGCCGAGGGCACCGCGGTCGCCCAGGCCGACGCGGAGGAGACCGCACGGTTCCGCTTCAGCTACGCCGGCGGCAGCCGCTTCGGCGCGGTGATCAGCGACGAGGCCCTGGCACTCGGCGACGATGTCCGCACCATCCCGGTCGAGCAGTGCGACGACTCCGTCGACATCGACAACCTCGCCAACGGCGTCGGCTGCCACTACACGCCGGTGTCGTCCGGCAACTTCGTCGTCGCACACGACTACCTGGGCAACGCGTGGTGGAACTCCCTGCCGGTGAACACCTACGTCGAGCTGGAGGGCGAGTTCGCCGGGCTGTACGAGGTGGTCGACCGCGTCATCGGCCAGGGCCGCGGCGCCGCGCTCGGCCCGGCGTCCGACTGGACCTGCGGCGACTCCTGCGACGTCATCCTGCAGACGTGCCAGGGCAGCAACACCGGTTTCACCTGGCTGCGCCGAGTGGCCGACGAGGAGACGCCGGCCACGTGACGGCCGCGGCCAGACGACGAGTCCGCCGGGTGCACAGGGCAGAATCGACGGCGTGAACCCTTCGACCGCGGCGGCCCGGGCACTGGTGGCCGAGTTGGTCCGCCGGGGCGTCCGCCATTCGGTGCTGGCGCCCGGCTCCCGCAGCGCACCGCTGGCGCATGCTCTCGCCGACGCCGCCGGCCGCGGCGAACTGCGGCTGCACGTGCGCATCGATGAGCGGGTAGCCGCCTTCACAGCGCTCGGACTGGCCCGGGGGAGCGGCCCGGTCGCGGTGGTCACCACGTCCGGCACCGCGGTGGCCAGCCTGCACCCGGCGGTCCTCGAAGCCGCGCACGGCGGGGTTCCCCTGCTGCTGCTCACCGCCGACCGTCCGCACGAGGTCCGCGGCACCGGCGCCAACCAGACCACCGACCAGGTGCGGATCTTCGGGACCGCGGTGCGGTTCTTCGCCGATGTCCCGGCGCCGTTCGGGCGGCCCGGCGAGGCAGCCGACCTGCGCAACCTGGTAGCCCGCGCGCTGGCCGCCGCCGACGGCGTCCGCTCCGGCGACCCCGGGCCGGCGCACCTGAACCTCGCCTTCCGCGAGCCGCTCGTCCCCGACCTGGACTCCGGCGCCGACAGCGGCAGCGAGTCCCCGGTCGAGGTCACGGGAGCGGTCCGCGTCGACCCGCTGGCCGCCGTGGAGCCGGTGCTGCTGGACGACGGGCCCCGCACCGTCGTCGTCGCCGGCGATCGCGCCGGAGCCGCGGCCCGCGAGTTCGCCGAGGCCGCCGGCCACCCCATGCTGGCCGAACCGTCGTCGGGTGCCCGGGCCGGTGCCTGCGCCATCGGCCCGTACCGGCTGCTGGTGCCGCGCCCGGACCTCGGCGGCCGCATCGAACGGGCTGTGGTGTTCGGCCACCCGACCCTGTCCCGGCCGGTCAGCGCGCTGCTGGCACGAAGCGACGTCGAGATCGTGGTGGTGGCCGGCCGCGGCCCCGAATGGCCCGACGCCGGCCGCCGCGCCGCCCGCGTCGTATCGTCCGTGCACGCCGGCGGCCCCAGCCGGCACGGCGACTGGCTGTCCGCCTGGCAGCAGGCCGGCAAGGCCGCCCAACAGGCCGTCGACGACGTCGCCGCCGCCGGTCCGCTCACCGGCCCGGCCGTGGCGGCAGCGGTCTGGGCGGCACGGCAGCCGGGGGAGTACCTGATGACGGGCTCGTCCAACCCGGTCCGCGACCTCGACCTCGCCGCCGCGCCGTCCCCGGCCGGCGCCGACGACGGGTCCGTGCTGGCCAACCGGGGGCTCGCCGGCATCGACGGCACGCTCTCGACAGCCACCGGAGTCGCCCTGGCCACCGGGCGCCCCACCCGCGCGCTCGTCGGCGACCTCACCTTCCTGCACGACGCCGGCGGCCTCCTCCTCGGCCCGCTGGAGGAACAGCCCGACCTGCAGGTCGTCGTCGTCAACGACGACGGCGGCGGCATCTTCGCCCTGCTCGAACACGGCGAACCCGCCCACGCGGCCCGCTTCGAGCGCGTCTTCGGCACCCCGCACGGCGCCGACCTGGCGGCGTTGTGTGCCGGCTACGGCGTGCCGCACCGCCGGGCGAGCGACCTGGACTCGCTGCGCGCCGCGCTGGCCTCGCCGCCGGCCGGACGCAGCGTCGTCGAAGTGCCGGTCGACCGGGCCGCCCTGCGCGACCTGCACGCACGCATCCGAGCCGCCGTCGACGCCGCGCTGTCCTGACCCGGTCCGTGGCCGCCCGCCGGGGGTTCAGACCGGACTGGTGACGGACAAACCGGCCGCTGACGCGGCGGAGAGGAGTTCCTTGTCGTAGGCGACGACGCGGTCGGCTCCGAGGCGGAGCGCGGCAGCGAGATGAATCGCATCGCCTGATCGCAGCCCACCGGGAAGGGCAGCCGCTGTCAGCAGATCGCTGCGTTCGATGTCGACCAGGTCGATCGTGGACAGCACGTCCGCGACAACGTCACGAGGGACCTGCTCGGGCCGGCGCGATGCGGCCCGATGGAGCTCGACGTGCAGGAGCAGGGACGACACCAGCGTGTTGTCGTGTCGTTGAGTTTCGAGGTGGCGCGCCGCAGCCGCGGATTCGTCTTCCTCCACGACCAGCTTCATCGCCGCCGACGTGTCGACGTAGATGATCACCGATCGCCGCGCAGGTCGGCGATGATGTCCGCGGTCGATTCGCTGCTGCGCCGCCGCGGCAGCTGCGTGAGGTCCACGGAACGACCCTGCTCCGCGAGCCTGACCTTTCCGGCCGCGACAAGACGCTCGTAAGCGGATCCAGACACCGGCATCAGCACGGCCACGGGCTCACCCCGATTGGTCACCTCGATCACTTCGCCCGCTTTGACCTCCCGGAGCACCTCGCCGCTCAGGTTTCGGAGTTCGCGGTGGCTGATCGTTCGCGTCATGAGCACCTCCAGGCCGCCCTGCTCCAAGCGTAGCGCAAGTAGCACCTCCCGCCCGCGGCTGCCGGGTTCAGACGGACAGGGCGTCGCGCATGGGGACGAGTTTCGCGGCGCTCTCGGCCAGCTCGGCGGCGGGGTCCGAGCCGGCGACGATGCCGCAGCCGGCGAACAGCCGCAGCCGGGCGGGGTTGTGGGGGTCGAGCTCCGCGCAGCGCAGGGCGATGCCCCACTCGCCGTCGCCCTCGCCGTCCATCCAGCCGACCGGGCCCGCGTAACGCGCCCGGTCCAGCCCTTCGATCTCGCGGATGAGTTCCCGGGCGGCGTCGGTGGGGGTGCCGCCGACGGCGGCCGACGGGTGCAGTGCGGCCGCCAGTGCCAGCGACGAGGCGGCGTCGTCGGTGACGCCGGCCAGGTCGGTGGCCAGGTGCATGACATTGGGCAGGTGCAGCACGAACGGCGTCTCCGGCACGTTCATGCTGGAACAGAACGGCGTCAGCGCCTCGGCGACGGAGCGGACGGCGTATTCGTGCTCCTCGAGGTCCTTGCTGGAGCGGGCCAGCGACGCCGCCAGGGCGAGGTCGCGGGCGTCGTCGCCGGTCCGGCGGATGGTGCCGGCCAGGATGCGCGACGTGACCAGGCCGCGTTCGCGCCGCACCAGCAACTCCGGCGTGGCGCCGATGAGGCCGTCGACGCTGAACGTCCAGCAGCGCGGGTAGCGCTCGGCCAGCCGCTGGACCGGCCAGCGCCGGTCGATCGGATCCGCGCCTTCGGCGATCAGGTCGCGGGCCAGCACGACCTTCTCCAGGTCCCCGGCGGTGATGCGCCGCACCGCCTCGGCGACGATGGTCTCCCACTCCGCACCGCTGCGTGTGCCGTCGGAGTAGGTGATGTCGTGGGGGCGCCGGGGCGCGCTCACCGCGGGCAGGTCGGGCAGGCCGGGCAGGTTGCCCGACACGCTCACGGTGGTCACCCACCAGCGCCCGGCGCGGTGCCCGACGACCATCTCCGGCAGCACCAGCGACGACTCACCCGGCACGTCCTCGAAGGCGAACGAGCCGAACGCCACCGGGCCGGTGCCGGGAAGCCGTACCTCGTCGCGGACCACCGCGGTGGCGACCATGCGCCGCCACCAGCGGTCGGCGGCACCGAACCGGTTGGCCCCGACGGTGTCGAAGCGGGCCGCCTCGCCCCAGCCGACGACGCCCTCGCCGCGCCGGATCCAGGCCATGGGTGCGCCGTCTTCAGGCAGCAGCTTCAGCAACGGCCCGGGATCGCCGACCTCGATGGTGCGCACGACCATCGGTGCGGCGGCGGGGAGTGTCGTCACGAACACCAAGCGTACGGCCGCACGCGCCAACCCGTCGCCGCGCGGTCTACAGTTGTCGGTTGTGACCCGCGCCTCCCTGGACAAGCAGCCGCACGAGGTCGCGGCGATGTTCGACGACGTCGCCGAGCGCTACGACCTGACCAACGACGTCCTCTCGCTGGGGCAGGACCGCGCCTGGCGCCGGGAGGTGGTCCGTGCCATCGGCGCGAAGCCGGGCGAACGGGTGCTCGATCTCGCCGCCGGCACGGGCACCTCCAGCGCTCCGTTCCGCGACCGTGGCGCCCACGTCGTCCCGTGCGACTTCTCGCTGGGCATGCTGCGGACCGGTAAGCGCACCCATCCGGCGCTGCCGTTCGTGGCCGGCGACGCAACCCGGCTTCCGTTCGCCGACGATGCCTTCGACGCCGTCACCATGTCGTTCGGGCTGCGCAACGTCCACGACACCGAGACGGCGCTGGGCGAGATGCTGCGGGTCACCCGGCCCGGGGGCCGCGTCGTCGTCTGCGAGTTCAGCCACCCGACGTGGGCGCCGTTCCGCACCGTCTACGTCGAATACCTGATGCGGGCGCTGCCGGCGGTGGCCCGGCGGGTGTCGAGCAGCCCGGACGCCTATGTCTACCTCGCCGAGTCCATCCGGGACTGGCCCGACCAGCGCGGCCTGGCCGCCCGGATGCACCGCGCCGGCTGGTCCCAGGTGCGCTGGCGCGACCTCAGCGGCGGCGTCGTGGCACTGCACCACGCGGTGCGGCCCTGACGGCTCGCTACGATCCGACGCCATGGGGGGACACCAGGGCCGGCGACCCGGCGACGCCGACCGGGAGCGCTTCACCCGGGTGCTCGAAGCCGCCCGGGCCGAGGGCCGCATCGACGACGCCGAGCTCTCCCGGCGCTTCTTCACGGTCCGCTACGCGCAGTCCATGGGCGAGCTGGACGCCGTCGTCGACGACCTTCCAGGCGCGCCGAGCGGCCGCAACGGGCGGTCGCCGGCGGCACTGATCGTCGTGGGCGTCGTCGTCCTGGTTGTCGGTCTGCTCGGCGCCGCCGTGCTGCTGGCGGGTGGCGACAGCGGGCGGAGCGCCTCGGACGACGCCGCGGTCCCGGCCGATGACGCGACGGTGAACATGTTCGCCCCCGGCGCGCTGGAATCGCTGATGGGCCGGCTCCAGAAGCAGGGCGCGACAGCCTACGAGAGCATCACCGTCTTCGCCGACCGCGCCGATGCCTACACCCAGGTCGCGCCGAACGCGCCGCAGTACGACAGGTACACCTACGACGGCGGCGGACTCGGCGAGAGTGAGCCGTACGGCGAGGTGTCCGGCGACGACCTCGGTTCGTTCTTCACCATCGAGGAGTTCGACCCCGCCGTGGTGGCGTCGATCGCGGAGCAGGCCGACGACGTGGCCGGCCTCGCCGGGCGAGGCGTCTCGCACGTGATCATCGACCGAGACAGCGTGCACGGCATCGTCGTCATCCGGGCGTACGTCGAGGGCGACGCGTACGGCTCCGGCCCGATGCTGGTGTGGGACGGCACCGGCCAGCACCTGCTCGACGACGGGAGCGACGAGTGAGCCGCCCGGACCGCAAGTGGCGGCCGTCCGACGCCGACCGCGAGCGCTACGCCACCGCCGTCTCGCAGGCGTTCGCCGAGGGCCGGATCGACGCCACCGACATGGAGTCGCGCACCGCGCAGGTGTACAAGGCGACGAGCATCGCCGATCTGGACGCCCTGGTCGAGGACATGCCCGCCCCGGCGCCACCCGCCGCGCCGCCCGGTGCACATGCCGGGCCGGCTGGTGCGCGGCGCTCGCCGCAGCGCACGTCTGGGGTCGTCGCCGGCGGGCTGGTCGGTCTCATGGCGATCGCCGGCTTCGTCCTGGCCGGAATCCTGAACGCCGGCGACGGATCCGGAGCCGACGACCTCGCGCAGCCGGTGGTGGAGGAGGCGCCGGCGCCGGTGGACCCCGCCGACCTACCGCCGATCGCCACCGAGCAGGTAGAGCTGTTCGACGCCGAGAATCTCCAGCAGATGATTGACACCCTGGCCGCGGGTGGTGTCACGCATCTGCACCAGATGTACCTCCGAAACGACAGCGCCGAGTTCCAGGTGCGTGCGGCCACCGAGGTCCGCGCCATCGACGAGTTCGACTACGTCGCTGGCCGGATGATGACACCGGAGCCGGTACGCGCCCTGGGCGACACCGAAGTGGACGAGGACGTCTTCCTGCCGTTGCCGGCGCTGACCGCGGACGCGCTGTGGCGCGTCATCGAGGGCTCACCTGCCGCGGCCGAGGCGCCGGGCGCCGACGTGGACTTCGTGGTGCTCCGGCACCGGAGCACGTTCGACGTGGTCGACGGCGAGCTCGTGGAGACCGCCGGTTTCATCCTCGACGTGTACCTCGACGACACCGCGGACACCAGCTACCTCACCTGGGACCTGGCCGGCGAGACCGTCCTCGACCTGCACTGAGAGGCCGCGGGAACGGCTGACCGGGCCGCGGGCGGAACGATCAGCTGACCGATCGCGCCGAACTGCCGTGCCGAGGTCACTTGATCGTTTCGTGTCCACATGCTGGCGACGATCAGGCGACGAATACCGCGGCCGCCAGGTGCGGTCGTCACCTGATCGTCGGCACGCAACCGATCAGGTGACACATCGACGATCAGGTGGACATCCGCGACACCCTGCGGCGCCGCGATGAGTACCGCCGACGCCGCGCCGGCGAATGGGAACGGGGTGGGCGCTCTGACCTGGCGGGGTGTAGCGGCACCCGGTGCGCAGGCCGTTTCGCGCGAGAGATGAGCTGTCGAATTACGCAACGCTAGTGATGCATAAATCTGCAGGTCAGGCCGGGTGACCCCGGTCGAAACCCGTAGGGGACAACCCCTACACTTGGGTCGAGTGTGCGCTCGTGAACGAATTCACGAGCCGCGCACCGTGAATCGGACAGGACGCACGACGTAACCGAGGATCCTTCGATGAGCCAGCGCAGTGGTCGCGTGCGACCGGGCGCCCCGAGCCGGACCGCCGGCGAGGCCGACGTCATCGTCGTCGGCGCCGGGCCGGCCGGTTCCACCACGGCTTACTACCTCGCCCGCGCCGGTCTCGACGTCCTGTTGCTGGAGAAGGCGTCCTTCCCGCGCGACAAGGTGTGTGGCGACGGCCTGACCCCCCGGGCGGTTCGGCAGCTGGTCCGCATGGGCATCGACACCAGTGCGCCTGGCTGGATCCGCAACAGGGGCCTGCGCATCATCGGCGGCGGCATGCGCCTGCACCTGCCGTGGCCGGAGCTGGCCAGCTACCCGGACTACGGGCTGGTGCGCACCCGCACCGACTTCGACGAACTGCTGGCCCGGCATGCCGCCGGCGCCGGGGCCCGCCTGCACGAGCGCACCAACGTCACCGGCCCGGTGCTCGACGAGCGCACCGGCGACATCATCGGTGTCGTCGCGAAGCCGCTGGACGAGCGCGGCCGCGCGGCCGGCGAGGCCGTCACGTACCGCGCGCCGCTGGTGGTGGCCGCGGACGGAACGTCGTCGCGGATCTCCACCGCCATGGGCATTCACAAGCGCGACGACCGGCCGATGGCCGTCGCCGTCCGCACCTACTACAAGACGCCGCGGCACGACGACGACTGGATGGAGTCGTGGCTGGAGCTGTGGGCCGACAACCCGAACGGTGGCCGGGATCTGCTCCCCGGCTACGGCTGGATCTTCGGCGCCGGCAACGGCACCAGCAACGTCGGCCTCGGCATCACCAACACCTCCAAGGCGTTCGGGCGCGTCGACTACAAGGACATGCTGCGCCGCTGGGCGGCGCAGACGCCGCCGGAGTGGGGCTTCACCGAGGAGAACCAGGTCGGTGACATCCGCAGCGCGGCGTTGCCGATGGGATTCAACCGGCAGCCCCACTACAGTCGGGGCCTGCTCCTGGTCGGCGACGCCGGCGGGATGGTCAATCCCTTCAACGGCGAAGGCATCGACTACGCGATGGAGGCCGCCAACCTGGCTGCCACCGTCATCGCCGATGCGCTGTCCCGGGATGCCGCCGGGCGGGAGCGGGCGCTGCAGAGCTATCCTGCCGCGCTGAAGCATGAACACGGTGGCTACTTCACCCTCGGCCGCATCTTCGTCAGATTGATCGGTGATCCGCGGATCATGAGAATCGCCCGGAACCACGGCCTGCCCCGGCCGCGGCTGATGAAGTTCACGCTGAAGCTGCTGGCCAACCTGACCGACCACCGCGATGGTGACGCCTACGACCGCGTCATCAACGCCCTGACCCGACTGGCCCCGGCCGCATGACGCCGAGCCGCACGATGACCTGCACGACGACGAGGGAGGCGAGCGTGACCGAGCACGGCGCAGCGCGAGGAAGGGGTGACGCATGAACTCCTACGTCCCGGTCCTCGGCCTGATCGCGATCGCGGCGGTCTTCGCGGTCGGTTCGGTCGCCTTCTCGGTGGTCGCCGGCCCGAAGCGGTTCAACCGGGCCCGGCTGGACTCCTACGAGTGCGGCATCCAGCCCACGCCGCAGCCCGTCGGCGGCGGCCGGTTCCCGGTCAAGTACTACCTGACCGCGATGACTTTCATCATCTTCGACATCGAGATCATCTTCCTGTACCCGTGGGCGGTGCGGTTCGACTACCTCGGTGTCTGGGGCTTCTTCACGATGCTCACCTTCATCTTCCTGATCACCGTGCCGTTCATCTACGAGTGGCGGCGCGGCGGGCTGGACTGGGACTAGCAGAGGCGAATCATGGGTGTTGAAGAGAAGCTTCCGTCCGGCGTGCTGCTGAGCACGATGGAGAACCTGATCGGGTACCTGCGCAAGGGCTCGGTCTGGCCGGCGACGTTCGGGCTGGCCTGCTGCGCCATCGAGATGATGGCGTTCGGCGGTCCCCGGCACGACTCCGCCCGGTTCGGCATGGAGGTGTTCCGTGCCTCGCCGCGGCAGGCCGACCTGATGATCGTGGCCGGCCGGGTCAGCCAGAAGATGGCACCGGTGCTGCGCCAGATCTACGACCAGATGGCCAACCCGAAGTGGGTGCTGTCGATGGGCGTGTGCGCCAGCTCCGGCGGCATGTTCAACAACTACGCCATCGTGCAGGGCGTCGACCACGTCGTCCCCGTCGACGTTTACCTGCCCGGCTGCCCGCCGCGGCCGGAGATGCTCATCGACGCCATCCTCAAGCTGCACGAGCAGATCCAGCACACCAAGCTCGGTGCGCACCGGGTCGCGGCCGACGCCGAGGCCGAGCAGCAGGCGCTCGCCGCTCCGGCCACGCACGAGATGAAGGGCCTGCTGCGGTGAGTGACAGCGAGAAGCGCGACGACGCGGCCGACAGCGCCGGCGACGCTCAGGGCATGACCGGCGGCGCCCAGAACCCGGAGGAGGTCGAGAAGGCCTCCCGGACCCGGGCCGAGACCAGCCCCGTCGACCAGCCGGGCGAGGCGGCCGAGCCCGGCGGCGGTCCCGACCAGCCGTCCAAGGAAGAGGTCACCACTGGCGGCGACGCCGTCGCCGGGGAGGAGACGCAGTCGACGGAGGACCACGCCGAACGTGAGGGCGGCGAGGCAGAGGCCGACGAGGCGCTGCCCGCTGAGCCGGAAGGCCCGGTGCTGCCCCCGGAACACCCGTCCCGGCGCGGCATGTTCGGCGCCTACGGCGGTTCCGGCGACACCTCCGGCTACGGCCGGCTGGTGGTCCGCGACACCAACCCGATCCGCGGTGAGTCGACCCCGCGGCCGTGGGCCGACCACCTCGAGCAGATCGGCGACGACGTCAGCGCGGCCCTGGCCGCGGTGGACAGCAGCGACGACGAGGCGTTCGAGAAGGTCGTGGCCGACCGCGGCCAGCTCACGTTCTTCGTGCGGCGCGAGAAGCTCGCGGAGGTGGCCCGGATGTTCCGCGACGACCCCGGGCTGCGGTTCGAGATGTGCGTCGGCCTCAACGGGGTGCACTACCCGGAGGAGACCGACCGCGAGCTGCACGTCGTCTACCAACTGCTCTCCATCACCCACAACCGGCGGGTCAACCTCGAGGTGGTCTGCCCCGACGCCGACCCGCACATCCCCTCGGTCGTCTCCACGTACCCGTCGGCAAACTGGCACGAGCGGGAGACGTACGACTTCTTCGGGGTCATCTTCGACGGCCACCCGGCGCTGACCCGTATCGAGATGCCGGACGACTGGCCCGGTCACCCGCAGCGCAAGGACTACCCGCTCGGCGGGATCCCGGTCGAGTACAAGGGCGCGACCATCGCACCGCCGGACGAGCGGAGGGCGTACAACTGATGAGCAACTTCCAGGACGTGACCTTCACCCCTGCTGCGGACGACGCTGCTGATCCTTATGCCGGGGTCCGCGAGACCACCGAGGGCCCGGTCTACACCGTCACCGGGCAGGACTGGGACGACGTCGTCGGCGCCGCGGCGGCCGGCGAGGAACGCATCGTCGTCAACATGGGCCCGCAGCACCCGTCCACGCACGGCGTGCTCCGGCTGATCCTCGAGCTCGACGGCGAGACCGTCACCGAGGCCCGGTGCGGCATCGGCTACCTGCACACCGGCATCGAGAAGAACATGGAGTACCGGACGTGGACCCAGGGGGTCACGTTCGTGACCCGCATGGACTACCTGTCCCCGTTCTTCAACGAGGCCGCCTACGTGCTGGGTGTCGAGAAGCTGCTCGGCATCACCGACGACATCCCGGAGCGGGCCAACGTCATCCGGGTCATGATGATGGAGCTCAACCGCATCTCCTCGCACCTGGTGTGCATCGCCACCGGTGGTATGGAGATGGGCGCGCTGACGGTCATGACCAACGGCTTCCGTGAGCGCGAGCGCACGCTGGACCTGTTCGAGCTGATCAGCGGCCTGCGCATGAACTCCGCCTACATCCGTCCCGGAGGCGTCGCGCAGGACCTTCCACCGGGCGCCGTCGAGAGCGTGCGCGAGTACCTGCGCTGGATGTGGGACCACATCGGCGAGTACGAGGCGTTCTGCAACGAGAACCCGATCTTCAAGGGCCGCACTGTCGGCAACGGGTACCTCGACCTGGCCGGCTGCATGGCGCTGGGCATCAGCGGCCCGGTGCTGCGTTCCACCGGCCTGCCGTGGGACCTGCGCAAGTCGCAGCCCTACTGCGGCTACGAGAACTACGAGTTCGAGGTGCCCACGTGGGACACCTGCGACTCCTACGGCCGCTTCCGCATCCGGGTCGAGGAGATGAAGGAGTCGCTGAAGATCGTCGAGCAGTGCCTGGACCGGCTGGAACCGGGACCGGTGATGGTCGGCGACAAGAAGATCGCGTGGCCGGCTCAGCTGGCCATCGGCAGCGACGGCATGGGCAACTCCCTCGACCACATCCGGCACATCATGGGCGAGTCGATGGAGGCGCTGATCCACCACTTCAAGCTGGTCACCGAGGGCTTCCGGGTCCCGGCCGGCGAGGTGTACATGCCCATCGAGTCGCCGCGCGGCGAGCTCGGTGCCCACGTCGTGTCCGACGGAGGCACCCGGCCGTGGCGCACGCACTTCCGCGACCCGTCGTTCAACAACCTGCAGGCCGTGCCCGCCATGTGCGAGGGGTCGATGGTCGCCGATGTCATCGTCGCCGTCGCGAGCATCGACCCGGTGATGGGTGGATGTGACAGATGAGCGGCGAAAGGACGAGTGAGCGCAGTGGCCGGCCCGACGAAAGAGGGCCGTCCGCGCAGCGAACGAGGACTGGAGTGCGACCAGCAGAGATGACCAACGTGGAGACGAAGCTCGACGACAAGGCCCGGGCGGAGATGCTCGAGATCGTCGCGCGCTACCCGGAGGCCCGCTCGGCGCTGCTGCCGATGCTGCACCTGGTGCAGTCGTACGAGGGCTACGTGACGCCGGCGGGCATCGAGCTGTGTGCCGAGGTCCTCGGCATCACTGAAGCCGAGGTCGCCGCGGTCGCCACCTTCTACACGATGTACAAGCGCCGCCCGGTCGGCGAGTACCACGTGGGCGTGTGCACCAACACGCTGTGTGCGGTCATGGGCGGCGACGCCATCTGGGACGAGGTGTCCGAGCACCTCGGCGTCGGGCACGACGAGACCACCGACGACGGCCAGGTGTCACTGGAGCGCGTCGAGTGCAACGCGGCCTGCGACTACGCGCCGGTCGTGATGGTCAACTGGGAGTTCGTCGACAACCAGACCCCGCAGTCCGCGCGTGAGCTGGTCGACAGGCTGCGTGCCGGTGAGGTCGTGGAGTCGACCCGTGGCCCGCGCATCTGCTCGTGGAAGCAGGCCGAGCGGGTGCTCGCCGGCTTCCCCGACGGCCTGGCCACCGACGGCGTCGCCGCCGGGCCGGCGTCGCTGACGGGTCTGGAGCTGGCGCACGAGCACGGCTGGACCGCTCCCGAGGGCGGCCAGCGCGAGATCGGAGGCAGCGGCAAATGACGGAAGCCACCACAGGCCAGTCCGGAGCCTCGGCTGAGAAGCGTGCCCCGGTCACCCTCACCCCCGTCCTGACCGCCCGCTGGGACCAGGCCGACTCCTTCACCCTGCGCAACTACGAGAACGCCGGTGGCTACAAGCCGCTGCGCCGGGCGCTGCAGCGCACCCCGGGTGACATCGTGGAGATGGTCAAGGACTCCGGCCTGCGCGGCCGCGGCGGTGCGGGCTTCCCGACCGGCATGAAGTGGAGCTTCATCCCGAAGGATTCTCCGAAGCCCACCTACCTGGTCGTGAACGCCGACGAGTCCGAGCCGGGCACCTGCAAGGACATCCCGCTGATGATGGCCGACCCGCACGTGCTGGTCGAGGGCGTCATCATCACGTCGTTCGCCATCGGTGCCAAGCACGCGTTCATCTACGTGCGCGGTGAGGTGCTGCACGTGTTCCGCCGGGTCATGAACGCCGTCGCCGAGGCCTACGAGGCCGGCTACCTGGGCAGGAACATCCTGGGTTCCGGGTTCGACCTCGACATCGTCGTGCACGCCGGTGCGGGTGCCTATATCTGCGGCGAGGAGACGGCGCTGCTGGACTCCCTGGAGGGCCGGCGCGGCCAGCCGCGCCTCAAGCCGCCGTTCCCGGCGGTCGCCGGGCTGTACGCGTCGCCGACGGTCATCAACAACGTCGAGACCATCGCGTCGGTGCCGTCCATCGTCGCCGGCGGTGCCGACTGGTTCCGCGCCATGGGCAGTGAGAAGTCGCCGGGCTACGGCATCTTCTCGCTGTCCGGCCACGTCACCCGGCCGGGCCAGTACGAGGCTCCGCTGGGCATCACGCTGCGCGAGCTGCTGGACATGGCCGGCGGGATCCGGGCCGGCCACGAGCTGAAGTTCTGGACACCGGGTGGTTCGTCCACGCCGATGCTCACTGCCGAGCACCTCGACATCCCGATGGACTTCGAGGGCATGGCCGGCGTGGGCAGCATGCTGGGCACGCGAGCCCTGCAGATCTTCGACGACACCACCTGCGTGGTGCGGGCCACCGCCCGCTGGGTCGAGTTCTACAAGCACGAGTCCTGCGGCAAGTGCACGCCCTGCCGTGAGGGCTTCTGGTGGATGGTCCAGATCCTCGACCGGCTCGAGAAGGGCCAGGGCACCGAGGCCGACCTGGACAAGCTGCTGGACCTCAGCGATAACATCGCTGGCCGCTCGTTCTGTGCGTTGGCCGACGGCGGTGTCGCCCCGGTGGTCTCGTCCATCCAGCATTTCCGTGACGAGTACATCGCCCACTTCGAGCACGGGGGCTGCCCGTTCGACCCGGCCGCCTCGACGCTGTTCGCTCAGGAGCAGAAGGTGAGTGCCACCAGATGACCGTGACCAGCAACTCCACGACCGATGCCGTGGAGCCGCAGCCGAAGATGGTGGACGTCACCATCGACGGCTTCGAGGTCAGCGTCCCCGAGGGCACGCTGGTCATCCGTGCGGCCGAGCTGATCGGCATCCAGATCCCGCGGTTCTGCGACCACCCGCTGCTGGAACCGGTCGGCGCCTGCCGGCAGTGCATGGTCGAGGTGCCCGACATGGGCAACGGCCGCGGCATGCCGAAGCCGCAGGCGTCGTGCACGCTCACCGTGATGCCGGGCATGGTGATCAACACCCAGTTCTCCTCGCCGGTCGCCGACAAGGCGCAGCAGGGGATCATGGAGTTCCTGCTGATCAACCACCCACTCGACTGCCCGGTCTGCGACAAGGGCGGCGAGTGCCCGCTGCAGAACCAGGCCATGAGCAACGGCCGCGGCGACTCGCGCTACGAGGGCAAGAAGCGCACGTACCCGAAGCCGATCAACATCTCCGCCCAGGTGCTGCTGGACCGCGAGCGCTGCGTGCTCTGCGCCCGCTGTACCCGCTTCTCCAAGGAGATCGCCGGCGACCCGTTCATCGAACTGCTCGAACGCGGCGCGCTGCAGCAGGTCGGCATCTACGAGAAGGAGCCGTTCGAGAGCTACTTCTCCGGCAACACCATCCAGATCTGCCCGGTCGGCGCGTTGACCAGCGCGGCGTACCGGTTCCGGTCGCGGCCGTTCGACCTGGTTTCGGTGCCGTCGGTGGCCGAGCACGACGCCTGCGGCAGCGCCATCCGCGTCGACTACCGCCGCGGCACCGTCATGCGCCGACTGGCCGGTGACGACCCCGAGGTCAACGAGGAGTGGATCACCGACAAGGACCGCTTCGCGTTCCGCTGGTCCACGCTCGACGACCGCATCACCCACCCGCTGGTGCGGGACGAGGAGTCCGGCGAGCTGGTCACCGCGTCCTGGCCGGAGGCACTGACGCTGGCCGCCGAGGGCCTGGCGCGGGCCCGCGACGCCGCCGGTGTCGGCGTGCTGACCGGCGGCCGGGTGACCCTCGAGGACGCCTACGCCTACTCGAAGTTCGCTCGCACGGTGCTCGACACGAACGACATCGACTTCCGCGCGCGGGTGCACTCCAGCGAGGAAGCCGGGTTTCTCGGCTCGCTCGCCGGCACCGGCTTGGGCGTCACGTTCACCGACGTCGAAGCCGCGCCGACGGTGCTGCTGGTGGGTCTCGAGCCCGAGGAGGAGGCCGGCGCGCTGTTCCTGCGGCTGCGCAAGGCCAACCGCAAGAACGGCACCGCGGTTCATTCCATCGCGCCGTTCGCCACCCGCGGCCTGAGCAAGCTGAACGGCACGCTGCTGCCGGCCGCGCCGGGAACCGAGCCGGAGATCCTCAACGCCATCACCCTCGGCGACGACCGGGTCGCCTACCTCGGCGAAGCGCTGCGGCAGAAGGGTGCGGTCATCCTGGTCGGCTCCCGGCTGGCCGGCATCCCGGGCGCGCTCTCCGCGGCCGCCCGGGTCGCCACCGTCACCGGTGCCCGGGTGGCCTGGGTACCGCGGCGCGCCGGTGAGCGCGGCGCGGTGGAGGCCGGGGCGCTGCCGACGCTGCTGCCCGGCGGCCGGCCGGTGTCGGACCCCGAGGCCCGCGTCGACGTCGCTGCCGCGTGGTCCGTCGACAGCCTGCCCTCGCTGCCCGGCCGCGACACCGCGAGCATCCTCGCCGCCCTCACCAGCGGCGCGCTCGGCGCCGTCGTCGTCGGCGGTGTCGAACTGGCCGACCTGCCGGACCCGGCCGCGGCTCGCCGCGCACTGGAGGCCGCCGGCTTCGTCGTCAGCCTCGAGGTCCGCCACAGCGAGGTCACGCAGCTGGCCGACATCGTGCTGCCGGTGGCTCCTCCGGTCGAGAAGGCAGGCACGTTCGTCAACTGGGAGGGCCGGGCCCGGCCGTTCCCGGTGGTCCTGGACGAGACGGCGTCCCTGCCCGACGCGGCCGTCCTCGACGCCGTCGCCGGTAAACTGGACATCCGCCTCGGACTGCGCGACGTCGACGCCGTCCGGGCCGAGATCGCCGAGCTGGGTTTCTGGGACGGCACCCGTACCGAGCCCACGGACACCCCGCCCGCCGGGCCGCCGCGGCCTGGTGAGCGCGAGGCGGTCCTGGCCACCTGGAAGCTCATGCTCGACAACGGCCGGGGACAGGACGGCGAGCCGCACCTGGCCGAGACGGCACACCGTCCGGAGGCCCGCGTCTCCGGCGGCACCGCCGCCGAGGTGGGTGTCGCCGACGGCGAATGGCTCACCGTGCGCACCCGTGCCGGCTCCATCTCGCTGCCGGTGCGGGTCACCGAGATGCCCGACCGTGTCGTCTGGGTGCCGGAGAACTCACCCGGTTCGACGGTGCACACCTCGCTCGGCGTCGACGCCGGCGCCGTGGTCACGCTCGCAGGCGGAGGCGCTCACTCATGATCTCGATTGCCGCGGAGAACTACGACCAGATTGCCGGCTTCGGCGGCGATCCGTGGTGGATCATCGCCATCAAGTGTGTGGCGATCTTCGTGCTGCTGCTCCTGCTTACGCTGTTCAACATCGTCTTCGAGCGCAAGGTCGTGGCCCGGATGCAGCACCGGGTCGGCCCGAACCGTACCGGGCCGATGGGCTGGCTGCAGAGCCTCGCCGACGGCACGAAGCTGATGTTCAAGGAGGACATCATCCCGAAGGCGGCCGACAAGGTCGTCTACGTGCTCGCGCCGATCGTGGCGCTGATCCCGGCGTTCCTCGTCCTGGCGGTCATCCCGATGGGCCCGGAGGTGTCGATCTTCGGTGAGACCACCCGACTGCAGTTGACCGACCTGCCGGTGGCGGTGCTGTTCACCCTCGCCATCGCCTCGGTGGGCGTGTACGGCCTGATGCTGGCCGGCTGGTCCAGCGGCTCGACCTACCCGCTGCTCGGAGGCCTGCGCTCGACCGCCCAGGTCATCTCGTACGAGCTGGTCATGGGGCTGTCGTTCGTCGGTGTCTTCCTGTTCGCCGGCACCATGTCCACGTCGGGCATCGTGGCGGAGCAGGAACGGATGTGGTACGGCATCATCCTGCTGCCGTCGTTCATCATCTACCTGATCTCGATGGTGGGCGAGACCAACCGGGCGCCGTTCGACCTGCCCGAGGCCGAGGGTGAGCTGGTGGCCGGCTGGGGAACCGAGTACTCGTCGTTCAAGTACGCGATGTTCTTCCAGGCCGAGTACATGAACATGGTGAACGTCTCGGCCATCGCCACGACCCTGTTCCTGGGCGGCTGGATGGCTCCGTGGCCCATCTCGGCCATCAACGACGGCATGTTCAACACCGGCTGGTGGCCGCTGCTGTGGTTCCTCGGGAAGATCATCCTGCTGATGTTCCTCTTCATCTGGCTGCGTGGTACGTTGCCGCGGCTGCGCTACGACCAGTTCATGCACTTCTGCTGGAAGTGGCTGCTGCCGGCGTCGCTGGTGTGGATCGTGCTGGTGGCCGCCATGCGGCTGGCGTTCAACGAGGGCGTCGAGCGCACCGAGATCTTCCTCTACGGCGGCATCGCCATCGCGGTGATGCTGGTGGTCAGCCTGCTCATCCCGGAGAAGAAGGAACCTGAGGAGCCCGCGGAGGCGGCCGCAGAGCCGGAGTTCGACGCCTACGCGTCCGGGCCGCACCCGGTTCCGCCGATGCCGGGCCAGACGTTCACCCACACGCGCGTCCCCGCGGCTACCGCCGCGTCCCGGACCAGCGACGACAGTCCCGACGAGGAGAGCAGTCGTGCCTAAGTTCCTCGACCCGGTCGCGGGCTTCGGAGTCACGTTCCGCAACGTGTTCCGCAAGCCCATCACCGAGCAGTACCCGGAGCAGCCGCACCCGGTGGCGCCGCGCTTCCACGGCCGCCACCAGCTGAACCGGCACCCCGACGGGCTGGAGAAGTGCGTCGGCTGCGAGCTGTGCGCCTGGGCCTGCCCCGCCGACGCCATCTACGTCGAGGGCGCCTCGAACTCCGACGAGCCCGGCGGCGGAGGCCGGTTCTCGCCCGGCGAGCGGTACGGCCGCGTGTACCAGATCAACTACCTGCGCTGCATCCTGTGCGGGCTGTGCATCGAGGCGTGCCCCACCCGGGCGTTGACCATGACCAACGAGTACGAGCTCGCCGACCACACCCGCGAGAGCCTGATCTACGAGAAGAAGGATCTGCTGGCTCCGCTGCTCCCCGGCATGGAGGAGCCGCCCCATCCGATGCGGCTGGGTGACGACGAGCGCGACTACTACCTCGGTGCCGGCATCGGCCGCCCGTCCGCTGAGGGGGCGTGATGGGCGAGGAGATCCTGTTCTGGGTCCTGGCGCCGTTCGCCGTCCTCGGCGCACTCGGCCTGGTGTTCGCGCGCAAGGCCGTCCACGGTGCGCTGTCGCTCGCCGTCACGATGGTCACCCTGGCGGTGTTCTACATCGCCCAGGAGGCGCCGTTCCTCGGCGTCGTGCAGATCGTCGTGTACACCGGCGCGATCATGATGCTGTTCCTCTTCGTGATCATGCTGGTCGGCATCGACTCCTCCGACTCGCGGGTCGAGACGATCCGCGGCCAGCGCGCCGCGGCGGTATTGGTGGTCCTCGGTGTGGTGGTGCTGCTGACCGCCGTCACCGGCCGGGCCAGCCTGCCCGAGGAGCCGGCCGGGATGGCGCAGGCCACCCCGGACGGCAACGTCCCCGGTATCGCCGACCTGATCTTCGGCACCTACGTGTGGGCCTTCGAGGTGGTCGCGGCGCTGCTCATCACCGCCGCCGTCGGCGCCATGACGCTGACCCACCGCGAGCGCATCTTCAACCGCCCGACCCAGCGCGAGCTGGCCACCAGGCGGTTCCGGGAGGGCCGGCCCGAGGACGCGGCCGGGCTGCCGGTGCCGGGCGTCTACGCGCGGCACAACGCGGTCGACACCCCGGCCCTGCTGCCCGACGGCACTCCCAGCGAGGCGTCGATCAACCGGGTCCTGGTGGCACGCGGCGTCGCCCGCTCCACCGAGGAGTTCCGGCACCGGCCGACACCCACGGACATCGAGGTCGCGGCCGAGGGTGAGACCGAGGAACCGGCCGGCGACCCGAGCGGCGGAGGCGTCGGCAACGGCGACGACACCACCGGAGGTGAGCGCGCATGAGCCCGACGCCCTACCTGGTGCTGTCGGTCATCCTGTTCTCGATCGGCGCGGCCGGCGTGTTGACCCGGCGCAACGCGCTGGTGGCGTTCATGAGCGTGGAGCTGATGCTGAACGCCGCGAACCTCGCGTTCGTCACCTTCGCCCGCATGCACGGCAACCTCGACGGCCAGATGGTGGCGTTCTTCGTCATGGTCGTGGCCGCGGCGGAGGTGGTCGTCGGACTGGCGATCATCGTGACGATCTTCCGGACTCGCAGGTCCGCGTCGGTCGACGACGCCAGCCTGCTGAAGCTGTGACGGGGCGAGTGAGGGATACGTGACTTCCACATTCAGCACGCTGGCGACCACGCTCGCCGCGGAGGCCGGACACGGCGGTGGCCAGACGGCCGTCGAGGCCTCCGGTGTCTTCTCCCTGACCTGGCTGCTCATCGCCTTCCCCCTGGTGGGTGCCGCGGTACTGCTGCTCGGCGGACGTCGCACCGACCGCGCCGGCCACCTCATCGGCACCGCGGCCTCCGCCGCGTCGTTCGTCATCGGCGTCGTGCTGTTCGTCGCCATGCTCGGCGAGGGTGCGACCGAGCGGGCGTTCACCGTCCAGCTGTGGGAGTACTTCAATGCCGGCGGCTACCAGGTCGACGTGAGCCTCCTGCTCGACCAGCTGTCCATCTCGTTCGTGCTGCTGATCACCGGCGTGGGCTCGCTCATCCACGTCTACTCGATCGGCTACATGGAGCACGACGAGCGGCGGCGCCGGTTCTTCGGCTACCTGAACCTGTTCGTGGCCGCCATGCTGCTGCTGGTGCTGGCCGGGGACTACCTGATTCTGTTCATCGGCTGGGAGGGCGTCGGCCTCGCGTCGTACTTGCTGATCGGCTTCTGGCAGCACAAGCCGTCGGCGGCGGTCGCGGCGAAGAAGGCGTTCGTCGTCAACCGGGTCGGCGACATGGGCATGGTGCTGGCCATCGCGTCGATGATCGCGGTCTTCGGGTCGTCGGCCTTCGAGGTGGTCTTCGCCTCCGCCGACGGCGCGTCGACCGGTTGGCTCACCGCCATCGGCCTCTTCCTGCTGCTGGGCGCCTGCGGCAAGTCCGCGCAGTTCCCGCTGCAGTCCTGGCTGCTGGACGCCATGGAGGGCCCGACTCCGGTGTCGGCGCTCATCCACGCCGCCACCATGGTGACCGCCGGCGTCTACCTGATCGTGCGCTCCGCGGCCATCTACGACCTCGCTCCGGACGCACGCACGGCCGTCGTCGTCATCGGTGCCATCACGCTGCTCATGGGTGCGATCATCGGTTGCGCCAAGGACGACATCAAGAAGGCGCTGGCCGGCTCCACCATGAGCCAGATCGGCTACATGACGCTGGCGGCGGGGCTC
Source organism: Jiangella gansuensis DSM 44835 (assembly GCF_000515395.1). Taxonomy (NCBI): domain Bacteria; kingdom Bacillati; phylum Actinomycetota; class Actinomycetes; order Jiangellales; family Jiangellaceae; genus Jiangella; species Jiangella gansuensis. The sequence continues at coordinate 4,959,941 of NZ_KI911782.1, read as the reverse complement.
GGCCCGGCCGGCTACGCGTTCGCCATCTTCCACCTGCTCACGCACGGCTTCTTCAAGGCGAACATGTTCCTCGGAGCCGGCTCGGTGATGCACGGCATGCACGACGAGGTCAACATGCGCCGCTACGGCGGGCTGCGGATCATGATGCCGGTGACGTTCGTGACCTTCGCGATGGGCTACCTGGCCATCATCGGCATCCCGCCGTTCGCCGGGTACTTCTCGAAGGACAAGATCATCGAGGCGGCGTTCGCGGACAACTGGATCGTCGGCGTCTGCACGCTGCTCGGTGCCGGCATCACGGCGTTCTACATGACACGTCTGATGCTGATGACCTTCTTCGGCAGCCGGCGCTGGCAGCACAGTGAGCCGCCGCACGAGTCGCCGCGCGTCATGACCGTCCCACTGATCGTCCTGGCCGCGCTGTCGGTCGTCGGCGGGTTCGGGCTGCTGTATCTCGGCGCCGACATCGTCGACTGGCTGGCACCCGTCACCGGCGAGGAGCACCACGACCTGCCGATGCCGCTGGCGCTGCTCATCACGATCACGTTGGCCACGGTCGCGGCCGGGGTCGCCGCCGCGTGGGTCATGTACGGGCGCCGAGCGGTCCGCGAGGACGTGCCGGCGGGTAATGCGCTCACCGTCGCGGCCCGCAGCGACCTGTACGGCGACGCCTTCAACGAGGCGGTGTTCATGCGGCCGGGCCAGTACCTGACCCGTTCGCTGGTCTACATCGAGAACCGCGGAGTCGACGGTGCCGTCGTCGGCACGGCCACCGCCGTGGGCGGGCTGTCGGCCCGGCTTCGGCGCTGGCAGACCGGGTTCGTCCGTTCCTATGCCGTGACGATGCTCGGCGGTGCCGCCATCGTCGTGCTGGCCATGCTGTTGGTGAGGCTGCCGTGACCTTTCCTTGGTTGACCACGCTCATCGCGCTGCCCGCGCTCGGGGCGGTGCTCACCGCCCTGGTGCCGACCGGGCGCGGGACGCTCGCCAAGCAGGTCGCGCTGGGCGCCGCGCTGGTGACGCTGATCGTGGGCGCCCTCATCAGCGTCCACTTCCTCTTCGACGTCGACCTCGGGGTCGAGGCGGAGACCTACGAGTGGATTCCGGAGTTCGGGGCCTCGTGGGCGTTGGACGTCAACGGCATCAGCGTCGCGCTGATCGCGCTGACCGTCCTGGCCACGCCCATCGTCGCGCTGGCGATGTGGCGTGAGGCCGAGGACGAGAAGCGCGACCCGAAGGCGTTCTTCGCGCTGCTGCTGGCCGTCGAGGCGCTGACGCTCACCGCGTTCCTCTCGCGCGACCTGCTGCTGTTCTACATCGTCTTCGAGGCGATGCTGATCCCGCTGTACTTCATGATCGGCATGTACGGCGGTCCGCAGCGCCGGTACGCGGCCGTGAAGTTCCTGCTGTACAACCTGGTCGGCGGCCTGCTCATGCTGGCCGCGGTCATCGGGCTGTACGTCCAGTCGGTCGACGCCGGTGCCGCGTCGTTCTTCATCCCGGACCTGGTGGCGCTCGACATCGACGCCGGCGCGCAGCGCTGGCTGTTCCTCGGCTTCATGATCGCCTTCGCGATCAAGGCGCCGCTGTGGCCGTTCCACACCTGGCTGCCCGACGCGGCGGCCGAGGCCACCCCGTCGAACGCGGCGTTCCTGTCCGGCGTGGTCGACAAGGTCGGCACGTACGGCATGATCGCGCTGGTGCTGCCGCTGTTCCCCGATGCCTCGCGGGAGTTCGCGCCCGCCATCGTTGTGCTGGCGGTCGTCAGCATCGTCTACGGCGCGTTGCTGGCCATCGGCCAGACCGACATGAAGCGACTGATCGGCTACACGTCGATCTCCCACTTCGGCTTCATCGTGCTGGGCATCTTCGCGCTGACCGGGGAGGCCGCGGCAGGCTCGACGCTCTACATGGTCAACCACGGCCTGTCGACCATCGCGCTGTTCGTCGTCGTCGGGTTCATGATCAGCCGGCGCGGTTCGCGTCAGGTCGGCGACTACGGCGGTGTGCAGAAGCCGGCGCCGAAGCTGGCCGGGGTGTTCCTGTTCGCCGGTCTGTCCGGACTGGCGCTGCCGCCGTTGTCGACGTTCCTGTCGGAGTTCCTGGTCATCTCCGGGACGTTCCTGCGCTACCGCCCGGCGGCTGTGGTGGCCACCGTCGGCATCGTGCTGGCCGCGCTGTACATCCTCTGGCTCTACCAGCGCACCATGACCGGTCCCGTCCGCCCCGCGGTTGAAGGCATGGCCGACCTGCGCACCCGCGAGACGGTCGTGGTGGCCCCGCTGATCGCCCTCATCCTGCTGGTGGGCTTCTTCCCCAAGCCGCTGGTCGACGTCATCGACGACGCCGTCGAACCGACGCTCGTCGAGGTCGACATCGACCAGCCGGAGCCCCTGGCACCTGTCGCTGAACCCGTCGAGGAAGGGACTGGCCGGTGAACGCGCCGACCCTGGAGTACGTCGAGCTCGCGCCGCTCATCACGGTCTTCGGCGCCGCCGTCGTCGGTGTGCTGATCGAGGCGTTCGCGCCGCGGCGGGTCCGGCACCCGGTCCAGGTCGGACTGGCGCTGGTGGCGCTGGTGGCGGCGCTGGTCCAGATCATCCTGCTCGCCGGCACCGAACTGATCGGCGCCGTCGGGGCGGTCGCCGTCGACGGCCCCGCGCTGTTCCTGCAGGGCACCATCCTGGTGCTGGCCATCATCAGTGTCGGCTTCTTCGCCGAGCGGCGGCTCGAGGGCGGCGGCGACGCGTTCGCCCCGGCCGCGTCGACGCTGCCGGGCAGTGAGGACGAGCGAGTCCTGGTCCGGCAGGGCGCCCTGCAGACCGAGGTGTACCCGCTGGCACTGTTCGCGGTCGGCGGGATGATGCTGTTCCCCGCGGCCAACGACCTCCTCATGCTGTTCGTGGCGCTCGAGGTCATGTCGCTGCCGCTGTACCTGCTGTGCGGTATGGCCCGGCGCCGCCGGCTGCTCTCGCAGGAGGCCGCGCTCAAGTACTTCCTGCTCGGCGCGTTCTCGTCGGCGATCTTCCTGTTCGGCATGGCGTTCGTGTACGGCTACGCCGGCACGCTGCGGTTCGGCGAGATCTCCGAGGCGCTCACCGCCAACGTCGGGCAGGACGGCATCCTGCTCACCGGCGTCGGTCTGATGGCGGTCGGCCTGCTGTTCAAGGTCGGTGCGGTGCCGTTCCACTCGTGGACGCCGGACGTGTACCAGGGCGCGCCGACCCCGATCACCGGGTTCATGGCCGCCTGCACGAAGCTCGCCGCGTTCGGTGCCATGATCCGATTGTTCTACGTCGCCTTCGGTGGGCTGCGAACGGACTGGCAGCCGATGCTGTGGGCGGTCGCCATCGCCACCATGCTGGTGGGCGCCGTCGTCGCGCTGACGCAGACCGACATCAAGCGGATGCTGGCGTACTCGTCCATCGCGCACGCCGGTTTCGTGCTGACCGCACTGGTGGCCGCCGACTCCAGCGGCACCGCTGCGATCCTGTTCTACCTGGCCACCTACGGCATCGCCACACTGGGCGCGTTCGCCGTCGTCACGCTGGTGCGCGACGCCGGCGGCGAGGCCACCCACCTGGCCAAGTGGGCCGGACTGGGCAAGCGGTCGCCGGTGCTGGCCGCGACCTTCGCGCTGTTCCTGCTGGCGTTCGCGGGTATTCCGCTCACCAGCGGATTCGTCGGCAAGCTGTCGGTGTTCACCGCGGCGCTCGACGGTGGCGCGGCGCCACTGGTCATCGTCGGTGTGATCGCCAGTGCGGTGGCGGCGTTCTTCTACGTCCGGGTCATCGTGCTGATGTTCTTCTCCGATCCGGTGCCGGATGGCCCGAGCGTGGCGGTGCCGAGCCTGTGGACCACGGTCGGGATCACGCTGGGCGCGGCGGCGACGTTGCTGTTGGGCATCGTGCCGGGGCCGCTGCTGGACCTTGCGCAGCAGGCGTCCATCTTCGTTCGTTAAAGTGATTCTCTTGCCGGGCTGACGGGTCCGGTACCGAGGGGAGGGCTGGGTTGAGCATCGGTCTGGGCATTCCGTCCATGGACGCCGAGCTGGAGGCGTCCATCAGCGCGAGCCTCGACGACGTCGAGGCCCGCCTGCTGGCGGCGGTGAAGTCCGACGACGCCGTGCTCAGCGAGAGCTCTCGGCACCTCACCCAGGCCGGCGGCAAGCGGTTCCGGCCGCTCATCACCTTGCTGGCCGCCGGGTTCGGGGACATCGACGCACCCAAGGTGGTACCGGCGGCCGTCGTCGTCGAGCTCACCCACGTCGGCACCCTGTACCACGACGACGTCATGGACGATGCGCAGCTGCGCCGCGGTGCCCCCAGCGCGAACGCGCGCTGGGACAACACCGTCGCCATCCTGACCGGCGACTTCCTGTTCGCCTGTGCCTCGGACCTGCTGGCCGACCTCGGTCCGGAGTCGGTGCGCATCCAGGCGCGCACGTTCCAGCGCCTGGTGCACGGTCAGTTGCACGAGACCCTGGGCCCGCGCGAGGGCGAAGACCCGGTGGCGCACTACCTGTCCGTGCTGTCGGACAAGACGGCGTCGCTGATCGCGGCGTCCACCCGGCTGGGCGCGCTGCACGCCGGGGTCGACCCGTCCCAGGTCGAGGTCCTGGGGCAGTTCGGCGAGCGCATCGGCATGGCCTTCCAGCTCGCCGACGACCTGCTCGACATCGTCGGGTCGGAGCGGCTGTCGGGCAAGACGCCCGGCACCGACCTGCGCGAGGGCGTGGCCACCCTGCCGGTGCTGTACGCCCGCCGGTCGGGCCGCCCCGGCGACGAGCGGCTGCTGTCGCTCATCTCCGGCCCGGTGGTGGACGACGCCGACCACGCCGAAGCGCTGCGGCTGTTGCGGGAACACCCGGCCATGGCCGAGGCGGAGGCCGACGTCCGCCGTTGGGCCGACGACGCCCGCGCCGCGCTGGAGTCCCTGCCGGCCGTCCCGGCCCGCGAGGCCCTGCACGCCCTGTGCGACAGCGTCGTCACCCGCATGTCCTGACCCTCCGTGACCCGCTGCCGTCGTCCCGCTTGCTTCCCTTCCCCTGCGGCGGGAAATGATCACGTTCGGCATGGGTCTTCCCGCCTCCCCACGCATGCATGCCTGCCGCGGCGGTAAGGCGCGTGCAGGAGTCCGCGGCCACCCGGTCGCCCGGTCCCGGCCGATCATCCGCCCCCGCCCCGTGAGTCGTCGCCGGAGGGTCACATAGCGGGCCTGCGGGTCACGTCACTCGCCTCGGGGCCGTACCGGACAGCGACAACGCCAGAGTCCGACCGCGTGGCGAGTGACGTGACCCGAAAGGGTGCGCAGTAGGCGGGCGGGCGCGGCCATCTGCCTCAGCCGCCACCCGGGGACGACGACGTTACGGTCGCTGCACGTGCAGCGAGCCAGGCCGGTGGCACCCACGGATGCGCCGGAAGAGCCGGAAATGATCACGTTCGGCATGGGTCGTCCCGCTTCCCACGCATGCACGCCTGCCGCGGCGGGAGAACGCCCGGAGGTGCAGCCAGCCTGATCGGCGCCCCGCTGTCCGGCGGCAGGCACCGCGCCGCTCGGATCCGCTCGGGCGCCGACCTCGATTTGCGCGCAGCGACGTCGATAGCCGCTGCCGTGCCTATCGGGCTGATCCCGTCCCGCTCCGCGGATCGCGGTATCGAGGCCGTGGCGCGCTATCGAGGTCCAGCTGGCCGGTGGCTCTCAGCGCCAGTGCCTCCGTGGTGTCCCGCGTGGGCTGGGTGCGGCAGGTTGGCCGAATCACACCAGGCGTTCTCCTTCCTCGGCAGGCAAGGATTCCTGGTGAAGCGAACACGCCCATGCCGGACGTGATCATTTCCGGGCCGCGGGATGGAGTCTTGGCCCAGCTGAGACCGGCGCGCAGCTCAGGCGGCGAGGTCGTGCAGCGGGCGGTGCTCGACGCGGCAGGTGTAGCCGCCGGTCGCGGGCATCCAGGCGCCGAGCCGCTGGAAGCCGAGCTGCCGCAGAATGATGTCCCAGCTGCGGGTGCCGGTGGTGCCGTAGGGAAGCGGCCGGTTCGCCATGGTCCTCCCATCGCTGTTGGTGACGACGATCTCGTCCAGGAGCTGTCCCGGCGGCCGGCTCCACACCAGCCAGCCCGTGAGGTGATCCTCGTGCATCCGCATACTTTAAGTGGCACTGCATTGCTTTGCATAGCTCAGTGTCTTTGTGCAGGTCAGTAGAGCTCCTATGTTGTGTCCATGAGCGACGTTCCCGAGTTCAAGCCAGCGGGGCACCAGCTGCTGTACGTCGCCGTCGCCGATCACATCATCGCCCGCATCGACGCCGGCGAGCTGCAGCCCGGTGCGCGGCTGCCGCCGGAGCGCGAGCTGGCCGGCGAGTACGGCGTCGCCTACCTGACCGTGCGGCGCGCCATGGTGGAGCTGCGCGCCCAGGGACGCATCCTCACCGTCCACGGGAAGGGCACGTTCGTCGCACCCGACGCCGGGCCCGACACGCCCGTGTCGTCAGCTTGACGACGTGCGGCGCGTCGGCAGCACCACGGCGGCTACGGCGCAGGCCACCAGCAGAAGGCCGGCGCCCACCGCCGCGGCGAGTTGCAAGGCACTGGTGAACGCGTGCTCGACCGCGTCGAGCAGGAGCGTTCCGGTCTCGCCTGGCGTATCGTGCGCCACCTCGACGCCACCCCCGACGGTCTCGGCGGCCGCGTCGAACGCGCCGGGGCAGCCCCTCTGGTGCGCCGGCCTCCAACCGGCTGCGGTAGGCAGCCATGGCGACGGTCCCTATGACGGCGATGCCACCGGCGAGGCCGGACTCCGCACCGCTCTCGGCGACACTGGAGGCGGTGCCGGCCCGCTCCGGCGGGGCGGCGGACACAATCAGCTCCGTGGTGAGAGCCAGGGTAGGAGTGACGCCCACATAGAGCGCGGTGAAGCTCGCCAAGGTCCAGGCGAGTGCTCCCCATGGCGCGGCGACGGCCAGCGAGGCCGCGCCCGCGGCGGCGATCAACAGGCCGCCGGCGATGACGCGGGCAGCGCCGAACCGCCGCGCCAGCCGCGGCGCAAGTAGCGCCCCGGCGATCCCGAGGACGACGGACGGGACGGTCGCGAGGCCGGCCGCCAGGGGCGACAGCCCGGCGACCGACTGGAGGTGCTGGATCACCAGGAACGGACACCCGGCCGTCGCGGCCACCGCCAGCAGCTGTACGCCCAGTGCACTGCTGAACGCGGGCAGCCGGAAGAGTCGCAGGTCGATCAGCGGATCCGCAGTGCCCCGCTGGCGCCGGGCAACCGCGGCGCCGGCCACCACGCCGGCGGCGCACCAGGCGAGGGGCCCGGCACCGACGCCAGCAGCCGCGGTCTTCACCCCGTACACCAGTAGCAGTGCGGTCGCCGTCAGCAGGGCAGCGCTCAGGAGATCCAGCCGTCCGGGGAGGCGCGCCGAACTCTCGGGAAGTAGCGCCCGGCCGACGAGCAGGAGCGCCGCCATGACCGGGACGCCGATCAGGAAGACGGCTCCCCACCATAGGAACTCGAGCACCAGCCCGCCGACGAGCGGACCGATCGCCTCGCCGGCGGTGAAGGCGGTCATCCAGGCCGCGATGGCGCCGGTGCATCGACGAGCTCACGACGTCGAAGGATCTCCTGTCGGCCATCATCGACGCAGAGCCGGTCGCGGCGCCGGCCCTAGCTCCCTGAGGCCACCCGCGCGGCGGCCGCGGCCTCCATCCGGGCCTCTCGCAGCCGGGAGTTGCGCCGGTGCAGGGCTTCCACGGTGAGTATGGCCAGAGCCAGCCAGATCAGTGCGAAACCGACCCAGCGCACCGGCGGTACCGTCTCGCCGTAGACGAGGACGCCGAGCAGGAACTGCAGGGTGGGCGTGAGGTACTGCAGGGTGCCGAGCGTCGTCAGCGGGATCCGCACCGCGGCCGCGCCGAACAGCAGCAACGGCGTGGCCGTCACGATCCCACAGCCGATCAGCAGCAGGCTGTCGCCCCAGCCGGCGTCGACGAACGCCGCCGATCCGTCGGCCTGGAGGACGAGCAGGTAGGCCAGCGCCGGCAGGAACAGCACGGCGGTCTCGACGCCGAGGCTCGCGACGGCGTCGACGTCGGCCTTCTTCTTCACCAGACCGTACGTGGCGAACGAGAACGCCAGCGCCAGCGCGATCCACGGCAGCCGCCCGTAGTCGACGGTCAGGATGACGACGGCGACGGCGGCCAGGCCCATCGCCAGCCACTGCAGACGGCGCAGCCGTTCGCCGAACACGAGGACCCCGAGCAGCACCGTCACCAGCGGGTTGATGAAGTATCCGAGGGAGGTCTCGACGATCTGGTCGCTGTTGACCGCCCAGATGTACACGCCCCAGTTGACGCAGATGAGCGCGGCCGCCAGGGCGAGTAGCCCGTAAGCGCGGCGGCCGAGGGTGCGCAGGCGGCGGAGGTTGCGGCCGATCAGGAGCAGCGCGAGCACGATGAACAGTGACCAGACGATCCGGTGGGCCAGGATCTGGGCCGCGCCGACGTGGTCGAGCAGCTTGATGTAGAGCGGGAAGAGCCCCCAGATGGCGTAGGCACCGAAGCCGTACGCGACGCCGGACCGGGATGGGTTCACCCGAGCATGCTACGACCGCCCCAGCATCCAACCGATATTTCGCTCATGACGCGAGATGGCGAGACCGTCCCAACACCACCGACGGCCGGCGACGCCATCGCGTCGCCGGCCGTCCGGATGCGGATGGGTCAGCTGACCGTCCAGGTGTCCTTGCCGCGCAGCAGCGCCTGCAGGTCGCCCTCACCCTGAGCGGTGACGGCCTCGTCGAGCTGCTGGTTCATGAGGTCGCCGTACGCCGGCCGCTGCACCTGGCGGAAGATGCCGATGGGGCTGCGCGCCAGTGTGCCGGGGTCAGCCAGCCGGGACAGCGCGAACGCCTGCGTCGGGTCGTCGGCCGTCGCGTCGTGGACGACGAGGCCCGGGTCGTCGCCGCCGCACACCTCCAGCGCGCCGGTGGCCGGATTGCGCCGCACGCCGTGCTGGCCCTCGGCGCCGAACCGGACCGGCTCGCCGTGCTCCAGGCGGATCAGTACCTCGTCGCGGCTGTCGCGGTTCTTGAGGATCTCGAACGCGCCGTCGTTGAAGATGTTGCAGTTCTGGTAGATCTCCACCAGCGACGTGCCGCGGTGCGCGGCGGCCGCGCTCAGCACCGACGTCAGATGCTTGCGGTCGGAGTCGATGGTGCGCGCCACGAACGTGGCCTCGGCGCCCAGCGCCAGCGAGACCGGGTTGAACGGTGCCTCCAGCGACCCCATCGGGGTGGACTTGGTGACCTTGCCCTGCTCGCTGGTGGGGGAGTACTGGCCCTTCGTCAACCCGTAAATGCGGTTGTTGAACAGCAGGATCGTCAGGTTGACGTTGCGGCGCAGCGCGTGGATCAGGTGGTTGCCGCCGATGGACAGCGCATCGCCGTCACCGGTGATGACCCACACGGACAGGTCGGGGCGGGCCGCGGCCAAGCCGGTGGCGATGGTCGGCGCCCGGCCGTGGATCGAGTGCATCCCGTAGGTGTTCATGTAGTACGGGAAGCGCGAGGAGCAGCCGATGCCGGAGACGAACACGATGTTCTCGCGGGCCAGCCCGAGGTCGGGCAGGAAGCCCTGCACGGCCGCCAGCACGGCGTAGTCGCCGCAGCCGGGGCACCAGCGGACCTCCTGGTCGCTGGTGAAGTCCTTCTTCGTCTGCGGTGCATCGGCGGTGGGTACCCCGGCCAGGCCGGGCAGTCCCAGTTCGACGGGCGCGCTCACAGCGACCCCACCTCCTCAACGATCACTTCGGCCAGTTCCTCGGCCTTGAACGGCAGCCCGCGTACGCGGTTGTACCCGACGACGTCGACGAGGTACTTGCCGCGCAGCAGCAGGGCCAGCTGGCCGAGGTTCATCTCCGGCACGAGGACGCGGTCGTAGGACCGCAGGACGTCGCCGGTGTTGGCGGGCATGGGGTTCAGGTGACGCAGGTGCGCCTGGGCGACGTTGTTGCCGGCCTTGCGGGCGCGTCGTACCGCCGCCCCGATGGGGCCGTAGGTGGACCCCCAGCCCAGCACGAGCATCCTGGCCTCGCCGCTGGGGTCCCCGACCTCGAGGTCGGGGACGCCGGCGATGCCATCGATCTTCGCCTGGCGCAGCCGCACCATGCGGTCGTGGTTGTTGGGGTCATACGAGATGGTGCCCGGGCCGTCGAGCTTCTCGATGCCGCCGATGCGGTGCTCCAGCCCTGGCGTGCCCGGGACGGCCCACGGCCTGGCCAGCGTCTCGGGGTCGCGCAGGTACGGCCAGAAGGCACGCTCGCCCTCGCCGTCGTAGTTGAGCTCGTGCGCGAAGTCCGGGTCGATGGTCGGCAGCGTGTCGACGTCCGGGACGGACCACGGCTCCGACCCGTTGGCGAGATAACCGTCGGACAGCAGGAACACCGGGGTCCGGTAGGTGACGGCGATACGGGCGGCCTCGATGGCCGCGTCGAAGCAGTCCACGGGGGAGGACGCGGCGACGACCGGAACCGGCGACTCACCGTTGCGCCCGTACAGCACCTGCAGCAGATCGGCCTGCTCGGTCTTGGTGGGCAGGCCGGTCGACGGGCCGCCCCGCTGCACGTCGACGATGATCAGCGGCAGCTCCAGTGACACCGCCAGGCCCACTGTCTCGCCCTTCAGCGCGACACCGGGACCGGAGGTGGTGGTCACACCCAGGGCGCCGCCGAACGACGCGCCGAGCGCGGCACCGATGGCTGCGACCTCGTCCTCGGCCTGGAACGTGCGCACGCCGAAACGCTTGTGCTTGGACAGCTCGTGCAGGATGTCCGAGGCGGGCGTGATCGGGTAGGAGCCCAGGAACACCGGCAGGCCGGACTGCCGGCCCGCGGCGATCAGCCCGTACGCGAGCGCCAAGTTGCCGGTGATGTTGCGGTAGGTGCCCGCCGGCATGGCGGCCGGCTTCACCTCGTAGGAGACGGCGAACTCCTCTGTGGTCTCGCCGTAGTTCCAGCCGGCCTTGAGCGCGGCGATGTTCGCGTCGCGGATGGTCTCGCGGCTGGCGAACTTCTCCTGCAGGAACCGCACGGTGCCGTCGATGGAGCGTCCGTACATCCAGGACAGCAGCCCCAGGGCGAACATGTTCTTCGACCGGGAAGCGTCCTTGCGGGACAGCTCGAACGGCGCCAGCGCCTCCATGGTGATGCCGGACAGGTCGAGCGCGTGCACCTTGTAGGCGCTGAGGGTGTTGTCGTCGAGAGGGTTGGAGTCCCAGCCGACCTTCTTCAGCGCGCGTGCCGTGAAGTCGCCGGTGTCGACGATGATGGTGGCGCCCTTGGGAACGTCGGGCAGGTTGGCCTTCAGGGCGGCCGGGTTCATCGCCACCAGCACGTCCGGCGCGTCGCCCGGCGTGAGGATGTCGTAGTTGGCGAAATGCAGCTGGAAGCTGGAAACGCCCGGTAGTGTCCCCGCTGGTGCCCGGATCTCGGCCGGGAAGTTGGGCAACGTCGAGAGATCGTTGCCGAACGAGGCGGTCTCGGCGGTGAACCTGTCGCCGGTCAGCTGCATACCGTCACCGGAGTCACCAGCGAAACGGATCACCACACGGTCGAGTTCGCGTACGTGCTTCACCGTCACCGTGTGTCGACGCCTCCTTTGATTCCCCGCGACGGGTGTGTCTCCTCGTCGATCCCGACCATCCATGCTACGGCGACTTTCGCGAAGTCCCGTCTCGCCGTCCGAAGCGTGAGAGATCTCTCGTCGCCGGCGAGCGGTGGGGCTCTCCACCACGGGTCCGGCGGCCCGGGCGGAACCTCGCCGGTCCGCGGTGCGTTCACCGTGGTGACCAAGAGGGCTGCCGTTGTGGGCGCGGCGGACGCCCGAGAGGTGGACGTGCATCTCAATCGTGTGAAGGCTGCTGCGCTGCTGGTGGCGTTGTCGGCTGTGGGGCTCCTGGTCGGGTCGTGGTTCGGCCCGGCCGGGCTCGCCGTCGCGGCCGTCGCCGTCCTGGCATTCGACGGCTATGTCTACCTGCGGGCCGACGCCATCGCGCTGCGGGCCATGCGCGCCTACCCGGTCAGCGAGGCCGAACAGCCCACGCTCTACCGCATCGTGCGTGAACTGACCGCGCCGGCCAGGGTGCCCATGCCGCGGATCTACGTCAGCCCCACCCGCGCCGTCAACGCGTTCGCCACCGGCCGCGGCCCCGCGCACGCCGCCGTCTGCTGCACCGAGGGGATCCTCGCACTACTGGACGAGCGGGAGCTGCGCGGTGTCATCGGGCACGAACTGGCCCACATCCGCCGCCGCGACACCGTCGTCTCCACTCTGGCCGGAGCGGCCGCCAGCGTGGTCATGGTCGCGGCCGGGCTGCGCCTGTTCGGTGGCGCGGACGCCCGGCTCGGCCCGGTGGGGCGGGCACTCCTCGTCGTGCTCGGGCCGGTGGCCGCGGCCATCGTCCGGCTCACCGTCAGCCCCGGCCGCGAATACGACGCCGACGCCGAAGCCGCCCGCATCACCGGCGACCCCCTGGGCCTGGCCGGTGCGCTGCGCAAGCTGGACACCAGCACTCGCACCCTGGTCCTGCCGCCCGAACGCGACATCGTGGCCACCAGCCACCTCATGATCGCCAGCCCGCTGCAGCAGACCGGCATCGCCCGTCTCTTCGCGACCCACCCGCCCATGTCTGAGCGGGTCGCCCGGCTGGAGCAGCGAGCCGGCTACCGCCGCTGACGCCCAGCCGTTCAGCGGTAGTTCACGAACTGCACCGCGAAGTCGAAGTCCTGCTCGCGCAGCATCGACATGACCGCCTGGAGGTCGTCCTTCTTCTTCGACGACACGCGCACCTCGTCGCCCTGCACCTGGGTGCGCACACCCTTCGGCGCGTCGTCGCGGATCGCCTTGGTGATCTTCTTCACCTGGTCCTGGTCGAGGCCGTCCTGCAGCGTGGCGGTGATCTTGTAGACGGTGCCGGAGCTGCGTGGGTCGCCGGCGTCCAGCGCCTTCAACGAGACCTTGCGCTTGATCAGCTTGTCCTTGAAGACATCCAGGACGGCGTTGACGCGGTCCTCGGCGGAGGCCTCCATCTCGATGGCCAGCTCGCCGAGCCAGCGGATGGAAGCGCCGGTGCCCCGGAAATCGAAACGCTGGGAGATCTCCTTGACCGTCTGGTTCAGGGCGTTGTCCACCTCCTGCCGGTCGACCTTGCTCACCACGTCGAACGAGGACTCGCTTGCCACGATCGCTCCCTTCGGGTCTGCCCTGACGCGCACCGCGATGCCGGACGACTCGTGGTCGTCGCGCCGATTGTCCGACGCCGGCCGCGCTCATGTATCCTCTCACCGGTCCGGGTCGTAGGCTCGGAACCGCGGCAGGTTGCCCGAGCGGCCAAAGGGAGCTGACTGTAAATCAGCCGGCACAGCCTACGCAGGTTCGAATCCTGCACCTGCCACCCGATGCGATGCATCGAGGCACTCGAAGAGGGCTGAACTCACGTGTGGGTTCAGCCCTCTCGCCGTTCCCGGGCGCAACCCGCGGCCGAGGTTGCGCCCGGTGCCGTCACCCCCGGGCGAGCCCGATGTCGTCGATCAGCACCGGGCCCGCGGCGTTCTCGGCCGTGAACGTGACAGCCCGGACGTCCGTGGCGTCGAATTCCGGCTCGGTGCTGAAGCTCGCAAGCGGCACGCGGTATGTCTGGGGCACCGCCCTGTCGACGGGGTTGCTGTGCATCCATCGGCTCTTCAGGTACTGCGCCTCGACCGTGCCGGTCAGCTCGACGACCTGATCGGCGGGGAGCACGGCCGTGCGGCCGGCGGCGTCCGTCAGCCGCACCGTCAGCTCAGCCGCGGCAGCCTCGTCCGAGGCCCTGACGACGGCGTCGAACACCAGCGCCGTCGCCGGTGTGGTGTCGGTGCCGGGGTCCAGATCCACGGTGCGGCTCGGTTCGCCGGCACTCAGTTCCCACGACGGCGCCGTGTTCTCGCCGGGCGCCGGGGCGGGGACCAGGTCCGTCTCGGAATCGGCGAACTGGTTGACGTACGTCCCGCCGGGAAGCCAGCCGGCTGCGGCGCGGGGATCCCGGAGCAGGTCGGCGTACGTGTCGTCGCTCATCAGGGACGTGCGCAGGAACGACGTCGCGTACACCTGGGCGATGCGCCGCTGGTCCGCCGCCGGGATCAGTGCGTCCGTGTCGAGGAAGAGCTTGGGGAACCCGTTGCCCACGTCATGGCTTCCCCACCGGGTGTTGAAGTGGCCGTGGTTCGCGCCTCCGATGAACAGGGCGGCCTTGATCCGCCGCCCGCCGCCGGTGAACGACACGCGGTCGTACTGGTCGAGTCCGCCGAAGCCGGTCACGTCCGCGTCGTGGGAGCCCTGGAGTACGAGGTAGTCGACGTCGTCGAGCCGGATCGGCTCGCCGTCGGGAAGGTACTGGCCATCGGTCGGTGCGAGGGCCAGCAGCGACCGGATGCCGAAGCCGTAGTCGAACGGGACCGATGCGTTCCCGGGGAGATGTTCCAGGTCGTTCAGGTGGGCCGCGACTGCGATCGCCTCACTGCCCCGAGAGTGGCCGATCAGGCTGATTCGCTCGGTGTCCACGGTCCCGGTGAACGGGTTGCCGGCCGTCGCGTTCCACTCCTCCCACACCCGCAGGTGTTCCAGCACCAGCCAGCCACGGGCTGCGTTCACGCCCGTGAGCCCGCCCGCACGGTCGATGACGCCGGTGTTGAAGAAGTTCTGGTCGATGGCGGCGACGATGAACCCGTGGCTGGCCAGCAGCTCGCCCAGGTATCCCAGCCCCGCCTCGGAGGACGCGGCGCTGCTCTTGTTGCCGTGCACCATCAGGACCAGCGGAAACGGGCCGGCCCCGGCGGGGCGCCACACCATGCCGTTGAGCGGGAGGCTGGACGCGTCGAAGCCCCAGAGTGAGCGCCGGCGGTCGTCCCAGCCCCCGACGAGGCGAGACGCGTCCACCGTCGGCGTCCGCACGTCGACCGACGGGCCGTACGAGGCCCGAGCGTCGTCGCCGCTGCCGTAGACGAGCGTCTCGACGGCGAACGGGCCCGGTGCCGCCGGGTCCGGTCCGGCGACGGTCGCGGCGCCGGCGGTCTCGTCGTCGACGCCCGGGCGGTCCTGGCCCGCCGTGAGCAGCCAGGCGAGCGGAACGAGCAGGACCGCAACGGCCGCGCCGAGCGCCCACACCCGCCGGTCTCGTGGTGCCGATCGCCATGCCGGTCGCCGCGCGAGCAGGCATCCCAAGGCGCCACCGAAGGCGGAACCGCCGATGACGATGACGGCGACGGCTGCGTACCAACCCCGCTGGCTCGCCCCGGCACCGAGTGTCCCCAGCACGACCAGGCACGCCGCCAGCGACCACACGTAGAGCCACGGGAGCGCGCGTACCCGTCCCAGGGTGACGAACGCGACTCCGGTGACGGCGCCGCCGGCGACGAAGGCCACCACGACGTCCATCGCGAGCTGCCACGCGATGATCGTTCCCGTGCCGGGGAGGTACTGGTCCCAGGTGCTCCAGCCGAGCATCGCCGCGGTGACGAGCGACAGGAACAGCGCCGCGGTTCGCCAGCCGGGCCGGGGCCGGGACGACACCTTGCCCAGGCGGTCGCGCAGGCGCCTCGCGCGCGATGGCTGTGGTGTGATCGTCATGTGGTCGGGGGTCTGCGTGCTCACCCGCTTGACCGTAGCCGAGACGATCGGTCAACCGAGTGTCAACGATCGCGTGTCGCGGGACGTCGCACAGCTTGACCTGGGGGTTCGCCGGAGCCCATCGCGACGGTCCTGCCGGCTGCACGGCGTGCTGCGCATGACGGCGGGGCGGCGGGGCGGATGCGTTACGGCCGCGGTGCTGAGCCGGGTCACGGCGCCGAGCGCGCTGCCTGCCGGGCGATTTCGCGCTACGGCCCGAGGTTGTGTACTCTCATCTGGCGCACGCCCCAATAGCTCAGTCGGCAGAGCGTCTCCATGGTAAGGAGAAGGTCTACGGTTCGATTCCGTATTGGGGCTCTGGTGAGGGTGCGCCGTCTCGCGCGGCGCCGACTCCCTTTGGCGGGGTAGCTCAGGTGGTTAGAGCAAACGGCTCATAATCGTTGTGTCGCGGGTTCGAGTCCCGCCCCCGCTACCGCGCCGGCCGGGCGGTCCACGTCGCCGATTCGGTACGACATGGCCTGGTCGGTTACCCTTGCAAGGTTCTTACGATCCAAGACGTCATCGAAAGAGGCACCCGTGGCCGCCAAGAGCGCTGACATTCGCCCGAAGATCACCATGGCCTGCACGGAGTGCAAGGAGCGCAACTACATCACCAAGAAGAACCGGCGGAACGACCCCGACCGGCTCGACTTGAAGAAGTTCTGCCCGCGCTGCCGCACGCACACCGTCCACCGCGAGACCCGCTGAGTCTCGCCGGAGCGGTCGCCGCATCGCGCTCACGACGGTCCCACTGCTTGGGTCGCCCGTCGGTGTCGTCCAGCGGTGGCGGTAACGTCAGCGCATGCCCATTGATCCTTCGGTCGTCGGACGGGTCTACCCAGCCCAGCTCTACGAAGTGAGCAGGGAGAAGATCCGTGAGTTCGCCGAGGCGATCGGCGACACCAACCCCGTGTACGTCGACACCGAGGCTGCCCGCGAGTACGGGCACCAGGACGTCGTCGCGCCACCCACGTTCGCCATGATCCCGGTCATGGACGGTGTCGACATCCTCATGGACGACCTCGGCATCGAGTTCGCCCGCGTCGTCCACGTCGACCAGCGCTTCACCTACGCCCAGCCGCTGCGGGTCGGCACCCGGCTGGAAACGACCACGCGGCTCGACGGCGTCCGCTCGGTCGCCGGGAACGACCTGCTCAAGATCCTCTCCGAGGTGCGCGACGCGGAAGGTGCCGGCATCTGTGTCTCGTTGGCAACGCTGCTGGTACGCCCGGAGGATTCCGGTGAGGGGGACGCGTGACTGAGCGGGTGACCGAGATGCTCGCCGTGGGCGAGGTCGTCGCCGACCACACGTACTGGATCACGCGCGAGCACCTGGTCCGGTACGCGGGAGCGTCCGGCGACTTCAACCCCATCCACTGGAACGAGCGCGTCGCCACCTCCGTCGGGCTGCCCGGCGTGATCGCGCACGGCATGCTCACCATGGGCCTGGCGGCCCGGCTGCTCACCGACTGGCTGGGCGACCCCGCCGCCGTCATCGAGTACGGCGTCCGCTTCGCCCGCCCGGTCGTGGTCCCCGACGACGACACCGGCGTGGCCGTCCGGGTGGCCGCGTCCGTCACCGAGGTGCGCGACGACGGCGTCGTCGCCCTCGAGATCACCGTCCGCGTCGACGACCAGAAGGTCCTGACACAGGCCCGCGCGCTGTGCCGGCCGCCGGCAGCCCCGTCCGCGCCGCCGGCGTCCTGACCCTGGAGCAGGCCATGCGCGAGACCTTCGACGTCCCCCTCGCCGCCTTGACGACGCTCCGTCTGGGCGGCCCCGCCAAGCGGGTCGTCGAGGCGACCACCGAGGACGAGCTGGTGGCCGCGGTCCGTGACGCGGACGAGCGCGGCGAGCCGGTACTGCTGGTCGGCGGCGGCTCGAACCTGGTGGTCGCCGACTCCGGCTTCGACGGCACGGTGGTCCGGGTCGCCACCCGGGGGGTCGAGGCCGACACCTCCGCGTCCTGCGACTCCGGTGCGCTGGCCGCGTGCGGGGGCATCCTGGTGTCCGCAGCGGCCGGCGAGTCGTGGGACGACCTCGTCGCGTACGCCGTCGATCAGGAGTGGTCGGGCATCGAGGCCCTCTCGGGCATCCCCGGCCTGGTCGGCGCCACTCCCATGCAGAACGTCGGCGCCTACGGTCAGGAGGTGGCGCAGACGATCTGGCAGGTCCGCACCTACGACCGCCAGGACCGCCGCATCCGCACCTTCGCCAACGCCGACTGCCGCTTCGCCTACCGTGACAGCCGCTTCAAGGGCTCGGACCGGTACGTGATCCTGTCCGTCAGCTACCAACTGCGCGAGGGCGATCTGGGCGCACCCGTCGCCTACCCCGAACTGGCCCGCCGGCTCGACGTGGCGGTGGGCGAGCGAGCGCGGCTGGCCGACGTCCGCCCCGCGGTGCTGGCGCTGCGGGCCGGCAAGGGCATGGTGCTCGACGCCGACGACCACGACACGTGGAGTGCCGGCTCGTTCTTCACCAACCCGCTCCTCGACGACGCCCAGGTGGCCGCGCTGCCCGCCGCGGCGCCGCGGTTCCCGGCCGCGGGCGGGCGGGTCAAGACCAGCGCCGCATGGCTGATCCAGCACGCCGGCTTCGACCGCGGCTACGCCGGGCGGTTCGACGACGTCTCGCTGTCCACCAAGCACACCCTGGCCCTGACGAATCGCGGCGACGGGACGACGACGGAGCTGCTGGAGCTCGCCCGCGAGGTCCGCGACGGCGTCCGCGCGACGTTCGGGGTCACGTTGGTGCCCGAGCCGACCCTCGTCGGCTGCGCGTTGTAGAACCTCCGGCTCACGAGCGCCCCTGATCAGGCCAGCAGCTCGCGGGCCAGTGCCTGAGTCCACCATGTCTCGACCCGGTCCGGGGTCCAGCCTCGTTCGTCGGTGAGCGTGACGTACACGTCGATGGTGCACAGGGCGGCGTAGATGTCGATCGCGGTGGGGACGTCCAGGCCGACGCGCAACGTCCCGGCCGGCCAGCCCGAGAACACCTGCCGCCGGGCGTCGTCGGCTCGTCGCCGGCCGTCGCGGTAGGCCGTGGCCAGCTCCGGCTCGGTGCGGCCGGCCTCCCGGACGAGCTGGATGACGTCGCCGGCCCGCTCGTACAGCCGGCGGTCATAGCCGGCCATCACGGCGAGTTGACGCCGGGGGTCGTCGTCGGCGGCCTCCAGGTCGTCGAGGTACCGCGCCGTCTCGGCGGCCAGGTCGGCGGCGTCGGCGAGCGCCAGCGTCAGCCCGGCCTTGTTGCCGTAGGCGGAGTACACCGTGGGCACCGAGACTCCCGCCTCGCGGGCGACGTCCCGCACCGTCGTCGACGCCCAGCCCTGGGTCACGAACAGTTCGCGGGCGGCGCGGGCGATCTCCTTGCGCGTCTGCTGAGCCTGCACGGTGCGGCGCAGCGAGTCATACCGGCGTCGTCCTGTCTCCGTCATAATCTTCCGTCCGCTATATTGATTATATGGAGCGTAAAACCAAATTGGGTTCCGTGCCCTTCGCACGGCTGGCCGGTCTGGCCGCCATCGGCTTCGGCGCCATCATCTTCCTCGCCAACGCCACCATCCTGGTGCCCGCGGGCATGCCGTCGCCCGGGTCCCCGGTCGACGAGGTCGTCGAATTCTTCGCCGCCGAGGGTGGCGCGGTCGAGTTCGGTTCGGTGTTCACGCCGGCGGCCTGGGTGCTGGCCACCGTCTTCGGGGCGGGCGCAGGCGCGGTCCTGTGGCGCGGTGAGCGCTCGCGCAGCGAGGCATGGTCGCTGGTCGGATTCGCGGGCGTGATTCTGCAGAACTGCACGATGGTCGGGGTGATCGCGCTGCGGCTCACCCTGGCCGAGGTCGCCGGGGACGACCCGGACGCCGTCCCGTTGCTCTGGGCCTTCCACGACGGCGTGTTCACCCTCAACAGCACGTTCCTCGCCGTCGCCCTGGCCGGACTGTCGATCGGTGGCCTGCGCGGCGGGCTGATCCGGCCGTGGCAGACCGCGTTGGGACTGGTGGCGGCCGCCTTGCTGTTCGCTTCGGCCAGTCTCACGCCGCTGGTGATGGAGCACGGCGGCGGGTTCGGTCTGCTCGGCCTGGCCGGCTGGCTGCTGTGGGTGGTGTGGCTCGTCGCCTACGGCGTTTCGCTCATCCGGCTGCCCGCGCGCGGGCTCGCGCCGCGTCGATCTCCGGCTGGTGCCGAACGGCCCAGTCCGCCAGCGACAGCGGCGTCAGGAGGCTCCGCCCGAGCGGAGTGAGCTGGTACTCCACGCCCGGCGGAAGTGTGGGCAGGACGGTCCGGGACGCCAGGCCGTCGTGTTCCAGCGCCGCAGCGCCCGGGTGAGCATCTGCTGGCTGATGCCGTCGATGGCACGGTGCAACTCGTTGTAACGGCGGGTCCGTCACCGAGACGCTGCTGCACTCCACCGGCAGAGAGGAACGGGGAGTGCAGCAGCGCCCGGGGCCGTCATGACGCTGTTCGCTCCAGCACCACGACCGGTATCTCGCGCCGGCTCTCGGCCGCGTAGGAGTGGAAGACGGGGGCGAGCGTCGTCATGAGCCGCCACAGCCGGGTCCGTTCCTCCCCGCTCGCCGTGCGTGCCGTCGCGGCGAACCGCTCGCCCTTGATCTGCACCTCGACCTCGGGGTTCGCGGCCAGGTTGAGGTACCACGACGGATGGGTGTCTGTGATGGCCGAACCGGAGGCGACCAGCACGTACCGGTCGCCGTCGGTGCCGTAGAAGAGGCCGGTGCGGTAGCGCCGCCCGCTGCGGCGGCCGGTGACCGTGAGGACGAGGTTGGGCACCCCACCTTCCAGGTAACCGTCCCGGCCGTCGGTGGCGAGGTATCGGTGCACGTGATCGGCGACGGAGCGGTCCGGGCTGTCGATGACGTCGCTCGCGCCGTTCGTGCCGGTCATGCGGCGATTCCCTGCGCGAAGCCGCCGTCGACCGGCAGTTCGACCCCGGTGGTGAACGTCGCCTCGAAGGCGAGGAACAGCGCGGCGGCCGCGACCTCCTCGACCGTGCCGTGGCGGCGCAGCGGCGTCATCTCGTCACCCTGCTTCTCGAACGCCGCCCGGTCCTCGGCCGACATCCCGGCCACGCCCATCGTCGGCGTCTTGATGAAGCCCGGTGCCACCGAGTTCACCCGGATCCGGCGGGGGAGGAACTCGGCCGCCAGCACCTGGGCGAACGCACGCAGCGCCTCCTTCGAGCCCGAGTAGGCGCTCATGCCCGGGAACACCCGGTCGTTGGCCACCGTCGTGAACACGAACGCGCCACCGTCGACGACGAGGGGCGCGAGCCGCTTCACGGTGAAGAACGAGCCCTTCGCGTTGATGTCGAAGTGCCGGTCATAGGACGCCTCGGTCACCTCCTCCAGCGGCTCCAGCTCGGCGATGCCGTGGTTGACGAAGACCGCGTCCAGCCGGCCGAGCCGCTGCTCGACGACGTCGCCGAGCCGGTCGATGTCATCGAGGTTTGCCGCGTCGGAGCGGACTACCTGCGCCGCCGGCCCCAACGCGGTGCGGGCCTGCTCGATGGTCGACTCGTTACGGCCGGTCACCACCACCTCCCCGCCGCCGTCCACCAGCGCGCGAGCGATGGCCAGACCCATGCCGTGGGTGCCGCCGGTGATGACGGCCTTCGTGGTGTCGAACCTGTTCATGTGGTTCCTTCTCTCCCATTTCTGGTTATCAGGGATGCCGTCAGTTCCGTCTTGTAACTAACAGCATCATCGGGCACTATTGACGACCATGGAAGAAGGCACTTCGAAGTCACCCGGTCACTCCGCGCATACCGACGACTGCCAGTTGTGGGACCCGCGCGAGGACTGCGACGTCCGGCAGATCCTCGACCGCATCGCGGACAAGTGGTCGCTGCTGGTCGTCGCGCTGCTGGACGGCCGGAGCCTGCGCTTCACCGAACTGCGGCGCAAGATCGACGGCATCAGCCAGCGGATGCTCACGGTGACGCTGCGCCAACTGGAGCGCGACGGCCTGGTCCGGCGCACCGTGCACCCCGTCGTGCCGCCCCGCGTCGACTACGAGCTCACGCCGCTGGGCACCACCCTGTACGGCACCATCGAAGCGCTCGTCACCTGGACCGAGGAGCACCAGGCCGAGATCGCCGCTGCCCGAGACGACTACGACCGCCGCGCCGCCGAGGCCCAACTGACCGACGCCTGACCCCGTCCCGGGCCTTGCCCCGCCCAGCCCGAAATGATCACGTTCACCATGGGTCCTCCCGCACCACCAGGAATGCTTGCCGTGTGCGGGAGAAGTCCTGAGCGAGCCTCGCGGAAACGGGTGCACAAGGCCGTGCCCATGTGGCAGACTCTCCGCTCGTGATCGAGATGCCGAACCGTGTGGCCGTCCTGGCCGCCGTCGGCATGCCCTGCTGTTGTTGTCGTCGCTGATCCGTCCTCGACTTCTCCGACGACCACCCCGGGGCCGTCATGGCCCATGGCTGACAGCAGGCAGCGATGTTCTCGAACTCCTCGCCCCTGAGTGGGCGCACCGTCCTCGTCCTCCACGCGCACCCCGACGACGAAGCCATCTTCACCGGCGTGACGATGCGACGCCTCGCGGACGCCGGCGCCCGGGTCGTCCTCGTGACCGCCACCCTGGGTGAACTCGGCGAGGTGTACGTCCCGCTCGCGCCCGGCGAGACGATGGCGCAGCGGCGCGTGGCCGAACTGGAGCAGGCAGCCGGCCTGCTCGGCGCGCAGCGGCTGGTGCTTCTCGGCCAGCGTGACTCCGGCCTGCCCGGCGCCGCCGACAACGTCCACCCCGACGCGCTCGCCGCCGCCGACCCGGACCGTGTCGCCCGCCGGATCGCCGCGCTGATCGAGGAGGAGGGCGCCGAGGCGATCGTGCACGACGACGACCGCGGCATCTACGGCCATCCGGACCACGTGGCTGCGCACCGGATCGGTGCCGCGGCCGCCCGCCTGACGGGTATCGCCGGCTATCAGTCCACCGTCGACCGCGACCACCTGCAGGCCGCGACACACTTGGTGCAGGCGGCGGCGCGTGCCACCGGCATGGAGTACGGGATCCCCGGCGACGACGTCACGCTGCGGCTCGCCGCCACGCCGGCCGAGCTGGAGGTCAAGCGGGCTGCCATCGCCGCGCACGCCAGCCAGGTCTCGCCGGCGGCGATCCCAGTGGCCGACTTCGACCGGGCCTACGGCTCCGAGTGGTTCGTGCGGGACGGCGTCCCCGGCATCCTCGACGAGCTCGGCGATGTCACGACGACGGCGTCGACGACGTCCGCAGCTCCGGTCGCCGCGGCGGTTCCGGCACCGGTGTGATCCGCCCGGAGGACTCTTCGCGCTTCACGAGGCAAGCATTCCTGGTGAAGCGGGAACACCCATGGGCAACGTGATCATTTCGGGTGCGCGGGCGGGACCGGATCGGAGGCAAGCCAGGCGTCGACGGCGTCGAGGAGGCGCCGGCGAACGTCCGACGGGGCGGCTGAGCCCTCGATCGAGCCGCGCGCCAGCCCGGCCAGCTCGGTGTCGTCGAAACCGTGGACGTGCCGGGCGGTCTCGTATTGCTCGAGCAGTCGCGAGCCGAACAGCAGGGGGTCGTCGGCGCCCAGGGCGACCCGAGCACCGGCGGCGCGGATCGTCCGTAGTGGGACGTCCGCGGCGGTGGGATAGACGCCGAGGCTGACGTTCGAGGCCGGGCAGACCTCCAGCGTGACACCGGCCGCGGCGACGCGCTCCAGCAGCGCTGGGTCCTCCGCCGACCGGATGCCGTGCCCGAGCCGATTCGCGCCGAGGTCGTCCAGGCAGGCCCGGGCGCTGTCGGGGCCGCGTAGCTCCCCGCCGTGCGGCACGGACAGCAGATCGGCCCGGTTGGCGATCGCGAACGCCGGCGCGAACTCGGCGATCACGCCGCGGCGCTCGTCGTTGGAGAGCCCGAACCCGACGACGCCCCGGCCGGCGTACTGAGCGGCCAGGCGGGCGAGGGTGCGGGCATCGAGCGGATGCCGGGTGCGGTTGGCCGCGATGACGATCGCCATCCCGACGCCCGTCGACGTGGACGCCTGCCGGGCGGCGTCGAGGACCAGGTCGGTGAACGCGGTGATGCCGCCGAACCTGCTGCCGTAGCCGGACGGGTCGACCTGGATCTCCAGCCAGCCGGAACCCTCGGCGGCCTCATCCTGTGCGGCTTCCAGCAGCAGCCGGCGCACGTCGGCCTCCGTCTGCAGCACCGAGCGGGCGAGGTCGTAGAGCCGCTGAAAGCGGAACCAGCCCTTCTCGTCGGCCGCGGACAGCACCGGCGGCCAGTCCTCACGCAACGCGTCCGGCAACCGCACCCCGTGCTCGTCCGCGAGGTCGAGCAGCGTCGAGTGGCGCATCGACCCGGTGAAGTGCAGGTGCAGGTGCGCCTTCGGCAGCGCGCGCAGGTCGCGGCCGGCCCGCTGGCGGGCCTGGGGTGCGGTCTCGGACAGCGTCACCGCGGTGGGCTCAGCCGAGCAGCCGCTGGATGCGCCCGACGCCCTCGGCGAGGTCGTCGTCCCCGAGTGCGTAGGACAGGCGCAGGTACCCGCTCGGCCCGAACGCCTCGCCCGGCACCACCGCGACCTCGGCTTCGTCGAGGATGATCTCGGCGAGCTCGGCACTGGTGGTGGGCGTGCGCCCGGCGATGGTGCGGCCGAGCACTCCCTTCACCGACGGGTAGGCGTAGAAGGCGCCTTCCGGCTCCGGGCAGTAGACGCCGTCGATCTCGTTCAGCATCGAGACGATGGTGCGCCGGCGGCGGTCGAATGCATCGCGCATCGTCGCGACCGCGGCGAGGTCGCCGGAGACGGCGGCCAGAGCGGCCCGCTGCGACACGTTGGCGACGTTGGACGTCGCGTGCGACTGCAGGTTCGCCGCGGCCTTGACGACGTCCTTGGGGCCGATCATCCAGCCGACGCGCCAGCCGGTCATGGCGTAGGTCTTGGCCACGCCGTTGACGACGACGCAGGTGTCGGCCAGCTCCGGGACGGCTGTGACGATGGACGAGAACGTCGCGTCGCCGTAGACGAGGTGCTCGTAGATCTCGTCCGTGAGGACCCAGATGCCGTGCTCGTAGGCCCACCGGCCGATCTCGCGGACGGCTTCGGGCGAGTACACCGCACCGGTCGGGTTGGAGGGCGACACGAACAGCAGCACCTTGGTGCGCTCCGTGCGGGCGGCCTCCAACTGCTCGACCGTGACGCGGTAGCCGGTGGTCTCGTCGGCGAGCACCTCGACCGGGACCCCACCGGCCAGGGAGATGGACTCCGGATAGGTGGTCCAGTACGGCGCGGGCAGCAGAACCTCGTCGCCGGGGTCGAGCATGGTGGCGAACGCCTGGTAGACGGCCTGCTTGCCGCCGTTGGTGACGAGGACCTGGGCGGGCTCGACCTGGTAGCCGGAGTCGCGCGCGGTCTTGACGGCGATGGCCTCCCGCAGCTCGGGCAGGCCGCCGGCCGGGGTGTAGCGGTGGTTCTTCGGGTCGCGGCAGGCCGCGACCGCCGCCTCGACGATGTAGTCGGGCGTCGGGAAGTCCGGCTCACCGGCGCCGAAGCCGATGACCGGGCGGCCGGCCGCCTTCAGCGCCTTCGCCTTGGCGTCCACCGCGAGCGTTGCGGACTCCGTGATGGAGCCGATGCGGGTGGAGACACGACGGCTGGCGGCGCCGGCGGGCGCGGGCGAGATCATGCCGTCCATCCTGGCATCACCGTCCCGCCCCGCGCCAAGGGGTTCCTCAATCCGGACCGTAGATGACGACGGCCACGACCTCGGCCGGAACTGCGCCGAGGTCGTGGCCGAGGCTGCGGCCGGACGGGGTCAGCGACGTGAGCCGCTGACCGCCGCGTAGTACTGGCTGGATTCCGGCCGGTACAGCAGATAGAGGATGTACGCCGCCAGCGCGATCTGCAGCACGTTGACGATCAGGTTGAGGCCGCCGCCACCGCTCAGCGAGAACAGCGTGAACAGGATGTTCAGGCCACCGAGGATGGTCGCGACGACTCGGGCCCAGGACTTGCCGGCCTTGTTCGCCGCCGCCATCCACAGCCACAGACCGATACCGATCAGCCCGACGACCACACCGATGCCGATGGTGAGGTTGACCGCGGCGTCGACCTCGTCCGCGGAGAGGCCGGTGTCGCTGTCCTCCACCGCGTCACGGATGGCACCGCGGCTGAGGAACGTGAACAGAAGCAACAGAGCCGACAGCGCCGCGCCGACGTACATGAGCTTGGCCGCGGTGAGGATGGGCTGCGGCGGCTCAGGGCGGACACCCGCGGTCGGGTCGCCCCAGCCGCCGGCTGCGGGGCCGCTCCAGGCGGGAGGCTGGCTCGGCGGCTGGCCGGCCGGAGCCCAGGGCGGCGTCTGCGACGGACCCTGGTCGCCCGGCTGGGCGTACGGATTCTTCTCCTCGCCCGGGTCGGACCCCGGGGGAGGCGTGGTGCCGCTCATAGTCGAGTCTCCATTGTGTCGACAGGTGCTTTCCTGGCTCAGCACCCTATCCGGGGGTGCGTACCTGCGACGATGGTTGCGCCAGGATGTTGGCGCGTTGTTATCGCAAGTTCGCCCCGGACACGCCGCCGGCGAACCAGCGGCTGGAGTCGGGCCGCCACAGCAGCCAGAGCACGACGGCGGCGACTGCGGCCATCAGGACGCTGACGACGGTGGCGAGGTTCAGCGGCACCTGGAACAGTGCCACGACCGTCGTGACCACGTAGAACGCGCCGAACAACGTCCCGGCGACGCGGAACCAACGGCGGCCGCGCCGGCATCCCCACGCCACCAGCAGCCACATCCCGGCCGTGACGAAGGCGAACACCACGTAGCCGGCCAGCTGACTGTCACCGGACATGCTCCCTGGCGCGGCGACGGTGTCGCGGAACGTGTCGGGGTCGACGGCGCGCATCAGCCCCAGCAGCGCGGACAGGGTCGCGCCGACGTACATGAGCCGGGTCGCGATCACGATGTCGTCCGGCGGCGACTCCGCGGCGCCCGGCGAGCCGTCGTCGTCGCCCGATGCCGCGCCGTCCGCCGTCGCGCTCATGACCGGTCTCCGTCTCCGCCCGCCCTGATCTACGACGACCCTAGGCAGTCGCGCCGGTGAGCGCCAGCGATCAGGGCCGGGCCCAGGCCGCGATGGCGGCGGCCACGGCGTCCGGGCTCGAGCTCTCGGTGTCGAACCGGGTGGTGATCGCGGCGCGGCAGTCGACGGCATCGGCGACCGCTTCCTCGATGCGGGCCTCCGCCGTCCAGCCACGCGCCCGAAGGCGGCGGCGTAGTTCGGCGTCGGAGCAGTCGAGCATGGCCCAGGGTGCCGGAAGCCGCAGCTCGGCGGGCTGCAGCGGACAGCAGAAGACGGCGTCGTGCCCGGCGCGCAGCGAGAACGTGAGGACCCGCTCCCAGAGCCGGTTGTGGGCAGGCCAGTACGGAGCTCCGTCGGGGGAGGCGATGGGCACGCCGAGGAACCGTCCGTCATCGAGCATGCGATGATCGCGATGTAAACTCGATGCGTACGGCTTTCCGGCCGTCTCGGCAGCGAGTTCGACCCGGACGGGCAGGACCCCGTACACTCTCTTCCTTGGGTGGTCGTCCGACCCCCGGCCGAAGTGTGCCCAGGCACGTCTCCGGCCGGAGATCGCAACGTCCTCCCGAAGGGCAGTAGCTCAATTGGTAGAGCACCGGTCTCCAAAACCGGCGGTTGGGGGTTCAAGTCCCTCCTGCCCTGCGCGGCCGCAGCCTGCGGCCTGATCGACGACGACGCCCGGACCAGGCGGCGTACGAGAACACGAGCGAGGTAGGCACGTGACGGAGACCAGCGGCAAGACCGCTACACCCGAGCGTCCCCGGCCGCCACGGCGGCGTGGGCCGTTCGCTCGGCTGTCGCTGTGGGTCCGCCAGGTCGTGGCGGAACTGCGCAAGGTCGTCTACCCGACCCGCAAGCAGCTGCTCACGTACACCGCTGTCGTCCTCGTCTTCGTCGCGATCATGATCACGATCATCTCCCTGCTGGACCTCGGTCTGGGCTGGGCGATGTTCGAGGTCTTCGGCTGAGCCGCTGGCGCGGTCAGCCCAATCCAGGAGGAAGAAGCGCACATCGTGTCCGAGCACGAGTCGACCATCGAGGACATCGAGACCGGTCAGGAGCCCACGGGCGACACCGGTCCGGCTGACGCTGCCGCCGAGGACGAGGCCGTCGCGGCCGAGGGCGCCGGCACGGCCGAGTCCGAGGACGCCGACGCTGTCGAGGCCGAGGGCGCTGAGGCTGGCGAGGATGAGGCCGTCGAGGCCGAGGACAGCGACCCGCTGGCGGAGTTCCGCCGGGTACTGCGGTCGAAGCCGGGCGACTGGTTCGTGGTGCAGACCTATTCGGGCATGGAGAACCGCGTCCGGGCCAATCTGGAGAACCGGATCGGCAGCCTCAACATGGAGGACTACATCTTCGAGATCGAGGTGCCCACCGAAGAGGTCGCCGAGATCAAGAACGGTCAGCGCCGCATGGTGAAGCGCAACCGCTTCCCGGGGTATGTGCTGGTCCGGATGGACATGACCGACGAGTCCTGGTCGGCGGTGCGCAACACCCCCGCCGTCACCGGCTTCGTCGGCCACGCGCACCAGCCCATCCCGCTCGGCCTGGACGAGGTCGAGCGCTGGCTGGCGCCGCAGGTGGCCGAGCAGGCCAAGCCTGCCGAGGAGAAGAAGCAGGTCGAGGTGGTCGACTTCGAGGTCGGTGACTCCGTCATGGTCGTCGACGGACCGTTCGCCACCTTGCACGCCACCATCAACGAGATCAACGCCGACTCGCAGAAGATCAAGGGTCTGGTGGAGATATTCGGCCGCGAGACCCCCGTCGAGCTCTCGTTCAACCAGATCCAGAAGCTCTGACGTACCCCGCGCGCTCCGTCCGGAGCATGCCGGGACAACGGGTAGATCAACGACCCAATCACGACGAAGGACCCGAGGAATGCCAGCGAAGAAGAAGGTCGCAGGCCTGATCAAGCTCCAGATCCAGGCCGGCCAGGCGACCCCCGCGCCGCCCGTGGGCCCCGCGCTGGGCCAGCACGGCGTGAACATCATGGAGTTCTGCAAGGCGTACAACGCGGCTACCGAGTCGCAGCGCGGCAACGTGGTGCCGGTGGAGATCACGGTCTACGAGGACCGGTCCTTCACCTTCATCACCAAGACGCCGCCCGCGGCCCGGCTGATCCTGAAGGCCGCCGGTATCGACAAGGGCTCCGGCGAGCCGCACCGCGCCAAGGTCGCGAGCATCACGCGCGAGCAGCTGCGGGCCATCGCCGAGCAGAAGATGCCCGACCTGAACGCCAACGACCTCGACGCCGCCGAGAAGATCATCGCGGGCACCGCCCGGCAGATGGGTGTCACGGTCGCCGACTGAACCGCGTCGCCGCACCCGCGGTGACCAGTGGGAGGGCCAGCGCTTGGTCCGCACCACGACTCCGGAACACAGGGAGAGAACATGAAGCGCAGCAAGTCCTACCGCGCCGCGGCGGAGAAGATCGACCGCGACCGGCTCTACACCCCGCTCGAGGCCGTCCGTTTGGCCCGCGAGACGTCGACCACCAAGTACGACTCCACCGTCGAGGTGGCGCTCCGGCTCGGTGTCGACCCGCGAAAGGCCGACCAGATGGTCCGCGGCACCGTCAACCTCCCGCACGGCACCGGCAAGACCGCTCGGGTCCTGGTCTTCGCCGTCGGCCCCAAGGCTGAGGAGGCGAAGGCGGCCGGCGCCGACATTGTCGGCGGCGACGAGCTGGTCGAGGAGATCCAAGGCGGGCGTCTGGACTTCGACGCCGTCGTGGCCACCCCGGACATGATGGGCAAGGTCGGCCGGCTGGGTCGCGTGCTCGGCCCGCGAGGCCTGATGCCGAACCCGAAGACCGGCACCGTGACCATGGACGTCGAGAAGGCCGTGTCCGACATCAAGGGCGGCAAGATCGAGTTCCGCGTTGACCGGCACTCGAACCTCCACTTCATCATCGGCAAGGCCTCGTTCTCCGAGCAGGCACTGGCCGAGAACTATGCTGCCGCCCTCGACGAGGTCCACCGGCTCAAGCCGTCCGCGTCCAAGGGCCGGTACATCCGCAAGGCGGCCCTCACCACCACCATGGGCCCGAGCATCCCGCTCGACCCGTCCAAGGTCCGGGCGGCGGAGTCCGCTGACGCATGAGCACCACACCGGTGAGCCGTTGCTGACGGCTCACCGACTGGCGACCGCCGCGAGACAGCCTGGCTGCACGCGGCGGTCGCCTTGTCATGTGCCCAGGGCGTGGTGTCGGTGACGCAACTGCTCGACCGGGCAGTGATGCGAGGCCGCACGCTCCCGTCCGTGCGCCGCATCCCCCTACTCGGCCGGTTCCTGAACTGGCTGACACCCGACTTCGGCGGCATCATCGGTGCCGCCTGCTTCTTCTGCTGGTCGCTCACGCCGTCCCTGCTGCCACGCACCTGGATCTACCAGGCCATGGTGAGCGGTCTCACCGCCACCATCGGCTACGCGCTGGGCGTGTTGATCGCATGGGTCGTTCGCCTGGTGCTCCGCCGGGTGCGCCCGGCGCTGCTCGCCCCGTCGCGACGGGTCCGGCTGATCGCGTGGTGGTCGTTGGGGGTGACGACGTCCGGCGCGGCGGCGTGGTACCTGACGTCGACGGCCGGGTGGCAGACCGAGCTGCGCACGCTCATGGGCGTGCCGAGCCCCGGGCCCAACCACTATCTGCTGCTCCTGCTGGTGGCCGGTGCCATCTTCATCGTCTTCCTGGCAGCCGGCCGGCTGATCCGTGGTGCGTCCCGCCGGCTGCGCCGGTTCTTCGCCCGGTGGGTGCCGCCGTTGGCGGCGCTGGTCGCGTCGGTGCTGTGTGTCACGGGGTTGGCGTTCTGGTCGTGGACCGGACTGCTCTATCCGTCGTTGCTGGGCGTCGCCAATGACGCGTTCGCCGCAGTCAACATGGAGACCGAGGCCGGCAACAATGCCCCCACCAGCACCAGCCATTCCGGCGGTCCGGGGTCGCTCGTGTCGTGGGACTCGCTGGGACGCAAGGGACGCGAGTTCGTGTCGTCCGGCCCGACCGTCGGTGAGCTGACGCGGTTCAACGGCCGGCCGGCCATGAACCCGGTCCGGGCCTACATCGGTATGGACTCCGCGGAGACGCCGGCCGGCCTGGCGTCGCTGGCGGTGCGTGAGCTGGAACGGGCCGGCGGCTTCGAGCGCGAGGTGCTCGTCGTCGTCACCACCACCGGCACCGGCTGGGTGGACGGCGCAGCCGCCGACGCGCTGGAGTACCTCTACAACGGCGACTCCGCGATCGTCGCGGTGCAGTATTCGTATCTGCCCAGCTGGATCTCGTTCGTCGCCGACCAGGAGCAGGTACGTCTCGCCGGCACGGCACTGTTCGACGCGGTCCACGCCGCCTGGGCGGAGCTACCGGAGGACGACCGCCCGAAGCTCATCGTCTACGGCGAGAGCCTCGGCGCCATGGGCAGCGGCGCGGCGTTCGACTCGTTGGAGGACCTGCAGAGCAAGGTCGACGGCGCGCTGTGGGTCGGATCGCCGGACCACCACGACCTGCGCACCACGTTCACCGCCGAGCGTGAACCCGGCTCGCCGTCCCGGTTGCCGGTGTACCAGGGTGGCGGCGAGGTGAAGTTCTGGGGCGGCTGGCAGGAACCGCTGGACCTGGACTTCGACGACGATGCACCGCCGGTGCTGTTCCTGCAGCACGCCTCCGACCCGGTGACGCTGTGGTCGTGGGATCTGATGTTCAGCCGGCCGGAGTGGATCGACGAAGAGCACGGTCCGGACGTGCTGCCCACCCTCGACTGGTATCCGTTCGTCACCTTCTGGCAGATCACCGCCGACATGGCCCTTTCGGCCACGGTGCCGGCCGGGCACGGGCACAACTACGGCGGCGAGCTCGTCGACGCCTGGCTGGCCGTCGCGCCGCCGGAGAACTGGCCGGATGAGCGGACCGAGGAATTGCGCAACATGGTCCACTCCTTCCGAGCCGACCAGGCCACCGGCCCTCTGGGCTGACCTCCCCTCTCCAGAAGTGGGGCGGATTTGGCGTCGCGCGTGCCAGGCCCGTATGATTCATCGTGCCAAAGACCGCCGGTCTCACGGTCGCCAGTCGATCGTGACGAAGGTCCCGCAGCCATGTGGGCGGCCCGCGCAGGTGAGAGTGAACGTCGACATCGGCTTCTGCCGGTGTGACCGCCGCCCCGCGCCTGCGCCGGGGCGTTTTTCATGTCCGTGGGCTCGCCGGCACCACCATCTGCAGAAGGAGCCGCATGGCGAGGCCTGACAAGGCAGCCGCGGTCGCGGATCTGGCGGACGAGTTCCGTTCCAGCAACGCGGTCGTGCTGACCGAGTACCGCGGCCTCACCGTCAAGCAGCTGACGGACCTCCGTCGGTCGCTCGGTGGGAACGCGTCCTACGCCGTGGTGAAGAACACGCTGACCAAGATCGCGGCCAAAGAGGCCGGGATCGATGGGCTCGACCAGTACCTGACCGGTCCGTCGGCCATCGCCTTCGTCAAGGGCGACCCGGTCGAGGCCGCCAAGGGCCTGCGTGACTTCGCCAAGGCCAACCCCGTCCTCGTCGTGAAGGGCGGCCTGCTCGAGGGCGCGCCGCTCTCGAGCGAGGAGATCACGAAGCTCGCCGACCTCGAGTCGCGTGAGGTTCTGCTGTCCAAGCTGGCCGGTGCGATGAAGGCGTCGCTGCAGAACGCGGTGTCGCTGTTCGCCGCCCCGCTGGCGCAGACCGCTCGCGTCGTCGAGGCGCTGCGGCAGAAGGCCGAGGCCGACCCCAGCATCCTCGCGGGTGGTGCCGGCACGCCGGCCCCCGCCGCGGAGGAGCCCGCTGCCGAGGCTGCCGCCGAGACGGCTGAGGCGCCGGCCGAGGCCGCCGCCGACGCGCCCGCCGAGGCCGATGCCCCGGCGGCGGAGCAGAACGAGGGCTGACCCCGGGGGTCGTCACGAGACCCCGAGCCCGTACGACAACCGGCATCAGCCGACCAGAGAAAGGAACCCGCCACCATGGCGAAGCTCAACACCGAGGAGCTCCTGGACGCGTTCAAGGAGATGTCCCTCATCGAGCTCTCCGAGTTCGTGAAGAAGTTCGAGGAGACCTTCGAGGTCACCGCGGCCGCTCCGGTCGCCGTCGCTGCCGCGGCTCCGGCCGCCGGTGGTGCGGGTGGCGGCGAGGCCGCCGCCGAGGAGAAGGACGAGTTCGACGTCATCCTCGAGTCGGCCGGCGACAAGAAGATCCAGGTCATCAAGGAGGTCCGCGGGCTCACCTCGCTCGGCCTCAAGGAGGCCAAGGACCTCGTCGAGGCCGCTCCGAAGCCGCTGCTGGAGAAGGTCAACAAGGAGGCTGCCGACAAGGCCAAGGAGGCCCTCGAGGGCGCCGGCGCCACTGTCAGCATCAAGTGAGTCTCTGACCACTCGACAGCTCTCTACGGCCGGGTCCGGCATCCCCACGCGGGGTGCCGGACCCGGCCGTTTCGGCTCTCTGTCGGCTTGGCCCGGGGCGCGGCACGGTTGCCGTCGGCTGGGCCTCGCGGCGACCGGCGCGCCGGCCAGAATGGATCTGGACAACTGTTCGGGATCGTCGACATCTGGCTCTGACCACGGTGAACACGGTCGTCAAGGGGAGAAAACGACCACATCGCGGGCGTCGGTGCTTGACGCGGGCGACCTCCTGACGAGATGCTGAGGGGGCACAGAGGTGGGAGATGCCAGGGAGAGCGACGGGCAGAGTGGCGAACCACTCGACAGCAGTGTGCCCTTTGGGTTAGACTGCAGCTTTGCGCTGCCCTTCGCCGATGCTGCCCGTGTGGGTTGAGGACCGCGCTTGCATTCCGACCGTGTGCCCTCGGAAGGACCCCTGTTGGCCGTCACGCCTACCACCACTGCTGGCTCCGTCTCGCGTCGCATTTCCTTTGCCAAGATTCGCGAACCCCTCGAGGTTCCGAACCTTCTCGCCCTTCAGATAGACAGCTTCGACTGGCTCCTCGGTAACTCGCGCTGGCAGGCGCGAGTGGCCGCCGCCGGGGCCGAGGGGCGCACCGACGTCAACTCGACCTCGGGGCTGCAGGAGATCCTGGACGAGATCAGCCCGATCGAGGACTTCTCGGCGACCATGTCGCTGTCGTTCTCCAATCCTCGCTTCGAGGACCCCAAGAACAGCATCGACGAGTGCAAGATGCGTGACTTCACGTACTCCGCACCGCTGTTCGTCACCGCCGAGTTCATCAACAACGAGACCGGCGAGATCAAGTCCCAGACGGTCTTCATGGGTGACTTCCCGCTCATGACCCCCAAGGGGACGTTCATCGTCAACGGCACCGAGCGGGTCGTCGTCTCGCAGCTCGTGCGGTCCCCGGGCGTCTACTTCGAGCGCACGCTCGACAAGACGTCGGACAAGGACATCTACACGGCCAAGGTCATCCCGTCCCGCGGTGCCTGGCTGGAGTTCGAGGTCGACAAGCGCGACATGGTCGGTGTCCGCCTGGACCGCAAGCGCAAGCAGAACGTCACGGTGCTGCTCAAGGCCATGGGGTGGACCAACGAGCAGATCCTCGAGGAGTTCGGCGACTACGAGTCGATGCGCGCCACCCTGGAGAAGGACCACACCACCACCCAGGACGAGGCGCTGCTCGACATCTACCGCAAGATGCGCCCGGGTGAGCCGCCGACGCGTGAGGCCGCCCAGCAGCTGCTGGAGAACGCCTACTTCAACCCCAAGCGCTACGACCTCGCCCGGGTCGGCCGCTACAAGCTGAGCAAGAAGCTGGGCCTGGATCTGGCGCTGGACCAGAGCACGCTGACCATCGACGACATCATCGGCACGCTGCGCTACCTGGTGCGGCTGCACGCCGGCGAGACCGAGCTCACCAACGGCGAGCTCACGGTCCCGGTCGAGGTCGACGACATCGACCACTTCGGCAACCGGCGCATCCGTACGGTCGGCGAGCTCATCCAGAACCAGGTCCGCACCGGTCTGTCCCGCATGGAGCGCGTCGTCCGCGAGCGCATGACCACGCAGGACGTCGAGGCCATCACGCCGCAGACGCTGATCAACATCCGGCCGGTCGTGGCCGCGATCAAGGAGTTCTTCGGAACCTCCCAGCTGTCGCAGTTCATGGACCAAACCAACCCCCTGGCGGGGCTGACGCACAAGCGCCGGCTCAACGCACTGGGTCCGGGTGGTCTGTCGCGTGAGCGCGCCGGCATGGAGGTCCGTGACGTCCACCCGTCGCACTACGGCCGCATGTGCCCGATCGAGACCCCGGAGGGTCCGAACATCGGTCTGATCGGCTCGCTGGCCACCTACGGTCGCATCAACGCCTTCGGGTTCATCGAGACGCCGTACCGCCGTGTCGTCGACGGCCGGGTCACCGACGACATCGAGTACCTGAGCGCCGACGAGGAGGACCGCCGGGTCATCGCCCAGGCCAACGCGCAGCTGGCCGAGGACGGCCACTTCGCCGAGGAGAAGGTGCTGGTCCGCAAGCGTGGCGGCGAGATCGAGACCGTCCCGGGCGACCAGGTCGACTACATGGACGTGTCGCCGCGGCAGATGGTGTCCGTCGCCACCGCGATGATCCCGTTCCTCGAGCACGACGACGCCAACCGTGCGCTCATGGGTTCCAACATGCAGCGCCAGGCCGTGCCGCTGCTGCGTTCGGAGTCGCCGCTGGTCGGTACCGGTATGGAGTCGCACGCGGCCGAGGACGCCGGCGACGTCGTGCTGGCCGAGAAGAGCGGCGTGGTCACCGAGCTGTCGGCCGACTACGTCACCATCATGGCCGACGACGGCACCTACCAGACCTACCAGCTGGCCAAGTTCCGCCGGTCCAACGCGGGGTCGTGCATCAACCAGCGGCCCATCGTCGACGAGGGTCAGCGGGTCGAGGCCGGCCAGGTCATCGCCGACGGTCCGTCCACCGAGCTCGGTGAGATGGCGCTGGGCAAGAACCTGCTGGTGGCGTTCATGTCCTGGGAGGGGCACAACTACGAGGACGCCATCGTCATCTCCCAGCGCCTGATCCAGGACGACGTCCTCACGTCGATCAAGATCGAGGAGCACGAGGTCGACGCCCGCGACACCAAGCTGGGCCCGGAGGAGATCACCCGCGACATCCCGAACGTGTCCGACGAGGTCCTCGCAGACCTCGACGAGCGCGGCATCATCCGGATCGGCGCGGAGGTCACCAACGGCGACATCCTGGTCGGCAAGGTCACGCCCAAGGGCGAGACCGAGCTGACGCCGGAGGAGCGGCTGCTGCGGGCCATCTTCGGCGAGAAGGCGCGCGAGGTGCGCGACACTTCGCTGAAGGTGCCCCACGGCGAGTCCGGCAAGGTCATCGGCGTGCGGGTGTTCGACCGCGACGAGGGCGACGAGCTCCCGCCGGGCGTCAACCAGCTGGTCCGCGTCTACATCGCGCAGATGCGCAAGATCCAGGACGGCGACAAGCTGGCCGGCCGCCACGGCAACAAGGGCGTCATCGCCAAGATCCTCCCAGTCGAGGACATGCCGTTCCTCGAGGACGGCACCCCGGTCGACATGGTCCTCAACCCGCTGGGTGTGCCCAGCCGGATGAACCTCGGCCAGGTCATGGAGACCCACCTCGGGTGGGTGGCCAAGACCGGCTGGCAGGTCGAGGGCGACGACGAGGAGTGGAAGACCCGCCTGCGGGGGATCGGTGCCGCCGAGGCGCCGGCCAACACCAAGGTGGCGACACCGGTGTTCGACGGTGCCCGCGAGGACGAGATCGCCGGCCTGCTGGCCTCCACGCTGAAGACCCGCGACGGCGTCCGCCTCGTGGGCGGCGACGGCAAGGCGCAGCTGTTCGACGGCCGGTCCGGTGAGCCGTTCCCGAAGCCGGTGGCGGTGGGCTACATGTACATCCTGAAGCTCAACCACCATGTGGACGACAAGATCCACGCCCGGTCCACGGGTCCGTACTCGATGGTCACCCAGCAGCCGCTGGGTGGTAAGGCGCAGTTCGGCGGCCAGCGCTTCGGCGAGATGGAGGTCTGGGCGCTGCAGGCCTACGGCGCGGCGTACGCGCTGCAGGAGCTGCTCACCATCAAGTCCGACGACGTTCCCGGCCGGGTCAAGGTCTACGAGGCCATCGTCAAGGGTGAGAACATCCCCGAGTCGGGGATTCCCGAGTCGTTCAAGGTGCTCTTCAAGGAGATGCAGGCGTTGTGCCTCAACGTCGAAGTGCTCTCCAGCGACGGTTCCCAGATCGAGATGCGAGAGACCGACGAAGACGTCTTCCGCGCTGCTGAAGAACTCGGTATCGACCTGTCACGGCGCGAGCCGAGCAGCGTCGAAGAGGTCTGACGGGTGGTGGGAGGCCGCCTCGCGACGGCCTCCCACGTCCGCCAGCCACACCCGTAAGACCTGACGACGACATCTGAGAGAAGGACACACGTGCTCGACGTCAACTTCTTCGACGAGCTACGCATCGGCCTCGCGACCGCCGACAACATCCGTGAGTGGTCGCACGGCGAGGTCAAGAAGCCGGAAACCATCAACTACCGCACCCTCAAGCCGGAGAAGGACGGGCTCTTCTGCGAGAAGATCTTCGGCCCCACCCGCGACTGGGAGTGCTACTGCGGCAAGTACAAGCGCGTCCGCTTCAAGGGCATCATCTGTGAGCGCTGTGGCGTCGAGGTCACGCGCGCCAAGGTGCGCCGGGAGCGGATGGGGCACATCGAGCTGGCCGCGCCGGTCACGCACATCTGGTACTTCAAGGGTGTGCCGTCCCGGCTCGGGTACCTGCTCGACCTCGCGCCGAAGGACCTCGAGAAGGTCATCTACTTCGCCGCCTACATGATCACCTCGGTCGACGAGGAGGCGCGCCACCGCGACCTGTCCTCGCTAGAGGGCCAGATCGACGTCGAGCGCAAGCAGGTCGAGCAGCGCCGCGACGCCGACGTCGAGGCGCGGGCCAAGAAGCTCGAGGCCGACCTCGCCGAGCTCGAGGCCGAGGGCGCCAAGGGCGACGTTCGCCGCAAGGTCAAGGAGTCGGCCGAGCGGGAGATGAGCCAGCTGCGCAAGCGCGCGGATGCCGAGATCGACCGGCTCAACGCCGTGTGGGACCGCTTCCGCAACCTCAAGGTCCAGGACCTCGAGGGCGACGAGATGCTCTACCGCGAGATGCGCGACCGCTTCGGTCAGTACTTCCGCGGCGGCATGGGCGCCCAGGCGATCAAGGAGCGGCTCGAGACCTTCGACCTCGAGGCCGAGGCGGAGAAGCTGCGTGACCTGATCCGCACCGGCAAGGGTCAGAAGAAGACCCGCGCGCTGAAGCGGCTCAAGGTCGTGTCGCCGTTCCTGACCACCCGCAACGACCCGCGCGGCATGGTGCTGGACGCGGTCCCGGTGATCCCGCCGGACCTGCGCCCGATGGTGCAGCTCGACGGTGGCCGGTTCGCCACCAGCGACCTCAACGACCTGTACCGCCGCGTGATCAACCGGAACAACCGCCTCAAGCGGCTGCTCGACCTGGGTGCGCCGGAGATCATCGTCAACAACGAGAAGCGGATGCTGCAGGAGTCCGTGGACGCGCTGTTCGACAACGGCCGCCGCGGCCGCCCGGTCACCGGGCCGGGTAACCGTCCGCTGAAGTCGATCTCCGACATGCTCAAGGGCAAGCAGGGCCGGTTCCGTCAGAACCTGCTGGGTAAGCGCGTCGACTACTCGGGCCGTTCGGTCATCGTCGTCGGCCCGCAGCTCAAGCTGCACCAGTGCGGCCTGCCCAAGGGCATGGCGATCGAGCTGTTCAAGCCGTTCGTCATGAAGCGGCTGGTCGACCTGTCGCACGCGCAGAACATCAAGAGCGCCAAGCGCATGGTCGAGCGGGCCCGCCCGGTCGTCTGGGACGTGCTGGAGGAGGTCATCGCCGAACACCCGGTGCTGCTGAACCGGGCGCCGACGCTGCACCGTCTCGGCATCCAGGCGTTCGAGCCGCAGCTCATCGAGGGCAAGGCGATCCAGATCCACCCGCTGGTCTGCACGGCGTTCAATGCCGACTTCGACGGCGACCAGATGGCGGTGCACCTGCCGCTGTCCGCCGAGGCGCAGGCCGAGGCCCGGGTCCTGATGCTGTCCAGCAACAACATCCTCAAGCCGGCCGACGGCCGGCCGGTGACCATGCCGACGCAGGACATGGTGCTGGGCATCTTCTTCCTGACCTCCGACCGCAGCGACCAGATCGGCGAGGGCCGGGCGTTCTCATCCGTCGCCGAGGGCATCGCCGCGTTCGACCGCGGTGAGCTGTCGCTGCAGGCGCCGATCACCATCCGGGTGAATGACGTCGTGCCGCCGGCGGGCTTCGAGGTCCCCGAGGACTGGGAAGCCGGGCAGCCGCTGACGCTGCGCACCACGCTGGGCCGGGCGCTGTTCAACGAGGCGCTGCCGCGGGACTACCCGTTCGTCGACGCCGTCGTCGACAAGAAGCAGCTGGGCAGCATCGTCAACGACCTCGCCGAGCGTTACCCGAAGATCCAGGTCGCGTCCACACTGGACGCGCTGAAGGAGATCGGGTTCCACTGGGCCACCCGGTCGGGTGTGACGGTGTCGTTCGACGACGTCGTGGCGCCGGACACGAAGGCGCAGATCCTGGAGGGCTTCGAGGCCAAGGCCGAGAAGGTCGAGCGCAACTTCGCCCGCGGTGTCATCTCCGATGGCGAGCGGCGCGAGGAGCTCATCGACATCTGGACCGACGCGACGAACGCCGTCGACGTGGCGATGCGCGAGTCGTTCACCTCGGAGAACGCCATCGACATCATGGTCACCTCCGGTGCCCGTGGTAACTGGATGCAGATCCGGCAGCTGGCCGGCATGCGTGGACTGGTCGCCAACCCGAAGGGTGAGACCATCCCGCGGCCGATCAAGGCGAGCTTCCGCGAGGGCCTGTCCGTGGTCGAGTTCTTCATCTCCACGCACGGTGCTCGTAAGGGTCTGGCCGACACCGCGCTGCGTACCGCCGACTCCGGGTACCTCACCCGGCGTCTGGTGGACGTGTCGCAGGACGTCATCATCCGCGAGGTCGACTGTGGCACCGACCGTGGTCTGGCGCTGCCGATCGCGGCGGCCGGTGTCGACGGCAAGCTCGTGGTCGACGAGCACGTCGAGACGTCGGTGTACGCGCGGTCGCTGGCCGAGGACGTCCTGGCCGCGGACGGCACCAAGGTGGCGTCGGCCGGTGACGACCTCGGCGATGTCGAGATCGGCCGCCTGGCGGCCGCGGGCATCGAGCAAGTCCGCGTGCGCAGCGTCCTGACCTGCGAGAGCAAGACCGGCGTCTGCGCGATGTGCTACGGCCGGTCGCTGGCCTCCGGCAAGCTGGTCGACGTCGGCGAGGCCGTCGGCATCATCGCCGCGCAGTCCATCGGTGAGCCCGGTACCCAGCTGACCATGCGGACGTTCCACACCGGCGGTGTCGCCGGTGAGGACATCACGCACGGTCTGCCGCGTGTGGTCGAGCTGTTCGAGGCGCGTGCCCCGAAGGGCAAGGCTCCGCTGTCGGAGGTCTCCGGCCGGATCCGCATCGAGGAGGACGCGAAGGGCGCCCACGCCGTCATCGTCCCCGACGACGGCACGGACGAGCAGTCCTTCCCGCTGTCGCGCCGTGTGTTCGAGTGGACCAACCGGCGCGCCCCGGGCATCGCCCAGTGGCGTGTCCAGGACGGCGACCGCGTCGACGTCGGCGAACTGCTGCACTCCGGTACGGCCGACCCGCACGACGTGCTGCGGGTCCAGGGCCAGCGGGCGGTCCAGGTCTTCCTGACCGACCAGGTCCAGGAGGTCTACCGGTCGCAGGGTGTGTCCATCCACGACAAGCACATCGAGATCATCGTGCGGCAGATGCTGCGCCGGGTCACGGTGCTCGAGAGCGGCACCACCGACCTGCTCCCCGGTGAACTGGTCGAGCGGTCCCGCTTCGAGGAGGAGAACCGTCGTGCGGTGGCCGAGGGCGGTCAGCCGGCCTCGGGTCGTCCGCAGCTGATGGGCATCACGAAGGCGTCGCTGGCCACCGACTCGTGGCTGTCGGCGGCGTCGTTCCAGGAGACCACCCGGGTGCTCACGGAGGCGGCCATCAACGCCAAGTCCGACCCGCTGATCGGTCTGAAGGAGAACGTCATCCTCGGTAAGCTCATCCCGGCCGGTACGGGTCTGCCCCGCTACCGCAACCTGCGGGTCGAGCCGACTGAGGAAGCCAAGGCGGCCATGTACTCCATGGTCGACTACGGCGCCGACTACACCGACTACGAGTTCGGCCAGGGCTCCGGCGAGGCTGTTCGCCTGGAGGACTACGACTTCGGCTCGTACAACTGAGGTTCGCGAGCCGAGTCTGACTGACCAGCGGCGCCGCCGTCCGCGTGAGGGACGGCGGCGCCGCTGGTTTACTGTGTGCCCACTTCGATAACCCGGCGGGCACCTCAAGGGCCGCAGTCGTGCGTGGACCCGGGTGCCCGGCGCCGCAGCACCGCAGGGGTTATTGACGTCGGATCCGCTCTATCGACGTCGCGGCGAGATTCGGCACCGGCGTGAGCGGCGATGGGACACTCCGAGGCGAAGGCGGGTGAACACCGATGCCCAGGTGCGGCTGGGCGGGCGTCAGCGCAGGTCGCCGGCGAACTTGCCCGGGTTGGTGACAGTGACCGCCGGGCGCCGTTGGGCGGCGTCAACCTCGTCGCGGACTCTGCTGACGAGCTCGTCGGTGCTCGCCGGGAGCCCGGCCGGCGGGGCCGGCTCAGCTGCGTCCGGGCGGAGCTCCTCGACGAACACCACGGGCTGCCCGTCGTCGAGGGTGACTGCCCGCACCGGCCGGAACACGGTGCCGGGCAGGAAGACCACTTCGGCTTCGGCCGGGTTCTGCGCGAAGAACCCGAGATCCCGACCGTGGTGCCCCGCGACCGCGAGCACGCCGGCCGCGGTGAAGTTCTCGGTGGCGACGCGCGGGTCGCGGGACGTGGCGGTCAGTCCCTGGGTCACCAGCGTCCCGTCCGGGGGCGCGGCGCCGGCGGCGAGCCCGCGGTAGGTGAGCCCGGGCGCGGGCGGCAGCTTCTCCAACGCAGTGAGCAGCCCTGCGAGCGGCGACTCGGTCATCCTGGCGGGTTCCCCTCGTCCTCTGGGTCCGGACGAGCCGACTCGGCCTTGGCGCGCTTCTCTGCCTCTACCTTGCGCTTGGCCTTCTCCGCTCGCGCGCGCTTTTCCTCGTCGGTGTAGTAGTGGATAGTGCCGTCGGGCATCATCCTGCCGACGCTCCTCGGTGCTTCGTCGTAGGCCGCCTTCTCCAGGCCCAGGTCTCCAGGCGCGAACGTCTTGCCTTCGGCCTCCTTCAAGGCAGCGTCCCGGACGCGTTCCATGTACGCCGCCTGCTCTTCGTCGGTCATCTTCTCGAACTCGTCCCAGTCGAAGCTCACGACTTCACCTCACGTACCGCGATGTGCCAACACTGCTTGGCATCGTCCCATCTTCGTGCGACAACATAGAACTGGGCAGCCGGTTTGAAGAGGATCTCCACCTCGGTGCCATACTCAGACAGCTGCTGGATGTCGGCGCCGGTGCGGCCGGTGATGGTGATGAACGCATTGCGGCCACCGCGGAACCTCTCAGCAACGGCAGCATCGACGGACGTACTCGTGAAAGCCGCGTAGGTGACCACCTGACCTTCCACCCAGTCGTCGAGGACGTCGTCGGGGAGTCCGGTGCCGCGGAACGAAACGCCAGGGCGGGGCGGGAGCTTGGACAGCCCGGACACGGCGTTGGCGATCAACTGTTCGAGCTCGGCGCGATCAGCAAGCGGCAAGTGCGCGGGATCACGCAGATACCCGTTGATGCGCCGCACGCCGTGAGCAGTCGTGTACTCGTAGATGGCGAGGACCTCGTCGACCGTGAGGCGGGGGTAGCGCTCGACGACGGCC
This sequence comes from Jiangella gansuensis DSM 44835, assembly GCF_000515395.1. Lineage (NCBI taxonomy): Bacteria > Bacillati > Actinomycetota > Actinomycetes > Jiangellales > Jiangellaceae > Jiangella > Jiangella gansuensis. The sequence continues at coordinate 4,917,295 of NZ_KI911782.1, read as the reverse complement.
TCGGCCCATTCCCGGGTGCCTTTGGCCGCTTCGATGTCGCTGAGGTCCGGCAGGGGCGGCGGCGCGTCGCCCGGCTCGCCGGGGGGACCGGTGACGTGGCCTTGGCCGGTGGGTGCCGAGGAGATGTCGGGAGCGAGAAATCTCGGCTCGGCCGCCGGGGGAGCGGCGACGCCGCCGGCCGCCGCCGGTGGGGCGACCGCCCCGTCCGGAGCAACGGCGGGCAGCGAGGCGGCTGGGCTGAGCAGCGCCGCGAGGGCATCGGCCTCAGCGCCCAGCACGGCGGTGACCTGGTCGGCCGCGGTGTCGAGGATGTGGTCCATCTCGACCGCGAGGTCGCCGAGGGCCGCCGTCAGGCCGGCGCTGCCGGGCTGTGGCCCAGCGGCGGTGATGGCATGGGTGATGCGTGCGACGTCGTCACGAGCGCGCCGCCCGAGCTGGTCGAACTCCTCCTGGGCGGCCGCGGACAGCTCCTCGAGGGCGTCGGCGGCCGTGCGGACCGCGCCGCCCCGCGCCGAGCCAGGCGCATGCTTCATACCTCCTGTAGGTGCCTCCCGATCCCCCGATGTGACGCCCACCACCGGAACAACTGCGAAGAGCCGTCGAGAAGGCGCCACGAGCGTGCCCGTCGCGTCGCTTTCAAACGACGCACGGCGTGCGGGCGTGACCGGCGGGGTGCGGTGGGATACGGTGCCATCATCGCGCCCCAGTTCTTCGGTAGGCGCCCACTTTGACCTGGGTCCCCCTGACCAGGTAACCTCAATCTTCGTGCCTGGACTGCTCCGGGCAATCCGGCGCGCCCAGCGTCACACGCTGGCGCATACCGGACAGATCAACCGACCACACCGATCGGGAGCTGCGATCGTGCGGCGTGGGACCGGGCCGACACGCCCGACCGCGGGGGTCGCGACAAGGCACCCGTGACCTGCGCCGACAACGGCGAACGGCCGGTGTGTAACCCGGAAACCAGACCAGTCGAGGCAGTTCGACACAGCAAAGGACACGGAGACGTAGTGCCTACGATCCAGCAGTTGGTCCGCAAGGGCCGCCAGGACAAGGTCGCCAAGAACAAGACCCCGGCGCTCAAGGGCAGCCCGCAGCGACGCGGCGTGTGCACCCGTGTGTACACCACCACGCCGAAGAAGCCGAACTCGGCTCTCCGGAAGGTCGCCCGCGTCAAGCTGACCAGCCAGATCGAGGTCACCGCATACATCCCGGGCGTCGGTCACAACCTTCAGGAGCACTCGATGGTGCTCGTGCGCGGCGGCCGTGTGAAGGACCTGCCCGGCGTCCGCTACAAGATCATCCGCGGTTCGCTCGACACCCAGGGTGTGAAGAACCGCAAGCAGGCACGCAGCCGGTACGGTGCGAAGAAGGAGAAGAGCTGATGCCGCGTAAGGGCCCCGCTCCGAAGCGGCCGGTCGTCGTCGACCCGGTCTACGGTTCGCCGCTGGTCACCCAGCTGGTCAACAAGGTGCTCGTCGACGGCAAGAAGTCGGTCGCCGAGAGCATCGTCCACGGCGCCCTGGAGGGCTGCCGGGAGAAAACCGGCACCGACCCCGTCGTCACCCTGAAGCGCGCTCTCGACAACGTCAAGCCGACCCTCGAGGTCCGCAGCCGCCGCGTCGGTGGCGCGACCTACCAGGTGCCGATCGAGGTGCGCGCCGGCCGCAGCACCACGCTGGCTCTGCGTTGGCTGGTCAGCTACTCCCGCGCGCGTCGTGAGAAGACCATGACCGAGCGGCTGATGAACGAGATCCTCGATGCCTCCAACGGCCTGGGCGCCAGCGTGAAGCGGCGCGAGGACACCCACAAGATGGCCGAGTCGAACAAGGCCTTCGCGCACTACCGCTGGTAGTCGCGGTCGAGTCGACGAGACCACACAAGGAAGCGAACTCAACGCACATGGCGACCGACCTCCGCAAGCTCGATCTGGCCAAGGTCCGCAACATCGGCATCATGGCCCACATCGACGCCGGCAAGACCACGACCACCGAGCGGATCCTGTACTACACCGGTATCAACTACAAGATCGGTGAAGTCCATGACGGCGCAGCCACCATGGACTGGATGGAGCAGGAGCAGGAGCGGGGCATCACCATCACCTCCGCTGCCACCACCTGCGAGTGGGACGACCACACCATCAACATCATCGACACGCCCGGCCACGTCGACTTCACGGTCGAGGTCGAGCGGTCGCTGCGCGTCCTGGACGGCGCGGTCGCCGTGTTCGACGGCGTCGCGGGTGTCGAGCCGCAGTCGGAGACCGTCTGGCACCAGGCCAACAAGTACGGCGTTCCGCGCATCTGTTTCGTCAACAAGCTCGACCGCACCGGCGCGGAGTTCCACCGCTGCGTCGACATGATCGTGTCGCGGCTGAAGGCCACCCCGCTGGTGCTGCAGCTGCCGATCGGCGCCGAGGCCGACTTCCGTGGCCTCGTCGACCTGGTCGACATGAAGGCCATGGTCTGGTCGGCTGAGACGCCGCTGGGCGAGATGTACGACACCGTCGACATCCCGGACACCCACACCGAGGCCGCGGCCGAGTGGCGCGACAAGCTGCTGGAGACCATCGCCGAGAACGACGAGGCGATGATGGAGCTCTACCTCGAGGGCAAGGAGCCCGACCGCGACGAGCTGATCGCCGCGATCCGCCGGGCCACCATCGCCGGCAACCTGACCCCGGTGCTGACCGGCTCGGCGTTCAAGAACAAGGGCGTACAGCCCATGCTCGACGCCGTCGTGCGGTATCTGCCGTCGCCGCTGGACGTCGGTGCGGTCGAGGGCCACGCGGTCAACGACGAGGCCGAGGTCATCACCCGTGAGCCGGACGAGGATGCTCCGCTGTCGTCGCTGGCGTTCAAGATCATGGCCGACCCGCACCTCGGCAAGCTCACGTTCGTCCGGGTCTACTCGGGCACGTTGACGGCCGGGACCATGGTGCTGAACAGCACCAAGGGCAACAAGGAGCGCATCGGCAAGATCTACCGGATGCACGCGAACAAGCGTGAGGAGATCGAGAAGGCCAGCGCGGGTCAGATCGTCGCGGTGATGGGTCTGAAGAACACCACCACCGGTGACACGCTCTCCGATTCCGGCAAGCCGGTCATCCTCGAGTCGATGAAGTTCCCGGCGCCGGTCATCCACGTGGCGATCGAGCCGAAGACCAAGAGCGACCAGGAGAAGCTCGGTACCGCCATCCAGCGGCTGGCCGAGGAAGACCCGACGTTCCAGGTCCGCACCGACGAGGAGACCGGCCAGACCGTCATCTCGGGCATGGGCGAGCTGCACCTCGAGGTGCTGGTCGACCGCATGAAGCGTGAGTTCAAGGTCGAGGCGAACGTCGGCAAGCCGCAGGTCGCCTACCGCGAGACCATCCGCCGCAAGGTCGAGAAGGTCGAGTACACGCACAAGAAGCAGACGGGTGGCTCGGGCCAGTTCGGCCGCGTCATCATCGACATCGAGCCGACGGGTGGCGACGGCGACGGGGGCTACGAGTTCGTCAACGCCGTCACGGGTGGCCGCATCCCGCGGGAGTACATCCCGTCGGTCGATGCCGGCTGCCAGGAGGCCATGGAGTTCGGTGTCGTCGCCGGCTTCCCGTTGGTCGACGTGAAGGTGACGCTGCAGGACGGCGCCTACCACGACGTCGACTCCTCGGAGCTGGCGTTCAAGATCGCCGGTTCGATGGCGTTCAAGGAAGCTGCTCGGCGCGCCGACCCGGTGTTGCTCGAGCCGATGTTCGAGGTCGAGGTGTCCACGCCCGACGAGTACATGGGTGACGTCATCGGTGACCTCAACTCCCGCCGTGGTCAGATCCAGGCCATGGAGGAGCGTGCCGGCCAGCGCATCGTCAAGGCGCTGGTCCCGCTGTCGGAGATGTTCGGCTACGTCGGTGACCTCCGCAGCAAGACCCAGGGCCGGGCCAGCTACTCGATGCAGTTCGACTCCTACGCTGAGGTTCCTCGGAACGTGGCGGAAGAGATCATCAAGAAGGTCCGGGGAGAGTAATCTCTGCGGGGCTTCGGCCCGCTGCACCATCGAGAGAACCCGACCAGAACCAGACAGCCGAACACACCGCACAGCGGGGAGTCGGCAACGTACGAAGTCCCAACAGGAGGACCCCACAGTGGCTAAGGCGAAGTTCGAGCGGAACAAGCCGCACGTCAACATCGGCACCATCGGTCACGTCGACCACGGCAAGACCACTCTGACGGCTGCCATCACCAAGGTGCTGCACGAGAAGTATCCGGCGCTGAACGAGGCGACGCCGTTCGACGACATCGACAAGGCCCCGGAAGAGAAGCAGCGCGGCATCACCATCAACATCGCGCACGTGGAGTACCAGACGGAGAAGCGTCACTACGCTCACGTCGACGCTCCCGGTCACGCCGACTACATCAAGAACATGATCACCGGCGCGGCGCAGATGGACGGTGCGATCCTCGTGGTGGCCGCCACCGACGGCCCGATGCCGCAGACCAAGGAGCACGTCCTGCTGGCCCGTCAGGTCGGTGTGCCGTACATCCTGGTGGCGTTGAACAAGGCCGACATGGTCGACGACGAGGAGATCCTGGAGCTCGTCGAGCTCGAGGTCCGCGAGCTGCTCTCGGAGTACGAGTTCCCGGGCGACGACGTCCCCGTCATCAAGGTCTCGGCGCTGAAGGCGCTCGAGGGCGACGCTGAGTGGGTCAAGTCGGTCGAGGACCTCATGGAGGCCGTCGACGAGAACGTGCCGGACCCGGTGCGTGACACCGACAAGCCGTTCCTGATGCCGATCGAGGACGTCTTCACCATCACCGGCCGCGGCACCGTCGTGACCGGTCGTGTGGAGCGCGGTGTGCTGAAGGCCAACGAGGAGGTCGAGCTCGTCGGCATCCGTCCGGGCCCGGGCCAGAAGACCACGGTCACCGCGGTCGAGATGTTCCGGAAGACCCTGGACGAGGCGCGGGCCGGTGAGAACGTCGGTCTGCTCCTGCGTGGTACCAAGCGCGAGGACGTCGAGCGCGGCATGGTGGCCGTGAAGCCGGGCACTAACACCCCGCACACCAACTTCGAGGCGCAGGTCTACATCCTGTCCAAGGACGAGGGTGGCCGTCACACGCCGTTCTTCAACAACTACCGTCCGCAGTTCTACTTCCGGACCACGGACGTCACCGGCGTCGTCACGCTGCCCGAGGGCACCGAGATGGTCATGCCGGGCGACAACACCAGCATGTCCGTCGAGCTGATCCAGCCGGTGGCCATGGACGAGGGCCTGAAGTTCGCCATCCGCGAGGGTGGCCGGACCGTTGGTGCCGGTAACGTCACCAAGATCCTCAAGTAGTAACGCAGCGAGGGGCGGCCGTTCCGGTCGCCCCTCGCTTCGCAGTCCAGTTCAGAAGTCGGGTCATGCAAGGGTCGCGAACTCTCTCCGGTCGACATCGGGCCGGACCGAGCGCTCAGGTGGACCTCCGGCCCACCGTCGCCCGTCGGTTTCTTGCATGACCCTCCAGGATTGGCTCCAGCCAATCTGATCTGGCATACTGTTCAGGTTGCTCGGCGGAGGGCGACGTCTGCACCATGCGTGCTCCGGCCCGGTCAGAGAACCGGGCCCGGTGACGAAGAACTCCGAAGGGTCGGCAGTGCCCGCCAAGGGCGTGGCCGGACCGGCCGTCAAACCCCGATGACCAGCGTGTAAGCCGCATGTGCGGTGCGCTCAAAAGCGCGACACGCCCGACCGCGGGGGTCGGCGGAGCAGCAGCTCAGTGTTGGTTCAGATCGGGTCTTAGCAGTACGAAGAGTGAGGACGACAAGCAGCCATGGCGGGACAGAAGATCCGCATCCGGCTCAAGGCCTATGACCACGAGGTCATCGACACGTCGGCGCGGAAGATCGTCGACACGGTGACGCGCACGGGTGCGCAGGTCGCAGGCCCGGTGCCGCTGCCTACCGAGAAGAACGTGTACTGCGTCATCCGGTCGCCGCACAAGTACAAGGACAGCCGCGAGCACTTCGAGATGCGTACGCACAAGCGGCTCATCGACATCATCGACCCCACGCCGAAGACGGTTGACTCGCTCATGCGTCTCGACCTGCCGGCCGGCGTCGACATCGAGATCAAGCTCTAAGGGACGCGTCAGCGATGACTACTCAAACGACTGGAGCGCCACAGCGTGTCGTTCGCGGCCTGCTCGGCGAGAAGCTCGGCATGACCCAGGTGTGGGACGAGAACAACCGCATCGTCCCCGTCACCGTGGTCAAGGCCGGGCCGTGCGTCGTGACGCAGGTCCGCACGCCGGACACCGACGGCTACGACGCGGTCCAGCTCGGGTTCGGCGCGCCCAACCCGCGCAAGGTCACCAAACCCGCCCAGGGTCACTTCGACAAGGCGGGCGTGACGCCGCGCCGACACATCGCCGAGCTGCGCACCTCGGACGCGTCCGAGTACACGCTCGGCCAGGAGGTGACGGTGGAGGTGTTCGAGGCCGGCCAGGAGGTCGACATCACGGGCACGTCCAAGGGCAAGGGCTTCGCCGGTGTGATGAAGCGCCACGGCTTCGGCGGTCTGCGCGCCTCGCACGGTGTGCAGCGCAAGCACCGCTCGCCGGGCTCCATCGGCGGCTGCGCGACCCCGGGTCGCGTGTTCAAGGGCCAGCGCATGGCCGGTCGGATGGGCGCTGAGCGGGTCACCACTCAGAACGTCGCCATCCAGGCCGTCGACGCCGAGAAGGGCCTGTTGCTGCTCAAGGGCGCCGTCCCCGGCCCGAACGGCGGTCTGGTCTTCGTCCGCACGGCTTCGAAGGGAGCGGCCAAGTGAGCACCGTTGACGTTCTCGACGTCGCTGGCAAGAAGGCCGGCACTGTCGAGCTCCCCGCGTCGGTCTTCGAGGTCCAGGTCAACGTGCCGTTGATCCACCAGGTCGTGGTGGCTCAGCTGGCCGCGGCCCGTCAGGGCACGCACTCCACGAAGACCCGGGCCGAGGTGTCCGGCGGTGGCGCCAAGCCGTACCGCCAGAAGGGCACCGGCCGGGCCCGCCAGGGTTCCATCCGTGCGCCGCAGTTCACCGGTGGTGGCGTGGTGCACGGCCCGCAGCCGCGTAACTACGCACAGCGGACCCCGAAGAAGATGAAGGCCGCGGCGCTTCGCGGTGCGCTGTCCGACCGGGCCTCGCACGGCCGCGTCCACGTGGTCACCGGCATCGTCGACGGCGAGACGCCGAACACCAAGGCGGCGCTCAAGACCCTCGCCGCGCTGACCGAGCGCAAGAACGTCCTGGTGGTCGTCGAGCGCGGTGACGAGCTCGCGGTGAAGAGCCTGCGCAACGCGCCGCAGGTGCACCTGCTCGTCGCCGACCAGCTCAACACCTACGACGTGCTGTGCGCCGACGATGTCGTCTTCACCCAGGGTGCCCTGGACGCGTTCCTGGGCGGCACCCAGCAGGACGCAGCTACCACGTCGACGGGGGAGGACGCCAAGTGAGCACCATCCGCAAGGATCCGCGCGACATCCTCATCGTGCCGGTCGTCTCCGAGAAGAGCTACGGCCTGCTCGACGAGAACAAGTACACCTTCGTCGTCGCCCCCGACGCCAACAAGACCGAGATCAAGATCGCGGTCGAGAAGGTGTTCAACGTGAAGGTCACCGGCGTGAACACGCAGAACCGTCAGGGCAAGCGTCGCCGCACGCGCTTCGGCGTGGGCAAGCGGCCGGACACCAAGCGGGCCATCGTGACGGTCGCCGAGGGTCAGCGCATCGACATCTTCTCCGGCCCGGTCGGCTGACGGCCGGCCGAACGGACACGAGTTACCGAGGTTACGACGAATGGCAATCCGAAAGTACAAGCCGACGACACCGGGCCGGCGTGGCTCCAGCGTCGCCGACTTCGTCGAGGTCACCCGGTCCACGCCGGAGAAGTCGCTGGTACGGCCGCTGCCCAAGAAGGGCGGGCGCAACAACTCCGGCCGGATCACCACGCGACACCAGGGTGGCGGGCACAAGCGTCAGTACCGGGTCATCGACTTCCGCCGGGCCGACAAGGACGGCGTGCCGGCGAAGGTCGCGCACATCGAGTACGACCCGAACCGCACCTCGCGAATCGCGCTGCTGCACTACGCCGACGGCGAGAAGCGCTACATTCTCGCCCCCTACCGGCTGGCCCAGGGTGCCCTGGTCGAGGCGGGTCCCTCCGCCGACATCAAGCCCGGTAACAACCTGCCGTTGCGCAACATCCCGGTCGGTACCGTCATCCACGCCATCGAGCTGCGGCCCGGCGGCGGCGCGAAGATCGCCCGGTCCGCCGGCGCCAGCGTCCAGCTGGTCGCCAAGGAGGGCACCTGGGCGCAGCTGCGTATGCCCTCCGGTGAGATCCGCAACGTCGACGTGCGCTGCCGCGCCACCGTCGGCGAGGTCGGCAACGCCGAGCAGTCGAACATCAACTGGGGCAAGGCCGGCCGGATGCGCTGGAAGGGCAAGCGCCCGTCCGTGCGTGGTGTCGCCATGAACCCGGTCGACCACCCGCACGGTGGTGGTGAAGGTAAGACCTCCGGTGGACGCCACCCGGTCAACCCGAACGGCCGGCCCGAGGGTCGGACCCGCCGGAAGAACAAGCCCAGTGACCGTCAGATCGTCCGCCGCCGCAAGACCGGCAAGAAGCGCTGAGTCGGGAGTCAGAACAGATGCCGCGCAGCCTGAAGAAGGGCCCCTTCGTCGACGAGCACCTGGCCAAGAAGGTCGATGCTCAGAACGAGAAGGGCACCAAGAACGTCATCAAGACCTGGTCCCGTCGCTCGATGATCGTGCCGGACATGATCGGCCACACCATCGCGGTGCACGACGGCCGCAAGCACGTCCCGGTGTTCGTCACCGAGGCGATGATCGGCCACAAGCTCGGCGAGTTCGCGCCGACGCGCACGTTCAAGGGCCACGAGAAGGACGACCGCCGCGCCCGTCGCCGGTGACGTCCACCACGAAGTGACAGCTGAGGAGTAACGATGGAAGCCAGGGCTCAAGCGCGGTTCGTCCGCGTCACGCCCAGCAAGGCGCGCCGTGTGGTGGACCTGATCCGTGGCATGGACGCGGACGAGGCGTCGGCATTGCTGCAGTTCGCGCCGCAGGCCGCCGCCGTCCCGGTGCGCAAGGTGCTGGAGAGCGCGATCGCCAACGCCGATGACCTCGCCGGTACTCCGCGCGAGACGCTCGTCATCGCGCAGGTCTTCGTCGACGACGGTCCGACCATGAAGCGGTTCCGCCCCCGGGCGCACGGCCGCGCCAGCCGCATCAACAAGCGGACTTGCCACATCACGGTGATCGTCGACGACAAGGCGTCGCTCGCCGCAGCGAAGGGAGGGGCCCGCTAGTGGGTCAGAAGATCAACCCGCACGGGTTCCGGCTCGGCGTTTCCACCGACCACAAGAGCCGGTGGTTCGCCGACAGCACCACCAAGGGTCAGCGCTACCGCGACTACATCGCCGAGGACGTGGCGATCCGCAAGCTGATGACCGAAGGCATGGAGCGCGCCGGCATCTCGCACGTCGACATCGAGCGCACTCGCGACCGCGTCCGCGTCGACATCCACACCGCCCGGCCGGGCATCGTCATCGGCCGCCGTGGCGTGGGTGCTGACCGGCTGCGTTCGGAGCTGGAGAAGCTCACCGGCAAGCAGGTCCAGATGAACGTCCTCGAGGTGAAGCAGCCCGAGATCAACGCTCAGCTGGTGGCGCAGGGTGTGGCCGAGCAGCTCAGCGCACGTGTGGCGTTCCGCCGCGCGATGCGCAAGGCGCTGCAGACCACCATGCGCGCCGGCGCCAAGGGCGTACGGATCCAGTGCTCGGGCCGTCTGGGCGGCGCGGAGATGAGCCGGTCGGAGTTCTACCGCGAGGGCCGGGTGCCGCTGCACACGCTGCGCGCGGACGTCGACTACGGCTTCTACGAGGCCCGCACCACCTTCGGCCGGATCGGCGTGAAGGTGTGGATCTACAAGGGTGACGTGAGCGGCTCGCGCGCCGAGCGCGCTGCCGAGCAGGCCGCACAGGCCCGTGCTCAGCAGGGCCAGCGCCGCCGTCCGGAGCGTCGTCGGCCGGGTGGCCGCGGTGGTGAGCGCACCGACGCTCCCGCCGCCGCGCCGGCCGAGGCTCCCGCGTCCGAGGCACCGGTGGCCGAGGCTCCTGCCGCCAGCACCGGACAGGAAGGTTGAGACCATGCTGATCCCTCGCAAGGTGAAGCACCGTAAGCAGCACCACCCGAAGCGGCGGGGCATGGCCAAGGGCGGCACGTCCCTGGCGTTCGGCGAGTACGGCATCCAGGCGGTCGAGGGCCACTACGTGACCAACCGCCAGATCGAGGCGGCTCGTATCGCCATCACCCGGCACATCCGCCGTGGCGGCAAGGTGTGGATCAACATCTACCCGGACCGTCCGCTGACCAAGAAGCCGGCCGAGACCCGCATGGGTTCCGGTAAGGGTTCGCCGGAGTGGTGGATCGCCAACGTCAAGCCGGGCCGGGTCATGTTCGAGCTGTCCTACCCGAACGAGACGGTGGCTCGCGAGGCTCTCACGCGCGCGATCCACAAGCTCCCGATGAAGGCTCGCATCGTTTCGCGCGAGGCAGGTGAAGTGTGATGGCGATCGGTTCGAAGAACCTGGACGCCGCGTCGTTGCGTGAGCGCTCCGACGAAGAACTCGTCGAGGAGCTCGGCAAGGCCAAGGAGTCGCTGTTCAACCTGCGGTTCCAGGGCGCCACGGGTCAGCTGGAGAGCCATGGACGGCTCAAGGCTGTCCGGCGGGACATCGCTCGGATCTACACGGTGATGCGTGAGCGCGAGCTCGGCATCGTCGCGGTCGTTCCGGTCGACAAGGCCGAGAAGGCGAAGCCGTCGAAGGCCGAAGCCGACACGGAGAAGAAGGCAGCTCCGAAGCGGGCCGCCAAGAAGGCCGCCGCCTCTAGTGAGGACGGTGCCGAGTGAGCCCCGCGAACAAGGAAGAGAACGTGAACCAGAGCACCGATACCCAGCAGGGAAAGGCGCCGGCTGGCCGCGGCTACCGGAAGACCCGGCAGGGCCTGGTGGTCAGCGACAAGATGGACAAGACCGTGGTCGTGTCCGTCGAGGACCGGTTCAAGCACCCGCTGTACGGCAAGGTCGTGCGCCGGTCCAGCAAGCTGAAGGCCCACGACGAGCAGAACGCCGCCGGCATCGGCGACCGCGTGCTGGTCATGGAGACCCGTCCGCTGTCGGCCACGAAGCGCTGGCGCGTCGTGGAGATCCTCGAGAAGGCGAAGTAGGAGCGAGATGATTCAGCAGGAGTCGCGACTGCGCGTCGCCGACAACACCGGTGCCAAGGAACTCTTGTGCATCCGTGTTCTCGGTGGCTCCGGTCGGCGATACGCCGGAATCGGGGACGTCATCGTGGCGACCGTCAAAGACGCCATCCCGGGCGGGAACGTGAAGAAGGGTGACGTCGTCAAGGCCGTGGTCGTGCGGACCGTGAAGGAGCGCCGCCGTCCGGACGGCTCCTACATCCGCTTCGACGAGAACGCGGCGGTCATCATCAGGGACGGCGGCGACCCGCGCGGCACCCGCATCTTCGGGCCCGTCGGCCGTGAGCTCCGCGAGAAGCGCTTCATGCGCATCATCTCGCTCGCTCCGGAGGTGTTGTGAGCATGAAGATCAAGAAGGGTGACAAGGTCGTCGTCATCGCCGGCAAGGACAAGGGCCTGGTCGGCAAGGTGATCGCGGCTTACCCGCGCGACGAGCGGGTGCTGGTGGAGGGTGTCAACCGCATCACCAAGCACACGAAGCCGACTCAGACCGCCCGCGGCACGCAGCAGTCCGGCGGGATCGTGCACCAGGAGGCGCCGATCCACGTGTCGAACGTGCAGCTGGCCGTGGAGGCCGACGTCGACGGCAAGAAGAAGACGGTGGGGACCCGCGTCGGGTACCGCATCGACGACAACGGCAACAAGGTCCGGTACGCGAAGCGCACCGGTGAGGACATCTGATGACCACCACCACTGAGACCCGCGCGTTGCCGCGGCTCAAGCAGCGCTACCGCGAGGAGATCGTGTCGGCGCTGCGTGAGCAGTTCGACATCGCGAACATCATGCAGGTGCCCACGGTGACCAAGGTCGTCGTCAACATGGGTGTCGGCGAGGCTGCTCGTGACGCGAAGCTGATCGAGGGCGCCGTCGCCGACCTGTCGGCCATCACCGGCCAGCGGCCGTCGGTCACCAAGGCCCGCAAGTCCATCGCGCAGTTCAAGCTGCGCGAGGGCATGCCGATCGGCGCGCACGCGACGCTGCGCGGCGACCGTATGTGGGAGTTCCTGGACCGCCTGGTGACCATCGCGCTGCCCCGTATCCGGGACTTCCGTGGCCTGTCGGGCAAGCAGTTCGACGGCAACGGCAACTACACGTTCGGTCTCAACGAGCAGTCCATGTTCCACGAGATCAACCAGGACCGGATCGACCGGGTGCGCGGCATGGACATCACGGTCGTCACCACGGCAACCAACGACGAGCAGGGTCGGGCGCTGCTGAAGCTGCTTGGCTTCCCGTTCAAGGAGAACTGACGTGGCCAAGAAGGCGCTCATCAACAAGTCCCAGCGCAAGCCGAAGTTCGGCGTGCGTGCGTACACGCGGTGCCAGAAGTGCGGCCGTCCGCACTCGGTGTACCGCAAGTTCGGCCTGTGCCGTGTCTGCCTTCGCCAGATGGCGCACCGCGGCGAACTGCCGGGCGTGACGAAATCTAGCTGGTAGTTCGGCCAAGCTGGTAACCCGCCACGCTTGACAGGCGGCCAGACCCATCGGATCGTCACAGGTCCGCCGGAGCCGGGGATCGAACCCGGTGACGCGGAAACCACGACGGGAAAGCGGCAACCACACACATGACCATGACCGACCCGATCGCAGACATGCTCACCCGTCTGCGCAACGCCAACTCGGCGCACCACGACACCGTGGCGATGCCGCACAGCAAGATCAAGGTGCACATCGCCGAGATCCTCAAGCAGCAGGGATACATCGCGGGCTTCTCCGTGCAGGAGCCGGCCGAGGGTGCCGTCGGCAAGACCCTCGAGCTGACCCTGAAGTACGGGCCGTCCCGTGAGCGCTCGATCGCCGGTATCCGGCGAGTGAGCAAGCCGGGTCTGCGGGTCTATGCCAAGGCCACCAACATGCCGAAGGTTCTCGGTGGGCTGGGCGTCGCCATCATCTCGACGTCGCAAGGCCTGCTGACGGGCCAGGCGGCTGCCAAGCAGGGCGTGGGCGGGGAAGTCCTCGCCTACGTCTGGTGACGGGAAAGGAGCCAGATCAATGTCGCGTATCGGCAAGCTCCCGATCCCGGTGCCTTCGGGCGTCGAGGTCACGGTCGAAGGCCGTGCTCTCACGGTCAAGGGGCCGAAGGGCACGCTGAACCACACCCTGCCCGACGTCATCGACGTCGAGCGGTCCGACGACGGCACGCTTGAGGTGCGCCGTCCTGACGACGAGCGCGAGAGCAGGGCGCTGCACGGCCTGACCCGGACTCTGGTGGCCAACATGGTCACCGGCGTGACCGAGGGCTACGTGAAGAAGCTCGAGATCGTCGGCGTCGGCTACCGGGTCACGGCCAAGGGCCAGAACCTGGAGTTCGCGCTCGGCTTCAGCCACCCGGTCGTCGTCGAGCCGCCGGAGGGCATCACCTTCGCCGTCGAGTCGCCGACCAAGTTCGCGGTGCAGGGCATCGACAAGCAGAAGGTCGGCGAGATCGCCGCGAACATCCGCAAGATCCGCAAGCCGGAGCCGTACAAGGGCAAGGGCGTGCGCTACGAAGGCGAGCGCGTGCGGCGCAAGGTCGGAAAGGCTGGTAAGTAGGCATGGGCATCGCGATCAACCAACGCGTCCGCAAGGGCGACAAGGCCGCGGCGCGCAACCGCCGGCACCTGCGGGTGCGGAAGAAGATCTCCGGCACCGCCGAGCGTCCCCGTCTGGTCGTCAGCCGGTCGCTGCGGCACATGGTGGCCCAGGTGGTGGACGACACCACTGGCCGGACGCTCGCGTCGGCCACCAGCATGGAGGCCGACCTGCGGACGCTCGACGGCGACAAGACGGCCAAGGCGCGCAAGGTGGGCGAGCTGATCGCCGACCGCGCCAAGGCGGCAGGTGTCGAGTCGGTCGTGTTCGATCGAGCCGGCAACCAGTACCACGGCCGGGTGGCCGCGGTGGCGGAGGGCGCCCGCGAGGGCGGCCTGAAGCTCTGAGGACTGCGACCAAGAAATTTCCGGCCTCGACTGAGAAGCGTGTCTCGGCCGGAGAACTCGAGAGGATAGAGGGACATCATGGCTGAACCCCAGCGCCGCGGTGGCGGTGCCGGTGGCGAGCGCCGCGATCGTCGTGACCGTCGCGATCGCGACAACCGTCGCGGCGACGGCGGTGCGGACAAGACCAACTACATCGAGACCGTGGTCGCCATCAACCGCGTCGCCAAGGTCGTGCAGGGTGGCCGGCGCTTCAGCTTCACCGCCCTGGTCGTCGTCGGCGACGGCGACGGCACGGTCGGCGTCGGCTACGGCAAGGCCAAGGAGGTGCCCTCGGCCATCGCCAAGGGTGTCGAGGAGGCCAAGAAGCAGTTCTTCAAGGTGCCCCGGATCCAGGGGACCATCCCGCACCCGGTCCAGGGTGAGAAGGCCGCCGGCGTGGTGCTGCTGCGCCCGGCCTCGCCCGGTACCGGTGTGATCGCCGGTGGTCCGGTCCGTGCGGTCCTGGAGGCTGCCGGCGTCCACGACGTGCTGAGCAAGTCGCTCGGCTCGTCGAACGCGATCAACATCGTGCACGCGACGGTCGAGGCGCTGCGGTCGCTGGAGCGTCCGGAGCAGGTAGCCGCACGGCGCGGTCTGCCGGTCGAGGACGTCGCGCCGGCGGCGCTGCTGCGTGCTCAGGCTGCGGGGGTGTCGGGGTGAGCGGCAAGCTGAAGGTCCGGCAGGTCAAGAGCCAGATCGGCGGCAACCAGTCGCAGCGCGAGACGCTTCGTTCGCTGGGCCTGCGCCGAATCGGGCACGAGGTCATCAAGGACGACCGTCCCGAGATCAGGGGCATGGTCCGGACGGTGGCGCACCTTGTCACGGTCGAAGCAATCTCCTCCGCTGAGACCGAAGATGTACAGCAGAGGAGGCCGAAGAACTAATGGGCAACTCGCCGTTGAAGCCGCACCACCTGCGGCCCGCCCCGGGCGCCAAGACCGCCAAGACCCGCGTGGGTCGTGGTGAGGCGTCGAAGGGCAAGACGGCCGGGCGCGGTACGAAGGGCACGAAGGCCCGGTACCAGGTCCCGGCGGGCTTCGAGGGTGGTCAGCTGCCGCTGCACATGCGGCTGCCGAAGCTCAAGGGGTTCAAGAACCCGTTCCGCGTCGAGTTCCAGGTGGTCAACCTGGACAAGCTCGCGGCCCTGTACCCGGAGGGCGGGGACGTCACCGTCGACGACCTCGTGGCCAAGGGTGCTGTGCGGTCCGGGAAGCCGGTCAAGGTCCTCGGCACCGGTGACATCTCCGTTGCGCTGCGAGTGAACGTGAACGCGTTCTCCGCTACCGCCAAGGAGAAGATCACCGCTGCTGGCGGCACCGTCACCGAACTCTAAGGTTCGCGTCGCCGGCGGACCGGCGGTTCACGAAGGCGCGCTGCGGTCCACCGGGCCGCAGGCGCCTTCGTCCGTCGGCCAGGAGCGGTGTTAACGTCTAGTCCGTCCGTACCACCCGTGCCGGCATCGACCTCGCCGTCGGTCACGCAGGAGGCCCTGAAGTGCTCAGAGTGTTCGCGCAGGCATTCCGTACCCCAGACCTGCGCCAGAAACTGTTGTTCACGCTGGGCATCCTCGCGATCTTCCGCGTCGGCTCGGTCCTGCCCACACCTGGTGTCGACGTGCCGGCCGTGCGCACGTGTGTCGACCTTGCGGGCAACGAGGGCATCTACGGGATGCTCAACCTGTTCTCCGGCGGTGCGATGCTGCAGCTGGCGGTCTTCGCCCTCGGCATCATCCCGTACATCACGGCCAGCATCATCCTGCAGCTGCTGACAGTGGTGATCCCACGCATCGAGGCGCTGCGCAAGGAGGGCGCCTCCGGTCAGGCGCAGATCACGCAGTACACGCGGTACCTGACCATCGGCCTGGCGCTGCTGCAGTCGACCACCATCGTGACGCTCGCCCGCCGCGGGCAGTTCTTCCCGAACTGTCCCGAAGAGGTGTTGCACGACGACTCGCTGGCCACCGCCGCCATCATGATCATCACGATGACGGCCGGTACCGGCGTGGTGATGTGGCTGGGCGAGCTCATCACCGACCGGGGCGTCGGCAACGGCATGTCGCTGCTGATCTTCACCCAGATCGTCGCCAGCGTGCCGAGCCTGTTCTGGAGCGTCCAGACCAGCCGGGGCTGGGGCATCTTCGGCCTGGTGCTCGTGGTCGCGCTCATCGTGGTCGCGCTCATTGTCTTCGTCGAACAGGCACAGCGGCGCATCCCGGTGCAGTACGCGAAACGCATGGTCGGCAGGCGCATGTACGGCGGCTCGGCCACGTACATCCCGCTCAAGATCAACCAGGCGGGTGTCATCCCGGTCATCTTCGCCTCGTCCCTGCTCTACATCCCGCTGCTGGCCTCGCAGTTCAACCAGACGTCCGGCTGGGCGCTGTGGATCCAGGACAACTTCACCGCCGGCACGCACCCGCTGTACATCGCCTTCTATTTCCTGCTCATCGTCGGGTTCGCGTTCTTCTACGTGTCCATCACGTTCAACCCGAAGGACATCTCCGACAACATGAAGCGCTACGGCGGCTTCGTGCCGGGCATCCGCGCCGGCCGGGCCACCGAGGAGTACCTGGCCTACGTGCTCAACCGCATCACGTCGGCCGGCGCCATCTACCTGGCTCTGGTGGCACTGTTGCCACTCTTGGCGTTCAACGTGCTCAACCCGGCCGACGGCGGCCAGTCGTTCAACAACATGTTCGGTGGCACCAGCATCCTGATCATGGTGGGTGTCGGCCTGCAGACCGTGCAGCAGATCGAGAGCCAGCTGCAGCAGCGCAACTATGAGGGGTTCCTGCGGTGACCAGGCTTCTGATCATGGGCCCGCCGGGCGCGGGCAAAGGTACCCAGGCCGAGCTCGTGGCCAAGCGCTTCGGCGTGCCGGCCATCTCGACCGGTGACATCTTCCGCGCCAACATCGCGGCCCAGACGCCGCTGGGCGTCGAGGTGAAGAAGTACATCGACGGTGGCGAGTACGTGCCGGACGAGCTCACGAACGACCTCGTCCGCGACCGGCTGGCCGAGCCCGACGCCGCCGAGGGCTTCCTGCTGGACGGCTTCCCGCGCACGCTGTCGCAGGTCGAGTTCCTCGACCAGACGCTGGCCTCGCAGGGCACCGAACTCGACCACGTCATCGTCCTCACGGTCGACGTCGACGAGGTCGTGAAGCGCCTGCACAAGCGCGCGGTGGAGGAAGGCCGCACCGATGACAGCGAAGAGGTCATCCGGCGCCGCCAGGAGGTCTACCTGGAGCAGACCGCGCCCCTGATCGCCGTCTACCGCGACCGCGGCCTGGTCTTCGAGGTCGAAGGTCTGGGCAGCGTCGAGGAGGTCGCGGCACGGGTGGCCGACGCCATCTCCCAGCCGCCCCAGCACTGATCTGGCAGGTGGCGTGCGGTGATCGAGATCAAGACGCCGGCCGAGCTCGACGGCATGCGCGCCGCCGGGCTGGTGGTCGCTGAGATCCACGAGGCGATGCGCGCGGCCATCGTGCCGGGTGCGACGCCGCTGGATCTGGACGCCATCGCCCGGCGCGAGCTGGCCGCACGCGGCGCCACGTCGAACTTCCTCGGCTATCACGGCTTCCCGGCGACGGTGTGCGTGTCCGTCAACGACGTGGTCGTGCACGGCATCCCGGACGCCCTCCCCTTCCGCGAGGGCGACATCGTTTCGCTGGACTTCGGCGCGGTGCTGGACGGCTGGCACGGCGACGCCGCGGTGACGGTGGCCGTGGGTGAGGTGCCGGAGCAGGTCGCCAAGCTGATCGCCGACTGCGAGGACGCCCTGTGGGCCGGCATCGCCGCCATGCGGGCCGGCCGGCGCGTGCGCGACATCGGCACCGCCGTCGAGAAGTGCATCGTGTCGCGCGGCGAGTACGGCATCGTCGAGGAGTACGGCGGGCACGGCATCGGCACCGCCATGCACCAGGATCCCCACGTCATGAACTACCGGACCCGGCAGCGCGGTCCGAAACTCGTTCCCGGCATGTGCCTGGCGGTCGAGCCGATGATCACCCTCGGCGGGCCCGAGACGCACGTCCTCGACGACGACTGGACCGTCAAGACCGACGACGGCTCGTGGGCCGCGCACGTCGAGCACAGCATCGCGATCACGCCGGACGGCCCGTGGGTGCTGACCGCCCGCGACGGTGGCGCGGCCCGGCTGTCGGCGATGGGTGTCGACACCCCGGCGACGGTGCGCTGACCTCGGGGGGTCAGGGGGCATTCGGGGGTTACCCCGATAGGCATCCGGCCGGAAGCGGCGGATACTTGGGGGCATGGCCGAGCGGTTCGAGATGCGTGCGAGTGACGCCGACCGCGATCGCATCGCGGAGATCCTTCGAGACGCCCACGGCGAGGGGCGGCTCGACCAGGACGAGTTGATGGCCCGGGTCGAGGCGACCTACGCGGCCAGGACGTACCGTGACCTCGACCGGCTCATCAACGATCTGCCGGTGCGGCGGTCGCCGGCGGCCGGGCTGGTGCGGCCGGTGTCGGCACCCCCGCAGCAGCGCCCGAGCCTGGGGCGGCGTGCCGGGCGCGGCGTGCTCACTGCCGCGTGGTGGTTCTACGGCATCGTGGTGGCCATCAACCTCATGGTGTGGCTCTTCGTCAGTATCGGTACCGGGGGCCCGGAGTACTTCTGGCCGATCTGGGTGGCCGGCCCCTGGGGCATGACCCTGGGCCTGCTCGAGCTGGCGTATCGTTCCAGCGGGCGGCGCTGACACCGCTGGCGCGTCGGCTTGGCTGAGTCGATTGGCGCCTGATAGGCCGGGTGACGTACAATCGTTCGTCGGCCCACTGTGGTCTGTTTCGTTGTGCCCGCGGCTGGTCGGTTCCGTTCACGGAGCCGGCAGGGCGAACGTGACAGCTCGCCGCCCGTCCCCACGGACTTCTGGCGGTGGTGCGCGCCGAAGCGACGGACGAGAAGACCGAAGAAGTGCGGAGGATATGCCGAAGAAGGACGGGGTCATCGAGATCGAGGGCACGGTCACCGAGGCTCTCCCGAACGCCATGTTCCGGGTCGAGCTCTCGAACGGCCACAAGGTGCTCGCCCACATTTCAGGCAAGATGCGCCAGCACTACATCCGGATCCTCCCCGAGGACCGCGTGGTGGTGGAGCTGAGCCCGTACGACTTGACCCGCGGTCGCATCGTCTACCGCTACAAGTAACCGCTGACAACAGATGCCGGCTCGGCAGTGTTTGCCACGCTCTCGGCATACGTCCACGAAAGAGTCCCGATGAAGGTCAAGCCGAGCGTCAAGCCGATCTGCGACAAGTGCAAGGTGATCCGCCGTCACGGCCGGGTCATGGTGATCTGCGAGAACCTGCGGCACAAGCAGCGTCAGGGCTGATCAGCACCTGCTCGCCCGACCACAACTGAATACCTCAGGACAACGCACCTGCACCCCGAGTGGCCCGACGCGCCGGCAACGGCGCTGACGGCGGCGCGGGAGCACCCCCGGGCGGAGGCCGGGGCTCGACGGCGAATCTGCCGGCCCGAGACGCGGTGCGCCAGACACCTCCGCGAACGACAGTGAGGACCAACCGCATGGCACGCCTCGTCGGCGTCGACCTCCCGCGCGACAAGCGCCTGGAGGTAGCACTCACCTACATCTTCGGCATCGGCCGTACCCGAGCGCTGGAGACTCTGAAGAACACCGGCGTCAGCCCTGACGTCCGCGTCAAGGATCTCGGTGACGAGGAGCTGGTCAAGCTCCGCGACTGGATCGAGTCCAACTACCAGATCGAGGGCGACCTGCGCCGCGAGGTGCAGGGCGACATCCGTCGCAAGATCGAGATCGGTAGCTACCAGGGCATCCGGCACCGCCGCGGGCTCCCGGTCCGGGGTCAGCGCACGCACACCAATGCCCGTACCCGCAAGGGTCGGAAGAAGACCGTCGCCGGCAAGAAGAAGGCCGGTAAGTGAGCCTGAGTAGTTCGGCGTCGAGTGACGCCGGCCAGGTTTCGGTCGGGCATCGCTGACCTCAGACAGACTTTCGGACAGGAGTACCGCACACATGCCACCAGCCAAGGGTCGTCAGACCAAGGTGCGCCGCAAGGAGAAGAAGAACGTCGCTCACGGCGTGGCGCACATCAAAAGCACGTTCAACAACACCATCGTTTCGATCACCGACCCGCAGGGCAACGTGATCGCGTGGGCCAGCGCCGGCCAGGTCGGCTTCAAGGGCTCGCGTAAGTCGACGCCGTTCGCCGCGCAGATGGCCGCCGAGGCGGCCGCCCGTCGTGCTCAGGAGCACGGCATGCGCAAGGTCGACGTGTTCGTCAAGGGTCCGGGTTCGGGCCGGGAGACCGCGATTCGCTCGCTGCAGGCCGTGGGCCTCGAGGTCGGGTCCATTTCGGACGTGACCCCGCAGGCGCACAACGGCTGCCGCCCGCCGAAGCGCCGTCGCGTCTGACCCCGACCCACCCTGCGAGGAGATAAGCCACCATGGCCCGTTACACCGGTCCACTCACGAAGAAGTCGCGCCGGCTCGGCGTCGACCTGATCGGCGCGGACAAGGCGTACGAACGCCGTCCGTACCCGCCCGGCCAGCACGGCCGCGGCCGGCAGAAGGAGAGCGAGTACCGCCTCCAGCTGCACGAGAAGCAGAAGGCTCGTTACACGTACGGCGTGCTGGAGAAGCAGTTCCGCCGCTACTACGAGGAAGCCAACCGGCGTCAGGGCCGCACCGGCGACGTGCTGCTGCAGCTGCTGGAGTCGCGGCTGGACAACGTCGTCTACCGGGCCGGCCTGGCTCGCACCCGCCGGCACGCCCGCCAGCTGGTCGTCCACGGCCACTTCCTGGTGAACGGCCGCAAGGTCAACGTGCCGTCCTACCAGGTCGCGCTCCACGACGTCATCGACGTGCGGGACAAGTCCAAGGAGACCACCCCGTTCATCATCGCGCGCGAGACACACGGCGAGCGTCCGGTGCCGGCGTGGCTCGAGGTCATCCCGAACCAGATGCGCGTGCTGGTTCACCAGCTCCCGTCCCGGCAGCAGATCGACACGCCGGTGCAGGAGCAGCTCATCGTCGAGTTCTACTCGAAGTAACCCCGAGGCCGTGGCCGGACGAGTTCGCCGGCCACGGCCATCCGCCTAGTCGCGACAGTCATATAGCGGGCGTCGCGGAGAGGAAGTCATCGTGCTCATCACCCAGCGTCCGAGCCTCAGCGAGGAGTCCATCTCCGACGAGCGCGCTCGGTTCACCATCGAGCCGCTCGAGCCGGGCTTCGGCTACACGCTCGGCAACTCGCTGCGCCGGACCCTGCTGTCGTCCATCCCCGGTGCGGCGATCACCTCGATCCGCATCGACGGAGTGCTGCACGAGTTCACGACCATTCCGGGTGTGAAGGAGGACGTCACCGACGTCATCCTCAACCTGAAGGGTCTCGTCGTGTCGTCGGAGCATGACGAGCCTGTGGTCATGTACCTGCGCAAGCAGGGCCCGGGTGCGGTCACCGCCGCCGACATCGCGCCGCCGGCCGGTGTCGAGGTGCACAACCCGGATCTGCACATCGCCACCCTCAACGGCAAGGGCAAGCTGGAGATGGAGCTGACCGTCGAGCGCGGTCGCGGCTACGTCTCCGCCGTGCAGAACAAGCGCGCCGACGCCGAGATCGGCCGGATCCCGGT
Source organism: Jiangella gansuensis DSM 44835 (assembly GCF_000515395.1). Taxonomy (NCBI): domain Bacteria; kingdom Bacillati; phylum Actinomycetota; class Actinomycetes; order Jiangellales; family Jiangellaceae; genus Jiangella; species Jiangella gansuensis. The sequence goes on along the minus strand of NZ_KI911782.1, from coordinate 4,895,411 downwards.
CGACTCGATCTACTCGCCGGTGCTGAAGGTGACGTACAAGGTCGAGGCGACCCGGGTCGAGGGCCGCACCGACTTCGACCGGCTCATCGTCGACGTCGAGACCAAGCCGTCGATCCGGCCGCGGGACGCCCTCGCCTCCGCCGGCAGCACCCTGGTGGAGCTGTTCGGGCTGGCGCGGGAGCTCAACGTCGAGGCCGAGGGCATCGAAATCGGCCCGTCGCCGGTTGACGCGCAGCTGGCCGCCGACCTGGCGCTGCCGATCGAGGACCTTCAGCTCACGGTCCGTTCGTACAACTGCCTCAAGCGTGAGGGCATCCACACCGTGGGTGAGCTCGTCTCCCGCAGCGAGGCCGACCTGCTCGACATCCGCAACTTCGGCCAGAAGTCGATCGACGAGGTCAAGGCCAAGCTCGTGACGATGGGCCTGGGCCTCAAGGACAGCGCTCCGGGCTTCGACCCGGCCGCGGCCGTCGACAGCTACGGCGACGACGACCAGTCCTTCGCCGAGGACGAGCAGTACTGACCGACACCCACACAGGAGAACGATCACCATGCCCACCCCCACCAAGGGTGCTCGTCTGGGCGGCTCGCCGTCTCACCAGCGCGCGATTCTCGCCAACCTGGCGACGGCGCTGTTCGAGCACGGCCGCATCACCACCACAGAGGCCAAGGCTCGTCGGCTGCGCCCGGTGGCCGAGCGACTGATCACCAAGGCAAAGCGTGGCGACCTGCACGCGCGCCGGCAGGTGCTCAGCACCATCCGCGACAAGGACATCGTGCACGTCCTGTTCTCGGAGATCGGTCCCCGCTACGAGAACCGCAACGGCGGGTACACCCGGATCGTGAAGATCGGTCCGCGGAAGGGCGACAACGCTCCGATGGCCGTCATCGAGCTGGTCGAGCCGCTGGCCGAGCAGGTCGTGGCGGAGGCGACGGGCGCGACCCGGCGGGCCGCATCGACGGCTGCTCCGGCTGCCACCGCCGATGTCACCGACGCGCCTGCCGACGCAGCGACGACCGAGTCCACGTCGTCGGTGGCCGCGGTCGACGAGGCCGCCGGCTCGGAGGAATCCGCCGAGGACACCGCCGAGAGCGCTGACACGACCGCGGAGGACGACGCCGAGGGCCAGGCCGACAAGGCCTGAGCCTTCGCACCGTCATCACCATGCAGCCCGTCGATTCCGAGGGAATCGACGGGCTGCTGCGTGTCCGGCTCGACCTGGCGTATGAGGGCACAGACTTCTCCGGCTGGGCGACGCAGCCTGGGCGGCGCACCGTCCAGGGCGTCCTGGAGGAGGCGCTGGGCCGGGTGTTGCGGATCGAGCCGCCGCGGCTCACCGTCGCCGGGCGTACCGACGCGGGGGTGCATGCACGTGGCCAGGTCTGCCACGTCGACCTGCCGGTTGCCGCGTGGGATGCGGTCCCGGGGCGGTCGGACCGCCCGCCCGAGCTTGCGCTGCTGCGCCGGCTGGCGGGGGTGCTGCCGCCGGATGTCCGAGTGCACGGGGTGTCCGTGGCGCCGGACGGGTTCGACGCCCGGTTCGCGGCGATCTGGCGCCGCTACCGGTACCGGGTCGCGGACACGCCCTTCGGTGCCGACCCGCTGCTGCGTCGGCACGTGCTCTGGCACGACCGCCCGCTGGACGTGGAGGCGATGAACCTCGCCGCCGCCGGCCTGCTCGGTGAGCACGACTTCGCCGCCTACTGCCGGCCGAGGGAGGGCGCCACCACGATCCGCGAGCTGCGCACCCTGCGGTGGCAACGCCGCGCCGACGGCGTGGTGACGGCCATGGTGGAGGCCGATGCGTTCTGTCACAACCAGGTGCGGGCGATGGTGGGTGCGCTGTTGCTCGTGGGCGACGGGCGTCGTCCGGTCGACTGGCCGGCGACGGTGCTGTCCGGAGGCCGACGGGACCCGGGTGTCGGCGTCGTCGCACCGCATGGCCTGACCCTGGAGGCCGTCGGGTATCCGCCGGACGGCGACCTGGCCGCGCGAGCCCGCACCGCCCGGGCCGTACGCACGCCGCGAAGCGATGGGTCAACCCCCAGAACTGGGGGACATCCCTGAGGGAAAACGCGGACGGGCCGCGTAACCTGGAGGAGTGTTCACCGACGCGATCGAGATTGCCGTAGCCGCCGTCGGACTTGGTCTGGTGGTGTTGTCCGCGCGACAGGCCCGTACCAAGGGCTGGGCCGCGTCGCTGCAGCTGGCCGCCGGCGGGTTCCTGCTCATGGGCGCTGCCGCGGTCGGCATCGTCGGCTTCGTGGTGGGTCTGGTCTTCTCGCCGCTGGCCTGGGTGGGCGTGGGCATGCTGGCGCTGGCGGGTGTGCTGTTCGCCGGCGGGCAGAAGCTCGAGGGCCGCGGTTCCGGCGCCGTCGCCGAGTCTGGCCCGGCGCCGAAGGGTGCGGTCGACCCGGCGCCCAAGCGGCAGCCGAAGGGGTCCAAGGGTTCGGCCGCCGATCCCGAGCTCGACGACATCGAGGCGATCCTGCGCCGCCACGGCATCGAGTAGGCCAGCGCACGGGGTCACTCCGGCGCGACGACGTCCTCGCGGCGGTGTGAGCGGGCCAGTTCCGCCAGCCGACCGCGGTCGATGGCCGAGGCGGGCGCGACGGCGACGCGCACCGGTGTGACCGCGGTGAGCGTCGACGTGCGCCGGCCGCCTTCCAGGACGGCGCGCTCGCCGAGCACGGCGCCGGGGCCGACCTCTGCGAGCCGGTGCCCGTCGACATCGACCCGCAGCACGCCGTCCAACAGCAGGTACAGCTCGTCGCCGGGCTCACCCTGCAGAGTCAGCATCTCGTCCGCGTCCAGGGTGCGGATCTTCGGTTGCGTGCCGGTCATGAGCAGCCGGGAGAGTGTCCGCTCGCCGGCGGTCTCCACCGCCACGGTCAGGGCCGGCGAGTCCTCGTCACCCCACGGCGTGCGAGTGCCGAACGAGTGCGCCGCCCACGCCGAGTAGTCGGTGAGGCCGGACTTCAGCGTCAGCGCGCCGGACGCGTCGTAGATCCAGTGACGCGGGAAGGCACTCGCGCCGGGAAGCTGCACGGTCGACGAGCCGTCGGGGTGCAGCGTCAACGCGAGCGTGGTCCAGACCAGCGGCGATTGCAGCTTCACGAACGGCGGGTGCGGGACGGCGCGGGGCGCCGGCAGCGCGGTCCGGCCGCCGCAGGTCTGCACGAGCCGGACGCTCCCGTCGGAAAGGTACTGGGGCTCCCGGCGCAGGTCCGGCAGCGCGATCGCGGCGAACGTCGCGCCGAGCCGCCCGATGCGCACCGTCGTCGAGCCCATCAGCACCCCGGACGTGGCGGAGTAGCCGGCCCGGACGATTCGGCCGTCCTCGACGTCCGCCCAGCCGGACAGCACGTTGGCGTAGCGGAACCGGTCGTCCGCGCGCAGCTCCTCGAGGTCGCCCACGGTCTCCGGTGGCGGCGGGTCGTAGTGCGCGAAGCCGGTCTCGAACGCCGCCTTCGCCAGCCCGGTGACGGCTTCGGACGGTATCCAGGACAGCGAGGCCGCCGAGGCTTCGATGCGGGTCGTCGACATGTCGATCAGTCCCTTCCTGCCGGTGCCGGCGATCGAACCTGATGCCACGGTAGAGAGCCGGACGGGTTCTCGGGCAGGGTGCAGACCGGCACGTCGGCGGGGGTGCTGGCACCCGTCCGGCGTACGGTGGCTGTTGATCGACAGCCGGTTTGCTGCAGGTGGGCCGGGGTATTCGTCCCGATATGGGAGTTCTGACGAAGTATCGGAGCACGACCGCGGCCGGTGTGCTCGCGGCCTTCGTGCTGGTTCTCGTGTTCGGCAGCCCGCCGTACGGCGACTGGGCCCGCGACAACGCCACCGGCCCGGGCGCCCTCGACTGGTTCCTGCAGCTCCTGGCCTGGCCGTCCTGGAACTTCGCCGCCGACCTACCGGCCCGGGACATCCTGGCCGCCATGCTGCGCGCCATCCTGGTCGTCGTGTTCACCGCAGTCTTCCTGGCCGTCCTCACCGGACCTCGGGTCTCGCGCACGCGCGGCGGCGCCGCGCAGCTGCTCACCGGGTGGTCGGCGTACATCTTCGCCGGAGCTGTCGCCGGCCTGCTGGCGGCGATCATCCAGAGCGACCCGACAGTGCTCGGCGCCTTCCAGGCGGCGGCCGCCGGCGCCGGGTACGGCCTGTTCACCGGGTGGATCGTCGGCGCGGTGACGTTCGGGGCGCCGGGCCGCTTCACATAGAGCGCCCCGGCTCGGCGTCGGGGAGGGGATGCTGGCACCCGGGCGGTTCCGGGTGGCTGCCGCACTAGTGCAAACGCGCCGGCAGGAGTGTCATGGTCGCATGACCTCGGCCGACGCACGCATCACCGTGCTCCTCGCGGACGACAACCTGCTCGTCCGTGAAGGCGTCCGGGCGCTGCTGCGGGTCTCCGGCGACGTCGACGTGGTGGCGATGGCGGAGGACTACGACTCGCTCGTCGCCCGTGCCGTCGAGCACCGGCCGCAGGTCGTCGTGACCGACATCCGGATGCCGCCGCGCTTCGCCGATGAGGGGATCGAGGCCGCCAAGGAGGTCCGCAAGCGTCTTCCCGGGACGGGGATCGTCGTGCTGTCGCAGTACGACGACCCGGAGTACGCGGTCGCTTTGCTGGCCCGAGGCGCAGCAGGCTACGCATACTTGCTCAAGGAGCGGGTGGCGGACGGTGACCGGCTGGCCCGGGCGGTCCGCGAGGTCGCGGCGGGGGGTTCCATGCTCGACCCGGAGATCGTGCAGGCACTCGTCACCCCCGCGCGCGGCGGCACCGGGCTCTCGCCCGACGAGGAACGGCTGCTCACCATGGTCGCGCAGGGCCGGGCCGTGAAGGCCATCGCGGCCACGCTGCAGAGCACGCCGGAAGCCGTCGACCATGCCGTCCAGGACCTGTTCCTGCACCTGGCCCGCGACGCCAGCGCAGGTGTCCGCGGCGCCTTGGAGCGCCTGCGTACCCTGCACCGGGCCATCCTGGAGCGGGAGGAACAGGGCGAGACGCTCACCCGGCTGCTGCCCTCGGGCCTGGCCCAGAAGCTGCGCGGCGACCCCGGCGCCGTCGGCCGCACCGAGCGGCTCGTCGTCACCGTCCTCATGTCCGACGTACGCGGCTACTCCGGCATCGCCGAGCGGACCGACCCGACCACGCTGGCCCGCCAGCTCAACGCGCATCGCCGGGCCATGAACGGAGCCATCCTCGAGCAGGGCGGCACGGTCATGCAGTACGTCGGCGACGCTGTCATGGCCGTGTTCGGTGCGCCGTTCCCGCAGCCCGACCACGCCGAGCGGGCGCTGCGCGCCGCCGCCGAGATGCATCGCCGGCAGGCCGCCGTCGACGCCGAGTGGGCGGCGGAGGGCCTCCAGCCGTTCGGCCTGGGCATCGGGCTGTCCACCGGCGATGTAGCGGCCGCGCTGCTCGGCAGCGACGAGCGCCTGGAGTACACGCTGGTCGGCGACACCGTGAACCTGGCCCAGCGGCTGCAGGACCTCGCCCGCCCGGCGGGCACCACGGTGGTGAGCGAGGCCACCGCGGCCGGCGCGCCGGCATGGGCGTTCGAGCGGCTGGCACCGGTCCGGGTCAAGGGCCGCGACGCCGCCGTGACCGCGTGCCGGGTGGTACCCACGCCGGAACCCGAGCACCACACCCACGAGGTGGAGGAGTACAGCTGATGACGGCATTGCTGGCACGAGGTGTCCGCCGCACGTTCGAGGCCGAGCTCGCCCCCGTGCGTGCCCTGCGCGGGGTCGACCTGCGGGTCGAACGCGGCGAGTTCGTCGCCTTGATGGGCCCGTCCGGATGCGGTAAGTCCACGCTGCTCAACATCTTCGCCGGACTCGACCAGGCCGACGAGGGCGAGGTGGTCGTCGACGACCTCGTCGTCAGCGGGCGCGACGAGAACTGGCTGGCCCGGTTCCGGCGGCACCACGTCGGCATCGTCTTCCAGTTCTTCAACCTGCTCGAAGGGGTTTCGGCACTGGACAACATCGCGCTGCCGGCCATCCTCGGCGGGCTGCGCCGCCGAGCCGCCGAGTCGCGCGCTCGTGACCTGCTCGACCTGCTGGGCCTGGGCGATCGGACCGAGCAGGTCCCGTCGGTGCTGTCCGGCGGCCAGCGGCAGCGCCTCGCCATCGCCCGGGCGCTGGTCAACGAGCCGGCGGTGCTGTTGGCCGACGAACCCACCGGGGCACTGGACAGCGAGGGCGGCGCGGAGATCCTGGAGCTGTTCCGCCGGCTGCACGGCGAGGGGCAGACAATCCTCATGGTCACCCACTCCGCAGACGTCGCGGCCGGTGCGTCCCGGGTGGTGCGGATGCGCGACGGGCGGATCGACGACGGCGGCGGCGTCCCGATCGGCCCGGTGGCGAGCGCCGACGACGGCGTCCGCGCGGCGACGGTCCCGGTGGAGGACGTGTCGCCGTGACGTCCGTGCTGGCGTGGTCCCGGCTGGATTTCCGGCGTCGCTGGAAATCCCTGCTGGTCATGGCGCTGCTGGTCGCACTCGCGGCCGGCACGGTCATGGCCGCGACAGCGGGCGCGCGGCGCGGCGCGAGTGTCGTCGACCGCCTGCAGGCCAGGACCTTGCCGGCCACGGTGGCCGTGCTACCCAACCAGCCCGGCTTCGACTGGGACGCGGTGCGTTCGTTGCCCGAGGTCGAGGCGCTGACGACGTTCGTCCTCACGTACACGGGGTTCGTGATCGAGGAGCTACCGGACGGCGCGGACCCGTGGGCGTTCCCGCCGGCGGACGACGAGAACATGCGCACTGTCGAGCGGCCGGTCACGCTGGCGGGTCGCCTCGCGAACCCGGACCGCGCCGACGAAGTGGTCGTCACGCCGCGGTTCGTCGCGGCCTTCGGGCTCGGTGTCGGCGACACTGTGACGCTGCGGCTCTACACGCCACAGACGCAGGACGCGTTGGCGTTCACCGACGACCTAACCGGGGCGGTGCTCGACGGGCCGACGGTCCGGGCGCGGATCGTCGGAGTGATCCGGTCGCCGTGGTACTCCGACAGCGTCGGGGACGAGCAGGGCACGATCGTGCCGTCGCCAGGGTTCTACGCGCGCTATGCGCCGAACCTGATGGGCGCGTCCGATGGCGGCATCCGCAACGCTCTCGTCCGGCTCCACGACGGCGAGGCGAGCCTGTCGTCGTTCAAAGCCGGGCTGGCCCGGGTCAGCGGACGCACCGACATCGATCAAATGAACCTCGTCGAGGAGGGCCGGCGGGCCAGCGGGACCACCGGGTTCGAGGCGGAGGCTCTGCTGGGCTTTGCGGCGGCGGCCGCCGTGGCCGCGGTGTTCCTGATCGGCCAGTCGGTCGCGCGGTACGCGGCGTCGACCGTAGCCGCGCTGGAGGCGCTGCGGGCGGTGGGGATGACCGAGCGGCAGACCCGCCTCGCCGCCGCCCTGGGCCCCGCCGCCGCCGGACTGGCCGGAACGGCCGTCGGTGTCGCCGCCGCCGTGGTGGCGTCGCGGTGGTTCCCGATCGGCACCGCCTCGCTGCTGGAGCCGGCGCCGGGGATCTCGATCGACGTGCCCGTTCTGCTGACTGGAGCGCTGACGGTCCCATTGCTGGTGATCGCCGGCGGGATCGCCGCGGCCTGGCTGGCGCTCCGGTCGGCGCGGTCGCCGACGTCCCGGCGGTCGGCGGTGGCGGGGGCCGCGGCGCGGCTGGGCGCGCCGGTGCCGGTGGTCGTCGGCGCGCGGTTCGCGTTGGAGCCCGGCCGGGGTGCGCAGGCGGTGGCGGTCCGGCCGGCCCTGGTGGGCGCGGTGACCGGCGTGGTGGGTGTGGTGGCCGCGTTCACGTTCTCGGCAGGGGTGGACGACGCCGCCGCCAACCCGGCCCGGTTCGGCCAGGTGCATCAGCTCGAAGCGTTTGTCGGCTTCTCCGGCGAGGACTCCGCGCCGGTGGACGCGATCGTGCCGGTCGTGGCGGCCGACCCCGATGTGGAAGCGGTCAACGACACCCGGATCGCGGTCGGCGAGATCGACCGGGTGCCGGTCACGCTGTTCACCCTGGACTCCTCCGGCGCGCCGTGGCCGCTCGTGCTGACGGAGGGCCGCGCACCCGGCGGACCGGCCGAGGTGGTCATCGCCCCCGACAGCGCGGACGCGGTCGGGGCCGCCGTTGGCGACTCCGTGCGGATCACCGGCACGGCCGGCGAGCGGGATCTCACCGTCACCGGCATCGCCTTCGTGCCGGAGGGCCACAACAACTACGTCAACGGCGGCTGGGTGACGGCGGCGGGCTACGACACGCTGTTCGACCCCGACGACGACATTTCGCCGGCGTTCAAGTACCACCTGCTGTTCCTGGCCCTGCGGGCAGGCGCCGATCCCGCCATCGTGGCGCCCCGCCTGGAGGAGGCGGTCGCGCAGGCTGTAGCGGCGGCCACCGGGGCCGATCCCGGCGACGTGGGCGTGGGCGGTGAACTGAGCCGGCCCGAGCTGCCCGCCCCGGTCGCGGAACTTCGCCAGATCCGGTCCCTGCCGGTCTTCCTGGCCGCGTTCCTGGTCGTGCTCGCCCTCGGCGCCGTCGGGCACGCGCTGGCGACGGCGGTGCGCCGCCGCCGACGGGACGTCGCCGTGCTGCGGGCGCTGGGAATGACCCGGCCGCAGTCGCGCGGCATCGTGCTCACTCAGGCCAGCCTGCTGGCGCTGATCGGCCTGGCCGCCGGTATCCCGCTCGGTCTGGCCCTCGGCCGCACGCTCTGGCGGTACGTGGCGGACACCACGCCGCTGTTCTATGTGGCACCGGTGGCAGCGCTCGCCCTGGCGCTGGTTGTCCCACTGGCTCTGGTCGCCACGAACCTGCTGGCCGCATGGCCGTCGCAGCGGGCGGCGTCGATGCGCGTCGGCCATGTGCTGAGGGCGGAATGATGAGCGCCGCCTGGCTCCGGCTGGACCTGCGCCGGCGGTGGCGGTCGCTGCTGGTGCTGGCGCTGCTGGTGGCGTTCGCCGCAGGGATCGTCATGACGGCGGTCGCGGGCGCGCGGCGCGGTGCCAGCGCCATGGACCGGCTCCAGGACGTCACGACGCCGGCCACGGTGCTCGTAGCGCCAGCGACACCGGACTTCGACTGGGCGCCGGTGCGGGAGTTGCCCGGCGTCGAGGCTCTCGGCCGGCTCGTGGGCACCGGCTTCGAGATCGACGGCCGGCTGGGAAGGAACTCGTTCATGCTGCCGCCCGCCGACGCGGAGACCATGCACGCGCTCGAGCGCCCGGTCGTCCTCCAGGGCCGGCTCGCCGACCCGGTCAGGCCGGACGAGGTGGTCGTGACGCCGGCGTTCACGCGGACGTTCGGGAGGTCGGTCGGCGACACCGTCGAGTTGGGCCTCTACTCACCTGGCCAGGTGGACACGGGCCAGGTGCCCGGCGATGCGCGCATGAACCTGGTGACCGGCCTCTGGATCCTGACCTTCCAGCAACAGGACGCCGCCATCGCGGCCGGGCTGGAGCCCAACTCCGGCGCACCCGCGGAGGGGCCCGTGGTCGAGGCCACGATCGTCGGCGTGATCCGGTCACCGCTGTTCGGCGACGAGCCGGACGCTCCCGGGTTCCTGGTGCCGTCGGCCGGGCTGTTCGCCGCCTATCGGCACAACTTCCTCGGCGCGGAGGGCTTGGCGTCCGTCAGCGCCCTGGTCCGGCTGACCGACGGTGCGGACGCGATACCGGACTTCCGGGCCGACCTCGCACGGGTTACCGGGCGTCCTGACATCGCGGTCCACGATCTGATCACACCCGCGGCCGCCATCAGCGACACCCTCCGCTTCGAGGCGGCCGCGCTGTACGTCGTGGCCGGCACCGCCACGGTCGCGGCGGTCTTCCTGGTCGGCGGATCGATCAGCCGTCACGTCACCTCGGCGATGGGCGGGCTCCGGGTGCTCGCTGCCGTCGGTATGACGCGCGGTCAGGTCGCCCGCGCGGCCGCTACCGGGCCGGCGATGGCCGCGGCGGCCGGGACAGTGCTCGGCGCCGCCGGTGCCGTGGCCGCTTCCGGGTGGTTCCCGCTCGGCTCCGCGTCCTTCCACGAGCCGGCTCCGGGGCTCAGCGTCGACCCGGCCGTACTGGTGCTGGGCCTGCTGGTCCCTCCGCTGGTGGTTGCCGCGGCGGCGGCCGCGCTCGCCTTGGGCCGGCCGGCCGCGCTGCCAGCACCGGCGCGGAGGTCGCCGGTGTTGGACGCGGTGGCGCGTGCCCGGTTCCCGCTGCCGGTCGTCCTGGGCGTCCGATTCGCTCTGGAGCGCACGGGCGGGCGGGTGGCCGCACCGGTGCGGCCCGCGCTGGTCGGTGCCGTGATCGGCGTGACCGGGGTACTGGCGGCGCTGACGTTCTCGGCGGCCGCCCGGGACGCGGCGGAGAACCCGGCCCGGTTCGGCGTCGTGCACGACGTCGAGGCCTGGGTCGGCTTCGATCGAGGCGTTCTGGCATCGGCGGAGGACGTCTTCCCGGCGCTCGCGGAGGTACCGGGGGTGCGGGGGGTGAACGGTATCCGCGGGCAGCTGGCGGACGTCGGGGGCATGCAGGTCATGGTGCTCTCGTTCCGCCCCGCCGGTGAGCCGCTGGGCTACCTGGTGCCGGACGGAAGGATGCCGGCCGGCACGGGTGAGGCCCTGGTCTCGCTGGCCGCCGCGGATGCGCTCGACGTGCGCACGGGCGGCACCCTCTCGCTCGCGGGTACCGATGGTGCGGCCGAGCTGGACGTCGTCGGTGTCGGTGTCCTGGACCCCGAGTTCGGCGCGACAGTCGTCGTGGCGGGACCCACGTACGCCGCACTGTTCGACGACGCGTTCCTCTTCGAGTACGCGGAGATCGGGGTGGAGCCGGGCGTCGATCCGGCAACGGTCGTCCCGGCCCTGACGACCGCGGTCCCGGACGAGACCTACGGAATCCGCCCGTTCGAGTTCGAGAGCCCGACGGAGCTGCGGCTCATGCAGTCGGTGCCTGTCGCGCTCGGCGGCTGCGTCGCGCTGCTCGCCGCCGGGGCCGTGGGTCATGGCCTCGTGACGGCCGTGCGGCAGCGCCGCCGCGAGCTCGCCGTGCTCCGCGCGCTGGGCATGACACCGGGAGAGTCGAGGGTCGCCGTGGGCGCGCAGTCTGTCGTGCTCGCCCTGGTGGGGGTGGCCTTCGGAGTGCCGCTCGGGTTCGCTCTCGGCCGGACCGTCTGGCGCGCGGTCGCGGCGGCGCTGCAGGCGCATTACGTCACGCCGCCCGGGTTGGGGGTGGCCGTCGCGGCAGCGCTGTCTGCGCTGTTCATGGCCGTCGTGCTGGCGGCATTGCCGGCGCGGCGGGCGGCATCGCTGCGGGTCGGCCATGTGCTGAGGGCGGAATGATGAGCGCCGCCTGGCTCCGGCTGGACCTGCGCCGGCGGTGGCGGTCGCTGCTGGTGCTGGCGCTGCTGGTGGCGTTCGCCGCCGGGACGGTCATGACGGCGGTGGCCGGGGCACGCCGAGGCGAGAGCGCCGTCGACCGGTTGCTGGAGCGGACGCTGCCGGCCACGGTCATCGTGCTGCCCAACACGCCCGGGTTCGACTGGGACCCGGTCCGCGAGCTGCCCGGTGTCGAGGCGCTCTCGGTGATGTGGCTGGCCGGGGTGGACGTCGTCGGCGTGCCGCCCGAGGCCATGGCGGCGCAGCTGCCGCCGATGTACGACGACGCCGCCATGCGGACGATCGAACGGCCGGTGGTCCTGGCCGGCCGGGTGCCGGACCCCGCTCGAGCCGACGAGGCCGTCGTGACGCCGGCCTGGACCGACCACTGGGGTCACGGGGTCGGCGACACCCTCACCATCAGGATGCACACTCCGGAGGCCGTCGACGCCTATGCCCGCGGAGCCCAGCCGGCTGCCGCGACCGGCCCGGAGCTCACGGTGAGTGTCGTCGGGGTGGTCAGGTCGGCGTGGTTCGGCGATGAGCCCGGCAGCACCGGCGGGATCGTGTTCTCGCCCGGCCTGCTGTCCGAGTACCCGCGGAACCTGCTGGGCACCGAGAACCTGGTGCGCACGAACGCGCTGGTCCGGCTGGACGACGATGCTGGCGCCGTGCCGCGTTTCCGGGCGGCGCTGGCGGCGGCGACCGGCCGCAGCGACATCGACGTCTGGGACATGGAGGAGCAGTTCGGCAGCCACCAGCGTGACGTCACCGGCTTCGAAGCGGATGGCCTGCGGCTCTTCGCGCTCGTCGCCGCTGTGGTGGCCGTCGTCCTGATCGGTCAGTCGGTGGCGCGGCTCACCGCCTCGACCGTGACCGACCTGCAGGTCCTGCGCGCGCTCGGAATGGGGCCGGGCCAGGCGCGCCGGGCGGCGGTCGCCGGGCCCGCGCTGGCCGCGACCGCCGGCGCGGTCATCGCCGCCGCGGCCGCCGTCGTCGCATCGCGATGGTTCCCCATCGGCACCGCGGCGCGGGCCGAGCCCACGCCGGGAATCGACGTCGACGGGCTGGTGCTGCTGCTCGGCCTGCTCGCCGCGCCGGTGCTGGTCGTTCTCGGCGCGCTGGCCGCCGCGACCGTGGCGCTACGTGCATCGGCGCGACCGGCGCAGGCGCGACGGTCCGCGATCGCGGCCGTCGCGGCGCGAGCCGGGCTGCCGGTCGCCGTCGTCGTGGGCACCCGGTTCGCGCTCGAGCCCGGCCGCGGCCGAGCGTCGCTGCCGGTGCGGCCGGCGCTGCTCGGCTCGGCGGTCGGGGTCCTGGGCGTGCTGGCGGCGTTCACGTTCTCCAGCGGGGTCGACGACGCCGCGGCCAATCCGGAGCGCGTCGGTGTCGTCCACGACCTCGAGCTGTTCGTCGGCCAGCACGACGCCGAGCTGGTGCCCGCGCGGGACCTGCTCGACGCCGTCGCCGCGGTGCCCGGGGTGGCCGGTGTCAACGACACCCGCTCCGCCGTCGCGGCGGCCGGGGACGGGGACGGGCAGCTCGCGGTGCTGTCCATCGACCCGATCGGCGAACCGCTGCCGTTCGTCGTGTCTCAGGGGCGGCTGCCGGCGACCGCCGGGGAGGTCGTGATCGGCCCGGCGTCGGCCCGCGGACTGCGCCTCGGCGTCGGCGACACGGTCGAGCTGACCGGGACCGCTGGAAGCATGCGGCTGGCCGTCGTCGGTATCGCGCTGATGCCGCAGCTGGCGCACAACGTCTACACCGACGGCGGCCTGGTCACCGCTGCCACGTACGACGAGCTGTTCGACGGCTTCCGCTTCCGCGCCGGCTTCGTGGCGCTGGAGCCCGGAGCGGACCCGGACTCCGTCGTCCCCGGCCTGCTGGCGGTGGCCGCGACGTTCCCCGGCGGGGACCAGGTCTTCGTGGCGCCGCCGGAGCTTCCACCCGAGATCACGGAGCTGCAGCACATCCGGGCGCTCCCGACGGCGCTGGCCGCGTTCCTGGCGGTTCTGGCGCTCGGAGCGGTCGGACACGCCCTGGCGACGGCGGTCCGGCGGCGCCGGCACGAGCTGGCCGTGCTGCGGGCCCTGGGCCTGACTCGTGGGCAGTGCCGAGGCGTGGTGATGACGCAGGCGACGGTGCTGGCGCTGGCCGGCCTGGCCGCCGGCATCCCGTTGGGCGTGGCGCTGGGACGGACGGTGTGGCGGTACGTGGCCGAGACCACGCCGGTGTTCTACGTGGCGCCCATGGCGCTGACCGCGGTGCTCCTGCTGATCCCGGCGGCCCTGGTCGCCGCGGCGCTGCTGGCCGCCTGGCCGTCGCGGCGGGCGGCGTCGATGCGGGTCGGAACCGTCCTGAGAGCCGAGTGAGCGAGGTGACGCGATGAACGCGACGTTGGCGGCGACCCGTGGCCGGAGCCGGCGCGACGCCGCCCTGTGGGTCGCCTGGGCCGTGGTCGTGACGGTGACGGCCGCCGCCTCGGCATGGGCGTTGCGTGCGCTCATCGACCTGCCGGACCGGCTCATGCCGTGGGTATTGCTCGGACTGGCGGCGGTTCCGGTGGCCGCCGTCGCGGTCGCGTTGCCGAGGTTGCGCCACCGGGCCGGTGCCGTCTTCGGCCCGTCGGTCGTGCTGTGCGGGCTGCTCCTCATGGTGCTGGCCGTCTACCTCGTCGTGGTCATCGGGCTGGGCGAGGAGGTCGACGACGACGGCCACGGCGTGCTGGCCCTGTCCATGGTGGCGGCCCTGACGGCGGTCGTGCTCGCCGAGCCGGTCCGGGTCCGGCTGCGCGAGCTGGCCCGGCAGTGGGCCGGCGCCCAACCCCGTCCGGCGTCGGCGGCGCTGGAGACGTTCGGGTCCCGGATGACCCGCGCGGTGCCCATGGACGAGCTCCTGCTGCAGCTGGCGGAGACGTTGCGGGCCACGCTCGGCCCGCTCGGCGCGGAGGTGTGGACCGGCAGCGACGGGGAGCTCGAGCGCACCGTGTCGGTTCCGGAGCGCGGCCGGGCCCGGCTGCGGCTGGCCGGCGCCGAACTGGCCGCGGTGAGCCGGGCCCGAGTGTCCGGCAATGCGTGGGCCGCGATGTGGCTGCCGACGGTGCTCGCGGGCGCCGGCGACCCCGGTCGCCGGTCCGTGCGCATCGCGTCCGTCACGCACCTGGGCCAGCTGCTCGGCCTGCTGGTCGTGAGTCGGTCCACCGACGACCGCCCGTTCGGCGAGGACGACGACCGCGCGCTGGCCGACCTCGCCCGGCAGGTCGGGCTGGCCCTGCACAACGTGCGGCTGGACTCCGCCCTGCAGGCCTCACTGGAGGAGCTGACGCGGCGCAACCAGGAGCTGCAGGCGTCGCGGGCCCGCATCGTCGCCACCGCCGATGCGTCGCGACGGCAGATCGAGCGCAACCTGCACGACGGCGCTCAGCAGCACCTGGTGGCCCTCGCGGTGAAGCTCGGGCTGGCCCGCCGGCTCGCCGACGGTGACGTGGCGGCGCTGTTGGATGAGCTGCGTACCGATGTGCAGGAGACCCTGACCGAGCTGCGCAACCTGGCACACGGCATCTACCCGCCGCTGCTGCGTGAGCACGGGCTGGGCGAGGCGCTGCGCAACGCAGCGAACCGGGCGCCGGTTCCGACGCGGGTCGAGGCCGGCACCGGTCGCCGGTACCCGCCGGACGCCGAGGCCGCCGTGTACTTCTGCTGCCTGGAGGCGATCCAGAACGCCGGCAAGCACGCCGGCGACGGCGCGTCGGTGACCGTGCGGATCACCGAGGATTCGGCCGGGCTCGGTTTCGAGGTCAGTGACGACGGCGCCGGCTTCGACCAGGCCGTTGCCGGCGAGAGCCACGGGTTCGTGAACATGCGCGACCGGCTCGGGGCGTTCGGCGGCGCGCTGACCGTCACCAGTGCAACGGGCCGCGGCACCGTCGTCCGCGGCTCGCTGCCGGTGGCCGAGGCCGTCCCATGAACACGGCGACGCGTCGCCGCATGCTCGTTGCCGATATGGGGCAGCTGCTGTGGCTGGCGGCGGTGGATCGGGCCTGATGACGGCGATCTCCCGGTACGCTCCGACCGTGGCCGATGCGATGGCTCCGCCGGACGTACCGACCCGGCCGGTCCGCGTCGTCGTCGCCGACGACGCGCTACTGGTCCGCGAGGGCGTGCGCCGCGTCCTGGGCCTCTATCCCGACCTGGAGGTCGTCGCGGCGGCGGGTGATCTGCCGAGCCTGCTGGCCGCCGTCGAGCAGCACCAGCCGGACGTCGTCGTCACCGACATCAGGATGCCGCCCAGCTCGACCGACGAGGGCATCCGCGCCGCCAGCCAGCTGCGGCGCACCGCGCCCGCCACCGGCGTCGTCGTCCTGTCCCAGTACGCGGCGCCGGCCTACGCGCTGGAGCTGCTGGCCGGCGGCTCCCAGCGGCGCGCCTACCTGCTCAAGGAACGCGTGAGCGAACCCGACCAGCTGGCCGAGGCGGTGCGGGAGGTGGCCCGCGGCGGCAGCGTCGTCGACCCGAAGGTGGTCGAGGTGCTGGTCGCCGGTGCCCGGCCGCCCGGCGACCCGCTCGCCGCGCTCACGCCGCGCGAGCGCGAGGTCCTGGAGCAGATCGCGCAGGGCAAGAGCAACGCGGGCGTCGCCGCCAGTCTGTTCCTTACCGAGCGTGCGGTCGAGAAGCACATCAACGCCCTGTTCGCCAAGTTGGGGCTCTCCACCGAGCCCGACGTCCACCGCCGGGTGACGGCCGTCCTGATGTACCTGTCCGCGCTGCGCGGCTGACCGGTCCGGGGGTGCCAGCACCACCTCGGGAAGGGGTGTCGGCAGGTTGGCCCGGGGCACGCGGTGCGAGGGATCATGGACCCATGGCCGGTTCCGCCCAGAGCCCCCACGCCGAGGCACCGCCCGCCGCCGTCGGCGTCCTGGTCGTGGACGACCAGCAGCCCTTCCTGTCCGTGGCGCGGTTCGTCGTCGGGGCCACCCCAGGGTTCCGTGTCGTCGGGGAGGCCACCAGCGGCGAGGACGCGCTCGACCAGGCGGCGGCGCTGCGTCCGGAGCTGGTGCTCATGGATATCAACCTGCCCGGGGTCTCCGGCATCGAGGCAACCCGGCGGCTGCTGGCGGCGGCACCCGGCACGGTGGTAGTGCTGATGTCCACCTATCCGGCCGCCGACCTGCCCCGCGATGCCAGGACGTGCGGCGCCCGGGCGTACGTCAACAAGGAGGACCTCACCCCCGACGTCCTGGTCGCGGTCATGTCCGGCGATCAGCCCCCCGGCTTCTCCTGAGCGCTCGCGGCCGGCGCGAAAACCCCTCGACCGGTGGGTCCGCTGGGACGAGACTGGAACTCATGGGCCACGTCGACCTCAACTCGGTCTCCTTCACCCTGCCCGACGGCAGGGTGCTGCTCGACGACGTCTCGTTCCGGGTCGGCGACGGCGCCAAGGTCGCGCTGGTCGGCGCGAACGGTTCCGGTAAGACCACCCTGCTGCGCATCGTCGCCGGCGACATCGCGCCGCACGGCGGCGCCGTCACCCGCAGCGGCGGCCTCGGCGTCATGCGCCAGTTCGTGGCCACCGGCGCCCAGGACGTCCGGGACCTGCTGCTGTCGGTAGCGCCGCCGCGGGTACGCACGGCGGCCGCCGCCGTCGACGCCGCCGAGCTGGCCATGATGGACCGCGACGACGAACCCACCCAGCTCGCCTACGCCACCGCGCTGGCCGAGTGGGCCGACGCCGGCGGCTACGAGGCCGAGGTGCTGTGGGACGTCTGCACCACGGCCGCGCTCGGCATCCCGTTCGAGCGGTGCCGATGGCGTGACGTGTCCACCCTGTCCGGCGGCGAGCAGAAGCGGCTGGTCCTGGAGGCGCTGCTGCGCGGACCGGACGAGGTGCTGCTGCTCGACGAGCCGGACAACTTCCTCGACGTGCCCGCGAAGCGCTGGCTGGAGGACCGGCTCGTGGAGTCGGCGAAGACGGTGCTCTATGTCAGCCACGACCGCGAGCTGCTGGCGCGCACCGCCACCCAGGTGGTCACGGTCGAGCTGGGCGCCGCCGGCAACACCGCCTGGGTGCATCCCGGCGGCTTCGCCAGCTATCACGACGCCCGGGGCGAGCGCTTCGCCCGGCTCGAGGAGCTGCGCCGGCGCTGGGACGAAGAGCACGCCAAGCTCAAAGCGCTCGTGCTGATGTACAAGCAGAAGGCCGCCAGCAACTCCGACATGGCCTCGCGCTATCAGGCCGCGCAGACCCGGCTGCGGAAGTTCGAGGAGGCCGGCCCGCCCCAGGCGATCCCGCGTGAGCAGAACGTGCGCATGCGGCTGCGCGGTGGGCGCACCGGCAAGCGCGCGGTCATCTGCGAGTCGCTGGAGCTGACCGGTTTGATGCAGCCGTTCGACCTCGAGGTCTGGTACGGCGAGCGGGTCGCGGTGCTCGGCTCGAACGGCTCGGGCAAGTCGCACTTCCTCCGGCTCCTCGCGGCCGGGGGCACCGACCCGGAGGCCGAGCACCGTCCCGTCGACGACGTCACCATCGCGCCGGTGGCGCACACCGGCGTCGCCCGCTTGGGCGCCCGCGTCCGGCCCGGCTGGTTCGCCCAGACCCACGACCACCCCGAGCTGGTGGGCCGGACGCTGGTGGAGATCCTGCATCGCGGCGACGGCCAGCGGGCCGGGATGCCGCGCGAGGAAGCCAGCCGGGCCCTGGACCGCTACGAACTCGCCCGCGCCGGCGACCAGCCGTTCGAGTCGCTGTCCGGTGGTCAGCAGGCCCGGCTGCAGATCCTGCTGCTGGAGCTGTCCGGCGCCACGTTGTTGCTGCTGGACGAGCCCACCGACAACCTCGATCTCGTGTCGGCCGAGGCGCTGCAGGACGGGCTGGCCGCGTTCGAGGGAACGGTGCTGGCCGTCACGCACGACCGCTGGTTCGCCCGCGACTTCGACCGCTATCTGGTCTTCGGCGCCAGCGGGGCGGTGTACGAGTCGCCGGAGCCGGTCTGGGACGAGCGTCGCGTCTCACGCGTGCGGTGACGGCTGCGCCGAGTCGCTGCCGCGGCAGCGGGTGTCAGCGGTTCGTACGGTAGACGTCGGCACGGTGGTCCACATCGAGGACGTGCACCGTGTGGGTGTCATCGTCGATGCGGTAGATCACTCGATAAGTGCCGCGTCGGGCGCCGTAGCATCCGGCAAGCGGGCCGAAGAGAGGTTTGCCGACGCGGTGCGGGTTGGCGGTGAGGGCCGCGGCGCAGAATTCGAGGACGGCGGCGGCCACCGGCTCGGGGAGGCGGTTCGCGATGGCCTTCCGGGCCGGTGACATGAATCGGACGGTGTATGGCCGAGCGTCACTCATCGTCCGGCGACGCGGCGCCGAGCGAGTTCGGCTCGGACGGTTTCGAGGTCGGCGCCCGGCTCACCGGATTCGAGCTCGGAGAGGCTGGCCGAGATGCGTGAGACCGCGGCAGTGTCCCCGAGGATCTCCAAGGTCATCTCGAGCCCGTCGAGATCGTCGATCGACAGCAGCACTGCCTCCGGCTCACCGTTGCGCGTCAAGGTGAATCGCTCGTGCTGCGTGCGGACCCGTCGGGCCAGGTCGGACAGGTGCGCCTTCGCCTCCGACATGGGCACTGGCGTGGCTGCTGCGGTCATGGTCTAGATAATAGTTTACGTTGGTCAGAATTTGAACCTATCCAGTCATGTTCCTTCGCGGACGCCCGGCGACCGCGAAGGAACATGACCATCGGCTCAGCCGGCGTTGAACAGGTCGTCGTAGGCGTGCACCAGCATGTCGCGGCCCTTGACGTCCGCGATCACCTCGGGCCCGGCGATGCCGTCGGTGCCGGGCAACTGGCCGGCACCGCCCTCCGGGCCGAGCGGGATGGCCACCAGCGGGGGTAGCTGCTGGTATCCGGCGGTTGCGCCGGCACCGGTGATCACGGCACGGAGGTTCGCCGCGACCAGCTCGGCCTGGATGCGGGCGACGGCGGCCATGTTGCGGTCGGCGTCGGCGATGTCACCGAGGGCGAATACGTGGTCGTGTCCGACGACCCGCAGCTGGTCGTCCACGCGGAGGTAGCCGCCCTCGTCGCGGGCCGCGGCGAGCGCCCCGGTCAGGTATCCGGTGGCCGGCACGACGCCGAAGGCGCGGAACCAGATGCCTGCGGTGATCTCTTCGCCGGACTCCGTGACGACCCGGACGGGCCCGGCGGTCGCGGCCGGCGTGTCCGGGAGCTGCTGTAGTGGGCTGCCGAGCACCAGCTCGACGCCGAGCTTGTCCAGTTGCCGGCGCAGTTCTTCACGCAGCTCCTGGCTGTACGGTCCGGGCAGGATGTCGTCGCCGAGGTCGACCACCGTCACACGCTTCTCCGGGAAATGCGTCTTGATCTCGCCGGCCAGCTCGAGTCCGGCGGCGCCGGCACCGACGACGAGGGCATCGCCGGCGGCGCGCAGGTCCTGGTGCGCCCGGAGGAACCGGTCCCGAGCCCGCCCGGCGTCCGGCTCGTCGGTCTTGGCCGGGAAGGGGTAGGACGACCCGGTGGCCAGCAGGAGGTAGTCGGGTGTGAGTTCGAGGCCCGATGCGAGCGCGACCCGGTGGCCGTCGGCGGCGACGGCGCGGTCGCGGAGGAACTGGCCTCGGCTCAGCAGCCGCTCGTACGGGAAGAAGATCCGGTCCAGCCAGGCCGGATCGACCAGTGCCCGCCACGATGCCAGGTTGTGCAGGAAGGTGTCGGACGGGTCCACGAGCGTCACGTCAGCGATGTCGTCGAGTGCCTTCGCCGCGATGATCCCGGCGAAGCCGCCGCCCAGGACGACGACGCTCGGGTGGGCCGCGTTCTTGTTCTCGGTCACGAGTTCCCCTCAATGTCGAAGCTACAAGCTGAATCGTAGCGGCTTCGAAAATCGAAGCAACATCGCTCGCGCTAGTATTCCGGTATGGCTGCGAGAGTCCACAGCGAGCCGGCCATCGAGGCCTGTGTGCGCGCCGATGCGGCGCTTACCCGGGCGTTCACCATCCTCGGTAAGCGGTGGAGCGCTGTGGTGCTGGGCAGCTTGCGTGCCGGCCCGGCCGGGTTCCGTGAGTTGTCCCGCGCCATCGACGGGGTCAGCGACTCCGTCCTGGCCGACCGATTGGCCGAGCTGGCCGACCAGCAACTGGTGCGGCGCCACGTGGACGAAGGGCCGCCGGTGTCGGTCTCCTATGAGCTCACCGAACGAGGCCAGGCGCTGATGCCGGCGCTCGACGAGATCTCGGCCTGGGCGGTGCGCCACCTGCCGGACGGCGACGACTGACGTCGTCTAGCGTGCGTCACGGCAGCGGCTGGGGTGGCGGCGGACCTTCGTAGCGGCCGGTGACACGTACCCGCAGGGGTGGCTCGTCGTACTCCTCCAGGGCGTGCGCGATCCAGCCGGCGGTCCGGGCGATCGCGAAGATCGTCTCCCCGGCGTCCGGCGGCATGTCCGCGGCCACGGACAGCGTGGCCAGGGCCAGGTCGACATTCGCGTGCAGCGGCAAGCGCCGGGCGGTCGTGTCCACGACCTCCCGGGCCGCCGCGAGCGCACGCTGCGCGCCGGGGAGGCCGGCGAGCCGGTCGAACAGCAGTGTGGCGCGCGGGTCCTCGCCCGGGTAGAGCCGGTGACCCAGCCCGGGCAGCCGCCGGCCCGCCCGCAGGTGCTCGGCGACGACGGCGTCGGCGCCGTGCTCCAGCACGTCGACGATCATCCGGTGCGCCAGTCCACTGGCCGCACCGTGCAAGGGTCCTTCCAGTGCGCCCAGCCCCGCCGACACGACGGCGTACGGGTGGGCCCGCGCCGACGCCGCCACCCGCGCGGTGACGCTGGACGCGGCCAGTCCGTGATCGGCGAGCAGCACCAGCGCGGCGTCCAGCAGCTCGGTGGCGGCCTGGCTGGCCGGCCGGGCGGTGAGCCGGGGCCACATCCGCTCGGCCAGAATCGCGGCGGGGTCCTTGCCGGCGGTGGCGGTGCGCGGTGGCAGGGCGTCGACGAACGTCGCCACCAGGCCGCGGGCGATTCCGGCCACCGTGCGCGGGGCGAGGTCGAAGCGCAGCGGATCGGTGGCCGCCGCGGCCACCGACGCCACCCGCAGCCGGTCGACCAGCCCGCTCTGCGGCGGCAGCGCGTCGCCGGATCGCCGGGCCGCCACCACCGCCTCTGGCGGCGGGGTGAAGCGCGCCTCGCGGCTCATGGTGCCCGTCCACAGCCACCAGGCGACCTCTTCGAACCGGTAGCCGTCGGCGAGGGTCAGCGCGTCGACGCCGCGGTAGTAGTGCCGCTCCGGTTCGACGAGCGTGATGCCGCTGTACGTGGGCCCGGAGGCGGCCGCGGCGGGCCGTAGCCGCGTGGCCCCGCGGCCCGCACCGTCACCGTCGTCGGCGGAGCGCCCACGGCCGCGCTGGGCCAGCCGTTCGACCTCGTCCGCGTCGAAGGTGCTGGCTCGGCCGCCGGGTCCGCGACGGCTGGCGAGCAGCCCGCGGCTGACGTAGGCGTACACCGTCGCCGGCTTCACACCGAGCCGGACGGCGACCTGCCGGGTGGTGAGCCGACGTCCCTCGGCCATGACCGCGCCTCCGATCGACATTGACGCAAATCAATATATCTACCATTGGTTTCAACCATTGATGGGAGGAGATCGTCATGACGGCATCGGGTTCGATCCAGGTCCCGCGCGGGCTGGCCGGCGTGGTCGTCACGGAGACGGCGCTGGGTGACGTCCGCGGCCGGGAGGGCTTCTACCACTACCGCGAGTACTCGGCCGTCGAGCTGGCCGAGGCCCGCACGTTCGAGGACGTCTGGCACCTGATGGTCATCGGCCGGCTGCCCCCGGCGGCGGAAAGCGAGGCGTTCGCCGCCCGGGTGGCGGCGCTGCGACGGTTGCCGGACACGGTGGCCGCTGCGCTGCCGGCGATCGTGCGTGCCGGTTCTGGCGCCGGCGCCGGTCTGATGGCCGGGCTGCGCACGACGCTGTCGCTGACCGGTGCGGCTGCCGGGTTCCGGCCCGTATTCGACCTCGACCCCGAGCAGCGCCGCACCGACGCGCTGCTGGCCTGCGCCGTCACCCCGACACTGCTCGCGGCGCTGTACCGGCTGGGCCACGGCCTGGACCCGGTCGAGCCACGCGAGGACCTGGGGCACGCCGCGAACTACCTGTACATGCTGACCGGCCAGGAAGCCGCGCCCGAGCATGCGCGCGCCATCGAGCAGTACCTCATCTCCACCATCGACCACGGCTTCAACGCCTCCACGTTCACCGCCCGCGTCATCGCATCCACCGGCGCGGACGTCGCGGCCTGCCTGGCCGGCGCCGTCGGCGCGTTGTCCGGCCCGCTGCACGGCGGCGCCCCCAGCCGGGCGCTGGACTCCCTGGACGCCATCGGGACGCCGGAGCGCATCGAGCCCTGGGTCCGCGAACGGGTGCTCGCCGGTGACCGGATCATGGGCTTCGGGCACCCGGTGTACCGCACCGAGGACCCTCGCTCGCGGATGCTGCGCGGGATCGCGCAGCGCTTCGGCGGTCCGCTCGTGGAATTCGCCGTCGAGGTGGAGAGGCAGGTCGAGGCGATCCTGGCCGAACTGAAGCCACACCGCGAACTGCACACCAACGTCGAGTTCTACGCCGGCGTGGTCATGGAGCAGTGCGGGCTGCCGCGAGAGATGTTCACGCCGACCTTCGCGGTCGCTCGGGTCGTCGGCTGGGCCGCGAACATCCTGGAGCAGGCCGCCGACACCAAGATCATCCGGCCGGCCGCCCGCTACGTCGGCCCGCCGCCCCCGGCGCGTCTGCCATGATCATCGAGAGTTGATACGGCCAGGGCCGGGAAAAGCCTTGATGATCATGGAGTGTGAGTGGGCGCGGAAACGGGCGAGAATTCTTCGGGGCCACCGGATGGACGCTCGACTCGGTACGGCAGTATGAGATGCAGCGCGAGCTCCCATGAGCCCGTGTTTTGACCATGTGGCCCGGCGACGGGTATTCTGTCGTGTCGTTGTGCGTACCGGAGCGCGGCACGCCAGCCACTGACCAGATTCATCCTCTCGACCAAGCGAAGGCCTACGACCGTGCGCACGTACAGCCCCAAGCCCGGCGATGTCCAGCGCCAGTGGCACGTCATCGATGCCACCGACATCGTGCTCGGCCGGCTCGCCAGCCAGACCGCGACTTTGCTGCGCGGCAAGCACAAGCCTGTGTACGCGCCGCACGTCGACACCGGTGACTTCGTCATCGTCGTTAACGCGGAGAAGGTTGCGCTCACCGGCCACAAGCGCGAGCAGAAGATCGACTACCGGCACTCCGGCCGGCCGGGCGGTCTGCGCTCCACCACCTACGAAGAGCTGCTCGAGAAGAACCCGCGTCGCGCCATCGAGAAGGCCGTCAAGGGGATGCTCCCGCACAACAGCCTGGGCCGGCAGATGCTGTCCAAGCTGAAGGTGTACGCGGGCCCGGAGCACCCGCACCAGGCCCAGCAGCCCGTGCCGTACGAAATCGGCCAGGTCGCGCAGTGAGTGAGGACATGACTGAGACCACCGTCGACCAGCTCGACACCGAAGAGACCCCGCAGAGCTACACGTCCGAGTCCGCGCCGTCGCGCACCTCGGCCATCGAGCCCGCGGCCGCCACCGGCCGGCGCAAGCAGGCCATCGCCCGGGTCCGGATCGCTCCGGGCAGCGGCAACTGGACCATCAACGGCCGCCCCCTCGAGGCGTACTTCCCGAACAAGGTGCACCAGCAGCTGGTCAGCTCGCCGCTGGTCGACCTGGAGCTGTCGGAGAGCTACGACATCGTCGCCCGCATCGACGGCGGCGGCGTCAGCGGTCAGGCCGGCGCGCTGCGGCTGGGCATCGCCCGGGCGCTCAACGCCGCCGACACCGAGAACAACCGTCCGGCGCTGAAGAAGGCCGGCTACCTCACCCGCGACGCCCGGGTCACCGAGCGTAAGAAGGCCGGACTGAAGAAGGCCCGTAAGGCTCCTCAGTACAGCAAGCGCTGATCCGCGCTTCCCGCGCGAATTCAACGGCCCCGGGGGTTGCACGGCTCCGGGGCCGTTGGTGTTTCCTCACCGTTCTCTCTGCAAGGAGCAGACTCCGTGGCCCGTCTCTTCGGCACCGATGGCGTGCGCGGCCTGGCCAACTCCGATCTCACCGCTGAGTTGGCCCTCGACCTCTCCGTCGCCGCGGCGCACGTCCTGGGCGAGACCGGCTCGTTCGGCAACGGGCGCCCGGTGGCTGTGGTCGGCCGTGATCCACGCGCCTCCGGCGAGTTCCTCGAGGCCGCCGTCGTGGCAGGCTTGGCCAGCGCCGGCGCCGACGTCCTCAAGGTCGGCGTGCTACCTACACCGGCCGTCGCGTTCCTGACCGGCATGCTCGACGCCGACCTCGGCGTCATGCTGTCGGCCAGCCACAACCCAATGCCCGACAACGGCATCAAGTTCTTCGCCAAGGGTGGTCAGAAGCTCGACGACGCCATCGAGGACGCCATCGAGGCCCGGTTGCGTGAGCCGTGGAACCGGCCCACCGGCGCCGAGGTCGGCCGCGTGCGCGACCACCCGGAAGGTGTCGAGACCTACATCTCGCACGTCGTCGGCACGGCACCGACCCGCCTGGACGGCCTGCGCGTCGTCGTCGACTGCGCGCACGGTGCGGCGTATCGGGCCGCCCCCGAGGCGCTGCGCCGGCTTGGCGCGGACGTCATCACCGTCTGCGCCGAGCCCGACGGGCTGAACATCAACCACAACTGCGGTTCCACCCACCTCGACGTGGTGGCCGCCGAGGTCGTCGCGGCCGGTGCCGACGTCGGCATCGCCCACGACGGTGACGCCGACCGCTGCCTGGCGGTGGACAACACCGGCGAGGTGGTCGACGGCGACCAGATCCTGGCCGTCCTGGCGCTGGCCATGCGGGCTCAGGGCACCCTGCGCCGCGACAGCGTGGTGGCGACCGTCATGTCCAACGAGGGCTTCCGGCTGGCCATGCGCTCGGCGGGAATCGAGGTCATCGACACCGCCGTGGGCGACCGGTACGTCCTGGAGGCCATGAAGGCCGGTGGCTACTCGCTCGGCGGTGAGCAGTCCGGCCACGTGGTCATGCTCGACCATGCCACCACCGGCGACGGAGTGCTGACCGCGGTGCACCTGCTCGCCCAGGTCGCCTCGTCGGGACGGTCGCTGGCCGAGCTGGCCTCCGTCGTGCAGCGGCTGCCGCAGGTGCTCATCAACGTCAAGGGCGTCGACAAGGGCAGGGTCGCGCTCGACGAAGGCGTCCGGGCCGCCGTGGCGGAGGCGGAGGCAGAACTGGGCGACACCGGCCGGGTTCTGCTGCGCCCGTCCGGCACCGAGCCGCTGGTGCGGGTTATGGTCGAGGCGGCCACCGCGGAGCAGGCCGACGCCGTCGCGCGCCGGCTCGCCGCCACCGTGCAGGCCGAGCTCGCCCTCTGACGTCGCCGGCGTCGGGTCGCGGCCGATCGGAAAACCTGTTGCGGCACGACCGCTTGAACGGCGACGCTCGACTCGTGCAGATCCGACCGATCAATGCTCCTGACGACGACTTCGCGGCCTGGTACGAGGTCTACGCAGCCGCGCGCGAAGCCGACTATCCCGGTGGCCCGCACTGGCTCGAACGCGAGCTGAAGGTCATCTACGAGGGCACCGAGCAGCACGGGTCACGCCTGTGGCTGGCCGAGGACGGCGGACGGGCCGTCGGTGCCGCGCTGCTGGGACTGCCGTTGCGCGACAACCTCACGCTCGGGGAGCCGGAGATCTACGTACGGCCCGGGCATTGGCGCCGTGGCATCGGCTCGGCACTGCTGCAGGAGATCGAGGACGCCGCCAAGGCCGCCGGGCGCACCAGCCTGCTCACGTACCTCGAGGGTCCGGCCGGTGCGCCGGCCAACTCCGGCACCGCGTTCGCGGAGAAGAACGGCTTCAGTCGCCGCATCACCGAGATCTCGCGTGTGCAGCGTCCGCCGTTCGACCTCGACGCCATCACGGCGGCGGAGGAGGCAGCGCGCCCGTACGCCGCCGGCTACCGCATCGTCACCTGGCGCGACAACGTCCCGGACGAGTACCTCGACGAGTACGCGCGCCTGCAGGCGCGGTTGAGCACCGACGCGCCGCTCGGCGACCTCGAGTACGAGGCAGAGGTGTGGGACGAGGCCCGCATCCGCACCGGAGAGGCCCGTCGTGCGCGGATGCGGCGTGGCTCCTGGAACGCCGCCGCTTTCGCACCCGATGGCAGCATGGCCGGCCTCACCGTGATCACGCTCTCCGTCGACAGCGACGAGTGTGGTTTCCAGGACACCACCATCGTCGACCCGGCGCACCGGGGTCATCGGCTCGGCCTCCTGGTCAAGGCCGCCAACGTGCGCGCGTTACTGGCCGACCGGCCGGGCGTCCAGGCTGTCTGGACCTGGAACGCCGACTCCAACGCTCACATGATCGCCATCAACGAGACGCTCGGCTACCGGGTTGCCGGCTGGTCCGCGGGCTACCAGAAGTCGGCCTGACGGCTGCCGCACGCGCCCACCCGGTGCACGCCTACTGAATGTGATCGTTTCAGATCTTGCGTAGGCGGATGCGCCGCACGGCGTGGTCCGGGCCCTTGGAGAGGGTGAGGGTGGCCCGGCCGCGGGTGGGCAGGATGTTCTGCGCCAGGTTGGGGCCGTTGATGGTGTCCCACAGCTGCTCGGCCTGCTTGACCGCCGCGTCGTGGTCGAGGTCGCCGTAGCGGCGGAAGTAGGACTCCGGCCGTTGGAACGCGGTCTCACGCAACCGCAGGAACCGCTCGACATACCAGCGGCGGACGTCCTTCGGCGAGGCGTCGACGTAGATGGAGAAGTCGAAGAAGTCGCTGACCGCCAGGCCGGAGACGCCGTCCGGGCGGGGCCGCGCCGGCTGCAGCACGTTGAGCCCCTCGATCAGCAGGATGTCCGGGCTCTCGACCGTGATCTCCTCGTCGGGGACGATGTCGTACGTCAGGTGCGAGTACACCGGCGCCGTCACCACCGGCTCGCCGGACTTCACCGCCGACACGAAACGCAGCAGCGCGCGCCGGTCGTAGGACTCCGGGAAGCCCTTGCGCTGCATCAGTCCGCGCTGTGACAGCTCGGCGTTCGGCAACAGGAACCCGTCGGTGGTGACCAGCGAGACCCGCGGGTGCTCGGCCCAGCGCGCCAGCAGCAGCCGCAGCAAGCGGGCCGTCGTCGACTTGCCGACGGCGACCGATCCGGCGATGCCGATGACGAACGGTGTCCGCTCGGCGAAGCCGCCCAGGAACGTCGTGGTGGCCTCGTGCAGCCGGGCGGCGGCTCGCAACCGCAGGTTGAGCAGTCGCGACAGGGGCAGGTAGACCTCGCGAACCTCGTCCAGGTCGACGAAGTCGCCGAGGCCGCGCAGCTCTTCCAGCTCCGCCGCCGTGAGCGACAGCGGGGTCTCGTCACGCAGCCGGGCCCAGTCCGCGCGGGACAGGTCGACGAACGGCGAGGAGTCGTGGACAACAGGCATGGTGGGCTCATTCTGGCCGACTTGTGCGGGCGATGCGCTACTCGGGGCCGACTCCGGCTACTCTGGCCGCCGTGTGTGGCATCGTGGGATACGCAGGGCACCGGCCGGCGCTTGACGTCGTCGTCGAAGGGCTGCGCCGACTGGAGTACCGCGGCTATGACTCCGCCGGGGTAGCCGTCGTCGCCGACGGCGCACTGGCCTCGGCCAAGCGCGCCGGCAAACTGGCCAATCTGGAGAAGGCGCTCGAGGAACGGCCGCTGCCCACTTCGGGAACCGGCCTCGGGCACACCCGGTGGGCCACGCACGGCTCGCCGAACGACCGCAACGCTCACCCGCACCTGGACGAGTCCGGTCAGGTGGCCGTCATCCACAACGGCATCATCGAGAACTTCGCCAGGCTCCGTGCCGAGCTGGAGGAGTCCGGCGTCCGGTTCGCCTCCGAGACCGACACCGAGGTCGTCGCGCACCTGCTCGCGTCCGAAGTCGCCGGGGGCGCCGACCTGGTGGACGCGATGCGCGTGGTCTGCCGCCGGCTCGACGGAGCGTTCACGCTGCTCGCCGTCCACGCCGAGGTGCCCGACCGGGTCGTCGCCGCGCGCCGCAACTCGCCGCTCGTCGTCGGCATCGGTGAGGGCGAGAACTTCCTCGCCTCCGACGTCTCCGCCTTCATCGCGCACACTCGCGAGGCCATGGAGGTCGGCGAGGGGCAGATCGTCGAGATCACCCCCGACGACGTCACGCTCACCGACTTCTACGGCGACGTCGTCGAAGAGAAGCGCTACCACGTCGACTGGGACGCGTCTGCCGCCGAGAAGGACGGCTACGACTACTTCATGCTCAAGGAGATCGCCGAACAGCCCAAGGCGGTCGCCAACACCCTGCTCGGACGGGTCGGCAACGACGGCCTGCTGTCGCTGGACGAGATGCGGCTGTCCGACGAGGAGCTGCGCGAGGTCGACAAGGTCGTGGTGGTCGCTTGCGGCACCGCGTACCACGCGGGCATGGTGGCCAAGTACGCCATCGAGCACTGGACCCGGCTGCCCTGCGAGGTCGAGCTGGCCAGCGAGTTCCGCTACCGCGACCCCGTCGTCGACCGGCAGACGCTGGTCATCGCCATCAGCCAGTCCGGTGAGACCATGGACACCCTGATGGCGCTGCGTTACGCACGCGAGCAGGGCGCCCGGGTGCTCGCCATCTGCAACACCAACGGCGCCACCATCCCGCGGGAATCCGACGCCGTGCTCTACACGTACGCAGGCCCCGAAGTGGCGGTCGCCTCCACCAAGGCGTTCCTGACGCAGATGATCGCCTGCTTCCTGGTCGGGCTGTACCTCGGGCAGGTCCGCGGCACCAAGTGGGGCGACGAGATCCGCTCCGTGGTGCGCGACCTGGCCGACCTGCCGGCCAAGGTCGACGTCGTGCTGGAGACCATGGAGCCGGTGCGCGAGCTGGCCCGCGACCTCGCCTCGGCGACCTCGGTGCTGTTCCTCGGCCGCCACGTCGGGTACCCGGTGGCGCTGGAGGGGGCGCTGAAGCTCAAGGAGCTGGCCTACATGCACGCCGAGGGCTTCGCCGCCGGCGAGCTCAAGCACGGCCCGATCGCCCTGGTCGAAGAGAACGTGCCGATCATCGTCGTCGTCCCGTCGCCGAAGGGGCGCTCGGTGCTGCACGACAAGATCGTCAGCAACATCCAGGAGGTCCGGGCCCGCGGCGCGCGCACCATCGTCATCGCCGAGGAGGGCGACGAGGACGTCGTGCCGTACGCCGACCACCTGATCCGGGTGCCCGAGTGCCCGGTGCTGCTGCAGCCGGTGGTCTCGACGGTGCCGCTGCAGGTGTTCGCCTGCGAGATGGCCAGCGCCCGCGGCTTCGACGTCGACCAGCCGCGCAACCTGGCCAAGAGCGTCACGGTCGAGTAGGTCAGCCGAACTCCGAGGACAGCAGGTCCATCACCAGGCCGTCGCGGATGCTGCTGGTGTGCCGTTCCCGCTGGTGCATCATGCCGACCGGGCGGAAACCGACGGCGGCGCAGCAGCGGATGGCGACCTCGTTGGTGGCGGCGGGGTCGATGACGATGCGGTGGTGGCCGCGCTCGTCGAACAGGTGCTGGGCGAGGGTGCGCATCGCGTCGCGGCCCAACCCGCGACCGTGCAGGTCGGGGTCGAGGAAGATCTCCATGCCGGCGTGCCGGTCGCGGGGGTCGTCGTTCTCCCAGTATTGGATGAGCCCGGCGATGCGGCGGCCGGCCAGGATGGTGAACCTGGTGGAGGCCGACCCGTCCGACAGCGGCCAGCCCTCCTCGAGGTCGGCGGCGTCCCACCACTGCTTGACCTCGGGGGTGCTGATGATGTGCAGCAGAACCGGGACGTCATCGGCGCCCACCGGCCGCAGGACGACGTGCTCGCCGGCCATTCCGCCCACGAGACTCAATTCGCCCATACGCGCGAGTGTAGGTCGGTCGTCCGGTATCGGCATGCGGAACCTCCGCGCTGCAACCCCCTAGTGTGGTGCGGGTGATCGTGGGCGTGGGAATCGACGTCGTCGACGTCCGGCGGTTCGCCGAGACGCTGGAGCGGACGCCGGCGTTCGCGCGGCGGGTCTTCACCGCCGGTGAGCAGGCCCGCTCCATAGCGTCGCAGGCGGCCCGGTTCGCCGCGAAGGAGGCGCTCGCCAAGGCGCTCGGCGCGCCGTCCGGTCTGCTCTGGCAGGACGCCGAGGTAGTCAGCGACGACGACGGCCGCCCCTGGTTCGAGGTGCGCGGCTCGGTGCGTGCGCGCTGCGACGCGCTGGGGGTGCGGACGGTGCACCTGTCGCTGTCGCACGACGCCGGCGTCGCGTCGGCCATGGTCGTGCTGGAAGGAGGGCCGGCGTGAGGGCCGTCCACACCGTCGAGGAGATCCGTGCCGCCGAGGACGCCCTGCTGGCCACGCTGCCCGCGGGCGAGTTGATGCAGCGTGCCGTCGCCGGCCTGGTCGCTGCCTGCGCGCGGATGCTCGGCGGGCCGTACGGCGCTCGCGTCGCCGTGCTCGCCGGTGGCGGCAACAACGGCGGCGACGCGCTGTGGGCCGGTGCGCGGCTGGCCCGTCGCGGCGCTCAGGTGCACGCGGTCCTGCTGCGGCCCGATCGCGTCCATGCCGAGGGCCTCGAGGCGTTCCGGTCCGCCGGCGGCCGGGTGGTCGACGCCACCGACGGTGACGGCGTCCGGGCCGCGCTGGCCGGCGCCGACCTGGTGCTCGACGGCATCCTCGGCATCGGCGGACGGGGCGGGCTGGACCCGCTGGCCGCCGACCTCGCCTCCAGGGCCCGGGAGGAGGCCGGGCTGGTCGTCGCGGTCGACCTTCCCAGCGGCGTCGACCCGGACACCGGCGAGACACCCGGCGCCCATGTGGTCGCCGACGTCACCGTGACCTTCGGCACCGGGAAGACGGCGCTGGTGGTCGACCCGGCGGCGGCCGCTGCCGGTGCGGTGCACGCCGTGGACATCGGGCTGACGCCATACCTGCCGGAGGCGCGGGCGACCGTGCTCGAGGACGTGGACGTCGCGGCGCTGCTGCCCGACCCCGGCAGAGCGTCGGACAAGTACTCGCGCGGCGTCGTCGGCGTGCTGGCCGGTTCCGATCGGTACCCGGGTGCGGCGCTGCTGGCCGTCGGCGGCGCGCTGCGTGGTGGTGCCGGCATGGTCCGCTACGCCGGGCCGGACGCCGTCGCCACCGCCGTGCGGGCGCGCTGGCCGGAGACCATCGCCGGCCCTTCGGTCGCCGAGACCGGCCGGGTGCAGGCATGGACGGTCGGTTCCGGGCTGGGGGAGGGGCGCGGCGAGGAGGTCGCCGCTGCCCTCGACTCCGGACTGCCGGTGCTGGTGGACGCCGACGGGTTGCGGTGGTTGCCGGACCGCTTCGCCGGCCCGGCGCTGCTGACCCCGCATGCCGGAGAGCTGGCCCGCCTGCTCGGGGTCGACCGCGCCGTCGTGGAGGCCCGCCGGCTCCACCACGCCCGCGAGGCGGCGCACCGCTGGAACGCCACCGTCCTGCTCAAGGGCGCGACGACGCTCGTGGTGGCGCCGGACGGGCGGGTGCGCGCCAACCCCACGGGCACTGCCGCGCTGGCGGCCGCCGGCACCGGTGACGTGCTGGCGGGGCTGGCCGGATCGTTACTGGCCGCCGGGTCGGACCCACTCGACGCCGGCAGCACCGCCGCTTACGTGCACGGCCTGGCCGGCCGGCGCGCCGCCGAGGTCAGCGGGTACCCGAGCGCCGGCGACGTCCTGGAGCAGCTGCCCGCGGTACTCCGGGACCTGCGTCGTTGACGGGCGTCGTTGACGGATGTCGCTGGCGGCACGAACTCCGGCCGGCTCGCCATCAGGGCTGGGCGGGCCGTTGTCGGCGCCGGCTGACAGAATCGAGGCCGTGGTGACCGACGAGTACGGCCGGGGTCCGGTGCCGCACGCTCAGGTGCGGGTCGACCTCGCCGCCATCCGCGACAACGTGGCGGAGCTGTCCGCGCGGGTCGGCCCGGCCGCGGTCATGACGGTCGTGAAGGCCGACGCGTACGGGCACGGCCTGGTGCCCGCGGCCAGGGCCGCCCAGGCCGGCGGGGCCACCTGGCTGGGCACCGCGGTGCTGGCGGAGGCGCTGGCGCTGCGGGCGGCCGGGGTCACCGGCCGGCTGATGGCGTGGCTGTCGGCACCGGGCGAGCGGTGGGCCGACGCGTTGGCGGCCGACGTCGACGTCTCCGCGTCGGCGCCGTGGGCGGTCACCGAGATCGCCGCGGCGGCGCGCGAGACCGGCCGCACGGCCCGGCTGCATCTGAAGCTCGACTCCGGGCTGGGCCGCTCCGGTGCTCCGGTGACTGCCTGGCCCGAACTGGTCGAGACGGCGCTGAAAGCCCAGGCCGAAGGGTTGGTGGAGGTTGTCGGCCTGTGGTCGCACCTGGCCTGCGCCGACGAGCCCGGGCACCCGGCCAACGCAAGCCAGAGCGCGGCCTTCCACGAGGCGGTGGGGCTGGCGCGTCGGCAGGGTGCCCGGCCGGAGGTGCTGCACCTGGCCAACTCCGCGGCCGCTCTGACCATGCCGGACGCGCACTTCGACCTGGTCCGGGTCGGCCTGGCCGCCTATGGCCTGTCACCGGTGCCCCAGGCGGTCACTCCTGCCGACGTGGGGTTGCGCCCGGCGATGTCGGTGCGGGCCCGGCTGGCGTTGGTCAAGCGCGTCCCGGCCGGTCAGGGCGTCTCGTACGGCCACCTGTACCGCACCGATCGTGAGTCCACCCTGGCGCTGGTGCCGCTCGGCTATGCCGACGGAGTGCCGAGGCACGGTTCCGGCGGCTCGGCCGGCGTGGGTGCTCCAGTGCTGGTGTCCGGGGTGACCCGGCGGGTGGCCGGCCGGGTGTGCATGGACCAGTTCGTGGTCGACCTGCGTGACGACGATGCCCGCGCCGGTGACGAGGTCGTGCTCTTCGGCGACCCGGCGGCAGGGGAGCCGTCGGCACAGCACTGGGCCGGGGCCTGCGGCACCATCTCGTACGAGATCGTCACCCGGTTCGCGCCGCGGCTGCCGCGCGTGTACGTCGGCGCCGACCTCGCGGAGCCCCGGTGAGCAGGCTCGTCGCCGCCGGCCGGGCGGCCGGCCTCATCGGCACCTGGCTGGGCGTGGCCACCACGGGTGCGGCCGTCGGCTTCGCCGCCGAGCGTTACGTCATGGGCCGGTCGCTGAAGAAGGACGACCCGCATGCGGCGGAGCCGTTCGGCACGCTGCGCGGTGAGCCGCGGGTCGTCGCCACCGACGACGGCGTCGCCCTGTACGTCGAGGTGGACGCTGCCGGCGAGGCCGGTGACGGCCTCACGCTGGTGTTCTGCCACGGGTTCGCCCTGACTCAGGACGCCTGGCATTTCCAGCGTCGCGACCTGCGCGGCAGCGCCCGGCTGGTGTTCTGGGACCAACGTGGGCACGGCCGCTCCGGCCCGTTGCCGGAGGACTCCGAGTTGTCGTTCCAGCGGCTGGGCACCGACCTCGGGCAGGTGATCGACGCCGTCGCGCCGGACGGGCCGGTGATCCTGGTCGGTCACTCCATGGGCGGCATGACGCTGCAGGCGCTGGCCGAGGCCCGGCCGGAACTGTTCGGCGACCGCGTCGTCGGTGTCGCGCTCATCGCCACCAGCGGCCAGAAGCTCGACGTGTCGGGTCTGGGCCTGCCCGGATACCTCGGCAAGCTGGCCGGGCGGGCCGCTCCCGGCGCGGTCACGGTGCTGGCGCGCCGTCCCCACCTCGTCGACCACGGCCGGCGCATGGGCAGCGACCTCGCCTACGTGCTCACCCGCAGGTACGCGT
Organism: Jiangella gansuensis DSM 44835; assembly: GCF_000515395.1. NCBI lineage: Bacteria > Bacillati > Actinomycetota > Actinomycetes > Jiangellales > Jiangellaceae > Jiangella > Jiangella gansuensis. The sequence continues at coordinate 4,861,216 of NZ_KI911782.1, read as the reverse complement.
TCGCCGAGGGCGGCTCGCCGCGGCTGGTCGAGTTCACCGCCATGATGAACGCGGCCGTGCCGTTCGACGTCGTCGCGACGTTCTTCCCGCTCTTCGGTGAGCTCGGCGCCGCCGGTGCCCTGCCGGCGTTGTCGAAGGTCCCGACTCTCGTGGTGGCTGCCGAACACGACCAGATGACTCCGGTGCGGCACGGCCGCGAGCTCGCCGAGTCGCTCACCGACGTCGAGTACATCGAGGCCACTGATGCCGGGCACATGGTCGTGCTGGAACGGCACGAACTCGTCACCCAGGGCCTGCGCGACCTCGTCGCCCGGGTCCGCCGCGGCGCGGGGGCGCCACGCCGCACCAGCACCAGGGTCGCTGCGGTCAAGCGGCCGGCACCCGCCGCCAAGCGGCCGAAACGTGGGAAGGGAAACCGGTGATCCACCTCGACGTACCCGACGCGGACACCATGACGGCGTTGGGCGAGCGGCTGGCCGCTGTGCTGCGCGCCGGTGATCTCGTGCTGCTCGGCGGTGATCTCGGCGCCGGAAAGACGACGCTGGCCCAGGGGGTCGGCGCCGGGTTGGGGGTTCGCGGCCCGGTCACGTCGCCGACGTTCGTCATCGCCCGGGTGCACCCGTCGCTGGTCGACGGGCCGCCGTTGGTGCACGTCGACGCCTACCGGCTGGGTGGCTGGGACGAGCTGGAGGACATCGACCTCGAGGCCACCCTCGACGAGGCCGTCACGCTGGTCGAGTGGGGCGAAGGCGTGGCCGAAGGTCTGGCCGGTGACCGCCTGGAGATCCACATCGATCGCTCACACGCCGCCGACGAGGGCGAGGTGCGGCACGTGCGGGTGACCGCCGTCGGCGACCGGTGGGACGAGCAGGAGCTCACCGTGGCGGTGGCGGCATGAGCGACGCCGTCGGCGCTGCCGTGGCCGAGCGGCTGGCCGCCGGTGGCGAACTGCTCGACGCCGATCTGGCCGGGCAGGACCTGTCCGAGCTGCTGGCGGAACCGGCACCGCAGCCACGGGTGTTCCGCCGCTGCGACCTCGCCGAGGCAGACCTGTCCAACGCCACGCTGCTGAGTGCGACGTTCGAGGCGTGCACGCTCGACGGTGCCAACCTGCGCCGGGCGGTCCTCGACGGCGCCACGTTCACCGGCGGGTCGGCCGCCCGCGCCGACTTCTCCTACGGCGACGTCTCCGACGCCACCTTCGACGGTGTCGATCTCGCCAACACGGCCTGGCGCGGCACCATGATCGCCGGCGCCGCGTTCACCGGCTGCCGCCTGGTCGGGGCCCGGTTCGACGAGTCCCGCGGGCTGGGCTGCACGTTCCGCCGCTGCAACCTCATGCTGGCCGGGCTGCACGGCATCAGCCTGCGTGGCCAGGAACTCGACGGCCTGCGGCTCGACGACGCCGTGCTGTCCGGGGCCGATCTCCGCGACACCGTGTGGACCGAGTCGCGGCTGCGCGGTGCCCTGCTGCGGGCGGCCGAGCTGGACGGGGCCGACCTGCGTGGCGCCGACCTCGGCGACTTCTCCTGGCAGGACGCCCACCTGCTGTCCGGTGCGACCATCAGCCCGACCCAGGCCGCGGCCATCCTCGGCCAACTCGGCATCGTCGTCGACGGCTGACCCCGCGGCGGTCAGGCGAACGGATTGATCACGCGCACACCACCGAACACTGCGCCCGCGTTCAGACCCTCCGTCAGCACGGCCGTACAGCCGGCCCGCCTCGCCGCCTCCACGACGAGCGAGTCCCACAGCGAGAGCTGTGACTGCTGCGACCGGGCGACCCCGGCCGTCACGAGACCGGCGTCGATCGGCACGATGTCGAGTTGGCTGAGGACGTCGACCGCCTCCCGGGCGCGAGGCTCGTCGAGCGGCTTCCTCAGCTTGCGGGTCACCGTGACGTAGAACTCGTTCAGGACCTGGGCGCTCAGTACGGCGCGCTCGCCGCCCATCTCGGCCAAAACCTTCGTGGCCGTCCGCTGCTTGTGTGGCTCGTCAGCGTCGTAGATGTACACGAGGACATTGGTGTCGACGAAGATGCGGCTGCGGCCCGCGAGCGCCGCCGTCAGGTCATCGGTCATAGAGGTCGTCTCGCCGCCACGTCCGGCCCTCTTCGCCGCTTCCTGAGTGCGAGCCGCTCGCCAGCTCGAGGAAGCGCCGCAGGCTGGCGTCGCGGGGCTTGTCGCCGACGAATTCCTCGAGGCGTTGCCGAATCACGGCGTTGACCGACGTGCCCTGCTCGAGAGCACGTATCCGCGCCCGTCGTAGGAGATCATCGTCGAGCTTCAGAGTCACGTTCGTCATCGCCACCTCCTGAGCACAGGATACGTGCCGCACTGCTTCCGTGCCATCAGTGTGTGCGGGCGCGGCCGCCGATGTAGCGGCGGGTCGACGTAGGGTAGTCGCGTGCTGTTGCTGGCCATGGACACGTCGACTCCCGCGGTGACCGTCGCGCTGCGCGACGGCGAGCGGGTGCTGGCGCAGGCGACCACGGTCGACCCGCGCCGGCACACCGAACTGCTGATGCCTCTGGTCACGTCGGTGCTCGCCGACGCCGGCGCCGGCCGGAGCGACCTCACCGACATCGCCGTCGGAGTCGGGCCCGGCCCGTTCACCGGGCTGCGGGTCGGCCTGGCGGCCGCCCGCACCATGGGCGCCGTGCTCGGCCTGCCGGTGCACGGGGTCTGTGGCCTCGACGTCGTCGCGTACGGCGCCGTCGCCGCCCGAGCGCCGGGCGGTGCGTTCGTCGTCGCCACCGACGCGCGCCGCCGCGAGGTGTACTGGGCCGCCTATGACTCGTCCGGTTGCCGCACCGCCGGGCCGCAGGTTGGGTCTGCCGCCACCGTGGCCGCCGAAGTGGGCGCCGTGCTGCCCGCGGCCGGTGCCGGCGCGCGGCTGTACCCGGACGCGTTCGAGCGGGCGTTGGAGCCGGAGTACCCCGCCGCGGCCGACCTCGCCGCCGTCGTCGTCGAGAAGGCCGCTGAGATCCTGCCGCCCGACCCGCTGTACCTGCGCCGGCCGGACGCCACCCCACCGGCGGCTCGCAAGAGCGTGCTCACCTAGGGGGTGTCGCGTGGTCGACGTCCGGCTGCGACCGATGCGCTGGTGGGACATCGAGACCGTGGCGCCGCTGGAGCAGGAGCTGTTCGCCGGCGACCCGCCCTGGAGCGCCGAGCAGTTCTGGTCCGAACTCGCCGGGGTACCGGAGACCCGCTGGTACGTCGTGGCCGAGGCCGGCGACGAGGTGGTCGGCTATGCCGGGCTGGCGGCGCCGGCCCTGGCCGGTGACCCCGCCGACGTCCTCACCATCGCCGTCGCCCCGTCCACACAACGCGCCGGCGTCGGGACGCGGCTGCTGGAGGCTCTGGAGACCGAGGCGCGCCGGCGCGGCGCCGCCGAACTGCTGCTGGAGGTGCGTGCTGACAACGACCCGGCGCAGGCCTTCTACCAGCGGCACGGCTTCGAGCCCATCGCGGTCCGGCGCAATTACTACGCCGGACACCGGGACGGGCTCGTGCTGCGCAAGCGGCTGCCGGGATAATCGGTCACCGTGACCGACCAGCCCCTGATCCTCGGCATCGAGACGTCCTGCGACGAGACCGGTGTCGGCCTCGTGCGCGGCACCACACTGCTGGCCAACGCCGTCGCCAGTTCCGTCGACGAGCACGTCCGCTTCGGCGGCGTCGTGCCCGAGGTGGCGAGCCGGGCACACCTCGAGGCCATCGTGCCCACGCTGAACCGGGCACTGAACGATGCCGGCGCGAAGCTCACCGACGTCGACGCCGTCGCCGTCACCGCCGGGCCGGGGCTGGCCGGCGCCCTGATGGTCGGGGTGTCGGCGGCGAAGGCGCTCGCGGTGGCCCTGGACAAGCCGCTGTACGGGGTGAACCACCTGGTCGGGCACGTCGCCGCCGAGCAGTTGGAGAACGGCCCGTTGACCGAGCCCGTGGTGGCGCTGCTGGTGTCCGGCGGGCACACCGAGATCCTGCAGGTGGACGACATCGCGACGGCCGCGCAGCTGCTCGGGCAGACCCTCGACGACGCGGCCGGCGAGGCGTTCGACAAGGTGGCCCGGCTCATCGGACTGCCGTACCCGGGCGGTCCGAGCATCCAGAAGGCGGCCCTCGACGGTGACCCGGTGGCGATCCGGTTCCCACGCGGCCTTACCAGCCAGCGTGACCTGGACCGGCACCGCTACGACTTCTCCTTCTCCGGGCTCAAGACCGCTGTCGCGCGGTGGGTCGAGTCGGCCGAGCGGGCCGGGGACGCGGTTCCCGTCGCCGATGTCGCGGCCGGTTTCCAGGAGGCCGTCGCCGACGTGCTGACCCGCAAGGCCGTGCTCGCCTGTCAGGAACGCGGCATCGCCACGCTGGTGCTCGCCGGCGGCGTGGCCGCGAACGCCCGACTGCGCGAGTTGACCCAGCAACGGTGCGCCGCGGCCGGCATCGAGCTGCGGCAGCCGCGGTTCTCGTTGTGCACCGACAACGGCGCCATGATCGCGGCTCTGGGCGCTGCCGTCGTCGAGCGCGGGCTGCCGCCGTCGTCGCTGGACTTCGCCTCCGACTCGTCGCTTCCGGTCACCGAGGTCCTGGTGTCGTGAAGCCGGCTTAGAGCCGGTCGACGACGGCGGGCAGCTCACCGATGTCGTCCAGCACGGCGGCAGCGGTCTCGGCGAGGACAGCCGGGTCGGGCGGGAAGTGCGGGTTCGGGACGGCGACGACGGTCATGCCGGCGGCGTGCGCGGCGCGCAGCCCGTTGGTGGAATCCTCGACGGCGGCGCTGCGGGCCGGGTCGACGCCGAGCCGCCGGGCGGCCTCGAGGTACACGTCCGGCGCGGGCTTGCCGGCAGCCACCTGCTCGCTGGAGACCGCCACCGCGACCAGCCCGTCCAGCTCCGCGAACTCCAGGAACGCGCCGATCAGGACCGGCGGCGACGAGCTGGCGATGGCCACGGGGCGGGCCGCACCGACCGCTCGCACCGCCTCGACCGCACCCGGCAGCACCGGCGGCCCGGCCGCATACCGGCGGGCCATCTCGGCCACCACCACCTCGGCGATCTCGTCCGCGGTGAGGTCCGCGGCGAGCTCCTCGACCAGGTACCTGGCCCACTCCGGGGTGCTCATGCCCTGCATGGCGCGGGTGGCCTCGCCGGTCCAGGCGCCTCCGTGGGTCGCGACCACGCCGCGGCGTACCTCGTCCCACGCCTGCTCGGAGTCGACCAGCACACCGTCGAGGTCGAAGATCACAGCATCCATGCCGCCACGCTAGTCGCCGCTCATCGGGATTCGGGGATCAGCCAGAGGCCGCCGCGCGGGCGCAGGGTGATCAGCGGGTCGAGGCGCAGCGGCCGCTTGGGGACCGGGCGCAGCGACCAGCGCCGGACGACGGCGGCCAGCCCCAGCACCGCCTCCGTCCAGGCGAAGCCCTCACCGATGCACCGGCGCAGCCCGGCGCCGAACGGGAAGAACGCCCACCTGGGCCGGTCGTGATCTCCGTCGCCGAGCCACCGCTGCGGTTCGAACGCGTAGGGACGTGCCCACCAGCGGTGGTCGTGGTGCACCACCCACTGCGGCAGGACGACGAGATCGCCGGCGGCGATGACGTGGCCGCCCAGCTCGTGGTCGGCGGTCGCCTGACGTCCCATCATCCACGACGGCGGGTACAGCCGCAGCGTCTCGGCGACGACCGCGCGGCACAGCGGGTACCGCCCGGAATCGTCGTCGTCCGAACCCGCCGCGTCGACCTCGGCCTGCACCCGGGTCTGCACCGACGGATGCTGGGCCAGCAGGTGGAACGCGAACGCGAGCGTGTTCGCCGTCGTCTCGTGCCCCGCCAGCAGCAGGGTGACGGCCTGGTCGCGCACCATCCGGCGCGCCGTGTGCCCGTTCCCGTCCGGGGTGGACTGGACCAGTGCGGACAGGAGGTCGCCGCCGTCGTGCGCGGATCGTTCCCGCTCGGTGACCATCCGGTCGACGAGGCTGTGCAGCGCCTCCCGGCCGCGGCGCAGCCGCCGGAACGGGCCGACGGGCAGCGCCTGCAGCCGCTCGTTGAACGGCAGGAACGCCAGCTTGTACGCACTGAGCAGGTCGGCGAGCGCGGTTTCGACGGTGGCGACGTCGGCGTCCAGGTCGGTGCCGAGCAGGGCGGCGCCGGCGGTCGAGAGGGTCATCCGCACGGTGGCGGCGTGCACGTCCACCGGGACGCCCGGGCGCCAGGACGCCGACATGGACGCGGCGCGGTCGGCCATGACCGTGGCGTAGCCGTCGATGCGCCGGGAGTGGAAGGCCGGCTGCACCATTCCGCGGTGCTCCCGGTGAACGTCACCTTCGGCGGTCAGCAGACCGTCACCGAGCACCACGCGGGCTCGCTGCAACACGATGCCCTTACGGAACCGCTCGGCGTCCGACACCAGCACCGAGCGCACGTGGTCGGGATGGTTGAGCTGCCACACCGGGTACGGGCCGAGCCGGTAGCAGGCCATGTCGCCCTGGTCGTGCTGGACGGCGGCGACGAACCCCAGCCGGTCGGCCTGGAACGCGACCAGGTCACCGACCACGGGGAGCTGGCGGTGGCGCATGCTCCGACGCTACGAGCCCGCGCCGGCGACCGCCAGCGTCGCGCCTCGTTCGACCTGGCGAGCGTGGCAGACTGGCGCCAATGCGGCACCTGCTCCTCCTCCTCGTCGGCGCCCTCGCACTGACGGCCTGTTCCGGCGACGATTCCGGGCCGGCTACCCAGCCCACCGACGGCGACACCAGCGCGCCGCCGCCGAGCCCGACCGGCACCTCGACCCCGAGCCCGACCCCCACGACACCGCCGCCGCTGGCCTGGGGACCCACCCAGGCCGAGTACGACGAAGCCGCGCGCATCGTCGCCGACATGCCGGTCGAACGGCAGGCCGGGCAGGTCATCGTCGCCCGCTACGCCGGGCTCGAGCCGCCGGTCGACCTCATCGCGGAGCTGGGCCTGGGCGGGGTCATCCTGATGGGTGACAACATCGAGTCGCCGGACCAGGTCATGCAGGCGACCGCCGCCATCCAGCAGGCCGGCGACCGCGACTATCCGGTGATCATCGGGATCGACCAGGAGGGCGGAACGGTCGCCCGGATCCGGGAACCGGCCACCGAGTTCCCCGCGTACATGACGCTCGGCGCGGCCCGCGACACCGCGTTGGCCACCGACGCGGCGCGGGCCAGCGGCGAGGAGCTGCGGGCGATGGGCCTCACCATGGTGTTCGCACCGGACGCGGACGTCACCACCGGCCCCGACGACCCCACGATCGGCAGTCGTTCCGCCTCCTCCGATCCGGCGCTGGTGGCGCAGATCGTGTCGGCGTCGCTGGCCGGCTACGCCGAGGCGGGCATCGTCGCGGTGACGAAGCACTTCCCGGGCCATGGTTCGGTGCCGGCCGACAGCCACGAGGAACTCCCCGTGCAGACGGCCGGGCTCGACGAGCTGCGCGCCCGCGACTTCGTCCCGTTCCAGGCGGCCGTGTCGGCCGGTGCGGAGGCCGTCATGGTCGCGCACATCGATGTGCCGGCCGTCGAGCCGGGTGTGCCGTCGTCGCTGTCGCCGGCCGTTGTCGGCCTGCTGCGCGACGAGCTGGGGTTCGACGGCCTCGTGGTCACCGACGCGCAGGACATGGCCGCCATCAGCGACGGCTACGGTTCCGGTGCCGCGGCGGTGGCGTCGCTGGCCGCCGGTGTGGACGTCGTGCTCATGCCGGCCGACACCCGAGCCGCACACCAGGCCATCGTCGACGCCGTCGGCACCGGTGAGCTGCCGGCCGAGCGGCTGGCCGAGGCCGCGACCCGCGGGGTGGCGCTCATGCTGCACCAAGCCGCCGCGGGCGCCGCGCCGGCCGCGGACGCCGTCGGCGCGAACCGCGACCTGTCGTACCAGGAGTCCCTGGCCGGCGTGACCGTGGTTTCCGGCGCCTGCGAGGGCCCGCTGGTGGGCGGGACGATCCAGGTGGCCGGCGGCACCGACACCGACCGGGCCCGGTTCACCGAGGCGGCCGAAGCGGCCGGGCTGACGGTCGGAGCCGGTGGCGAGGTGGTGCGGCTGCTGGGCGGTACCGATCCCGGCTCCGGAGACGTCGTGGTGGCGCTGGACACGCCCTACGGGCTCGGCGCGAGCGACGCGCCGGTGCGCATCGCGCTGTACGGCCGCACCCCGGGGGCGTTCCGGGCGCTGGTGGACGTGCTGCGCGGTGCTGCCCCGGCCGGCGGCACGCTCCCCGTTCCCATCGACGGCGTCGAGCGGGAGGGCTGCGGCGGGGGCTGACCGGCACCGGCGCGCCGGGGGTCCCGCCTCGCCGCGTCAGGGGCGCGGCGAGGCGGACGACGCCAGCGCGGTCAGGGCCGTGCTCACCATGACCCGCACGCCGTAGGCCAGCGCCTTCTCGTCGATGTCGAAGTCGCCCTGGTGCAGGTCGCCCATCTTCGCCAGACCGCTGCCGTGGACCCCGATGCGGGCCAGCGCCAGCGGAACCCGTTCGCCGTACCAGGCGAAGTCCTCGCCGCCCATGCTGGTCTCGGTGCCGGTGAGCGCGTACTCGCCCAGTTCGGCGGTGACGGCGCTGCGCAGCAGGCGCACGCACGACTCGTCGTTGACCACCGGCGGGACGCCGCGTTCGTAGTGCACGTCTACGGTGGCGCCGCTTGACGAGGCGATGTCGTGGACGATGCCGCGGACCACCTTCTCCGCGTCGGCCCAGGCGGAGTGGTCGAGCACCCGGACGGTGCCGCGCAGAATCCCCTCGGACGGGATGGCGTTCGGCGGGCCGCCGGCCTGGATGGCGCCCCACACCAGGGAGAACCCGGACCGGACGTCGATCTGGCGGGCCAGCAGGGCCGGAGTGTCGACGGCGATGCGCGACAGTGTGTCGACGAGGTCCACGGTCAGCTGGGGCCGGGCGGTGTGCCCGCCGGGGCCGCCGATGCGCACCTCGACCAGGTCGCAGGCGGCGGTGATGGGTCCTGGACGGATGCCGACCTGCCCGACCGGCAGCCGCGGGTCGCAGTGCAGCGCGAAGGCCCGCTCGACGCCGTCGAGGGCACCGGCCGCGAGCACCTCGCGGGCGCCGGCCATGATCTCCTCGGCCGGTTGGAAGATGACCCGGACCCGGCCGGGTAGCTGCGGCACCTTCGCCAGTGCCATCGCGGCGCCGAGTGCCATGACGGTGTGCGCGTCGTGCCCGCAGGCGTGGCAGACGCCGTCGACGGTGGATCGGTAGGGGACGTCCTTGAGGTCCGGGAGCGGCAGCGCGTCGATGTCCGCGCGCAGTGCGACGGTGCGTGGCCCGGAACCGATGTCGACCACGACGCCGGTGCCGCTGGGCAGCACCTGGGGCTCGAGTCCGGACCGTCGCAGCTGCCGGACGAGCAGGTCGGTGGTGTGGTGCTCGTTCAGGCCGAGCTCCGGCCGGGCGTGCACCGTGCGCCGCAGCGCGATCAGTTCGTCGGTGTGAAGGTCCAGCCAGCTCGCAAGCCAGTCAAAGGCCACTTATGTCAACCCCGTCGCCATCTCTTCCAAGAGGCTGTCGACGACCTTCGTCAAATCACCGCCGTTCGCCTCTGCAGTTGTCCGTTGCCGCTGGTAGCTCGCGCCGTGCGAGACAATGCGTTCAATGCCCGCAAGCTCGTCAGCGCACGACAGTCTACGGGCAATGGGCATGAGGTCGTCGGCCAAATCGAGTAATGCCTGCCGCAGCGGCACCACGGTGTCCTGATCGTCGACGATGATCTCCGCGTCCAGGCCGAACCGGGCCGCCCGCCACTTGTTTTCGCGCACCACCCAGTTCTTGGGGCTGGGCAGGGTGTAGCCGCGGTCGAGTTCCCGGTCCAGCCGCTCGACGACGCACTGGGCGAGCGCTGCGATGGTGCACACCTCGTCCAGCGTCGGCAGTCCGTCGCAGATGCGCAGCTCGACGGTGCCGAAGTCCGGGTGCGGGCGGATGTCCCACCACACCTCGCGGACCGACTCGATGGTCTGGGTGGTGATCAGGGTGTCCATGTAGCTCTCGAACTGGTCCCAGCCGGACAGCTGGTAGGGCAGCCCGGCGGTGGGCAGCGATTCAAACACCTTGCTGCGCGACGACGCCAGTCCGGTGTCGTGCCCGACCCAGTACGGCGAGGACGCGGACAGGGCCAGGAAGTGCGGCACGTACGTGGTCAGCGCATTGACAATCGGGATGACTTTCGCCGGTGCCCGGACGCCGACATGGACGTGCACGCCGAAGATCTGCAGCCGCCGGGCCAGCCACTGGAGGTTCTCGACCAGCTGCTCGTACCGCGGTTTCGGGCTGATCTTCTGGTTCGCCCAGTTGCTGATCGGGTGGGTCCCGGCGCACATGAGACCGAGCCCGCGACGCTGCGCGGCGGTCGCGACGGTGCGCACGGTCTCGGTGAGGTCGGCGCGGGCCTCGGCGACCGTGCCGCATACGCCGGTGACCACCTCGATGGTCGATTGCAGGAGTTCGTGCTTGGCCTTGGGGTGTTCGTCCGCACCGGCAGGTCGCAGCTCCTCCAGGATCTCGACCGCGCCGGAGGTGAGTTCACGAGTCTGCGTGTCGACCAGCTGCAGTTCCCATTCGACACCCAGACTGCTGCTATCGGACGGCGTGAAAGGAATCTGCATGCCCGGAGTGTGACATGTCTTCCGGCATTTACGGAATGCCCAGTCTCACGTGATTTGTGACAGAAAGTGATGGCATGAATTGACTGGAGGCATCGCTCGGCCGAGAGTGGGAGTCACGGCGCGAGGCCGGGGAGCGTGACTCGCACCCGTGGGCTGGTGAAGATCCATTTTCGCACCCTGGTCCGAGCACTGACAAGACGCGGGCCGCGCAGCCTGCGATGATCGACGGGTGTTCGCCCCGCTGGTTCCACCCATCACGTTCGCCCACCGCGGCGCGATGGCGCAGGAACGCGAGAACACCCGCGAGGCGTTCGAGGTGGCGCTGCGGCAGGGCGCGACCGGCCTCGAGAGCGATGCCTGGCTGACCGCCGACGGGCAGGTCGCACTCGACCACGACGGCGTCGTCGGCCGGCGGCCACGGCGGCGGCCGATGAGCGAGCTGCCCCGGGCGGACCTGCCCGCGCACGTCATGACCCTCGACGAGCTCTACGCCGTGTGCGGCACCGGGTTCGAGCTCTCCCTGGATGTGAAGGACCCGGCGGCGTTCGGCCGGATCGTCGAGATCGCCCGGGCGGCCGGCGACGACGTCCCCGGCCGGCTGTGGCTGTGCCATCCGGACCTCGACCTCGTCACGAGCTGGCGGGCTCGGGCCGACGACGTCCGGCTCGTCGACTCGACGCGAGTGAGCCGGATGGCCGACGGGGTCCGCCACCGGGCCGCCACGCTGTCGGCGCGCGGCATCGACGCGGTCAACCTGCACTGGCTGGACTGGACCGAGCTCTACGTGGGGCTGTTCCACGACGCGGGCGTGTACGCGTTCGGCTGGGACGCGCACAGCCGGCAGGCGCTGGCCCGGCTGGTCCCGACCGGGGTCGACGCCGTCTACGGCAACCATGTCGACCGCATGCTCGAAGCGGTGGCTGGATTGCGCTCTAGCGTGGACGAGTCTCCAGAAGCGCGTCGAGGAACGCCGCCTGGGCCTTGACGATCTTCTCCCGGGCGGTGTCCAGGTCGAACCAGGCCACGCGGTCGACCTCGGGGAAGGCCTGGCGCCGCCCGGACCTCGGTGGCCACTCCATCTCGAACGTCCCCGGCACCACGTCGGCCGGGTCGAGATCGCCGGCCAGCGCCCACGCCGTCACCGTCTTGCCGCCGGACTGCTTCACCGTGCCCAGCTCGACCAGGTCGCCGTCGGGAACCGGCAGGCCGAGCTCCTCGGTGAACTCCCGGCGTGCGGCGGCCGCGGGCTCCTCGCCGTCGTCGTACTCGCCCTTCGGGATGGACCAGGCGCCGGCGTCCTTGCGGGACCAGAACGGGCCGCCCATGTGCCCGAGCAGCACCTCGACGCCGGACGGCCCGCTGCGCCACAGCACGATGCCCGCGCTCCGTCTGCCCGCCATGCGTACGAGTCTGCCGCAGTGCGGGTCAGACCGGCTCGGCGACCAGGACGGCGGCTCGGCCGGCGACCCGCGTGACGACGAACGTCGCCGCCGCGCGGCCGCGGGGCCGGACCGCCGCCCGCAACCGCTCCGGCAGCACGTCGACGCCGCGCTTCTTGACCGTCAGCGTGCCGATGCCGTGCTCGCGGACGTACCTGCGCAGCGCCTTGACGTCGTAGGGCAGCCGGTCGGTGAGGCGGTAAGCGCGGGCGAACGGCGTGGGGACGTGCTGGTCGGCGGTCACGTACGCGATGGTGGAGTCGATCAGGCCGCCGCCGACGACGTCCGCCACGGCCGTCACCAGCCCGGCCCGGATCACCGCGCCGTCGGGCTCGTAGAGGTAATCGCCGGGTTCGCGGACGTCGGCACCGGGGTCGTCGGCGTCGGTGAGGGTCGCCCCCGACGGCAGCAGCGTCGCCCGCCGCCGGATCCGTTCGCCGTCTCCGGCGAACCCGCCCGACCACAGCGCCGCCTCCTTGACCTCGCCGCGCTCGGACACCCACTCCGCTTCGACACCGGCGGGGACGCGTGCGTGCGGGATGCCGGGCGCGACCTTGACGCAGGCCGTCGACGCGAGTAGTTCGAGGACGAACGACCAGGGCGGACGGTAGGCGTCCGGGTCGAACACCCGGCCGCGGACGGTGCGGCGGGCCGGATCGCAGACCACGGCGTCGAACCCCGAGCGGTCGAGGGCGACGGCGTCACCTTCGACGACCGTCGCGGTCAGGCCCAGCGCCGCCACGTTGGCGCGCGTGACCGCGACAGTCAGGGGATCCGCTTCCACGCCGGTGACGTCCAGCCCGGCCCGCGCGAGTTCGATGAGGTCGCCGCCGATGCCGCAGCACAGGTCGGCGATCCTGGCACCGGGTCCGAGCACGCCCGTGATGCGGGCGGCCCGGCGCCGCGCCACCCCGGCCCGGGTGGCCTGTTCGTAGCCGTCGACGGTGAACAACATCCGTGCGGCGTCCGCGGGGCCGAACTTCTCCGACGCGCGGGCGCGCAGCCTGGCCTGGGTGAGGGCGGCCGCTACCAACTCGGGAGGATGGTCGCGGCGCAGCCGAGTGCCGAGCGCGAACTCGTCCTCCCGGCCGTACGCCGCGGTCGCGTCGGCGAGTAGGGCGGACCCGGCCGGCGAGGCGAGCGTGCGCAGGCTGTCGAGGTCCACCGGGTCACCTTCGCACAGCGCCCAGCCCGTCGGCCGCCGTACTCCACGTGCGCTCTTGGCACTCGCCTTGACCGAGTGCTAAGCAACGGACTACCTTGAGTCTTGGCACTTTCACCATGAGAGTGCCAACGGTCCTTCCGCCGGCACCCGCGACGACGGCGGCATGCGGCCGGTCCACAAGCAATCATTCGTGACATCCCGCGAAAGGGGAGGTCAGACAAGTGTCGGTCTCCATCAAGCCACTCGAGGACCGCATCGTGGTCAAGCCGCTGGAGGCGGAGCAGACCACGGCGTCCGGTCTCGTCATCCCTGACACCGCCAAGGAGAAGCCCCAGGAGGGCGAGGTCGTCGCCGTTGGCGAGGGCCGTTGGGACGAGGACGGCGAGAAGCGCATTCCGCTCGACGTGAAGGTCGGCGACGTGGTGCTCTACTCGAAGTACGGCGGCACCGAGGTGAAGTACGGCGGCGACGAGCTGCTGATCCTCTCCGGCCGCGACGTGCTCGCGATCGTGCAGAAGTGACGCTCCGGTCATTCATGTGAGTGACGACGCCCTGACCTGACGGCCATTCCGCCGATCGGGTTGGGGCGTTCTCTCGTCGTTCGGCCCGTCAGACATCGAAAGGGACCGGTTTTCCCCATGCCCAAGATCCTCGAATTCGACGAGGCCGCGCGCCGGAGCCTGGAGCGCGGCGTCGACGCCCTCGCGAACACCGTCAAGGTGACGCTCGGCCCCAAGGGCCGCAACGTCGTCCTCGACAAGAAGTTCGGGTCGCCCACCATCACCAACGACGGCGTCACCATCGCCCGCGAGGTGGAGCTGGACGACCCGTACGAGAACCTCGGTGCGCAGCTCACCAAGGAAGTTGCCACCAAGACCAACGACGTCGCCGGTGACGGCACCACCACCGCGACGGTGCTGGCTCAGGCCATGGTCCACCGTGGCCTGAAGTCCGTCGCCGCGGGCGCCTCCCCCATGGCCGTCAAGCGCGGCATCGACGCGGCTGTCGAGGCCGTCCGGGCCGCTCTGGTCGAGTCGGCGCGGCCGGTCGACGAGAAGTCCGACATCGCCTCGGTGGCGGCCATCTCCGCGCAGGACCCGAGCATCGGCGAGGTCATCGCCGACGCCTTCGACAAGGTCGGCAAGGACGGCGTCATCACGGTCGACGAGTCGCAGACCTTCGGGACCGAGCTCGAGTTCACCGAGGGCATGCAGTTCGACAAGGGCTACCTGAGCCCCTACTTCGTCACCGACGCGGAGCGTCAGGAGGCCGTCCTCGAGGACGCGCTCATCCTGATCCACCAGAACAAGATCTCGTCCGTCAGCGACCTGCTGCCGCTGCTGGAGAAGGTCGTCGAGGCCGGCAAGCCGCTGCTGATCGTGGCCGAGGACGTCGAGGGTGAGGCGCTGTCCACGCTGGTCGTGAACAAGATCCGCGGCACCTTCACCTCGGTCGCCGTCAAGGCGCCGGGCTTCGGCGACCGCCGCAAGGCGATCCTGCAGGACCTCGCCGTGCTCACCGGCGGCCAGGTCGTCGCCGAAGAGGTCGGCCTCAAGCTCGACCAGGTCGGGCTCGAGGTGCTCGGCTCGGCTCGCCGGGTCGTCGTCACCAAGGACACCACCACGGTGGTCGACGGTGGCGGTTCGCAGGCCGACATCGACGGCCGGGTTGCGCAGATCCGGGCGGAGATCGAGAACACCGACTCCGACTGGGACCGCGAGAAGCTGCAGGAGCGACTGGCCAAGCTGGCCGGTGGCGTCGGCGTCATCAAGGTCGGCGCGGCCACCGAGGTCGAGCTGAAGGAGCGCAAGCACCGCATCGAGGACGCCGTCTCGGCAACCCGCGCGGCCATCGAGGAAGGCATCGTCTCCGGTGGAGGCGCCGCCCTGGTGCACGCACGGTCCGCGATCGACGGGCTGGAGCTGTCCGGTGACGAGGCCACCGGTGCCGGCATCGTCCGCGGCGCGCTGGCCGAGCCGCTGCGCTGGATCGCCGAGAACGCCGGCGAGAACGGCTACGTCGTCGTGGCGAAGGTCGAGTCCGGCACGCCGGGCCACGGCTACAACGCCGCCACCGGCGAGTACGGCGACCTCCTCGCTGAGGGTGTGCTCGACCCGGTCAAGGTGACGCGTTCGGCCGTCGCCAACGCCGCGTCGATCGCCAGCCTGCTGCTCACCACCGAGGTGCTCGTCGTCGACAAGCCCGAGGACGAGGAGCCGGTCGGCGGCCACGGTCACGGCCACGGCCACTGAGTCCGGCTCGTCCGGCTCGACACCGACGGCCCGGGTGCCCCGCTGGGGTGCCCGGGCCGTTCACTTTTTCGGTGCGTTGAGAAGATGAGGGCGTGACGTCCCGACGCCGTATCGCGTACATGTTGGTCCTTCTCGTCGCTGCCGGGCCGGCCGCGGCCTGCGGAGAGGAATCGGCGGCGAGCCCTGCGCCGGACGACGTGCTGGCCGAGCGAGCCGCGGAGATCGGGGTCGCGCCGGAGGTGATCTATGCCGTCTCGCTGGACGGCTTCACGCCGGCCTGGCAGTCCATCGGACCCTACGGCGAATCCGGCTACAACGCCGCGTACGTGTCGCCCGACAGCGGCCTGGCGATGCTGACGGTCGACCCGCGCGGCATGACCGACACCGACTGCCCGCTGCGGCCACTCGCCACCGCTGGAGCCTCGGCCGACGCCTCGGGAGACGTCGAGTGCACCGCGGACGACATCGGGTGGTACCGCGTCAGCGGCGATCAGCACGAGTACGTCGTCGTGCACGACGGTGCCGCGGTCGCTCTCAGCGCCGGTGTCGACGTCGTGGACCGCGATGCGCTGGCCGACGCCGTCGCTGACGCGCACCCGCCCACCACGGACGAGCTCGAGGAGCTGTTCCCGCCGGAGCGTGACAGCGACCGCGGCGAGTCCGTCGAACGCGGCGACCTGCCGGCCGACGGCGACGGCGCGCCGCTCAACCCGGACGGGGAAGGACGGGAAGGCTGAGCGGCGGCCGCGGGCCGGCCTACCTGGTCGCTAGAACCGGACGGACCAGACCCGGGGCGTGCGGATCCCGGGGCCGATCTCTCCGCTGACGACCACCAGGTCACCGTCCCAGTCGACCGCGGGCGTCGTTGCCGGCGGCGGGCCTGGGAAGTGCCCGTCGGCCTGCCAGCGGTCGCGGCGGGTGTCGTAGCGCAGCAGGTCGACGTTGAAGCCGGTGTGGTGGTCGTAGATCCAGCTGACGATGTCGTTGTGCTTGGTCCACTCGGCCGATCCGGCCGGTGCGGCGTCGCGCAGCGCGGCATGGTGCTGGATGAGGTTCCAGCGGTCGACGTCCCGGTCGCCGCCGGCCACGACGAGACCGGTGCGGCCGACCGGATGGGCCAGCCCGGCCGTGACACACCACGGCAGGTCGGCCACCCGCCGCCAGGTCCGGCGGCGCGGCTCGTAGGCGTAGGCGTCCCGGTAGAGCGTCCAGCTGCCGTCCGCGTGCTTGGCGCGCCCGCTGAGCAGGTAGAACCGGCCGTCCTGGGCGGCGCCGACGGCGACCGTGCGCGGGTCGCCCGGCCAGGTGGGCAGCGTGGTCCAGCCGCGATCGGGCCGGGCGAGGTCAAGGGCGACGAAGTCGGCGCCTTCCGCGACGTAGACGACGTCATCCACGATTCCAGCGACGGCGTACGACATCGGCCGCGGCAGGTCGGGGAGGTTCTCACGCTCGAGCGTCCGTCCGGTGGCGTTCCAGCGCAGGTAGTAGACGTCGGCGAACAGCTCGACCGGGCGCTGGGCGGTGCCGCCGGGACCGCCGCGGTATCCCTCGCCGCCGATCACCAGCACGCCGTCATCGGTGCTGATCGTGGCGGCGTAGCCGACGGCATCGGGAAGGTGCAGGTCGGTGTCGAGCCAGCGGTACTCACCGTCGCGGCCGCGATGCAGGATGAACGCGTCGGTCCAGTACACCTTGCCCAGCGTGTTCGCCCTGGTGGCTGTGCGGGCGGGCTCGGGGAAGTTCGCACCGCCGGCGACGATGAGGTGGTCGCCGTGTGCGCCGGCGAGCGGGCCGGCCAGTCCGAGCGCGCCCCAGTACGGCTCGCCCACGGGGATGGCGTCGTGCCAGTCGGTGGTGTTGGCGGGCACGTCCGGCAGCTGAGTCCAGACCGGGCGCCGGCCTCCGGCGCCGGCCGCGGAATTCGCCTGGGCCGGTGAAGCACCGGCGGGAAGGGTGGCGCCCGCCCAGGCAGTGCCGGCTGCCGCGGCGGTGGCCGCGCCCAGGGCGAGCGTACGTCGTCGGCTCAGCTGGGTCATGTCGGCCTCCGTTGAGATGAGTGGGATGTCGGATATAGAACAAGTCCGAGTCCGGACAGTCAAGGGCACGGACACATTCTTGACACATATCCCATATGTGATGTGGGATGAATTTCCACGGGGACGGCTCCAACGAAGGAGGATTCTCGTGGTGACATCGGCTCGCCCGCGCAGCATCGTGGCAGCCAGCGCTGTACTGCTGGCCGCCGCGCTCCCAGCCACCGTCCTGGCCGCGGCTGGTCCGGCGGCAGGGGCCGCCGAAACTCGCGGCATCCGCCAGACAGTGGTCTTCGAGTCAGGTACCGAGGGGTACGACACGTTCCGTATCCCCGCCATCATCCGCTCCGATGAGGGCACTCTGCTCGCCTTCGCCGAAGGCCGCGTCGCCGGTGGCGGCGACACCGGCGACATCGACCTCGTGCTGCGCCGCTCGTCCGACGGCGGCCGCACCTGGGGGTCGTTGCAGGTGGTCGGCGACAACGGCGTCAACGTGTTCGGCAACCCCACACCGGTCGTCGACCCGGCCACCGGTGACATCGTGCTGCTCAGCACGCACAACGCCGGCGACGCCTCAGAGGCGGAGATCATGCGCGGCGAGGTCACGGCCGAGCAGAGCCGCCGGGTCTTCGTCCAGCGCAGCACGGACGACGGCGTCAGCTGGTCCGAGCCGGTCGACATCACCGCCGACACGAAGCTGCCACAATGGCGCTGGTACGCCACCGGTCCGCTGCACGCCATCGCACTCGAGCACGGTGAGCACGCCGGCCGGCTCGTCGCGCCCGCGAACCACTCCACCAGCCCGGCTCCCGGCTCCAGCGACACCGGCCAGGAGGCCAAGTACTACGGCGCGCACTCGCTCTACAGCGACGACGGCGGCCTGAGCTGGCGGATCGGCGGCATCGACACCCCGCTCAACGGCGTGCTCAACCCGAACGAGAACACCGTCACCGAGCTCGCCGACGGCACCCTGTACTTCAACGCCCGTGACCAGAACGGCAGCAGCGTCGGCACCCGCGGCTCCACCACCAGCAGCGACGGCGGCGAGTCCTTCGACGCGCCGTACCAGCTGGTGGAGGGTCTGGTGACGCCGGTGGTGCAGGGTTCGGTGCTGCGCCTGCCCCGCGAGGACGACCGGCTGGTGTATTCCGGCCCGGCCGACCCGTCCGCCCGGCGGGACCTCACCCTGCGCTACAGCTTTGACGCCGGTGCGACCTGGCGCGACGGCCTGACCCTGCACGACGGGCCGGCCGCGTACTCCGACCTGGTCGACGCCAACCGGCGCACCCTCGGCGTGCTCTACGAGAACGGCGACTCCGGCACCTACGAGCGCATCACCTACGCGAGCGTGCCGACCCCGCTGCTGGACCGCGTGATACCCGGCCCGCCGCCGGTGATCACACCGGATGCGTCCGGGGGCGACCAGCACGGTGTGGTGACGGGTACGCCGGATGCCGTCGACGGTGTCGTCGCCGGTGCGCTGGAGTTCACCACGGGCGAGCATGTCGCGGTCCCGATGACGTCCCGGCTCGATGTCGGCGACGGACCGTTCACCGCCGCGGCGTGGTTCCGCAGCGACGCGCAGTCCGACCAGTCGCTGCTGTGGGCGTTCGGCGTCGGCGGCAATCGCAACCAGTTCTGGGTGCGGCTGGAGCCCGGTGCCGGCCGGATCCGCGCGTTGATCGACACCGACCTGTCGTCGACCTCGCTGGCCGCTCCCGGCGCGTTCGCCGACGGCGCCTGGCACCACGTCGCGCTGGTGCGCTCCGCGGACGCGATCACTCTCTACGTCGACGGCGTGGCCGCGGCCACCACCGCTGCGATCCCCGGCTCGGTGACCGCCGACGCAACCGCCGGTCTCCACGTCGCGCAGCGACTGGACGGAGCCAACCAGCTCCTCGGTGCCGTCGACGAGGTCTGGTTCCTCGACCGGGCCGCCACCACGGCCGAGGTCGCGGCGCTGGCCAACGGTGAGGCCGCGCCCGGCGGGTCGGCCCTCGTGCACCTGCCACTGGACCAGACGCGGCGCGAGCCGCGGAGCTGAGCGGCCGCGTGTAGCGCAGCTCGGCACGCAGGATGACGGGCGGTTCGGCGGAATTGGGACACCCCCGGACCGCCCGTCACGGTGTTTGGTGGCCTACTGCCGAGTCTTCCGTCGAGCCGGCGTCGTACCGTCATACGGCAGATCGGTGCGAGCGTAGGAGGAGACCGCATGCCGGACTGGCAGAACCTGAGCGCCGAGACGGTCCCGGCGTACCTGGCGTCGGTGCCGGAGCTGGCCGGACGTGTCGACGTCGGCGCGCTGGAGCCGGTGGTCGAGGTCGGCGACGGCAACCTCAACCTGGTCTTCGTCGTGCGTGACGCCCACGGCGCGTCCCTGGTGCTCAAGCAGTCGTTGCCGCACGTGCGCACCGACCCGTCCTGGCCGATGACACGGGAGCGCTCAGCCCGCGAGGCGCTCATCCTGGGCCGCCACCAGGCGATCGACCCCGGGCACGTCCCGGCGCTGTACCACTTCGACCGGGCCCACTACGTGCTGGCCATCGAAGACCTGTCCGACCACGTGGTCTGGCGCGGCGAGCTCAACGCCGGCCGGCCGCACGAGTACGCCGCCGCGGAGCTGGGCCGCTACGTCGCCCGGGTCGCGTTCGGCACCTCGGTGCTCGGACTGGATCCGCTGGAGCAGAAGCGGGTGGTCGCGGCGGCGGTGAACCCCGAACTGTGCGAGATCACCGAGGATCTCGTGTTCACCGAACCGTACATCGACCATGAGCACAACCGGGTGCTGCCGGCCAACAAGGCCGACGTCGACGCGCTGCGCTCCGACCGCGAGCTGCTGCGCGAGATCGGGCTGCTGAAGTTCGCGTTCATGACCCGGGCGCAGGCGCTCATCCACGGCGACCTGCACACCGGTTCGGTGTTCGTCCGCGCCGCCGGTGACGGACTGCCGGCGTCGGTGCGGGCGTTCGACAGCGAGTTCGGCTTCTACGGGCCCATCGCGTTCGACCTCGGCGCCGTATGGGCGAACCTGCTGCTGGCCGCGGCCCGTTCCACGGCTCTGGGCGACGACGCGCGAGCGGCGGTACTCCTGGCAGAGCTGCCCGAGCGGCTGTGGCGGGCGTTCGAGACGGAGCTGCGGGCGCTGTGGCCGCGGCGCCTGGACCCACGGGTCTGGGGCGACGACATGCTGGAATTACTGCTCGCCGAAGTGCGCCACGACGCCGCCGGCTACGCCGCCGCGAAAGCCGTGCGTCGCATCGTCGGCTTCGCCAAGGTCAGCGACATCGAGACGCTCGACGAGGGCCCGCGCGAAGGCGCCGCCCGCGGTGTGCTGCGGGCAGCCCGCGGTCTAGCCGTCCTCCGCAACGACGACGCCGACGTAGCCCGGCTCAGCGCGGCGGCCCTGGCCGTACTGCGTGGGACAGCGACCCGATGAGGCAGCCGGGCCGGGTGGCCAGGGCGGGGAGTCGAGGACCCGCCGCGGTGGGTTGATTCGTCCGGGTGGAGCCCGGGGCTGCGGGTGGTGTCGGTGCGGGGGATCGGATGGGCCGGTCTGGCTGCGTGGCTGGGGTAGTGGGTTCCGGGCCGCGTCACAGTGCGCTGGTTCCGTTCGGGGAAGCTTGCTCCGGAGATGTTGTCGGTGGGTGCTGTTAGGGTCGTTCGTATGTTCGGAAACGGTGGTCTGGGTGGATCGTTGCGGGACGCTGATCCCGCGGCGGCGGGTCTGGTGGCCTGCGATCCGCGGACCGGGGCATGGGTGAGTTTCGACCCGGACGAGCTGCCCGACGGTGACGCCGATGTGGCTGGTGGCGTGTTGCCGGACGGGGTTCTCGACGACGCGCTGATTGCCCTGCTCGACGACGACGCGGCCGTTGACGACGACGCCGCCGACGGTGACGTCGACGGCAGGGTGCCGGTCGAGGGTGTGTCGCCGGGGCCGGAGCTGGCCGAGGTCCTGGCGGCGGTGCAGGTGCGGGCGGTGTCGACGTATGACGTGGTGGAGGCTGTGGCGGGGTGGGGCCGGCTGATCTCTTGGGCGCAGGCACAGCAGGCGGCGGCGTTGGCGGAGTTGACCGCCCGCCCGGAACTGCAACCCGAACGGTGTGGGTATCGATCGGTGAATCCGGTCACGAACACCGCGGTCGAGGTCGCCGCGAGGACGGTGACGACGGCCCGGCAGGCGGAGAACCTGATCGGGCACGCGGTGCAACTGGTGCAGGACTTTCCCGCCACCCAGCAGGCGCTGGCGGGCGGGCTGATCGATGAGCGTCGCGCGAAGGTGATCACCGGCGAGTTGGGTGGACAGGACGAGCAGGTGCGGCGGCGGGTGGACGCGGCGGTGTTGCCGGTGGCGGCGGCGTTGGACTCGGTGGCGCTGCGGCGCCGCACCCAGCAGTTGTTGCACGAGTTGGCGCCGGTCCAGACCGAGCAGCGGTGCCGGGAAGCGCGGGAGCGTCGTGATGTGACGATCACGCCGGCGGCGGATGCGATGGCGTATCTGCAGGCGTTCTTGCCGGCGGAGGATGCGATGGCGGTGAAGACGGTCCTGGATGCCGCGGCCGGCACCCTGAAGCGTGGTGACCGTGG
The DNA here is from genome assembly GCF_000515395.1 of Jiangella gansuensis DSM 44835. Taxonomy (NCBI): domain Bacteria; kingdom Bacillati; phylum Actinomycetota; class Actinomycetes; order Jiangellales; family Jiangellaceae; genus Jiangella; species Jiangella gansuensis. Next base: position 4,839,099 of record NZ_KI911782.1, on the reverse strand, counting down.
CGCCGGACGCCAGCCGGTTCGTACGGTGGCGCAGTGTCGCGCGGACGCGCTCGCGGCGTTGGCGTGGGCGGCGCTGGACATCCAACACATCGGCCCCGGCCCACACCCGAACCCGAACCCGACCCCGCGTGGGGGCCCAGATCCGGTCGTGTCCACGGTCCCGGGCACGTCCGCGACGGGGATGATGCATCGGCTCGGCTGTGCCTGCCGCTGCGATCGTGGAGACGACACGCCCGGGACGTGGCTGGACCTCTCACCGGCCGGTGCCGGGGCTACGCCTCCGCCGCCGGACACCGCGGGACCACCAGGCACGGGCGAGGCTGGCGCGTCGTTGCCGGGGGTGGCCGGCTCCTCCTCGTCGCGGGGGCGGGTGGCGATCCCGCTCGCGTCGGCGCAGGGGCGGGCGGTGGCGGTGCAGGTGACGTTCGCGTTCGGGTCACTGGCCGGGCTCAGCGACGAACCTGCGCACCTGGACGGCTACGGCCCGATCCCGGCCCACATCGGCAGGCATCTGGCCGCGGCCGGGATCTGGCAGTGGGTGGGCACCGACCCGGCCAGCGGCCGGTACCTCGACCACGGCCACACCCGCTACCGACCCACCCAAGCACTCATCGACCACGTCATCCTGCGCGACCGAACCTGCCGCACCCCCGGCTGCCACCACCCCGCGACACGTTGCGACATCGACCACGTCGTCGCCCACGCCGCCGGCGGCCCCACCACCGCCTGCAACTGCCAGCCACTGTGCCGGACCCATCACCTGCTCAAACACCGCGGCCGCTGGCGCGTGCAGCAGCAGCCCGACGGCACCACCGTGTGGACCAGCCCCACCGGGCACACACCTACCGGAAACCACCCGAACCAGTTGGCCCCACCAGCCCGACCGCAAAACCACCCCACGACGCCGACCACCATGACACCGCCGGCGACCAGAGCGACCGCGCCGGCCAGCCACCCGATCCGGACGACACGCCACCGTACTGACCGCGTCGTGAGCTTTCACGTGTGTGGAATCGCTCCGGTTTGGTCCAGGAGATGCCCAAGACGATCCTCTCTGCGGTGAAGAAGTGGACGCTGCGGAGGCCCCGCTGCGATCAGCACGACTACCCGGCGGGGGCCATCGCACTGGCCGAGGCGAGGGCCGACAGCTAGAAGCGGGCCGGAGACCATGCCGCGCCGGCTGAACCAGGCCGACGCGACACCGGCGCCCGGAAGGCCTCGACAGCCGCCGCAAATGACCCACAGGCTGCTCTGGAGCGGCCAGGAGGTGGCGACCTGCACCGTAGATCGGCTCATGCGCGGTCTGGGCATAAGCGGAGCCTGCCGCGGGCAATGGCATCCGGACCTGCTGAACCCCGGCCTCACCGCACCGGACCTCAACACCTGCTGGGCGGCACCGATCTGGTGTCACGCCGTGGCGCAGCGTGTTGTGGTCAGGGGGCAAAGCATCCCGTAGCGCCCGGCCTGGTCAAGACCAAGTGCTTCGCCTCACTGTGTTCCGCAGCTGCCCACACGAGACTGTCGCCGACATCGAGTACAAGGCCGCCGGCTCGATACGGGTCCACGCTGGGGACGCTCGACAGATGACTGTTGGCATGCGGTTGGATTAGGTCATCATGGCGCCATCTCCGATCCGAGATCGTTCGGGGCCGCCGCGCTGGGATCGCGATGCGAGCGCCGACGTCCCGTCGCGCGATGAGCTGGATGAGAGGGAAACATGACGGCACGACTGGCGCCGGTCGGGTACTCGGCGATGCTGGAGCGGTTCGCGCCGTCGGAGGTGGTCGCACTGACGGTCGCGGCCGAGGAAGCCGGGTTCGACGGCGTCATGGCTGACGACCACTTCCAGCCGTGGACGCCACATCAGGGTCAGGCCGGCTTCGTCTGGAACGTCATGACCGCTATGGCCGAGCGCACCCGCGGCAGCGTCGGCGTGGGCGCCACCTGTCCGTCGTTTCGCTGGCACCCGGCGCTGGTCGCGCAGGCCGCCGCCACGCTGGAGCAGCTGTACCCGGGCCGGCACTGGCTGGGCATCGGATCCGGCGAGGCCGTCAGCGAGCACGTCGTGGGCGGGTACTGGCCGGAGGCGCCGCAGCGGATCGCCCGGATGTTCGAGGCGATCGAGATCATCCAGAAGCTCTTCACCGGCCGCGACGTCCGCCACGACGGCCGGTTCTTCACGCTGGAACGCAGCCGGCTGTGGACCATGCCGGCCGCGCCGCCGCCCGTCTTCGTGGCGACGTCCGGCCCGGTCACCGCTCGCCGCGCCGGCGCCACCTGCGACGGCATGATCACCGTGGCCACCACGCCGGAGAAGGTGGCCGGCCTGTTCGCCCGCTTCGACGAGGGCGCCCGGTCGGTCGGCAAGGACCCGGCGCAGCTGGCGAAGATCGTGCAGGTGCATCTGTCGTGGGCTCCGGACCCGGACGACGCGGCTGCCCAGGCCGTCGCCGAATGGCCGAACGGCGGCATGCGCTTCTCCAAGGCGGACATCCGCTCGCCGCACGACTTCGAACAGCTTGCCCGCATGGTGCGGCCCGAGGACTTCGAGGGGCGGGTGCACATCTCCGCCGACCTCGACGCGCACCGGCAGGAGATCCAGCGCTACCTCGACCTGGGCGCCACCCAGGTGTACCTCCACCAGGCCGGCCCGGACCAGCGCGCCTGGATCGACACGTTCGGCCGCGAGGTGCTGCCGAAACTCACCCCCTGAGAGCGCCCGCGGTCAGGTCCCTAGCGGGAAGAACGTCAGCACCGGGCGGCCGGTGCGCGGATGCGGGTGGACGTCGCAATCGACGCCGAAGACGGCCCGGATCACCTCGGGCACCAGCACCTCGGACGGCGCGCCGGCCGCCGCGACCCGGCCGTGCTGCAACAGCACGACGTCGTCGCAGTAGGCGGCGGCCAGGTTGAGGTCGTGCAGCGCGGCCAGCGACGTGACACCCAGATCGCGGACGAACGACAGCAGCGCCAGCTGGTAGTGGATGTCGAGGTGGTTGGTCGGCTCGTCCAGCAGCAGCAGGCTGGGCTGCTGGGTCAGCGCCCGGGCCAGCTGCACCCGTTGCCGTTCGCCGCCGGACAGGGTGTGCCAGTCGCGGTCGGCCAGGTCGCGCATCCCGACGGTGTCCAGGCTGTCCAGGGCGAGCGCGTCGTCGGCGTCGCTGGCACGGTGCGGGGTGCGGCCCAGCAGCACCACGTCGAGGACCCGCAGCGGCACGTCCGTCGTCGATTCCTGTTCGACGACGGCGACCCGGCGGGCCCGGTCGCGGCGTCGCATCGCGAGCAAATCGTCGTCGCCGAGCCGGACGACACCACCGTCGGGCCGGTTGGTGCCGCCGACTGCCCGCAACAGGCTGCTCTTGCCCGACCCGTTGGGGCCGAGCAGCCCGGTCAGCGTGCCGGGGCGGACGGCCAGGCTGACGCCGTCGACGATCAGCGTGCCGTCCGCCGACCAGGACACGTCGGTCACCCGCAGCGGCGGCGCCTCGGCGACCGGTGCGACGGTACGCAGGACAGGGGTCTCGGTGACGGTCATCGGCCTACCTTCCGGCGGCGGAGCAGGACGGCGAACGCGGGTGCGCCGAGGAACGCGGTGACCACGCCCACCGGCAGCTCCCGCGGGTCGAACAGGGTACGGGCCAGGGTGTCGGCCCAGATCATGAAGCTGGCGCCGGCCAGCGCCGACAGCGGCAGCACCAGGCGGTGCCCGGCGCCGACGACGAACCGGACGGCGTGCGGCAACATCAGGCCGACGAACCCGATGGCACCGCTGACCGCGACCGCGGCACCGGTCAGAAGAGCTACCAGCGTCAGCAGTGTCCACCGGGTGACGTTGACGTCGATGCCCAGCGTCGCCGCGGTGCTGTCGCCGAACGCGAACGCGTCCAGCGTCCGGCTGCGTGACACCAGCGCCGTGCTCACCACCAGCACCGCCACCGTCACGATGGCGGTGTCGGTCCACGACGCCCCGCCCAGTGAACCGAGCAGCCAGCTGAGGATCTCGCGGTAGGAGTCGCCGGTGGCGGACCAGAAGATGACGAACGACGTCGCCGCCGAGCACAGGTACGACACGGCCAACCCCGCCAGCACCGTCCGGGTGGGCGCCAGCTCACCGCGCCGGTTGGCCAGTGCGAACGTCACCATCAGCGCCAGCAACGCGCCGGCGAACGCGGCCAGCGGCAGCCCCAGCCAGCCGACGCCCAGCACCAACACCAGCACGGCGCCGACCGACGCACCGGACGACAGCCCCAGCAGGTACGGGTCGGCCAGCGGGTTGCGGGTCAGCGTCTGCATCACGGCGCCGCACAGGGCCAGGGCGGCGCCGACGGCGGCGGCGGTCAGCACCCGGGGCAGCCGCAGCTCCCACACGATCCCGTCGCGCAGCTGCGACAACGACGACGACGTCAGCCCGAGGTGGTCCCCGATGGAGCGCCAGACGTCCAGCGGACGGATGTCGGCCGAGCCGATGACGACGGCCAGCGTGATCGAGGCGATCAGCAGGACCGTCATGCCGGCGGTCCAGGCGGCCGTCCGGACCCGCGCCGCGCCCCGTGAGGACGACGACGCGGGCGGTGCCGGCCGCGTGGTCGTCCCGGGATCCGCGGTCGTGCTCACAGTCCCAGCTCGGTCAGCTGCCCGGCGAGGTCGACGACGGCCTGCGCGTTGCGGATCCCGGCCTCGGAGGCGGGGAACGGCAGCCGCAGGTAGCGCCGTTCGGCGACGGCCGGCAGCGCGGCGGTCGCGGGATTGCTCTCCAGGATCTCGATCTTGTTGTCGGCGGTGTTCCAGGCCGCGTCGACCAGGACGATGACGTCCGGGTCGCGGTCGATGACCTGCTCCCAGCTGACGTTGGACCAGGTGGCGTCGAGGTCGGCGAAGATGTTCTCCACGCCGAGCTCGCGCATGATCATGGCCGGTGCGCCGATGTCGCCGCCGACGAACGGCGCGTCCTCGCCGGAGCTGTACCACAGCGCGGTCAGCCCGGCCCCCGGCTCGGCCACCTGCTCCAGCAGCACCTGTTGCTCCGCGACCAGTTCGTCGGCCCGGTCGCTGACGCCGAAGAACGACGCCACTTCGCGGATCTCGGCGAACAGTTCGTCGAACGTCATCGGGTCCGGCTGGTAGGCGGGATCCTGGCAGGCCGCCGGGGACACGTAGGTGGTGATGCCGAAGTCGGCCAGCGAGGAACGCTCGCCGGCCGTGTCGACGGCGAAATTGCTCTCCCAGCCGCCGTAGACGAAGTCGGGCTCGACGTCGAGCAGCGCCTCCTGGCCGGGGACGTTGTCGGAGATGACGGGGACGTCGTCCAGCTGGCCGAAGTACTCGTCCGGCAGCGGGCCGTCCGCGAATGCGGTGCCGACCAGGCGGTCGCCCAGCCCGAGGGCGAGCATCATCTCCGTCGAGGTCGACTTGATGGTGACGACCCGCTGCGGCGGCTCGTCGACGGTGATCTCGAAACCACAGTTGTCGACGGCGATCGGCTCGGCCAGCGCGGCGCCGCCCGGCGGGTCCCCGTTCGCGGCAGCGGGGTCGGCGTCGTCGCCGTCGTCGGCGCAGCCGGCCAGGACGGCAGCCACAGCGCCGGTCAGGAGCACGGCCGCGGCGCGGGCGGACCGGCGGGCAGCGTGAGGCGTTCGGTGCGGGGATGTCGCCACGGGGTCTCCATCGAAGCAGGAAGGATCCGTTGGAGACGGTCAAGGCCGACCGCCGAACCAGCTACCCACTCACCGGGCAGACACGTCGGAACACAAGTGATGCTCCGGGGCTCCACCTATCCTAAGTGCGCGCACCCCCGGAGTCATTCCCCGTGTGCAGCGCCACCTGAAACCGCAGCAGCCACTCGAGGATCTCCACGTGCCAGCGGGCCTGCCGCAGGTCGGCGCCCCAGCCGTAGAAGCCGTGCCGGGCCAGCAGCACACCCGGGACGCCAGGAACGTGGGCCGCCTCGAAGGCGTCGCCGACGGCCACCATGTCCTGGCCGTTCGGGATGACCGGGACGACGACCTCCTCGTCGTGGGCGAGGTGCCCGATGCCCTTGAGCATCTCGAGGTCCTTGAGCAGCACACCCTCCGGCCAGTACTCGGCGGCCAGCACCGCGGCCATGGCGTGCACGTGGATGACCGCGCCGGCGCCGGTCACGCGGGCGATCCGGGCGTGCAGGCCGGCCTCGGCGGAGGGGACGGCATCCGGGCGCCGCTGGCCGGGCACCGACGCGCCGTCCGCGTCCACCACCACGACGTCGTGGTACGTCAGCTCACCCTTGTCCAGGCCGGACGCGGTGACGGCGAGACGCAGCGGGTCGCGGTTCAGCACCGTCGACAGGTTCCCGGAGGTGCCGCGCATCCAGCCCAGCCCGGCGAACCGGGCCGCCTCGGCCGCCAGTTCGGCGCCCGCGCGGTCGATGGAGGACTGTGGCGGCAGGAACGGCTCGCTCACGGCAGGGTCACCTCCACCTCGTCGAACGACGCTACGACCGGCGCCGCGCCGAAGTCGGCGGACCCCCACGGCTCACCGGGCCGGGCGAACGCCACCACCTGCCAGCCGGCCGCCGTCGCCGCCGTCAGCTCATCCGGGTGGTCGGAGAAGAACACCAGCTCCGCCGCAGGGACCGCCAACGCGGCCGCGATCGCGTCGTACGACGTGGCCACCTTCTTCGGGCCGGCGTTGACGGTGTCGAAGTAGGCGGTGATCAGCGGGCTGAGGTCGCCGTCGGGTGAGTGGGCGAACCACGGCCGCTGCGAGGTGACCGAGCCGGACGAGAACACGGCCAGCCCGACCCCTGCCGCGTGCCAGACCCGGAGCTTCGGGATGACGTCGTCGAAGAAGTGCGAGGTGATCTCACCGCGGGCGAACCCCTCGGCCCAGATCTGGCCCTGCAGGGTCTTCAGCGGGGTGGCTTTCACGTCGTCGTTCATCCAGGCGTGCAGGACGGCGACGACGTCCTCGTCGCTGGCGTCGGCGGGAAGCCCGCCGTCGGCGACCGTCTGCGCCCGGGCAGCCGACACGGCCTCGTCGTCGGCGTGGTCGCGCAGCCAGCCCAGCAGCCGCGGCCGGGCGTAGTCGTACAGGTCGCCGAGGATGAAGCCGGCCGCGCTGGTGGTGCCCTCCAGGTCGAGGACCACGGTGCGCGCGCGGATGGATACGGTCACGGTTCCTCCGTCGGGACGTTGGGAAGGTCGGCCGCCGACGTAGCAGCGGCATGCTCGGTGATCCACCGGACGGCGGCGCGCAGCACCCGGCGCTGAGCCGGTACGCGCACGTCGTCGGGCAGGGTCGTCAGGTCGGCGGCGTGCGAGTACCCGGCCACCCGGCGCACCGCCTCGATACCGGCGAAACCGACGGCCTCGCGGCGGATCCGGGCCAACCAGCTGTCCAGGTAGCCGTCAGCGAAGGCGGTGTCCACGCGCGACGGCCAGCGCGAGCGCCACACCCGCTCGAACGCGTCCCAGCTGGCCCGCACCGCGGCCTGCCGGGCGTCGGCGAGGTCCGTGCGGCCGCTCGCCCGGGCCGCCGCGGCGGCGATGGCCAGGTTCGCCCACCACAGGCCCAGGTCGAACCCGATCGGGCCGACGAACGAGAACTCCGGGTCGAACACCTTCACCGCGGCCGCGCCGTCTCGCCGTCCGACCATGACCGAGCCGGTGTGCAGGTCACCGTGGATCAGCGCCTCCGCCCGGCTGCGGAACACCGATCGCAGCTCGGACACCGCGACCTTCAGCGCGTCGTCGGCGTACATCGCCTCGACGTCGGCGCGCAGGGCCGGGTCGAACCGGTTGTGCTCGTGCGGCCGGTACGGCTCGTCCAGCAGGACGTCGAGCGTGAGCTGGCACAGGTCCGGGTTCACGGCGGCGGCGGTCAGCGCGGCCCGCTCCGCCGCCGTCATGGTGAGGTCGCTGGTGGCGAACGTCAGCTCGCCGACGAACCGGCCGACCGCCTCCCCGAGGCCGACGGCGTCCGGCTCGCCAGGAGCAGCCGTACCGGCAGCCGCCGCACCCACGCCCTCGACCAGCACGTCGCGCAGCACCCGCAGGTCCGACAGGTCCTCCATGACCAGCACGTACGACGACGCGTCGAAGGCGTGAACCACTGGGACGATGTCCGGCACCAGGCCGGCGAGGTAGCCGTACGCGCGGGCCTCGGCGGCGATGCGGTCCGGGCTGGCCGGCCAGTCCGGACCGGCCACCTGCACCCACGGCGGTGCCTGCTTGACCGCGACGCCGCGGCCGCCGGCCCGCGCCACGAAGACCCGGTTCATGTTGCCGCCGGTGACGTCGCGGACCTCCGCGCGGCCGTCTCCGAGCAGCCGGTCGAGACCGCACCGTCGTAGGTAGTCGACGACGTCGCCGGCCTCGAGCAGCGGATACGTCGCGGTCACCGGGTCGGCTCGCCCCCGGTGGTGAGGATGCCGAGGAAGTCGTCCAGGAACGCCTCGCGGTTCACGTCGGTGACGACGACGGTGTCCGGCGTCGGCTCGGCCAGCCAGGGCACCGGGTCGCCGTCGGCGGTCTCCATCAGGTGCGCCCGGACGAAGAAGCCGTCGGAGGTGATGTCCACCGGGCCGGTCCGGCTGGCCGTGATCCAGTCCGGCTGCAGCAGCAGCCCGGCCGCCAGGCCGTCGTGCGCGGGGGACACCCGGCGTCCCCAGGCGTACTGGTAGAAGTTCATGTACGACTCCAGGACGGCGGCCGAGAACTCGCCCCAGGTGGTGCCCGACGCGTGCAGGCGGGCCACGGCGGCCTCGTCGACGACGGTCGTCGCGGTGACGTTCACGCCCACGCTGACCAGCCGGTTCCTGGGTGCATGCACCACCCGGCGGGCGGCCTCGGCGTCGTTGTGGATGTTCGCGTCCACCATCTGGGTCACGCCCAGCGGCGGGAACGGTCCGGAGCCGCCCATGATCACGACCGAGCGGAACAGCGTCAGGAGCTCTGGCTCGATCTCCAGGGCCAGCCCGACGTTGGTGAGTGGGCCGACGGGCAACAGGTCGTAATAGCCGGGCCGTTCGCGGGCGAGATCGACGAGGTACTGCGCGGCGCTGCCGTCGACGATGTTCCGCGGCGGGGTCTTGTCCGCGACGACGTCGCCGAGCCCGTCGACGCCGTGGACGTGCGAGGCGATCCGTGCCTCGCCCACGATCGGGCCCGCGGCACCGACCGCCACCGGCACGTCCGGCAGCCCGGCGAGCTCGAGCACGTGCCCGACGTTCGGCACCACCGCGTCGATCGGCGTGTTGCCGTAGACCGTGGTGATGGCGGCGAGATCCACGTCGGGCCGGCCGGCCAGGTACAGCAGTGCCAGCGCGTCGTCGATGCCGGTGTCGGTGTCGTAGATGACGTGACGGGTCTCGCTCATGCCTCTCCTGGGGTGGGGTCGTGCGTCGAGTAGTCCGCGAGCCGGTCCGGAGCGAACGGCCCCCGGTCGGTGACGATGCGGGTGACCAGCTCCGGCGGTGTGACATCGAAGGCCGGGTACCACGCCTGGGAAAGCAGCGGCGATGCGGTGCGCCGGCCGAGCGTGGCGAACACCTCGGCCGGGTCGCGCTCCTCGACGACGATGTCCGCGCCGGTGGCGGTGGTGGGGTCCGGCGCCTGTACCAGCGCGTAGAACGGGACCCCGAAGTGCCGGGCCGCGGCGGCCAGCCCCAGCGTTCCGACTTTGTTCGCAACCGAACCGTCCATGGCGACCCGGTCGGCGGCGGTGACCAGGGCGTCGACGCGGCCCAGCGTCGAGTCCGGCGCCAGCGCGGCGGCGGCCATCGAGTCGGTGATCAGCGTGACGTCCTGGCCCAGTTCGGCCAGCGTGTGCGCGGTCAGCCGGGCGCCCTGCAGGTAGGGGCGGGTCTCGGTGGCCACCCAGCGATAGCGCCGGCCGCGTTCGTGCGCCGCGCGGACCAGCTCGATGAGGTAGCCGTCCATCCAGCAGTGGGTCAGCACCCGGACTCCGTCGGGCAGCAGGTCCGCGGCGGCCGCACCGAGGGCTCGGCTGCGGCTGCGGTACTCGTCGTCGGCGGCCCGGGCGGCGTCGACGGCGGCCTCGACCAGCTCGTCGGTGGAACCGGCCGCTGCCGTGGCGGCCAGGATGCCCTCCACCACGATGCGGGGATGGCTGTTGGTGGGCCGGGCGGTCGCCAGCGCCGCACCGGCCGCGGCCAGCCGATCGCGCGCGTCGGCCAGCGGCAGGCCGGCGGCCTGGTGCGCGGCCAGCGCCATCCCCGCCGCCGCGGCGTAGGCGGGCCCGGACGACTGCGTCACCATGTCGCGGATGGCCGCGGCGACGTCCTGCGGCGTCCTGCAGGTCACCCAGGACGTCTCGGCCGGGAACACCCGGCGGTCGAGGACGGCGACGCTGCCGCCGTCGTCGGCCAGGACGACCGACCGGTCGAGAATCGGGTTCGGCAGCGTCATACGGCCACCTCCCTGGTCCGGCGCAGCCAGCGCAGCCGGGTCGCCACCAGCACGACCAAGGTGACGATGTACGGCGCGGCGTCGGCGAGCTGCTGCGGCGCGCCGACACCCTGCAGACGGAACCCGAACGCCTCGGCGGCGCCGAAGCCGAGGCAGGCGGCCAGCACCCAGGCCGGCCGGTTCGCCGCCAGCATCACCGCCGCGACGGCGATCCAGCCGCGGCCGGCCGTCATGTTCTCGGTGAAGACGGTGACGTTGCCCAGCGAGAGCTGTGCCCCGGCCAGCCCGCACAGCCCACCGGCGGCCAGCACCACCGTCGTGCGGTACTTCTGGACGTCGACACCGAGGCTGCCGGCGGCCTCCGGATGCTCACCGACGCCGCGCAACCGCAGCCCGGTGGCGCTGCGGTTCACCCAGAACGCCAGGCCCAGCGCCAGCAGGATGGCCAGCAGCACCAGCGGGGACTGCCGTCCGAGCACCGTGCCCAGCACCGGGACATCGGACAGGAACGACATCCGGTCCAGACCCTGCAGACCGTCGGGCGAGAACGTGCCGGACACGTCGAACAGCACCCGGATGCCGTAGCCGGTGAGCCCGACCGCGAGCAGGTTGATGCCGATGGCGAGGATGATCGGATCGGCCGCCCACCGTGGGGAGCCGACCGCCAGGATGGCGGAGAACACTGCGGTGCTGACCAGCGCCAGACCGACACCCACCCACGCGTTGCCGGAGTAGTGCGAGCCGACGACGGCGGCGAACGCGCCCCACAGCATCTGGCCCTCGAGCGCGATGTTGAACACGCCTGCCTGGGCGCACAGTGCACCGCCCAGCGCCGCCAGAAGGACCGGCGTCGTCGCGGTCAGCACCGCGGCGACGAAGCCCCATTCCAGGACGTTCATCTACCCGGACCTCCCCGCTCGCGCGCGTCGTGCCTCGACCACCGTCCGCAGCGCAAGGACGATGATGACCACCGCCTGCAGCACGTCGGACAGCTGCCGCGGCACGTCGGCGTCGCGTTCCATGCCGGAGCCGCCGACCTGCAGGATCGTGAAGACCGCGACGGTCAGCGGCAGCAGCGCGGGGCGGCCACCGGCCAGCAGCGCCGCGGCCACCCCGGCGAACGTGTACCCGGGCGCGGTCAGCGCGCCGTCGATGAACCGGTACGGCGGCGACAGCACCATGATCGCGCCGACCAGACCGGCGACGGCGCCGGCCGCGGCCATGGCGCCCAGGTTCAGCCGGCCGATGTGCACGCCGCCGTACGCGCCGAACCGCCGGCTGGCGCCCAGCGTACGCAACTCGTAGCCGACCGCCGTCCGGGAATCGACCAGCCAGAACGCCAGCAGCGCCAGCAGCACCAGGATCAGCCCGACGTTCGCGTAGCGCAGGTCGCCCAGCGACCCCAGGTGCGCGGCGTCGGGCAGCCGCGGCGTCTGGGACACCCCGGAGCCGGTGTCGGTCATCCGGAACCGGACCAGGTACGAGCCGAACGCGACGGCGATCGGCGACAGCAACAGCGTGGAGATGATGACCGGGATGCGCAGCCGCTCCGACAACGGCGCGGAGATGGCCGCGAACACCGCGGCCGCGGCGGCGCCGGCCAGGATCGCTACGGCCACCAGCAGCACGCCGGGCAGCGGCGCGTACAGCCCCACCGCGGCGGCGGTGATGCCGCCCAGCACCACCTGGCCGTTGCCGCCGAGGTTGTATTCGCCCATCCGCAGCGGGATGGCGAACACCAGCGCCATGCCGCAGATCAGCGCGAACACCGAGAGCGTGTAGTCGAGGTTGTCGGTGGCCAGCGCGCCCTCGATGACGGCCGTGTAGGCGCGGATCGGGTCGATCCCCGACGCCAGCATGACGACGGCGCCGACCAGGACGGCCACGACGACGGCGCCGACGGGCACGAGAGCGGGGTGCCGGACGGCGGTGCGCAGCAGGCTCGGCCGGCCGGCGGGTGCGGGCTCGGTGGCCGGATCGGTGGTGGCCGTGCCGGTCATGGCGTCACCGCCGAGGTGGTGCTCGCGGCGCCGGACATGGCCGCGCCGATGTTCTCCGGGGTCGCCTCGGACCGGTCGAAGTGCGCGACGACCCGGCCGCCCAGCATGACCAGGATCCGGTCGGCCAGCGCGAGAAGCTCGCTGATCTCGTGCGAGACCAGCAGGACGCCGTTGCCGGCGTCGCGGTACTCGATGAGCCGGCGGTGGATCGCCTCGATGGCGCCGATGTCGACGCCCTGTGTGGGCTGCTCGGCGATCAGCAGGGGCGCCTCGTGCGCCAGCTCGCGCGCGACCACCAGCTTCTGCGCGTTGCCGCCGGACAGCGTGCCCACGGGCAACTGCTCGGAGGCGGTGCGGATGTCGTGCTCGGCGATCAGCCGGCGCGCCGAGTCGCGGACGGCCCGGCCGGACATCCAGCCACGGCGCAGTCCACGGCTGGAGCCGATGGGCGGGGTGCGGTGGTGGCCCAGGGCCAGGTTCTCGGCGACCGACAGCGTGACGGCGGTCCCTTCACCGCGCCGGTCCTCGGGGATGGCGGCCACCCCCAGAGCCCGCCGGTCGCGCACCGACACGGCGGTGCCGTCGTGACCGGCGATCCGGACGGTCCCGGCGGCGGCGCGGTGCGTGCCGAGCAGCGTCGCCACGAGGTCGTGCTGGCCGTTGCCGGACACCCCCGCGATGCCGACGATCTCGCCGCGGCGCACCGTCAGTGACACATCGTCGACGAGGGTGCGCTCGCCGTCGCTGACGGCGAGGTGCTCGACCTGGAGCACCGGTTCGCCCGGTTCCCCCGTGCCGGTGTTGCGGGCCGGCACGACCTCGCGGCCGGTCATGGCCGTGACCAGCTCACCGGCAGTGGTGTCGGCGGTGTGCACGTGGGCGGTGACCCTGCCGTCGCGCAGCACCGTCACCTCGTCGCTGACGTCGAGCACTTCGTGGACCTTGTGGGTCACCAGGACGACGGTGGCGCCGTCGTCGGCGGCCCGGCGGATGACGGAGAACAGCGAGCGCACCTCGCCCGGCGTCAGCACCGCGGTCGGCTCGTCGAGGATGAGCACCTCCGCCTCGCGGTGCAGCGCCTTGAGGATCTCGACGCGTTGCCGTGCCCCCGCCGACAGGGAGCCGACCCGGGCCCGCGGGTCCACCACGAGGCCGTAGCGCTCGGCCAGGTCACGCACCCTGGCCGCGGCGGCGTCGCGATCGATCAGGCCGCGCCGGCCGAAGCCGGACCGGCGCGGCTCCTGACCGAGCACGACGTTCTCGGCGACCGTCATCGACTCGAACAGCCGGAAGTGCTGGTGCACCATGCCGAGCTTCTCGGCGATGGCGTCGAGTGGGCTGGTGAACTCCACCCGCCGGCCGTCGCGCACGATGTGCCCGCTGTCGGGCCGGTACAGCCCGTAGAGCACGGACATCAGGGTCGACTTGCCGGCCCCGTTCTCGCCCATGACGGCGTGCACGGCGCCGCGGCGCAGCGTGAGGTGGACGTCGTCGTTGGCGACGACCGTGCCAAACCGCTTGCCGATGCCGACCAGCTCGACGGCGGGACTGGTCATCCCGCCTCGACCGGGTCCGCGACGACGATCTCACCGGACACGATCTGGTCGCGGACCGCCGCCACCTGCTCGAGGATCTCCGGGTGGTCGGCGATGAGGCATTCGCTGTCCTCGACGCCCTCCTGCAGGCCGGTCAGACCGACACCGTCCTCGGCCAGTCCGTACGACTGGAAACCGCCGGCGTTGCCGCCGAGGATCTCCTCGACCGCGGACTGCAGCGCGACGTCGACGCGCTTGAGGGAGTTGTCGACGATGACACCGGGGGACAGCGGGCACTGGTTGGTGTCGACACCGAAGGCGAAGATGCCGTTCTCGGCCGCGGCCTCGAACACCCCGGAGTTGCCGCCGGATGCGGCGGCGTTCACGTAGTCGGCGCCGCCGCCGGCGATGATCTCGGCCTGAGCCTTGGCCCGGGCGACGTCGCCGAACGGGTTGTCGCCACCGACGTACTGCACGGTGGTGGTCACGGCCGGGTTGACGCTCTGCGCGCCGGCGAAGAACGGGTCGATCCAGCGGTGCACGAACGGGTCGTCGACGGCGGCGACGGCCCCGACCGCGCCGCTCTGGGTGAGCAGGCCTGCCTCGACGCCGGCCAGATAGTTGGCCTCGTGCTCGCGGAAGACCGCGCAGGAGAGGTTCGCCGGCTGCTCGTCCGGGCAGGCGTCGACGAGCAGGAACTGCTGGTCGGGGTTGTCGATCGCGGAGGTGGCGAACTGGTCCTGCACGCTGAACGACACGCCGACGACGATGTCGACGCGGTCGCGGACGGCCGCGTCGATGTTCTGCTGGATGCTGGCCGGGTCGGTGCTCTCGTACACCTCGACGTCGACGTCGTTGGCCTCGCCGGCGGCCTCGGCGCCCTCGCGGGCCAACTGCAGGAAGTTGTTCGAGCCGATGGGCGTGGGGGTGATGAGCACGATCTCGCCGCCGTTGCCGCCACCGTCGCCGGAGCCGGACCCGGAGTCGGAGGAACAGGCCGCCATGGTGACGAGCAGCACCGCGGGGACGGTTCCGGCCAGGGCGGAGCGAGCACTGATGCGCATGGGGTGTCCTCTTCGGGTCGGATCGGCGGCAGCGCCACGGCGCGCGGCAGCGACCATCATACGAGACCGCCGTCTCACACTCTGGTGGGCGCCCCGAATGACCGCGTTGACCCGGTGCTCCCCATTGATCACGTTCGGCATGGCTACTCCCGCCTCACCAGGAATGCTTGCCTGGTGAGGCGGGAGAACGCCTGGTGTTGTATGCCTCGTGATCCGCGGCCGCGATGGCCCGCGTTCAGCCGCCGACGGGGGTGGCGGCGATCTCGTCGTAGGTGGGGAACCGGCTGGAGATGTCGCTGCCGGTGAAGTCGCCGACCCAGCCGTCCTCGTCGTGGAAGAAGCGCACCGAGATGTACTCGGGGTTCGTACCCATGTCGAACCAGTGCGTGGTGTTGGCCGGGACGGAGATGAGGTCCCCGGCCTCGCAGAACGCGGCGAACACCTTGCCGCCCGCGTGCAGGTAGAAGATGCCGGAGCCGTAGGCGAAGAAGCGGTCCTCGTCGTCGTCGTGCTGGTGCTCCTGCAGGAACTTCTGCCGGGCGGCCGGGGCCTTCTCGTCGTAGTCGTCCTGCGCCGGGTCCAGCCGCAGCACGTCGACCAGCGTGTACTTCTCCTTGGCGATGACGTCGTCGATCTCGGAACGGTACGCAGCCAGCACGTCGTCCTGGGTGGGGTCGTCGGGCAGCTCCTGGATCTCCCAGCGGCTGAACCGGGCGCCCAGGGCGGCCAGTTCGGCGGTGATCGCGGCCGCGTCGGTGGTGTCGAGCACGGGGGTACTGGGGTCGGTGTCGTTCCACACGGTCAAGCGGCTCACGGTGTCCTCCTCGCGGGATGTCACCCACCATTGTGCGGCACGGCCGTGAGCTACCGTGAACCCGTGCCACCACGCCGACCAGCCCTCGTAGAGCGGATGCGCCCGTTCACGTCCACGATCTTCGCCGAGATCACCGCGCTGGCCACCCGGACCGGTGCCATCAACCTCGGGCAGGGCTTCCCCGACACCGACGGACCGCGCGAACTGCTCGACGCGGCCAGCGAGGCCATCCACGGCGGTCAGAACCAGTACCCGCCCGGCCCCGGCGTCCCGGTGCTGCGCGAAGCGGTGGCCCAGCATCAGAAGCGCTTCTACGGCCTCGACGTCGACCCCGACGCCGAGGTGCTGGTCACGGCCGGCGCGACCGAGGCCATCGCGGCCACCATCCTGGCGTTGTGCGAGCCCGGCGACGAGGTCGTCACCTTCGACCCCGTCTACGACTCCTACGCCGCGTCCATCGCGCTGGCCGGCGCCGTCCGCAAGACCGTGACGCTGCGCTGGCCCGGCTTCGCCCTCGACGAGGCGGAGCTACGGGCCGCGTTCGGCCCGCGGACCCGAGTGGTCCTGGTCAACACGCCGCACAATCCGACAGGCAAGGTGTTCGACCGCACCGAGCTCGAGCTGATCGGGGCGCTGGCACGCGAGCACGGCGCCGTCGTCGTCACCGACGAGGTCTACGAGCACCAGGTCTACGACGACGGCGTCCACCTCCCGATGACCACGCTGCCCGGCCTGGCCGAGCAGACCATCACCATCTCCTCGGCCGGGAAGACGTTCTCGGTCACCGGCTGGAAGGTCGGCTGGTTGCACGGCCCGGCCGAGCTCGTCGCGGCCGTCCGGGCGGTGAAGCAGTTCCTGACGTTCGTCAACGCCGGGCCTTTCCAGCCCGCGGTGGCGGTGGGCCTGGGTCTGGGCGACGACTTCTACCGGACGCTCGCCGGTGACCTGCGGGCCAAGCGCGACCTCTTGTGCGACGGGCTGCGGGCGGCCGGCTTCGAGGTGTCGGTGCCGCGCGGCACGTACTTCGTCGTCGCCGACGCGGTACCGCTCGGCTTCGACGACGGCGTCGAGCTGTGCCAGCGGCTGCCGGAGCTGGCCGGGGTCGCCGCCGTCCCGGTCTCGGCATTCCACGACGACCCCGACGCCGCCCGGTCGCTGGTCCGGTTCGCCTTCTGCAAGCGCGACGAGGTCCTGCAGGAGGCCGTCGAGCGCCTGGGCCGCCTCAGCCGCTGAGCAGGAACTCGAGGGCTCGGCGGCCCGCGGCGGCCGGTGCGCCGCCGGCGGTCTCCAGCAGCGCGGCTCGCCAGGCCGCGGCCAGCACGACGGCGGCGGTGCCGGCGTCGTCGGGGAGCAGCGCCTCCAGCGTCAGCCGGATGGGATCGGGGCGGTCGGCCGCTGTGGTCTCGCCGAGCAGCCGGCAGGTGCCGAACCGGGCCGCGGCGTCGAACGCGACCAGGACGGCTGCCCGGACGGCCGTTCGGCCGGTGCCGCCGACCGCGGCGGCTGCGCCTTCCATGCGGTCGGTGATGCGCTTCTCGACGTCGTCGCGGACGACTGTGTAGAGGCCCAGCTTCGAGCCGAAGTGGTGGTACAGCGACCCGGTGGTGACGCCCGCCTTCGCCGCGAGGTCGGTGACGGCGACTGCCGCGTAGCCCGCCTGCTCGAACTCGTGCAGGGCGGCCTCGATGAGGCGGGCCTTCGCCGAACCCGGGACCGGAACCCACTCTGGCATGCCTGCAGCGTAACACGTTGACGGTATTCCGTAACGAGGTTACGTTGTGCGCATGAAGCTCACGTATCTCTATGTCTCCGTGCCCGAGCTGGCTCCCGCGCTGGCCTTCTACCGCGACCAGCTCGGCCTCGACGAGGCCTGGCGGGAAGGCGAGTCCACCGTCGCGTTCGCCCTGCCCGGCACCGACGTCCAGCTGATGCTCGACGTGCCGGTCGACGCGGACGAACGGTGGCAGTCCGGCCCGTTCTACGAGGTCGACGACGTCCGGGCGTTCATGAAGGAACGCTCTGAGCTGCGCTGGCTGGGCGAGGCGATCGACATGCCCGGCGGTCAGACGGCGACGTTCGCCGACCCGGCCGGCAACGTCATGCACGTCTTCGACCAGTCAGCGGCGGAGTGACCGCTGCTCATCGCGGCGACCGGCGGATGCGGCCCCAGGGCTTGTAGACCGACAGCAGGAACGCCACCACCAGCAGCGTCGGCGAGACGATCGGCGGGAACGCCAGGTCGCTCGCCTGCACCGACACCGGCTCGCCTGCCGCCAGCCGCCGGCCCTGCTCCGCCGCCTCCTGCACGCCCGGCCGCAGCGCCACCAGCACCAGGGTCGACAGCAGCACGTTCAACATCAGCTTCAGCGCCACCCACCAGTACCGCACCAGCCCGTACTTGCTGCCCAGGCCCAGCACGATCCCGCTGGCCAGGCAAAGCATCCCGGCGATCGTCATCGGCCAGACGGCGAACACCTCCAGCGCCTGATAGCTCAGCGCCTTCGTCTGGTCGGAGTCGCTGGCCAGCGCCGTGAAGACGAAGACGCCCATGACGACGTCGATTCCGACCCATGCGCCCGCCGCCAGGATGTGTACGACGAGGACGCCCTTGCGCAGCCGGCCGCTCAACCGCCACGGCCGGCGGGAGTCCGGAGCGCCCGCGCGCTTCTCAGTGCGTGTGGTGATCGTCATGCCGTCAGCCTCGCGGGCCCCGGTCGTCGCCGTCGTCGGCCCTGCTGCGTATTCGCGGCTACGCGAGCCTGCGTAGCGGCGGCCCTATTTATAACGTTTCGGCTGATGTGTCAACCCGAGTGCCCGGTCGGGCGTCCTTGTCATCACCAACGGGCACAAGGGGGGCGTCATGAGACGAACCATCGCCATCGTCATCGCACTACTGACCGCCGGGGTCGCGTTCTTGACCGCTCCGGCCGCCTCGGCCGCACCGTACTGCGGCATTCGCTGGGGGTCGCTGCCGGAACGTGCGAGCGCGACCGAGACCGCGCCGCTCTCCGACGTCCGGGCGGGCCGGCACGCCTGCTTCGACCGTCTCGTCCTCGACTTCGCCGGCGACGCCGACGGTTACGCCGTCCGCTACGTCCGGGCGGTCACGATGGACGGGTCGGGCCGCCCGGTGCTGTTGCGTGGCGGCGCGTTCCTGGAAGTGGTCGCGATCGCGCCGGCCCACGACAACGCCGGCAACGCGACGTACCGCCCCGCCGACCGGCGCGAGCTCGTCTCCGTGTCCGGCTGGCGCACCTTCCGGCAGGTCGCCTGGGCCGGGAGCTTCGAGGGCCGGACGACCATCGGGCTCGGCGTGCGCGCGCGGCTGCCTTTCCGGGTGTTCACGCTGGACGGGCCCGGCGGCGGGTCGCGCCTGGTGATCGACGTCGCCCACCGGTGGTGACCCGGCACCGCCGGCAAGTCGGTCGCAAGTAGCCGCCAAGGGGAGGGGTCGATGGTGGAGCCGGCCTACGACGTACCAGGGGGACTCCATGACTTCCGACTCGACCCTTCCCAAGCTCACCGACGCGTCGGCACTGCGCGACTCGTGTGGCGGAGCCGTGCATCTGCCCGGCGATCCCGGCTACGACGCCGCTCGCATGCCGTGGAACGTCGCCGTCCAGCAGCGGCCGGCCGCCGTGGCCTACCCGGCCGACGCGTCCGAGGTGGCGTCGGTCGTCCGGGCAGCGGCCGCCGCCGGCCTGCGGGTGGCGCCGCAGGGTACCGGCCACAACGCCGGCGCGCTCACCGGCGACCTGGATGACGTCGTCCTGCTGCGCACGGCCGGGATGACCGGAGTGGAGGTCGACGCCGACGCCCGGACCGCCCGGGTGTCCGCGGGTGCCCTGTGGCTCGACGCGGTCGACGCCACCGCGCCGTACGGCCTGGCGTCGCTGCACGGCTCCTCGCCCGATGTCGGCATCGTCGGGTACTCCCTGGGCGGCGGGCTCGGGTGGTACGCACGCGAACTGGGCCTGCAGGCCAACAGCGTCACGGCGGTCGAGCTGGTGACAGCGGACGGGTCCCACCTACGTGCCGACGCCGACCACGAGACCGAGCTGTTCTGGGCGCTTCGCGGCGGCGGCGGGAACTTCGGCATCGTCACCGCGCTGGAGTTCCGGCTCTATCCCATCGCCGCCGCGTACGCGGGCATGCTCGTGTTCGACTGGACGCAGGCCGCGCGTGTGCTGCCCCGGTGGGCGGAGTGGGCCGCCGAGGCGCCGGACGCCGTCACGACGTCGTTCCGCATCCTGCAGTTGCCGCCGTTCCCCGAGATCCCGGAGCCGGTCAGGGGCAGGCAGCTCGCCATGATCAACGGCGCCGTGCTCGCGGACGACGCGCGCGCCGCCGCGATCCTCGAGCCGCTGCGCGCGCTCGGACCGGAGCTGGACACGTTCGCGACCGTGCCGTCCGCGTCGCTGGTGCGACTGCACATGGATCCGGAAGGACCCACCCCGGCTGTTTCGGACAGTTCGATGCTGGCCGAACTGCCCGCTGCGGGCGTCGACGCCTTTCTCGCCGCCGCGGGACCGGACTCCGGCTCGACGCTCCTCATGGCCGAGCTCCGGCAACTCGGCGGTGCGTTGTCCCGGCCGCACCCGGGCGCAGGTGCATTGCCGATGCTCGACGGCCGGTTTCTCCTGTTCGGGGTCACCATCGCGGCGACACCCGAGCAGGCGGCCCAGGGCACGATCGACGCGGGCAACCTGATGGCCGCGATGTCGCCGTACGCGAGCGGAGCGACCTACCTCAACTTCACCGAGACCCCGTCCGACGCGCAGCGGGCGTATGACGAGGCGGCATGGCCGCGGCTACGAGCCGTCCGGGCGGCCGTCGATCCCGGGGGCTTGGTGGTGGCCAACCACCCGATTCCGCCGGCGTGACGGAGGGGGCGGAAGCCAGCAGCGGGACGGTTTCCGCGGACGACCCGAGCGCTGTGGCGAGGGAGAGACGCGCTCGGGCGAGCTCCATCCGTGCATCGGACGCGGCGAGCACGGACACGGCCTCGCGTAGGGCGGGCACGCCCGCACCGCCGCGCACCTCGCCCAGCAGCCGCAGCGTCGTGCCGATCAGCCGCCGCGTGCCCCACCGTCGCGCTCGCGTCAGCTCGTCCTCCATGAGTGCCTCGGCCTCGGCGGTCCGGCCGAGCCCGGCCAGCGCCCTGGCACAAAGAGCGCGGGATCGCCGCCACACCGGATTCACCACGCTCGGCATCAGGTGGGCTGACCTGTCGAGCACGCCGAGGGCCTCGGCATCGCGGCCCTCGGCGAGCAGCACGGCGGCCTCGGCCTCGGCGAACAGGCGTAGCCCGTCGCCGACGCGAGGATGGTCACGGATCCGCTCGAGAAGGACTCGCGCCGCCGTCACGTCCCCGAGGTCCAGGACGACACCCACCATGAACGTCTCGCTGTACGGGAGCCCGATGGACGACCCCCACACACGGCTCTGTTCGGTGCTGAACACGAACGAGTCATAGGCCTCACGCAGGTCGCCCTGCTGCCAGAGCAGGAAGCCGCGCCACAGTCGGGCCGCCAGGGCGTCGAAGACCGAGCCTCGAGCGTGTGCGACCGCGAGGGCTTCGTCCCAGACGTGGGTCCCGCCCGCCTCGGACATGTCCTGGACGATCGCCGCGAGGATCCACGTCAGTCCGGCGTCGTGGTCGAGCAGGACACCGTCGGCGAGTGCGAACCGGGCGAGCTCTGTCGCGCGCGAACGGTCGTCGCCGGCGATCAGCGTCTCCCAGGCGAGATCCGCCGCGAGCATCCGGGCTCCCGGCCCGTCGCCGGCCGGCCTCGGCTGCTCCATCGCGTAGGCGCGACGGTCGAGGCCGTGCATGAAGCCCGAGATCCTCCGCAGTGCCACGAGACCCTGTCGCGCGTCGGCGAGCTCGGGTGGCAGGGCGGCCTCGGCTCGCAGAGCGAAGGAGGTCGGCCGTCCAGCCGGGCCGACGAAGACGAGAGCACGGGTCAGGGTCTGCGCGACGGCTGCCCGCGCCTCGGGATCTTCCAGCGTCGCATAGGCCTGTTCGAGCGGACCGACGGCGCCGGCACCGTCGTGCATGGCCTGGAACCGGCCGAGCTCCAGGAGCACGTGTGGCTTCGTGTCCCGCCCGGGCGGTTCGGCCAATGCTCGGACGAGATAGGCCGTGGCGCTGTCCGGTGCGCCCCGTTCGGCGGCCTCCGAAGCCGCCCGGCGCAGGACGTCGACGACCCACGCGTCGCCCCGGTTCGGCACCTTCAGCAGGTGTGCGGCCAGTTGCTCGGGCGTGGCTCCCATGGCGTCGAGGACTCTGGCTGCGTGCTCGTGCTGAAGCGCACGATGGGCGGAGGACGCGTCGCGGTAGACGGCTTCTCCGATGACCGGGTGGACGAAGCCCAGCGGGTTTGCGTCGCGGACCAGCTCAGCGCGGACCAGCGCGGCGATGGAAACCGCCACGTCGGCTTCCGGCAGGCCGGCCAGAGCGGCGACGGCCGGCACGGCTGCTCCTTCGCCGAGAACCGCGATCGCCTGGGCCACCGCGGTGTGCGAGCCCGGCAGCCGCCGCAGCCGCAGCAGGACCATGCTCGACACCGCGCGGGAGCCGATCGCGGTCACGGTGTCGGTATGCGCGGCATCAGGCGGGATCCGGTCGGCTTGCAGGGCACGCAGCACCTGCCGGACCAGCAGCGGGTTGCCGTTCGTGGTGGCGTGACAGGCACGCACGAAGCGATCGTCCGCCGCATCGCCGAGCCGCCGGCACACCAGATCACCGACACCGGCCACGGTCAGGGGGCCCGGCCGGATCGGTGTCGCGACGAGGTCGTCGCTCAGCTCGTCGAGGAGCTCGATACCCGGCTCCTTCTCGGCCTTCCGCACCGTGGCGACGACGAGAAGAGGCAGCCCTTCGAGCCGGCGAACGAGGTAGGCGATGAATCGCAACGAGGCGTTGTCACACCATTGCAGGTCGTCGACGGCCAGTACGACCGGCTGGCCGGCGCACAGGTTGACGGTCAACCTGTACAGACCGTGGAGCACCGAGAAGGAGCTGTCGTGCCGTTCCTGGTGCGGCGTGGTCGTGTCGAAGACGGCGCGCGCCGACGCGGCCGCGCCGGACAGGGCCTGCTCGCGTCGCCGAGGATCGGCGAGCGCCGATTCGAAGAGCTGGCGGACGACGCCGTACCCGTACTCCTTCTCCATCTGGCTGCCACGTGCCGCCAGCGTCCGGGCGCCACGTTCGGCGGCGAGACGGCGGACCTCCGCGAGCAGCCTGCTCTTGCCGATGCCCGTCGTGCCCTCGATCAACACCAGCCGGGCGTGTCCTGCGATCGCCTCGTCGAAGCACGCGCTCAGCTCGGCCAGCTCGCGGTCGCGGTCGATGAGTTCGTCGAACCGGTCCACGCGCGGTCGGTTCGGCCGTGCCGCGACGGTGACCTGCTCCGGCTTCGTCTCCGGCGGCCGTCGGGCATCGAGGGTGGGGGACTGGCGCAGCAGGTCGGCTTCGAGCGCCCGTAGCGCGGGTCCGGGGTCGACACCCAGCTCGTCGGCGAGCGTGGACCTGGCACGACGCAGGGTGGCGAGCGCGTCCGCCTGACGATGGGCGCGGTAGAAGGCCAGGGCGAGCAGCCGCCAGCGCTCCTCGCTGAGCGGCTGCTCGGTGACGAGCGTCTCGATCTCCGGAATGAGCACGGCGGTCTCGCCGGACGCCAGGCGCGCCGCAACGAGCTGCTCCCGGGCTACGTCGCGCAGATGCGTGAGGCGCTGGGCGTGGGCCTCGGCCCAGGGTTCCTCGGCGTAGTCGGCGAGGGCCGGTCCGTGCCAGAGTGCCAGCGCGGTCCTGAGTGTGAGCGTCGCCGCCGCCGGATCAGGCGAACCGACGGCGTCGGCCACCAGCCGCTCGAACCGCCATGCATCGACTGCATCCTCGGGTATCCGCAGTGCGTAGCCCGGGCCGGCGCTGGTGATGACTCCGTCGCGTTCGCGGGCCGCACGATCGGGCTCGAGCACTCGCCGCAGGTGCGAGATGTGCGCCTGCAAGGCGCCGGTCGAGCGTGCCGGGGGGCGATCACCCCACAACGCGTGGACGAGCTGTCCGACGGGTACGACGTCACCTCGGGCGAGCAGCAGCCTGGCGACCACCGCCCGCTGCTGGCGTCCGCCCAGGTCCAGGTCGATGGCGTGCCGCTCGGCCCGCAGCGGCCCCAGCACGAAGAGTGACAGGCTCGGCCCAGATCCACGGATCATGACGCCCCCCGTATGTCCGTGAGCGGATCATAGGCCTACGACAGCGCAGGTGGAAGAGGCCGCGGCGTCCTGCGCAGGTCTCCGGTCGCCGCGTCGCGGGAGTCGGTGGTACGGCGGTCGCTGTCGGCCATACCATGGAGCCACCGCCTCCTCCGAGCCAGGAAAGTGTCATGGACCCCATGCAGTCCGCCGTGCCTGAGCTGTTCGCGCCGCTCGGTCTCACCTTCGACGATGTCTTGCTGCAGCCCGGCGAGTCCGACGTCATCCCCAGCGAGGTCGACACCAGATCGAAGGTGTCGCGGAACGTCTCGGTCAGCATCCCGATGCTGTCCAGCGCCATGGACACCGTGACCGAGTCGCGGATGGCCATCGCGATGGCCCGGCAGGGCGGCCTGGGCGTGCTGCACCGAAGCATGTCCATCGAGGACCAGGCCCACCAGGTCGACCTCGTCAAGCGGTCGGAGTCGGGCATGGTCACCGACCCGGTCACCATCGGCCCTGAGGCCACGCTGACGCAGATGGACCGGATGTGCGGGCAGTACCGCATCTCGGGTCTGCCGGTCACCGACGACGACGGCGTCCTGCTCGGCATCATCACCAACCGCGACATCCGCTTCATCCCGACCACGGAGTTCGACCAGCGGCGGGTCCGCGAGGTCATGACCACCATGCCGCTGGTCACCGGTCCGGTGGGCATCAAGTCCGACGACGCGTTCGCGCTGCTGGCCAAGCACAAGATCGAGAAGCTGCCGCTGGTCGACGACGCCGGCCGGCTCAAGGGCCTCATCACGGTCAAGGACTTCGTGAAGTCCGAGGAGTTCCCCAACGCCACCAAGGACGCCGAGGGCCGGCTGGTGGCCGCGGCCGCCGTCGGGTTCTTCGGCGACGCGTGGGAACGGGCCATGACGCTCGTCGAGGCCGGCGTCGACGTCCTGGTCGTCGACACCGCACACGGTCACACCAGCCTGCTGCTGGAGATGGTCAGCAAGCTCAAGGCCGACCCCGCGGCCGCGCACGTCGACATCGTCGGCGGCAACGTCGCTTCTCGCGCCGGCGCGCAGGCGCTGGTCGACGCCGGTGCCGACGGCATCAAGGTCGGCATCGGGCCGGGGTCCATCTGCACCACGCGCGTGGTGGCCGGGGTCGGCGTCCCGCAGGTCACCGCCATCCACGAGGCGTCACGGGCGGCCAAGCCGGCCGGCATCCCGGTCATCGGCGACGGCGGGCTGCAGTACTCCGGCGACATCGCGAAGGCGCTCGTGGCCGGCGCCGACACCGTCATGCTCGGCTCGCTGCTGGCCGGCGTCGCCGAGAGCCCGGGCGAGCTCATCTTCATCAACGGCAAGCAGTTCAAGTCCTACCGCGGCATGGGGTCGCTGGGTGCGTTGCGCAAGCGGGGCGCCGAGACCACCGGGTCGCGCGACCGGTACTTCCAGGCCGATGTCGCAAGCGACGACCAGCTCATCCCCGAGGGCGTCGAGGGGCAGGTGCCGTTCCGGGGCCCGCTGGCCAGCGTGACCCACCAGCTCATCGGTGGGCTGCGGCAGTCCATGTTCTACACCGGCGCGCGCACCGTCCCGGAGCTGAAGGAGCGCGGCCGGTTCGTCCGCATCACCTCGGCCGGGCTCAAGGAGTCGCACCCGCACGACATCCAGATGACGGTCGAGGCTCCGAACTACGCCTCGCGCCGGTGAAACCCACCGTCCGATAGCCTGTGCGGGTGGCGGAGATCGAGATCGGCCGCGGCAAGCGTGGCCGCCAAGCGTATGCCTTCGACGACGTGGCCATCGTGCCGTCGCGTCGCACCCGCGACCCCGAGGAGGTGTCGACGCACTGGCAGATCGACGCCTACCGGTTCGAGATCCCGCTCGTGGCCGCGCCCATGGACTCCGTCATGTCGCCGGCCATGGCCATCGCGCTGGGACAGGCCGGCGGTCTGGGTGTGCTCGACCTCGAAGGCCTGTGGACCCGTTACGAGGACCCCGAGCCGCTGCTCGAGGAGATCAGCGGCCTCGAGGAGGGCAAGGCTCTCAACCGGCTGCAGGAGATCTACGCCGCTCCGGTGCGTGAGGAGCTCATCGGGGACCGGCTGCGCGAGATCCGCGAGGCCGGCGTGACGGTGGCTGGCGCGTTGTCGCCGCCCCGGGTGAAGCGCTACCACCAGGCCGTCCTCGACGCCGGTGTCGACATCATGGTCATCCGCGGCACCACGGTTTCCGCCGAGCACGTCTCCGGCCGGGCCGAACCGCTCAACCTCAAGCAGTTCATCTACGAGCTCGACGTGCCGGTCATCGTGGGCGGTTGCGCGACCTACCAGGCGGCTCTGCACCTGATGCGCACCGGTGCGGCCGGGGTGCTGGTCGGGTTCGGCGGCGGGTCGTCGCACACCACCCGCTCGGTGCTCGGTGTCACGGTGCCCATGGCGACGGCCGTGGCCGACGTCGCCGCCGCCCGGCGCGACTACCTCGACGAGTCCGGCGGCCGGTACGTGCACGTCATCGCCGACGGCTCCATCGGCCGCTCCGGCGACATCGCCAAGGCCATCGCCTGCGGCGCGGACGCCGTCATGGTGGGCTCGCCGCTGGCGCAGGCCGCCGAGGCACCCGGCCGCGGCTGGCACTGGGGTTCCGAGGCCCACCACCCCGAGCTGCCGCGCGGCGAGCGGGTCCAGGTGGGCACCATCGGGCCGCTGACGGAGATCCTGGGCGGCCCGTCGTACCGTGCCGACGGCTCCATGAACCTCGTCGGTGCGCTGCGCCGTGCCATGTCCACCACCGGGTACACCGAGGTCAAGGAGTTCCAGCGGGTCGAGGTCACCGTCCTGCGCTGACCCGCCGCCCGCATCGGCGATCACGTGGCGCGTCCAGGTCGTAGGCTGGTCGCGATGAGCAGCACCGTGAGCGTCGACGGCGTCGTCGACCAGCATCTCCTCGACCAACTGGTCGACGGCGTGGTCGCCCGGCCGCGGGCCGAACGGGCCGCCACCGTCGCGCCGTTCACCGCCCAACCGCTCGCCGAAGTGCCCGTCTCCACCGTCGAGGACGTCGCGACGGCGGCCGCCGCGGCCCGCGACGCCGCGCACGGCTGGGCCGCCCGGCCGGTGGTCGAGCGGGTCCGCATCATCGGGCGCATCCACGACCTCGTGCTCGACCGGCGTGCCGAGATCGCCGACCTCGTGCAGGCCGAGGCCGGCAAGGCCCGCCGCGACGCCTTCGAAGAGGTGGCGGACGTCGCGCTGGCCGCCCGTTATGTGGCCGCGCGCGGGCCGCAGGTGTTGCGCGAGCGCCGCCGGGTCGGGCTGATCCCGGGGCTGACCCGGGCGGTGGAGGCGCACCGACCGAAGGGCGTCGTCGGCGTCATCTCGCCGTGGAACTACCCGCTGACGCTGGCCATCTCCGACTGCCTGCCGGCGTTCGCGGCCGGCAACGCCGTGCTGCACAAGCCGGACCAGCAAGCCATGCTGACGGCACTGCTGGCCCGGTCCATCGCCATCGAGGCCGGATTGCCCGAAGCGCTGTGGCAGATCGTGTCCGGCGACGGCCCCGTCATCGGCGGCGCGGTGGTCGAACACGCCGACTACGTTTCCTTCACCGGTTCCACCTCCACCGGCCGGATCGTCGCGGCCCGGCTGGGGGAGCGGCTGGTCGGCGCGTCACTGGAGCTCGGCGGCAAGAACCCGATGCTGATCCTCGACGACGCCGACCTCGACCGGGCCGCCGAATCCGCCGTCCGTGCCTGCTTCTCCAACGCCGGGCAGCTGTGCATGTCGATGGAGCGCCTCTACGTCGCCGCCCCCATCCGCGGGCCGTTCCTCGAGCGCTTCCTGGCCCGGGTCGACGGGCTGCGGCTCGGCGCGGCGTTCGACTACTCGCGCGACATGGGCTCGCTGATGTCGCAGGCCCAGCTCGACAAGGCCACCGCGCACGTCGGCGATGCCGTCGCCAAGGGCGCCCGGGTGCTGGCCGGTGGCCGGGCCCGGCCCGACCTCGGTCCCTGGTTCCACGAGCCCACGGTGCTCGACGGCGTCCGGCCCGGCATGCTGGCCGCCGACGGCGAGACCTTCGGCCCCGTCGTCGCCGTCCACACCGTCGGCAGCGACGACGAGGCCGTCGAGTTGGCCAACGACACCCCGTTCGGGCTCAACGCCAGCGTGTGGACCGGGGACGTGCGCCGCGGACTGGCCGTCGCCCGGCGGCTGCGCTCCGGCGTCGTCAA
This sequence comes from Jiangella gansuensis DSM 44835, assembly GCF_000515395.1. Lineage (NCBI taxonomy): Bacteria > Bacillati > Actinomycetota > Actinomycetes > Jiangellales > Jiangellaceae > Jiangella > Jiangella gansuensis. Next base: position 4,810,848 of record NZ_KI911782.1, on the reverse strand, counting down.
CGTCAACGAGGGCTACGCCGCCGCGTGGGGCAGCCACGACCTGCCGATCGGCGGCGTGGGGTGGTCGGGGCTGGGCCGCCGGCACGGCCGTGAGGGCATCCTGCGCTACACCGAGACACAGGCCATCGCCGTGCAGCGCGGCCACGGCATCACCCCGCTGCCGGGCATGGACTACGACACGTTCGCGGAGCTGATGACCAGGTCCCTGCGTGTCATGCGCCGCCTCGGCCGCCCCTGACTCAGGCGCTACGCAGGTCGCGGATCCGGCATCGTGTGCCGGGGGCCGCCGCGAGTGTGCGGTCCACGGTGACGAGGTCGGCCTGCAGCGTTTCGGCGAGGGCGATGTAGGCCGCGTCGTAGGGCCGCAGGTTGTCCCGCAGTTCCCAGATGCGCGGCAACAGGGCGGTGTGCTCGTAGCGCCGCATATTCATCTGGCCGATCAGGTTTAGGGCACGCCGTGCCTCGGCGGCTGGCAGCTTGCCGCCGCGGACCAGGTCACGCAGGGTCGACGCGCACTCGAGGTCGACGGCATGGGGCGCGGCAAGTTGCTCGCCGACGAGACGGCCGCGCGGACCCGCTCTGCGACGGCATCGGCGCCTACGAGGAACTCCACCAGTGCGGACGTGTCGAGAACGATCACCCACGCGCCTCGCGGATCTCGTCGAGTGCGGCGGTGACGTCCTCGGCCGTGACCGCGGACCGGGCGGCGATGGTCCGGGCCGCGTCGGCGGCTTCGTCAGGACAACTAGCGCTGCTAGCGGTTCGCTTCCAGCGGTGTGGTGAGTTCCCGCTTCACCGGGCAAGCATTCCTGGTGAAGCGGGAACACCCATGGTGGACGTGATCATTTGTGGCTCTTCTGACGCATCCGTGGGCGTCACGTCCGGGGAGCCGATTGCCTGCCTCGTCGCACACTCGGCGAGCTTCACATCGTCGTTCCCGGTGGTGGCTCGCAGACCAGGTTGCCGCGCCTACTGTGGCACCGTTTCGGGTCACGTCACACGCGACGCGGTCGGACTCTGGCGTTCTCGCCGTCCGGTACGGCCTTCGAGGCGAGGACGTGACCCGAAGGCCCGCTACGTGACCCCGGCGACGACGCATGCGGGCGGGGGTGACCGACTGGCCGCGGGACTCTCGCAGGCGCCGTCCCATGCCCTGGGGCGGAGTCGCTCGCGCACCTTGGCACGCGATATCGGCGCCTTGGCACGCGAACTCATCGCTCGAGAGTCCAGTTTGTCCCGGTTCGAGGAGCGATGTCGCGTACCAAGGCGCGAACCGCACCATCGGTCCGCCGCGCCCCAACGGCAACCCTCCAGCCGGGCAACCGTCGCACGCGGCCAGGCGGCCAGCGGCAGGCGAACTCCCGCTCCGGCAGGCAAGCATTCCTGGTGAAGCGGGAACACCCATGGTGGACGTGATCATTTGTGGGCGGCCGGGGCGGGGGTGCCGTGCCACGACTCCCAGAGCGCTGCGTAGGCGCCGCCCTCGGCCACCAGCTCGTCGTGCGAGCCGAGCTCCGCGATCTGACCGCCCTCGACGACGGCGACCCGGTCCGCGTCGTGTGCGGTGTGCAGGCGGTGCGCGATTGCGATGACCGTGCGTCCGTGCAGCACCGCTGACAGGGACCGCTCTAGGTGCCGGGCCGCCCGCGGGTCCAGAAGCGACGTGGCCTCGTCGAGCACCAGCGTGTGCGGGTCGGCGAGGACGATGCGGGCCAGCGCGAGCTGCTGCGCGAACGCCGGTCCGACCGGATGCCCGCCGGAGCCGACGACGGTGTCGAGGCCCTCGGGCAGGGCGTCGGCGAGCTCCAGGGCGTCGACGGCGGCCAGGGCGCGCCGCAGCTCGTCGTCGGACGCGTCGGGCGCGGCCAGCGCCAGGTTGTCCCGCAGCGTCCCCACGAACACGTGGTGTTCCTGGGTGACCAGGACGACCTCGCGGCGTAGCTGGTCGACCTCGAGGTCGACCAGCGGGACGCCGCCGACCTCGACCCGGCCGGTGCGTGGCGGATGGATGCCGGCCAGCAGCCGTCCCAGGGTGGACTTGCCCGCGCCGGACGGCCCGACCATGGCCAGCCGTTCGCCGTGTTTCAAGTCCAGCGACACCCCGTGGAGCACGTCCTGCCCTTCGACATAGGCGTAGCGGACGTCGGCGGCGCGGATGTCGTCGCCGTCGGGCTGCGCGCCGGTGGGGTACCGATCCGGCGGCACGTTGCCGATGCCGACCACCCGCGCGAACGAGGACATGCCCACCTGCAGCTCGTCGAGCCAGGAGACCAGCCGGTCGACCGGGTCGACGATCTGCACCATGTAGAGCACCACCGTGGTGACCTGGCCGACGGTGGCGTGCCCGTTCGAGGCCAGCCACGCGCCCCAGGCCAGCGTCGCCACGACGGGCAGCACGTAGGCCATCTCGGCGGTCGGAAACCAGACGCTGCGCAGGTACAGCGTGCGCCGCTCGGCCGCGTACGCCTCGCGCAGGTCGTCGTCGATGCGCGTGATGCGCACGCCGGCCAGCCCGAGCGCCTCGATGGTGCGGGCGCCGTCGACGGTCTCGGTGACCGTGCCGTTGAGCGTCGCGTAGGACGCGCGCTCCCACAGGTAGCCGTCGCGAGCCCGCTTGAGGTACCAGCGGGTGCCGAGGAACAGCAGCGGCGCCCCGACGATGGCGCCGGCGGCCACCAGCGGGCCCGCGATCGCCGCCGCGGCGAGCGTCAGCACCGTCGTGACCAGGGCGACCAGGATCTCCGGCACCGCGAAACGCACGGTCCGCGACAGCGCGTCGATGTCGCCGGTGGTGCGGGCCACCAGGTCGCCGGTGCCGGCCCGCTCGACCGTGGACAGGGGCAGGTGCAGGACCCGGGCGATGAACGACTCGCGCAGCTCGCCGAAGACCTGCTCGCCGAGCACCAGCGAGCGCCTGATGGCAACCCGGGTGAGCAGCGCCTGGACGATGATGAATCCGGCCAGGGTGGCGGCCAGCACGTCGATGCGGGCGGTGCTGGTGCCCTGAGTGACGCCGTCGACCATGCGGCCCAGCAGGAACGGGCCGGCCAGGCCGGCGGCCGCGGCCAGCACGTGCACACCGAGCGCGATGGACAGCGCGCTGCGGTGCCGGCGGAACAGGAGGCGAGCCTCCTGGCGCACCTCGGCGGGCGACGAGACCGGTAGGGCGGTCGAGGCACTTCTCGCCGTCGGGGCCGTGGTCGGCGCCGTGCTCATGCGGGCTCCTCCTCTCGGGTGACGGTGCGGCGGTAGGCGGGGACGGTGCTCATGAGGTCGTCGTGGGTGCTGCTGGCGGCCGGCCGGCCGTCGTCGAACCAGACGACGGTGTCGGCGACGGCCAGCATCAGTGGGCTGGCCGTGACCACGACGGTGGTGCGCCCGGCCCGGGCGCCGCGCAGCTGCTGGGCGATGGCGGCCTCGGTGTGCGCGTCGACCGCGCTGGTGGGTTCGACCAGCACCAGCACCTCGGGGTCGCCGACCAGCACCCGCGCCAGCGACACGCGCTGGCGCTGACCACCCGACAGCGACCGGCCGCGCTCCTCGACCAAGGAGTCGAGGCCGTCGCGCAGGGTCTCGAGGACGTCGCCGGCCGACGCGGCCCGCATGGCGGCGGTGAGCGCGGCGTCGTCGTGCCGGCCGTGTGGGTCGAGGCCGCCGCGCAGGGTGCCGGTGAACAGCGTCGGTTCCGGGTCACTGACGACGACCCGGCGGCGGATCGCCTCGACCGGGAGCTCGTCGAGCGGGACGCCACCGAGCCGGACACCGCTGTCGGGGACCAGCCGGCCCAGGCGGTCGGCCAGCGCGGCGGTGAACGTCGGCTCGTCGGACACCAGCATGGTGAGCGAGCCGGGTTCGACTCGCAGACCGGTGACCTCGTCGACCAGCGCAGCGGGCGGCGCCGCGTCCGTCGTGCCGGACAGTGCCGGGGACGTGACGACGGCGGTGCCGTCGACAACCTCGCGTTCGACGGCGAGCACCGCGAGCACCCGGCGAGCGGCGACGAACGCGCGGGTGACGGCGAACGCCATCTCACCGGCGGTGCGAACCGGCATCAGCAGGAAGAACGCGTACCCGTACAGGGCGACCAGCGCGCCGGGCTCGACGGTGCCGTCCAGCACCAGCCGGGCGCCCACCCAGGTGAGCAGCACCAGGAAGATGCCCGGCAGCAGCACCAGGACCGCGTCGAGCAGCGCCTGGGTGCTCGCGAGCTTCACGCCGGCACCGCGGACGGTCTCGGACCGTTCGGTGTACCGGCGGGTGAAGACCCGCTCGCCGCCGATGCCGCGCAACACCCGCAGCCCGGCCACGGTGTCCGCGCCGAGCGCGGTGAGGTCGCCGAGCGCCTCACGCTGCTTGCGCTGCCGTTCCTGCAACGGCCGGATGAGCGGGCCCATGGCGAGCACCAGGACCGGCACGCCGATGAGCACCATGAGCCCGAGCGGGACCGATGTGGTCAGCACGATGCCGGACACGACGACGTAGGACACGATGGCACCGGCGAAGCGGGGCACGACCTCCATGGCGTGGCCGATGTGCATGGAGTCGCTGGAGACCGTCGCCGCGACCTCGCCGGTGGGCATGGTCTTCGGGATGGCCGGCCCGGTGCGGGCGGTGTGCTGGGTGACCAGCTGGATGACGCGGAACGCCGCGTACAGCCAGTTGGCCACCGACGCACGGTGCCGTGCCACCCCGGCCAGCGCCTGGATGACGCCCAGCGCGGCGACCAGCGCGGCCCAGCGAGCGGTGGAGGAGGTGTCGTCGGCGATGATGCCGTCGATGCCGTGACCGATGGCCCACGGCATCAGCGCCTGGGAGAGCATCCAGGTGATGCCGAAGAACGCGCCGACGACGAGGGTGCGCCACTGCGCCCGCGCCAGCCAGGCCAGGAACCTGCCGCGGGAGCTGGTGTCAGGGATGCCGGGGTCGGCGAAGGGAAGGGCGCGCACGAGATCCAACAGTACGAACCGGCACCGACAGGGTGCACCTGGTTTTCCGCCCGCTCGCCTCCCCTGACCGGCCGGGCGCTGCTACCCCGGGCGGGTAGCAGCGCCCGTTCGATCACCGGGTCGGGTCGGGCCGCGCCACGATCCGCTCGGTCACCGTCGTCGTGTTCCCGGCAACGTCCACCGCGCGGACCTCGACGGTGTGCCGTCCGGGCCGCAGCCGCACCGGCTCGGAGTACGGCGTCCACGCACCGCCGTCCAGGCGGTACTCGACCGACGCCACGCCGCTGCCGTCGCCGTCGTCGGCGGTGATCTCGAGGTAGGGCCGCCAGTCGCCGTCGACGTGGGTCACGTCCACCGTGACCTGCGGCGCCGTGACGTCCGGTGCCGGCGGGGTCCAGCGGAGCAGCTCCGGCCCGGAGGCCATCGCCAGCGTGCCGTCGTCGAGGACCGTGAACGACGAGTAGCGGAACGCGCCAAGATCCTCGACGGAGCCGGACTCACCCGCGACCCGGTACAGCCGGCCGCCGACGGAGACGTAGAGTGCGTCGGCCCCGGGCACCGGCTCGATGATGCCGGCCTGGTGTGGCCAGGTCCTGCGGCCCGGTGCGATCGGGTCGCCGAGCTGGACGGTGCGCAGGGCGGCGCCGGTCTCGGGGTCGATCTCGGCCAGCGTGGACCCGGCCAGCGTCCACAGCCGGCCGGCGGCGTCGAACATCGTCGCGACATAGCTCGGCGCGCCCTCGACGGGGGAGGTCTGCCAGCGCACGTCCCCGGTGGCCGGGTCGAAGGCCAGCACGGTGCCCTCGTCCTGGACCGGTGCCGGGCTGCCGGTGCCGCCGTAGACCCAGCTGCCCGCGTACACCGTCGCGTCGTCGTCGGCGGCCAGCGACGTCAGCGCCCGGTCCGGGGAGAGGTCGTCGAGGAAGCGCGTCTCGCCGGTGGCGAGGTCCGAGACCGCCAGCGAGCCACCGAACGTCGAGCCCTTCGGGCCGGTCGCCGCGAGCACCGTGTCGCCGACCGGCAGCATCGCGAACACCCGGTCCTGCGGGTTCTGCGTGTGCTGCTTGAAGTCCCACAGCTTGACCGGGTTGACCGGGGTGCCGGGCGCGCCGGGCGCGTAGTCGGGGTCGTTGAACGCCGCGTCCGGGTCGTACCGGTAGCCGCGGGCGTCGGGATACGCGCCGACGAAGACGGACTCGCCGTCGTCGTAGAGGTACTCCGTCTGGGAGAAGCGATTGAACCGGGACGTGCCGGTCTCGATGTCGACGAGCCCGAAGCCGCCGAGGAAGCCGCCGGCCCACACGCCGCCGCCGCTGGCCGGCTCGAGCGACACGATCTCGATCGGCTCGCCGGGAACCGCGGTGGGCACCACCTCGCCGCGGCCGGTCTGCGGGTTGTACCTCCACAGCTCACCGCGCCAGAAGAAGCCGGTCAGCGTGAGGCCGGGCCACTCCGGGTCGCCGAGGTCCACCCAGCCCACGCCCCGGTAGTTGTAGACGCGGCCTTCGTAGCGCAGCGGCGTCTCGGTGGCGGTCCCCGTGGCCGGGTCCCAGGCGGTGAGGGCGTTGTTCCGCATCACATAGAGCTCGCCGCCCGGGCCCGGGGCCGGCAGCTCGAGTCCGGCGACGGTGTCCAGTGACGCGCCCCAGGCCCCGGTGGCGGGGTCGTAGGCGTAGAGCGGGGAGTACTTGATATCGGTCCCGATGCGCACGTAGAGGGCGTCGCCGGCCACGTTGACGTCGAACACCGAGGTCAGCTCGTTCTCCGGGTTGGAGGCCGCGGGCAGGTCGATCTCCCGGCTGTCACCGGTGGCCGGATCGATCTCGAAGAGGTGTGCCCGGGTCATGGTGCCGACGTAGAGCTTGCCGCCGTACGACGCGATGGTGCGGGCCTGCTGCGTGTCGGCGGCGACGGCGCCGTAGTCCTGGAAGTCGCCGGTGGCCGGGTCGAACGCGTAGAGCCGGGCGCCGGGATAGGTGACGCCGTAGATGCGCCCGTCCGGGCCCTCGGTGATGTCCCAGGCGAACGTCTGGCCGGCTGCGACCTGGCCGAGGTCCTCGACGGCGTCCGCGCCGGGCGGCAGCCGGTAGAGGCGGCCGTTGGAGTTGGCGCTGATGTAGACGTCGCCGGATTCGGTCGGGACGACGCTGTACGACGAGCTGGCGCCGGGCAACGGCGTGGTGAGCAGGATCTCGCCGGTGCGGGCGTCGGCCGCGGTCAGCCGGGCCGGCTCGCCGGTGGTGACGCCGTAGACGGTCGGGACGCCGTCGGCGGTGGTGGTGACGGCGCCGCCGATCAGGTTGACGTCGTTGAGCGGCGTGCCCAGAGAAACGGGGTCGCCTCCGGCGGCTTCGGGCGCGGCTTGCGCCGGGTCGGGACCGGCGACGGAGTGAGGCCCGGCTCCGGCGGGTGTCGGGCCGGCCAGCGTGGCGGCGAGGGCAGCGGTGGCGATCGCGGTGAGGATCGGGCGACGGCGCATCGGCGGAACCTCCAGAAGAATGGTTACGGTCCAGGCCGTAAATACCGCTGGTGACCCTACCGGAGGTGCCTCCTCCTGCCAAGGTCTGCACTACGCTCGGGCAGGTGGCCGACACTTCCCATGACACCGTTCTCGTCGTCGATTTCGGCGCCCAGTACGCCCAGCTGATCGCGCGCCGGGTGCGCGAAGCGCGGGTGTACTCCGAGATCGTCCCGCACACCATGCCGGTCGAGCAGATGCTGGCCCGGCAGCCGAAGGCCATCATCCTGTCGGGCGGGCCGTCCAGCGTGTACGCCGAGGGCGCGCCCGCGGTCGATCCCACGCTGTTCGAGGCCGGGGTGCCGGCCTTCGGCATCTGCTACGGCTTCCAGGCCATGGCGCGCGCGCTCGGCGGCACCGTCCAGCGCACCGGCACGTCGGAGTTCGGCCGCACCCAGGTCAGCGTCGAGCAGACCGGCGTCCTGCTGCAGGGGGTCGACTCCGGTGCCAACGTGTGGATGAGCCACGGCGACTCCGTCACCGAGGCGCCGGCCGGCTTCGCCGTGCTGGCCGGTACCCCGGAGACCCCGGTCGCGGCGTTCGAGGACACCGCGCGCGGCCTGGCGGGCGTGCAGTGGCACCCGGAGGTGCTGCACAGCGAACACGGCCAGGCGGTGCTGGAGCACTTCCTCTACGACATCGCCGGCGCCCGGCCCACGTGGACCATGGTCAACATCGTGGAAGAGACCGTCGAGACGGTTCGATCCACGGTCGGAGAGAAGCGGGTCATCTGCGCGCTCTCCGGCGGCGTCGACTCCGCGGTCGCGGCCGCGCTCGTGCAGCGCGCCATCGGCGACCAACTCACCTGCGTGTACGTCGACCACGGGCTCATGCGCGAGGGCGAGTCGGAGCAGGTCGAGCGCGACTACGTCGCTGCCACCGGCGTCGACCTGCACGTCGTCCACGCCGCGGACCGGTTCCTCACGCAGCTCAAAGGTGTCGAGGACCCGGAGGAGAAGCGCAAGATCATCGGCCGCGAGTTCATCCGCGTCTTCGAGCAGGCCGCGCGCGACATCGTCGCCAGAGCCGGTCACGATGGTGCCGACTCCGTTGAGTTCCTCGTCCAGGGGACGCTGTACCCCGACGTCGTCGAATCCGGCGGCGGCGAGGGCACGGCCAACATCAAGAGCCACCACAACGTCGGTGGGCTGCCCGACGACCTACAGTTCACCCTGATCGAGCCGCTGCGCACCCTGTTCAAGGACGAGGTCCGTGCCGTCGGCGAGCAGCTGGGCCTCCCGCCGGAGATGGTCTGGCGGCAGCCGTTCCCCGGCCCCGGGCTGGCCATCCGCATCGTCGGCGCCGTCGACGCCGAGCGGCTGGCCGTCCTGCGCCGGGCCGACGCCATCGCGCGCGCCGAGCTCACAGCGGCCGGTCTCGACCGCGACGTCTGGCAGTTCCCGGTCGTGCTGCTGGCCGACGTCCGCTCGGTCGGAGTGCAGGGCGACGGGCGCACCTACGGTCACCCGATCGTGCTGCGGCCGGTGTCCAGCGAAGACGCCATGACCGCCGACTGGTCGCGGCTGCCCTACGACGTCGTCGAGCGCATCTCCACCCGCATCACGAACGAGGTGCGCGAGGTCAACCGAGTCGTCCTCGACGTCACCAGCAAGCCGCCGGGCACCATCGAGTGGGAGTGACCGGGTACGTCCCTGCTGTCCGGTTGCGCCGCGGCGTTGGGGTGTACGTCACGCCGTATTCGGATCGGTGTGGTCGACCCGACACGGCGCGCTTTTAGCCTGGCCGCATGTCGGACACCTTCGCCCGCCAGCGCCCGCTGGTCATCGCGCACCGCGGCGCGAGCGGATACCGGCCCGAGCACACGCTCGCCGGATATCAGCTCGCCGCCGACCAGGGTGCCGACTACATCGAACCGGACCTCGTGCTCACCGCCGACGGCGTCCTCGTCGCCCGGCACGACGTTGAGCTGTCGGCATCGACGGACGTCGCCGAGCGCCCGGAGTTCGCCGGCCGCCGGCGTCGCCGGCTGGTCGACGGCCGCGAGCTGACCGGCTGGTTCGTCGACGACTTCACCCTCGACGAGGTGCGGTCGCTGTGGGCGCGGGAGCGCATCCCGGCGCTGCGGCCGGCCAACCAGACCTACGACCGGCTTCGTATCCCCACGTTCGACGACGTCGTGCGGCTGGCCGTGGACGCCGGGCGTCGCCGTGGTCGCGCGGTCGGGCTGTACCCGGAGCTCAAGCACCCGACCTACCTGGCCGAGCGTGGCCTCTCGATCGAGGACGCCCTCCTGGACGCCCTGCGCGGGTTCCGGCTGGAGCGCGCCGGCGTGCCGATCCAGGTGCAGAGCCGCGAGCCGTCGGCCCTGCGCCGGCTGGCCGCCCGGACGTCGGTCCCGCTGGTGCAGAAGGTCGACATCACCGGCCGCCCGTACGACTGGGAACGGGCCGAGGACGGCCGCCGGTACGCGGACCTGCTGACCCCGACGGGGCTGCGTGAGGTGTCGACGTACGCCTCGGCCCTGGGCGTGCACAAATCGCTCGTGGTGCCCCGGGACCCGGAAGGCCGCCTGGGCCCACCCGGCCGGCTGGTGGCCGACGCGCACGCCCTCGGCATGGCGGTGCATGCCTGGAGCTTCCGCAACGAGAACTCGTTCCTGCCGGCCGACCGGCGCCGCGGACCCGAGGCGGCGACGCACGGCGACGCTCACGGCGAGCTGGGCGTCTTCCTCGTGGCCGGGGTGGACGGCATCCTCACCGACCACCCCGACACGGCGGTCGCGGCCCGCGCCGACTACCTCGCCGCCTACGCCTCGTAATGATCACGTCCACCATGGCTGCTCCCGCTTCACCAGGAATGCTTGCCTGATGAAGCGGGAGAACGCCTGGTGCGGGACCGCCGTGCGTCAGTGCTCCGGGTCGCGCTCGCGGCGCAGCTTGCTGAGCGAGGCCAGCAGGCCGGCCAGGCCGATCGAGACCAGCAGCACCGGCATGGCGACTTCCAGGCCGGACAGGCCGAGCACGTCGTAGTGCACGAACGGCCACATAGCGCTCACTCCAAGGAAGAGAAGTCCGAAAACGAGGGAGGTGACATCGGTGTCGTGGCGCTTCATCGGGTCACCTCGACACTGCCGAAGCCGAATTCCACGTCGAGCACGATCTCGCCGCCGCCGGGGCCGTCCGGTCCCTCGTCGATCAGATCGATGATCTCCTGGCCCACGCCGTCGCGGTTCTCGCCGAGCACTCTGAGGTCTCCGGCTCCGCTGGAGACGTTCACGGTGACGTCGGCGTCGCGCGGAACGGTGATGGTGAGGTCGCCCGCACCCTGTTCGACGGAGAGGTGCACCGGTTCGTCGGCGGCGGTCAGCGTCAGGCCGGACAGGTCGTAGTGGATCGAGCCGGCGCCGTACGACTGCGGCTCGCTGGGCACCTGGTCGGCGGTCGCGTAGGTGTACGTGGCGTTGCCGACGTTGTCGTAGTTCCACTGTGACGCCCACGTGGCCGGTACCAGCGCCAGCATCAGCAGGATGCCCAGCGCGATGAGTCCGCGGGAGCGTCCGTACCAGGCCCCGACCAGCAGACCCAGCGCGACGATGCCCAGCGGCGCCGCGATGTACAGCGCGGGCGGGTAGTCGGCCCAGTAGGCGTCGTTGACGGCGAGCACGCCGACGGTCACCAGGGCGGTGCAGACGGTGATCGGTCCGAGCGCCGAGCGCCGCTTGGCCGGTGCCGGCGGTTGTGCTTCGGGTTCGGGGTGGTCGACCGGGGGCGGCGGACCCCAGTCCGGGCCGTCCGGCCAACCGGTCGTCGGGACGGTCCCGGGCGGCGCCAGATCGGGGGTGGTGCCGGCGTCGGGGCCGGAGCTGGTGGACGCCGACGGAACCGGGGCGGTCACCTGCTGGCTGCCACCGGTGCCGGCCGCGGCCGTTCCGGCCGGGGAGTAGCCGGCCGCACCGGGTGCGTCGAACCACGCCTGCTGCGGGTCGGCCGGCTCACCGACGCGCCTGTCGTCGCGCCCGTCGTCGTCGCGACGGCGCAGCAGCACGAACAGACCCGCGCCGGCGAGGAAGAGCAGCACACCGCCGTCCCAGTTGCCGGCGATGATGCCGATACCCGAGATCAGTCCGACCACCGCCAGCAGCAGCGCCAGCGGCGTCGTACCCGGATTGCGGCCCTCGCCGCGTCCCAGTGCCTGCTCGAGGATCGACCCGTCCTCGCCCTCGGCCGGGACCAGCAGCCACGCCACGGCGTAGAGAAGCACGCCGACCCCGCCGAAGATGGCCAGCACGACGGTGGTCACCCGCAGCACGACGGGGTCGATGCCCAGCCGGCGGGCGAGGCCGCCGAGCACGCCGGCGACGACACGGTCGGACCGGCTGCGGCGCAGGGACCGGAACTCGTCGGAGACGCTCGGCTGCGGCTCCGCGGCGGGCGGGGCAGGTGGCACGTTGCTCATGACATCGATGATGCCGCCGTCATGGGCCATGGGCCATCGGGGATGACCCCGAACCAGCCCCTGGTCCGATCTCCGGGTCGTCCCTCATGGCGGCGCGCGCCCACGCGTGTGAGTATCGATGTCATGAGCACTGTGCCGACGCCTCCGGCTGCCCACCCGGCCGCCGGTGCCCCGGCACGCCCGGACACGGGGAGCGCCGGCCGGGCCGGGATGGGCGGGTCCCCGCGAGCGGGCGCCGCCGGCGCCGCCCCCGACCCCGACGTGCCGCCGAAGTTCGCCCGGCGCTCCGACGGCCGCATGGTCGCCGGTGTCGCGGTCGCGCTCGCCGCCCAGTTCAAGGTGCAGCCACTGGCCGTACGCATCGCGTTCAGCCTGCTCAGCGCGGTCTCCGGGTTCGGCGTCGTGCTCTATCTCGCGCTGTGGATCTTCACCCCGCTCGACCAGGCCGTCGCACGGGAAGCGGACGAGGAAGCGCCGGCAGGCATCGCGGCGGCCACCCGCACTGGCAAACGGGGGCGCCGCACGCTGGCCCAGCGCACCGGCGACCTCGGGCAGCTGGCCGCGCTTGTCGTCCTCGGTGCGGGCGTGTGGCTGCTGGTGCAGCAGACGCCGCTCGGGGTCAGCCCGGGTGTCTTCCTGCCGCTGGTACTGGCCGCGGCAGGGCTGACGCTCGTGTGGCGGGCCGCCGACGAGCAGGAGCGGCAGCGGTTCTCGGCGCTGTCGCCGAACGTCCCGTGGCTGGCCGCACTCACCGGCAAGGGCGGCTGGATCGCCGTCATGCGGGTGGTGGCCGGCGCCGGTGTCGTCGTGGCGGGCGTCGTGGTGTTCCTCGTCGGCCAGGGCCAGTTCGACGCCACCATGGACGCCATCGGCGGCGTGCTGGTCATCCTCGTCGGCATCGGCCTGATCGCCGGCCCGTGGCTGTGGAAGCTCTGGCGCAACCTCGAGACCGAGCGGCGCGCCCGCATCGTCTCGCAGGAACGCGCCGACATGGCCTCTCACCTGCACGACTCCGTGCTGCAGACGCTGGCGCTCATCCAGAAGCAGGCACACGACCAGCGCGCCGTCGTCCGGCTGGCCCGCAGCCAGGAACGCGACCTGCGGGCGTGGCTCTACAGCGACCTCGTCGACGACGGCTCGTCGCTGGCGGCCGCGCTGACCAAGATGGCCGCCGAGGTCGAGGACGCCTTCGGAACCCCGGTCGAAGTGGTCACTGTCGGTGACGCGGAGATCGACGACGCCGCCCGCGCCATCCTGAAGGCCGCCCGCGAAGCCACTGTCAACGCCGCCAAGCACTCCGGCGCGGACAAGATCGACATTTTCGTCGAGGCCGGCGACGACGGCGTCGAGGTCTTCGTCCGCGACCGTGGCGCCGGTTTCGACCCCGACTCCGTCCCGGAGGACCGCCTCGGTGTGCGACGCTCGGTCATCGGGCGCATGGAGCGGCACGGCGGCGAGGCCACCATCCGATCCGCGCCCGGCGAGGGCACCGAGGTACGACTGTCGACGAGGAGATCCACGTGAGCGAGACCAGGCCAGACGAGGGCAGGCCGGCCGACGCCGGTCCGGTGACGGTCGTCCTCGTGGACGACCACGCGATGTTCCGTACCGGAGTGCGCGCCGAGCTGGCGCAGGCCCCGTCGGTCGACGTCGTCGGCGAGGCCGCCGACACCGCGGAGGCGGTGCAGGTCATCCTCGAGACCACGCCCGAAGTGGTGCTGCTCGACGTGCACCTGCCCGGCGGCGGTGGCGGTGAGGTCATCCGGCAGGTGCACCCGAAGGCCCCGGGCGTGCGGTTCCTCGCGCTGTCGGTCTCCGACGCCGCCGAGGACGTCATCGGCACCATCCGCGCCGGCGCCCGCGGCTACGTCACCAAGTCCATCACCGGCGACGACCTCGTCGCGGCGATCGGCCGGGTCGCCGACGGCGACGCCGTCTTCTCGCCACGGCTGGCTGGCTTCGTGCTCGACGCGTTCGCCGGCACCGAGGCGCCGTCCGTCGACGATGACCTCGACCGCCTCACCCAGCGCGAACGCGAGGTACTGCGGCTGATCGCCCGCGGCTACGCGTACAAGGAGATCGCCAAGGAGCTGTTCATCTCGGTCAAGACGGTCGAGACGCACGTGTCCGCGGTGCTGCGCAAGCTCCAGCTCTCCAACCGCTACGAGCTCACCCGCTGGGCCACCGACCGCCGCCTCGTCTGACCGCTCCCCACCACCGGCGTGGCCGGAAATGATCACGTGGACCATGGGTGTTCCCGCTCCACCAGGAATGCTTGCCTGCTGAAGCGGGAGAACGCCTGGGGGTGCACGCCGCCGCGTCGTCGCGGAGCCAGGCCGGCGACCCTGTGTACGACGCGGCGTAGTAGTCTGTGGGCCGGTCTCGGACGCGAGAAAGGTGATCATGGAGCTGGTCTACGACCTCGTGCTGGTCCTGCACTTCTTCGGACTGGCCAGCCTGCTCGGTGGGCTGATGGTGCAAATGAGCGCCCGAGACGGCCGGGTGGTGAACATGGCGATGCTCCACGGCGCCCTCACGCAGGTGGTCACCGGCCTGGCGATGGTCGGAATGGCCGAGGCGATCTCGTCGCTCGACAAGGACATCGACCACGCGAAGATCGGCGTGAAACTTCTGGTCGCCCTGGTCGTCACCGTGCTGTGCTGGATCAACCGCCGTCGGCCGAGCATTGCCGACGGAATGTTCTTCGCCCTGCTCGGACTCACCACCGCCAACGTCGTCGTCGCGGTGTTCTGGCGCTGACCCTGGGCCGTTTCAGCGTCGGCGGCGTTCATCGATACTGTGTGCACGCAGCCGATGACGCCGGTGCGGGGCCGGCGCGGAACAGGAGGCCCGTGTGACCCTCAAGAGGCGCTTGAGCAGGATCGGCGCGGCGCTGACCGTGTCCGGGGTGCTGCTCGCGGGAGTGGCGACGTCCCCGGCGTCGGCCGCCGAGCACGACGGTGGTTGCGAGGGCCTCGAGCTGTGCTTCTACTACAACTCCGGTCTCGGCGGTGCGAACCACGATTTCCGCTATCGGGTCCCGGATCTGTCCCGCTACGCCTATATTGCGCCCGGTAAGGGCGCTGGTCTCGGCGTCAAGAACAATGCCGCATCGGTCAACAACCGCGACGGCTACTTCACCGCGCGCGTTTACTTCAATTCCGGTTATGCTGGCCCCGCTGACGACGTGCCGCCGCTGACGTGGCGAAATCTCGGCGACACGTACAACGACAACGCATCGTTCAACTGGTGCCACAAGAAGCCCCTGGTGTGCGGCTGACGGTGGCGCCGGCGAGAGGCCACCGCATGACCCCGCGTTCCGCGATTCTGCTCGCCGCGCCGTTGCTGCTTGCCATGGGCGCGTGCGCAGGCTCCCAGGGTGACGACGACGTCGCCGTCCCCGCCGACCCCGCCCCGGCCGCTCGAGCGGCGAACTCGGTGGCGAGCCCGCCGGCCGGCACACTCGTGCTGCCGCTGGATGCCTACGCCTTCTCGGCCGCGGAGGACCAGGTGCTGGGGCAGGCCGCCGAGGCCGCGGTGATCGCGTGTTTCGAGGCGCGCGGGTTCGATGCCGCCGACGCCCACCCGCTCCCGTTCACTCGGGCCGTTGCCGACGACGCCTCCGCTCGGCATGAGCGCCGTTACTCCGTCACCGACCCCGACGTCGCCGCGCGCCACGGTTACCACCCGCCGGACACCACGGACGTGCGCGAGGAGTTCTATGCGTCGCACACCGAGCCCGAGCTCGCGGCGCTGGTGGGCTCCGGTGACGGCGCTCCCGACGGTTGCCTGCACCAGGCCGAGGCCGCCACCACAGCCGGTGACGAGGCCGCCTTACGTGCCGGTGAGGAACTGGTGTCGGAGGTCCAGGCCGACGCGTGGCACGGCGCCATGGCCGACCCCCGCGTTGTCGAGGCGTTCCGGGCGTGGTCGGCGTGCATGGCCGAGGCCGGGTACCGGTACGACGCGCCGATGGACGCCAACGACGACCCCACTTGGTGGCGCACCGACACCGCGAGCGCCGAGGAGATCGCCACCGCCACGGCCGACGTCGCTTGCAAGGAGTCCACCGGGCTGATCCCGGTGTGGTCCGAGGTCGAGGCGGAGTACCAGGCCGAGCTGATCGCGCAGCACCAGGACCGCTTCGACGCCTACCGGGCCCGGCTCGACGAGCAGGTCGCCCAGGCACGCGCGGAGCTGCGCTGACGGTTTCACGCGGCGGCCGGTCGCCGTGTCCTCGCCGTCCACGGCCAGGTGATGAGCGCCCACACCCCGGCGAGGAGCACCGCCTCGACCACGAGGTACCACGGCCATGGGCCGAACAGGTCGAGGATCGACGCCGAATCCGGCTTGTCGTTGAGGAAGCCGTAGTTGGTGTCGGCCGCCAGGTTGAACGCGAACACCGTCGCCGCCCACGCCGCGGTCGCCGCGACGGCCAGGCGGTACGAGTGCCAGTCCGGGGTCAGCCCGAGCCCCCACGTCAGGAACACTGCGGCCAGCACCGTGAGGCCGTGCATCGCCCAGTACAGGACGAAGCCGGGCTCGGGGAAGTCCGCGGCGAGGTCAGGGGTGAGGATGGGCTGGACACTCAGAGTGAGACCCCAGTAGTAGGTCAGGGCGACCGACCAGCGCCGGTGCGTGAACAGCGCGTGGATCGCGGCCAGCCAGGCGAGGTCGCACAGCTGGATCGGCAGGGAGAGCCCGACGTCGAAGCGGGCCGGCAGGTTGAAGTACACCTGCAACGGCAGCGTCACCGCGAGGAAGACGACGGCGAATGCCTTGCTGAGCCGGTCCGCCGCGGGCGTGTCGCGCCGGGTTCGGCCGCGGACCACCAGCCAAGCCGCGAGCGCGACGAGGACCGCCGACACCACCTGGTGGGAGGTGCCGTACGGCGAGAACCCGGCGACCAGCATCACCACTCCCGCCCAGGGTCATTCCCTCGCCGGCCCGCGTCATGCCCCCACGGCCGCCCTCCAATCGGTCCGGGCGAAGGCATCGTCCGCGACCTGGCGTTCGTAAGCGTGTTCGGACCGACTCTGTCGGCGGTCGGGCATAGGCTGGGTGGGCCAAGCGCTGAACTACCAGGAAGGCGAGTGTGACAGGCCGGCCATGAGCGCCCTTTTCGACGACCTCACCCTGACCACGGCTGACGTGCCGCAGAAGCCGGCGAAGCGACGGTCCCGGGACCCTGAGGCGCTGGTGGACGGTCTCAACGGTCCGCAGCGCGAGGCCGTCACGCACGCGGGGTCGCCGCTGCTCATCGTCGCCGGGGCGGGTTCGGGCAAGACGAGGGTCCTCACTCGCCGCATCGCCTACTTGCTGGGGGAGCGTAACGCGCACCCCGGGTCCATCCTGGCCATCACGTTCACCAACAAGGCCGCCGGTGAGATGAAGGAGCGGGTGGCCGACCTCGTCGGCAAGCGCGCTTCCATCATGTGGGTGTCCACGTTCCACTCCGCCTGCGTGCGCATCCTGCGCCGTGAGGCCAAGCACTTCGGCTACACGTCGTCGTTCTCCATCTACGACCAAGCCGACTCCCAACGGCTCATGACACTCGTGTGCCGCGAGCTCGACCTCGACCCGCGCCGCTACCAGCCGCGGCAGTTCAGCTACGAGGTCAGCAACTTCAAGAACGAGCTCATCGACTACGAGACGGCCCTGGCCAAGGCCGACAACCACCACCAGCGCATGATCGCCGAGGCGTACGAGCTGTACCAGCGCCGGCTCACCCAGGCCAACGCGTTCGACTTCGACGACCTCATCATGACGACGGTGCACCTGCTGCAGGCCTTCCCCGAGGTCGCGGAGAACTACCGCCGCCGGTTCCGGCACGTCCTGGTCGACGAGTACCAGGACACCAACCACGCGCAGTACGTGCTGGTGCGCGAGCTGGTCGGTACGGGCGTGCAAGCCGATGCCGACGCGCCGGCCGTCCCACCGGCCGAGCTGTGCGTCGTCGGCGACGCCGACCAGTCCATCTACGCCTTCCGCGGCGCCACGATCCGCAACATCCTGCAGTTCGAGTCCGACTTCCCCGATACCCGGGTCATCCTGCTGGAGCAGAACTACCGCTCCACACAGACCATCCTGTCCGCGGCCAACGCCGTCATCGCCCGCAACGCCGGCCGCAAGGCCAAGCGACTGTGGAGCGACAGCGGCGACGGCGCGAAGATCGTCGGCTACGTGGCCGACGACGAGCACGCCGAGGCGCAGTTCGTCGCCGACGAGATCGACCGGCTCTCCGACGAGGACCTGGCCAAGGCCGGCGACATCGCGGTGTTCTACCGCACCAACGCCCAGTCACGGGTGCTGGAGGAGATCTTCGTCCGGGTCGGCCTGCCCTACCGGGTGGTCGGCGGCACCCGGTTCTACGAGCGGCGCGAGATCCGCGATGCGCTGGCTTACCTGCGGTTCCTGGCCAACCCCGAGGACACCGTGTCGCTGCGGCGCATCCTCAACGTCCCCAAACGCGGCATCGGCGATCGCGCCGAAGCCATGGTCGAGGCGTTGGCCCAGCGCGACGGCATCACGTTCGGGCAGGCCCTGCGCCGGGCCGCCGACGCTCCCGGCATCGCCAGCCGGTCGGTTAAGGCCATCGAGGCGTTCGTCGAGCTCACCGACGAACTGCGAGCCCTGGCCGACGACGGCGTCGGACCGGCCGCCGTCCTGGAAGCGACGCTCGACCGCACCGGGTATGCGGTGGAGCTGTCGGAGTCCGACGACCCCCAGGACGAGACCCGCCTCGACAACCTGCGCGAGCTGGTCGCAGTCGCCGGTGAGTACGAGGCCGGTGAGGACTCCGACGGTTCGCTCACCGGGTTCCTCGAGCAGGTCAGCCTGGTCGCCGACGCCGACGAGATCCCCGAGGGCGACGACCACGAGGGCGTCGTCACGCTGATGACCCTGCACACCGCGAAGGGCCTGGAGTTCCCCGTGGTGTTCCTGACCGGCATGGAGGACGGCGTCTTCCCGCACCAGCGCTCGCTCGGCGGCAACGCCCAGGAGCTGGAGGAAGAGCGCCGGCTCGCCTACGTCGGCATCACCCGGGCACGCGAGCGGCTCTACCTGTCTCGTGCCCTGCTGCGCAGTGCGTGGGGCTCGCCGGCGCACAACCCGGCGTCCCGGTTCCTCAGTGAGATCCCCGACGAGCTCATGGACTGGCGGCGCACCGAAGCCGACCAGGTCAAGTGGACCACGCCGCCGCCTCCGCGCCGGCAGCCGGTCAGCGGCCGCTCGGCTGGTGTCGGCAAGCGGCCCATTCTGATGCTGTCTGCGGGCGACCGGGTGACCCACGACGCGTTCGGCCTAGGCACCGTCGTCGCCACGTCCGGCTCCGGCGAGCACACCCAGGCCACGGTCGACTTCGGTGAGACCGGCATGAAGACCCTGCTGCTTCGCTACGCCCCGGTCGAGAAGCTCTGACGCTCGCCCCTCATCTGGGCTCGCCGCCGGCCGTTCCGGTAGAGCACGACGGCGGTGGCGATGCTCGCGACGGCTGCTGCGACGAGGACGGCCCAGGCCGCGGCCGGAGCGAGCACCCCGCCGTCGGTGGTACACACTTCGCTCGTGTCACCGTTCGTGGAGCTGGAACTCATGCACGTCTCGGTGGAGCCGACTCCGATGAGCCCGAACAGGAGGGACGTGCCGAGTGCCGGCAGCAGGAACGAGCCGGCCAGCTTCTCCAATGCCGTCCACAGCGGTGAAATCCAGAGCACGGCCCAGCTGACCACCAGGAGCAGAGGCAGCAGGAGGATCCCGCCGAATGAGACGAAGAACGGCAGGATCAGCGGGCCGAGGAGCAATGTCGCCACCACGGCGCCAGGAATCCAGTCACGCTGCAAGACAGGGACGTCTCGCTCCGATTCCGGCATCGGAGCGTCCCGGCCGCCGGTGGCAGTGGCGGCGATGGTGAGCGGGTCGCCCAGCGCCCGCAGCACCTGGTCCACATCGGCGTCGGTGACGGTGGAGCGGTCGGCCAGCGCCGCCTGGATGTGCTCCCGGACACCACCGACGACGTCCTCGCGCTCGGTCGCGGGCAGGTCGCCGAGTGCGCCGGACAGCTCGGCCAGATAGCGGTCGATGCGCTGGTGCTGCGCGGCGGTCAGCATGGGCTCCTCCATGGCGGTCACCCTCGCCCCGGCGCGACGACGCGGTCGACGGCGTCGCGGAACGGCGGCCAGGTCTTCTCGAACGCGTCCAGCGCGGCGCGCCCGTCAGGCGTCAGCCGGTAGTAGCGGCGCGGCGGCCCGGATTCGGATTCCTGCCACGACGACGCCACCAGCCCGCCCTTGCGCAGCCGCGCCAGCAGCGGGTACAGGGTGCCTTCGCCGGCCATCAGCACGCCATCGGCCAGCTCGCGGGCGATGTCGAGGCCGTACCGCTCTTCGTCACGGATGAGCGCGAGGATGCAGTACTCCAACGCTCCGCGCCGGAGATTGCTCATGATCTGGCCATCGCCAGGTACCATGCGTCGCATGCTACCAGACACCGCCTAGTAGCCACCCCGGCTTGGTCACCTGATCGCCGTTGCGTCACCTGATCAACCCGACGCGCACGATCAGGTGCATGGGGCCAGCGGCGCCTGGGCCGTTGAGGCACCTGATCGACTCCAGCATGTGGACGCGCGATGATCAGGCGACATCGAGGCGTGAGAACGCTGGAGGACGCGGCGTTAGGTCTCCTGATCGTTTGCCGCTGTGACGTCGCCGGATCAGGCTGCGGGAGAAGGCCGATATCCACAGGGCGACCTGGTCCTCGGAGGTCGTCCACAAATCCGCGATTGCCCCTGGGACGCAGGGAGCACAACGACAAACCTGGCTGCCGTGACAGCCGCACATGTCCCCGCACGATTCGACGA
Organism: Jiangella gansuensis DSM 44835; assembly: GCF_000515395.1. Lineage (NCBI taxonomy): Bacteria > Bacillati > Actinomycetota > Actinomycetes > Jiangellales > Jiangellaceae > Jiangella > Jiangella gansuensis. The sequence continues at coordinate 4,790,111 of NZ_KI911782.1, read as the reverse complement.
CGAGCAGTTCGCTCGCCTGGTCGCTGACCACGGCGGAGTGCTTCATCGACGGGACGTACCACCCGAGTTCGCGCGATTCGTGCAGCGCGAGGTGCGTACGCGGCGGTGGCAGCGAGTGGGCCGCGACGTCTTCGTGTCGCACAACGGGCCGCTCGGTCGCGTCCAGCGGCAATTGGTCGCGTTGAAGGCCGCGCCACCGAGATCGGCGTTGGCCGGTCTCACAGCTGCCGAGTTCGACGGTCTGCGACGGCGAGGCGCGGGCCATCATTCTCGCCGTCGTTCAGCAGCGTCTCGTGTCACCGGCGCAGTTGCGAGGTGCATTGCCAAGTCGCGGGCCATGCCTGCGCCACGCCTTGATCGAGGAAACCATCGAGGACGCCGCCGGAGGCATCGCGTCCCTGCCCGAGCGAGAGTTCGCCCAGATCGTCCGGGCCTTCCAGTTGCCCGAGCCTGCACGGCAGCGCGTACTCCGGCACAACGACGGTCGCTACTTCCTCGACGCCTATTGGGAGGAGTACGACCTCGCAGTCGAGGTCGACGGGCGGCCACACATGGACGTGACCGCGTGGGACGCTGATCTCGATCGGGCCAACGAGATCGTCCTCGATCGCCGAACCATGTTGCGGTTTACCTCATTCGCGGTCCGGAGCAGGGCCACCATGGTGGGTTCGACGCTGGTTCGGGCTCTTACCGTCCGGGGCTGGCGTGCGCCCTAGCCGTTACCGGTACTGATGATCAGACGACGTAACGGGCGAAACTCGCCTGGCACTGTCAGCTGATCTATTGGCGTCCACATGATGGAGGCGATCAGGCGACGAAGCGATCGCACAGCCCGTCGGCATGACACCTGATCGCCCCGGCGCGGAGGATCAGACGACACAACGGAGATCAGGTGACCCAGCAGCGGGAGTAGCGCGAGGCGAACGAAGCAGTCTCGGGTGCGGGTCAGACGCGGCGGAACAACAGCGCCCGCTTCACTTCCTGGATCGCCTTGGTCACCTCGATGCCTCGCGGGCAGGCGTCCGTGCAGTTGAAGGTGGTGCGGCAGCGCCAGACGCCGTCGCGGTCGTTGAGGATCTCCAGCCGCTGCTCGGCGCCTTCGTCGCGGGAGTCGAAGATGAACCGGTGCGCCCCGACGATGGCCTGGGGTCCGAAGTACTGGCCGTCTGTCCAGTAGATCGGGCAGGACGAGGTGCAGGCCGCGCACATGATGCACTTGGTGGTGTCGTCGTAGCGGGCGCGGTCCTCCGGCGACTGGCGACGCTCGCGCGTGGGCTCGTTGCCGGACGTGATCAGGAACGGCATGATCGACTTGTAGGCCTCGAAGAACGGGTCCATGTCGACCACGAGGTCCTTCAGCACCGTCATGCCCTTGATCGGCTCGACGGTGATGGGCTTCTTCAGCGGCAGGTCCTTGAGCAGGGTCTTGCAGGCCAGCCGGTTCCGCCCGTTGATGCGCATGGCGTCGGAGCCGCAGATGCCGTGCGCGCAGGAGCGGCGGAACGTGAGCGAGCCGTCGATCTCCCACTTGATCTTGTGCAGGGCGTCCAGCACGCGGTCGGTGCCGTGCATGGTGACCGTGTGGTCCTCCCAGCGCGGCTCGGTGTCGGCCTCGGGGTTGAAGCGGCGCAGCCGCATGGTGACCTCGAAGGACGGCACCGCTCCGGCGGCCGGGGCGTCGGCGACAGCAGCAGTCATCAGAACTTGCGCTCCATCGGCTGGTAACGGGTGATGACGACGGGCTTGAAGTCCAGGCGAACAGCGCCGTCGGAGTCCTGGCGGTACGCCATGGTGTGGCGCATGTAGTTGACGTCGTCGCGGTTCTGGTAGTCCTCGCGGAAGTGGCCGCCGCGCGACTCCTTGCGCTCCAGGGCGCCGACGACGATGACCTCGGCCAGGTCGAGCAGGAATCCGAGCTCGACGGCCTCGAGCAGGTCGGTGTTGAAGCGCCGGCCCTTGTCCTGCACGGACACGTTCTGGTAGCGGGCCTTGAGTGCGTGGATGTCGGACAGCGCCTGCTTCAGGGTCGCCTCTGACCGGAAGACCTGGGCGTTGGCGTCCATGGTCTCCTGCAGCTCGCGACGCAGCACGGCGACGCGTTCGCCGTCGGCGCGGTCGCGGATTCCGTCCAGCAGTGCCACCGTCTCGTCCGCCGGCGACGACGGCAGCTCCACCCATGGTGCGGTGGCCGCGAACTTGGCCGCGGCCAGCCCGGCCCGGCGGCCGAACACGTTGATGTCCAGCAGCGAGTTGGTGCCCAGCCGGTTGGCGCCGTGGACGCTGACACAGGCGACCTCTCCGGCGGCGTACAGCCCTGGCACCACGTGGTCGTTGTCCGCCAGCACCTCCGCGTCCACCGTCGTCGGCATGCCGCCCATCGCGTAGTGGGCGGTGGGGAAGACGGGCACCGGCTCGGTGTAGGGCTCGACACCGAGGTACGTGCGGGCGAACTCGGTGATGTCGGGGAGCTTGGCGTCGATGTGCGCCGGCTCCAGGTGCGTGAGGTCGAGCAGTACGTAGTCCTTGTTCGGGCCGGAGCCGCGGCCTTCGCGGACCTCGTTGGCCATGGCCCGGGCGACCACGTCGCGGGGAGCCAGGTCCTTGAGGGTGGGGGCGTAGCGCTCCATGAACCGCTCGCCCTCGCTGTTGCGCAGGATCGCGCCCTCGCCGCGGGCGGCCTCGGACAGCAGGATGCCCAGGCCGGCCAGGCCCGTCGGGTGGAACTGGAAGAACTCCATGTCCTCCAGCGGCAGTCCGCGCCGGTAGGCGATGGCCATGCCGTCGCCGGTCAGCGTGTGCGCGTTGGAGGTCGTCTTGTAGACCTTGCCGGCGCCGCCGGTTGCGAACACGACGGACTTGGCCTGGAAGACGTGGATCTCGCCGGTCGCCAGCTCGTAGGCGACCACGCCGGCGGTGCGCCGGACGCCGTCGACCTCGGTGAACAGCAGGTCGAGGACATAGAACTCGTTGAAGAACTCGACGTCGTGCTTGACGCACTGCTGGTAGAGGGTCTGCAGGATCATGTGGCCGGTGCGGTCCGCGGCGTAGCAGGAGCGGCGGACGGCGGCCTCACCGTGCTTGCGGGTGTGCCCGCCGAAGCGGCGCTGGTCGATGAGCCCGTCCGGGGTGCGGTTGAACGGCAGCCCCATCTTCTCCAGGTCGAGGACGGCGTCGATGGCCTCCTTGGCCATCACCTCGGCGGCGTCCTGGTCGACCAGGAAGTCACCGCCCTTGACGGTGTCGAAGGTGTGCCACTCCCAGTTGTCCTCTTCGACGTTGGCCAGCGCGGCGCACATGCCGCCCTGGGCCGCGCCGGTGTGCGACCGGGTCGGGTACAGCTTGGTCAGGACGGCTGTGCGTACGCGCTGGCCGGCCTCGAGGGCCGCGCGCATCCCGGCCCCACCGGCGCCCACGATCACCACGTCGTACTTGTGGGTCTGCATGACTTGCCTCTCTGAACAGCGGGGACGGCTATGAAGCCGAGCAGAACGACGGCAGCAGGTCGGCGGCTGCGTCCGGCGGGCACGGGTCGAAGGTGAAGATGACCAGCGTGCCGAGCACGATCGTGATGGTGGTGGCTGTGTACAGGCCGATCTTGAGCCACATCCGCACCTGGTCGCGCTCGGCGTAGTCGTTGATGACGGTGCGCATTCCGTTGGTGCCGTGGATCATCGCCAGCCACAGCATGACGAGGTCCCACACCTGCCACACGGGGTCGGCCCACTTGCCGGCGACGAACGCGAAGTCCAGCGCGTTGATGCCGTCGCCGGTCATGAGGTTCACGAACAGGTGCGTGAAGACCAGGATCAGCAGCAGCACGCCCGAGGCCCGCATGAACAGCCACGAGTACAGCTCGGTGTTGGTGCGCCCGCGCAGCCGCCGGGTGGTGCGTGGCGACCGGGGCGAGGGGATGGTCGTGGTCATCGCTCAGCCTCCGAACACGTGCGAGAGATGACGGATGACGAACGGAACCATGAGGGCCACCCACAGCACGCCGACCGCGACGAACATGTGCCGCTGGTAGCGCGGACCCTTGGACCAGAAGTCGACCAGGACGATGCGCAGGCCGTTGAACGCGTGGAACACCACCGCGCCCACCAGGCCGACCTCCATCAGCCCGACGATCGGGTTCTTGTAGGTCGCGATGACCTCGTTGTACGCCTCCGGCGACACGCGAACGAGCGCGGTGTCGAGGATGTGCGCGAAGAGGAAGAAAAAGATGCCCACTCCGGTGACCCGGTGGGCCACCCATGACCACATGCCTTCGCGGCCGCGGTAGAGCGTGCCAGCTGGTGCCTTGGGCACGGATCTGTTGCCTTCCGATGTGTCGGCGAGTGCCGGCGCATCCACGGCTCCGGCCGTGGCTCATGGTAGCCCTGCCGGGGACCGTCAGTCCGTGGCTAATCTCACGTCTGACCTGTTCAGGGCCATGAATCAGCAGTGAGATGTCTCACTGAGGCTACCCTAAGCCGCCGCAGATCCTACGCCGCCGGCGCCGCACGCTGGGCCTGCCGGGCCATCGCGGCGGTGTAGTGGCCGAGGAGCTGATCGCACACCGCGTCCCACGATCGGCCGTACACCGACTCCCGGGCGGCCGCGGCCATCCGGACCCGCCGGACCGGATCGGCGGCGATCCGTTCCACCGCGGCCCGCAGTTCCGATCCGTCGCCGGTGTCGACGAGATAGCCGGACCAGCCGTGGTCGATCAGGTCGATCGGGCCGCCGGCGTTGGGCGCGACGACCGGCACCCCGGAGGCGAGCGCCTCCTGCACGGCCTGGCAGAAGGTCTCGGCCGGTCCCGTGTGCACGAAGACGTCCAAGCTCGCGTAGGCGCGCGAGAGCGGCTCGCCGGTGCGGAACCCCAGGAACGCCGCGTCGGGCAGCGCAGTGCGCAGCGCGTCCTCGCTGGGCCCGCCGCCCACGATGGCCAGCTTGATGCCGGGGAGATCGCGCAACGCCGTCAGCGAGGCGACCTGCTTCTCCGGCGCCAGCCGGCCCACGTAGCCGACGATGACCTCGCCGTTCGGTGCCAGTTCGCGACGCAGGTCCTCGTCACGGTGCGCCGGATGGAACCGGACGAGGTCGACGCCGCGGCCCCACCGCGCCAGCCGCGGGATCCCGTGCCGGCCCAGCTGGGCGAGCGTCGCGGACGACGGCGCCAGCGTCAGGTCCGCCTGTTCGTGGATGCGCCGCAGCCAGGCCCAGATGGCGTCGTCGCCGATGGTGCGCCATAGTCGGTAGCCGCGGGCGAACCCGGCGACATCGGTCTGGAAGACCGCTACCGTCGGTAGCCCGAGCCTGGCTGCCGCGCTCATGCCCGCCTTGCCCAGCCACACCGGTGAGGCGAGATGGACGACGTCGGGCTCGAAGTCGCGCAACAGGCGCCCGACCCGGCGACGGGTGGAGAGCCCGACGATGCTGTCGTCGTTGCCGGGCAGGGCAAACGACGGCACCCGCGCCACGGGCTGTCCGGCGTACTCGGTCACGCCCTCGCCAGGTGCGACGACGAGCGCGGCGTGGCCATGCCGGGTGAGGTGTTCGACGACTCGGCAGACCGAGTTCGTCACCCCGTTGATCTGGGGAAGGAACGACTCCGCGACGATCGCTACCCGCATGACTCCACGGTGGAGGCGCCCGGTGGCGCATCGGCGAGACCGGCATGAATGGCGGATGACGCTCTGGCGACCGGGCAACAGTTTCGAGACGCAACGGTCTCAGCATCAGAGATGGACCGTGACTCTGAGTGACGAAAGCCCGCAAGATCGAGGAGACGGCGGGTGGTGACGTCGACAAGGGGAGTACTGCGTGACGACCGAGATCGGGACTCCTGCACGTGTCCTACTCGTCGGAAAGCGGGTCCGCGTTCTCGACGAGTTGGGTCGGGCGTTGCGCGAGGCCGGCATGGTCGTCCGTGAGGAGACCGACGCCGAGCGGGTCCGATACGGCGTCGACGGTTCCAGCATCGACATCCTGGCGCTCGGACGGGCGGTCACCGGGCCGAAACGCGAGCGCATGATCGCCGCGCTCAAGGCGCAGAACCCCACGCTGAGGGTGGTCGACGGCCTCGCGCCCATCCCGTCGTTGCTGGTGGCACAGGTGCGTGAAGTCGTCACCGCGCCCAACCGCGACACCCGGATCGTCGGCGCCGCCGCGTACGAAGCCGGCGACAACAGCATCGTGCTCGTGCTGCGCCGCCCGGCGCACGTCGATGTCGCCCTGCACCGGCTCGACCCGCTCTACCGGGTGCACCACACCGACGTCTACACCGGTCCGCTCGACCGTGGCCGGCAGCGCGTCCCGCTCGGCCGCCGGGTGGGGCGGGGCGAGCGGTTCCTCGTCGTCGAGGCGGACAACGAGACCACGGTGCACCAGCTCGGCTGACACCGGCCGCCGCGGGGCCGGCCTACGCCGGTGTGCAGAAAATCACGTGCACGGCTCGTGTGCACAAAGTCACCACCCGGCACCGTCGCGGGGTCACTACCGTGGGCTCATCGCCGGCGACGAGGAGGTGGCCATGAGCACGACCGAATCCGGCCTGCCCATCCAGCCGGTCTACGGGCCCCGGGACCTGGCGGGCTGGCCGGCCGAACAACGGCTCGGCGAGCCGGGCGGCTACCCGTTCACCCGCGGTGTCTACCCGACCATGTACACCGGGCGGCCCTGGACGATGCGCCAGTACGCCGGCTTCGGCACGGCCGCGGAATCGAACGCCCGCTATCACCAGCTGGTCGAGGCCGGCACCGGCGGTCTCTCGGTCGCGTTCGACCTGCCGACGCAGATGGGCTACGACTCCGACTCGCCCGTCGTGGCCGGCGAGGTCGGCAAGGTCGGCGTGGCGATCGACTCCATCGAGGACATGCGGGTGCTGTTCGACGGCATCCCCCTGGGCGAGGTGTCGACGTCCATGACCATCAACGCGCCGGCCGCGCTGCTCCTGCTGCTGTACCAGCTGGTCGGGGCGGAGCAGGGCGTGCCGGGCGACCGGCTCACCGGCACGGTCCAGAACGACGTGCTCAAGGAGTACATCGCCCGCGGCACCTACATCTTCCCGCCGGCCGCCTCACTGCGGCTGACCAGCGACATCTTCGCCTACTGCCACCGCGAGATCCCGCGTTGGAACACCATCTCCATCTCCGGTTACCACATGGCCGAGGCCGGGGCGACGCCTGTACAGGAGGTCGCGTTCACGCTGTCGAACGCGCGTGAGTACGTCCGGGCGGCGCTCTCGGCCGGCCTGGACGTCGACGAGTTCGGCCCGCGGCTGTCGTTCTTCTTCGTCTCCCGCACCACCCTGCTGGAGGAGGTGGCGAAGTTCCGGGCCGCCCGGCGCATCTGGGCACGGGTGATGCGCGACGAGTTCGGTGCCACCAATCCGAAGGCGCAGATGCTGCGGTTCCACACGCAGACCGCGGGAGTGCAGCTGACGGCACAGCAACCGGAAGTGAACATGGTCCGGGTCGCGGTGCAGGCGCTGGCGGCGGTCCTCGGCGGAACCCAGTCGCTGCACACCAACTCCTACGACGAGGCCATCGCGCTGCCGACCGAGAAGGCGGCCAGGCTGGCGCTGCGCACCCAGCAGGTACTTGCATTCGAGACCGACGTCACGGACACGGTGGACCCGTTCGCAGGGTCGTACGCCGTCGAGTCGCTCACCGACGAACTCGAAGCCGCCGCCGTCGACCTCATGACGCGAGTCGAGGACCTCGGCGGCGCCGTCGCGGCCATCGAACGCGGCTTCCAGAAGAACGAGATCGAGCAGTCCGCCTACGACATCGCCAAGCAGATCGACGCCGGCGCGCGCACCGTCGTCGGCGTCAACCGCTACGTCACCAACGACGAGGAACCGTACGAGCCGCTGCGGGTCGATCCCGCAATCGAGGCCGCGCAGGCCGACCGGCTGGCGCGGCTGCGCGCCTCCCGCGACGCCGCCGCCGTGGACCGGGCCCTCGACGGGCTGCGCGCCGCGGCGTCCGGCCAGGACAACGTGCTCGACCCGATGCGTGCTGCCCTGGCCGCCAGCGCGACCGTCGGCGAGGTGTGCGACGTGCTACGCGAGGTGTGGGGGACGTACACGCCCACAGCCGGCATCTGATCCTCTGCCGCGGCGCAGGCCTCGTACGATGTGCCTGGCCGGCAACCGACGGAGGGGACGCATGAGCCGACGAGGCGTCAAACTCGCCACGCTGACGGCTGTCGCCGCCCTGGCGGCATGCTCGTCACCCGCTGAGGAACCGGCCGGGCTGTCCGATCCGACCACCACCGAATCCACGCCGGCCGACGCGGACCCCACCGACTCGGAGCCGGCCGAGACCCCCCGCGGCGACGACGAGCCCCCGGCCACCGAGCCCAGCGACGGTTTCACCCAGCCGTTCCTGCCCGACGGCCAGGAGAGCGTCATCGAACTGGCGCCGCAGCTGCCGGTCGAGATCCCCGGCGACGCCACCGCAGAGGAGGAAGCGGTCCTCGAGGTCGTCGGCCGCTTCATGGCCGCCTGGGACGCCATCCTCTTCGGCGCCGACCCCGAAACCGCCCGGCTGGCCGAGTCCGCCACCAACCCGCAGCTCGGCCGGTTGGTGCAGTACTCCGCCGAGTCGGTGCTGGAGCAGCGGGTGACCGTCGGCGAGCCCACGGTCATCGAGGTACGCGACGTCTCCGTCGACGGCACCACCGCCGAGGTCGATGCCTGCATCACCATGGCGAACTGGGTGCAGTACGTGCGCGGCGAGCCGGAACCGCTGGACGCCGTGGAGCGGCAGGTGCTGACGGTTGAGAACGTCGACGGCCGCTGGCTGGTGTCGAACTCGACTCAGAAGGGCGCCACGGCGTGCTCATGAGGCCCGATTTGCCGGCGACTGGTGCATTGTCGCCTGGTATCCTGCGAAATCCGTGACCGCGAACCCGATGGAGTGGCGGGACTGATGTCCAAGCTGGCACGAGCCGGTCTCACGGCCGGCGCGGCGATGATCCTTGCGGTGGGCACGACCGCTCCGGCACAGGCGCGAGATGGCGACGATGGCGGTGGTGGCAACACCGGCACCGGCTATGAGGTCGAAGTCCAGGTCGTCTTCTCCGGCGACGGTGCCCCCGACGGCGGCGGCGGATACACCATCTCGGTTCCAGCTCTGTGTTGGTGGGAACAGTTCTCCTACGACGGCTGGGAACTGGGCGGTGACTCCGTCATGGCCGCCGACGGAACCGACGCCGAGCAGATGCTCGAGTGGCGTGACGAGTACGTCGCGTCGCTAGGCTCGTCCGGCACCGGCGCCGGGTGGTACTACAGTCTCCCCAGTCGAGAGTGGTTCGAACAGCAGGTCGCGCTGGAAGCCGCAGGTACGGATGTGACGTTCTATACGCCGGAATGTGTGGGCGACAACGACTGGCCGCTACTCGTAGAACTCGGGTACACCGACGTCCATGACGGAGGCAGTTGGCTCGGACAGATCCCCATCGTGCTCGACGCGTGGGAGGTCACAGTCGACCCTCCGGCTCCATACGTGGATCCGGAGGACCTGGCTATCGAGGCGCGTGAAGTGTTGGAGATCCCCGCGCCCGAGATCGACCGCAATCCCAAGATCACCAACGGTCCGGCCGGTGCGACGTTCGTGAACCTGCCGACGTGGTTCTGGGTCACCGACCCGCAGTCGGTCGGTGGCGAAGAGGGCGAGCTGAGCGTCCGGGCCGAGATCGTCGGCTCCCCGGTGTGGGCGGAGGTCACCGCCACGACCGGTGGGTTGTCGCTCGCCTCACCGGCCGGCTCACGCGAGTGCGCACCTCCGTTGGCCGTCCAGGAATGGCAGCCGGGCGTCGCGGACACCGCCGGATGCACCGTGTCGTTCTCGCGGGCCTCCGTGGCGTACCCGGGCGGCTACCCGGTGACGGCGTCGACGTTCTGGAACGCCACGTGGGAAGGCGTCGACCAGGACGGCACTGAGGTGGGCGGTGACCTCGACGCGCTCGAGCAGAGCGTCACGGTCAACGTCCCGGTCGCCGAGGTGCAGTCCGTCGTGCAGGGCGACGGCTGAACCTGACGAAATGCCCCGCCGGGCAGCGGTCGAAACCTGCCCAGGTGCGGCGAGATGGAAAACGGCAGGTCGGCAGTTCACTCTCGTTCTGGTAACGACGGCGTTCGGCGCTCGCCGGAGTCTCGGTATGCGGATAGCATCCACGCGTTCGGGCTCAGCAGGCTGAGCCGGGTGATCGAAGGGAGCATGCCCGTGCGTCGGGTCATGAAACTCGCCGCGGGATTCGCTGCCGCGGCTGTGATGCTTACGGGCTGCGCGAGCGACGACGACGGCGACGCCGGCACGTCGGAGACCGGCGGTTCGGAGGATGCCAGCGTCGGCTTGGCCTTCGACGTCGGTGGCCGAGGCGACCTGTCGTTCAACGACTCCGCTGCCGCCGGCATCGAGCGCGCCGCGGACGAGCTCGGCATCACGTTCCAGGAGCTGTCGCCGAACGAGGACGGCTCGAACCGCGCCGACCTGCTGCGGCAGCTCGCCGACGAGGGCCACGACCCCGTCATCGGCATCGGGTACGCGTTCGGCGCCGACATGGACACCGTCGCCGCGGAGTACCCGGACGTCCAGTTCGTCCGCATCGACGGCGGGCCGAGCGAGCTGGAGAACGTCGCCGTCATGACGTTCGCGGACGAGCAGGGCTCGTTCCTGATGGGTGTCGCCGCCGCGCTGAAGTCCGAGAGCGGCCAGCTCGGCATCGTCGGTGGTAACGAGGGCGCCGTCATCAACGCCTTCGCCGCCGGCTTCAAGCAGGGTGTCGCCGCCGTCGACCCGGCCATCCAGGTGCAGGATCAGCGGCTGGCCCCGGGTGAGGACCCCAGCGGCTTCGACAACGCCGCGGCTGCCCGCGTGGCCGCCGAGGCGATGTACCAGTCCGGCATCGACATCATCTACACGCCGGCCGGTCAGTCGAACATCGGCACGTTCCAGGCGGCGGCCGCTGCCGACGCGTGGGCCATCGGCACCGACTCCGACCAGTGGGAGACCGCGGGTGACCCGGAGCTGCAGGACCACATCCTGACGTCCATGCTCAAGCGGGTCGACAACGCGGTGTTCGAGAGCATCAACACGTACCTCGAGGAGGGCTCGCTGGAGTCCACCGCCTACGACCTGTCCTCCGACGGTGTCGGCTATGCCACCAGCGGTGGGTTCATCGACGACATCACCGATCAGCTGGACGACTACAAGCAGCAGATCATCGACGGTGAGATCGAGGTCAGCCCGACCGAGTGACGCGAGCCGTGGCCACGTCGCCGGGAGCCCGCGGCATTTGCCCGGGCGGCCCGGCGACGTGTGTGTCGGAGGGAGCACCGTGACCGCGGAACCCGTCGTCGAACTCGACGGCATCACCAAGCGTTTCCCGGGAGTCGTCGCCAACCACGACGTCGACCTGACCGTGCTGCGCGGCGAGGTTCACGCCATCGTGGGTGAGAACGGCGCTGGCAAGTCGACCCTGATGAAGACCCTCTACGGCATGCACCGCCCGGACGAGGGAACCATCCGGGTCGACGGCGCGCCGGTCGACTTCCACAGCCCGAACGACGCCATCGCCGCCGGCATCGGCATGGTGCACCAGCACTTCATGCTGGCCGACAACCTGACGGTCCTCGAGAACATCGTCCTGGGTGCCGAGCCGCGCAAGGGCGGCGGCCGGCTCGACACCGCGGCGGCGCGCGAGCGCATCGACGAGCTCTCGCGGCGCTACGGCCTGAGCCTGCACCCCAACCGGCTGGTGGCGGAGCTGTCCGTGGCCGACCGGCAACGTGTCGAGATCGCCAAGGTGCTGTTCCGCGGCGCCCGGGTGATCATCCTCGACGAGCCGACGGCCGTGCTCGTGCCGCAGGAAGTGGACGCCCTCTTCTCCAACCTCGCCGAACTGCGTGCCGAGGGCCTGGCCGTGGTGTTCATCAGCCACAAGCTCGACGAGGTTCTCAAGGTCGCCGACACCATCACCGTCATCCGCCGCGGCACGACGGTGGCGACGGTCGAACCGTCGGCCACGACGCCCCGGCAGCTGGCCGAGCTGATGGTGGGCAGCGAGCTGCCCACGCCCGAGACCCGCGAGTCCACGGTGGCCGACGTGGTGGCGCTGCGCGTCGACGGGCTCACCGTCACCAGCGACGAGGGCTTCGACCTGCTGTCGGACGTGAGCTTCTTGGTCCGCCGCGGTGAGATCGTCGGGTTCGCCGGCGTCGAGGGCAACGGCCAGAGCGAGCTGGTCGAGGCGATCATGGGGCTGCGCAAGCCCAGCGCCGGGACGATCCAGCTCGGTGGCGAGGACATGACCGACTGGCCGGCGCAGCGCCGCCGCCGTGCCGGCATCGGGTTCGTTCCGGAGGACCGGCACCGGCAGGCGCTGTTGCTCGAAGCGCCGCTCTGGGAGAACCGGATGCTCGGGCACCAGGACCAGGCACCGTTCGGCGGCCGGTTCTGGATCAACCCCGCCGCGGCTCGCACCGACACCCGCCGGGTCATGGACGAGTACGACGTGCGCGCTCCGGGCCCCGAGACGTTGGCCGGCGCACTGTCCGGCGGCAACCAGCAGAAGCTCGTCATCGGCCGGGAGATGAGCACCGACCTGGCGATGCTGGTGGCGGCTCACCCCACCCGCGGCGTGGACGTCGGAGCACAGGCGGCCATCTGGGACCGCATCCGCGACGCTCGCGCGGCGGGCCTGGCCACGGTGCTCATCTCGGCCGACCTCGAGGAGTTGCTGGGGTTGTCCGACACCCTCTACGTCGTGCTGCGCGGCCGGCTCGTCGCGAAACTCGACCCGGCCGAGGTCACTCCGGAGATCCTCGGCTCGTACATGACCGGCGCGGCGCTGGAGGAGAAGGCATGACGCGGGTCGTCGCATGGGCGCGCGGATTCGCTCCGACCGTGGTGGCGCTCGGTGTCGCCCTGCTTGTGACGGCGCTGTTCATCCTGATCATCGGGGAGAACCCGCTCGCGGCGCTTGGGGCACTGTTCGACTTCGGTGAGTCGCCGACGGCCCAGGCCAACTCGCTGGGCGTGTGGATCAACCGGGCGGCTCCGCTGTTCCTGTCCGGGCTCGCGGTCAGCGTCGGGTTCCGGATGGGCCTGTTCAACATCGGCGTGGAGGGGCAGTACCGCATCGCGACCGTCATCGCGGCCGGTGTGGGTGCCGCTGTCGTGCTGCCGGCCCCGCTGCACGTCCTGGTGATCATCGTGGTGGCGATGCTGGCCGGCGCGGCCTACGCGGCGATTCCCGCCGTGCTCAAGGTGACCCGCGGTGTCAGCGAGGTCATCTCGACGATCATGCTGAACTCGATCGCCATCGGCATCGCCGCCTACCTGATCCGCCGGCCGTTCGCCGACCCGGACCTCGGCGCGGGCGAGAACACGTCCAGCCGGGAGCTGCCGGAGTCCGGCCGCGTCCCCGGCATCAACGAGCTCTTCGGCCTGCTCGGCCTCGAGGAGCCACGCCGGCCGGTCTACGGTTTCGTCTTCGTCGCCATCCTGGTGGGCATCGTCATGGCGGTGGTCCTGTCGCGGACGCGGTTCGGCTTCGAACTGCGCAGCAGCGGCCTGAACCCGTCGGCGTCCACCGCCAACGGTGTCTCCGCCGGCGCGATGACCATCAAGGCGATGCTGCTGTCCGGCGCTCTCGCCGGGCTGGTCGGGCTGCCGGAGCTGCTGGGCGAGTCGTTCCGGTTCTCCGGCGAGTCGTTCGTGGCCGGCTACGGCTTCACCGGTATCGCCGTCGCGCTGCTGGGCCGCAACCGCCCGCTCGGCATCGCCGGCGCCGCGCTGCTGTTCTCCTTCCTCGACCGCGCCGGGCCGCGGCTGCAGTCCGAGGGCATTCCGCCGGCCGCCGTCGTCATCATGCAGGGCATCATCGTGCTCTGTGTGGTGATCGTCGACGAGGTCGGACGACGCCGGCTGCTGCGGGCCGAGGAGCGCCGGGCCCGGGTCGAAGATCCGCAGACGGTGACCGAGGAGGTGTCGTCGTGACGAGCCTCACCCAGATGATCATGCGGCGGCCGGAGAGCGAACCGGCGGGTTCCCGCTGGCGCCGGGTGCTGCTGGTGGCGGCGCTGGGCTTCGTGGCGTTGTCCCTGGTCCGGGTCATCACCGACCAGGATGTCCTGACCAGCAGCGGTACCGCTCGGGCCATGCTGATCCTCGCACTGCCGATCGCCATGGCCGCCCTGGGCGGACTGGTGGCCGAGCGCGCCGGCGTCATCAACATCGGCCTCGAGGGCATGATGATCCTCGGCACCTGGGGCGCCGGCTTCGGCGGCTGGCACGCCGGGCCGTGGGGCGCGTTCGCGGGCGCCGTCATCGGCGGTGCGCTGGGCGGTCTGCTTCACGCCGTCGCCACGGTGACCTTCGGTGTCGACCACATCGTGAGCGGTGTGGCGATCAACCTGGTCGCTGCCGGCCTGGTGCGCTTCCTCTCCGAAGGCGTCTACGTCGGCAACGACTCCGGTGGCGGCCCGACGCAGTCGCCGCAGATGAGCTCCGGCCCGGCGACGTTCGACGTCCCCGTCCTCTCCTCCGGGCCGAACCTCCTCGGCAGGCTCGAGGACACCGGTGTCCCGGTCCTGTCCGACGCCGCGGGCGTCCTGCACGGCCTCACCACCGGCCTGACCGTCTTCGCGGTCATCGGCGTCCTGCTGCTGCCGCTGGTGTGGTTCGTGCTGTGGCGTACGGCGCTCGGCCTGCGGTGGCGGTCAGCCGGCGAGAACCCGCTCGCAGCCGAGACCCTCGGCGTCGACGTGTACCGCATCAAGTACCTGGCCGTCGTCGTCAGCGGTGCCCTGGCCGGCCTCGGCGGGCTGTTCCTGGTGCTGTTCACGGGCGGCTACCGCGAGGGGCAGACCGGCGGGCGCGGATACATCGGCCTGGCCGCGATGATCTTCGGCAACTGGCGGCCGGGTGGCCTCGCCACCGGTGCCGGGCTGTTCGGCTATTCCGACGCGGTGCGGCTGCGGGCGTCGTCGTCGCTGGCGGTGCTGGCTCTCGTGCTGCTGGTGGCCATGATTCTCGCGGCCATCGGCCTGCGTGACGTCCTGGCCGGGCGCTACGTCCTGGCTGGCGTGCTGCTGGTGCTCTCCGGCGTGGCCGTGGCCGTCTGGGCGCTCGCTGACTCGCTGCCGACCGAATTCACGTCGATGACGCCGTACATCGTGACCCTCGTGGTGCTCGCGAGCGCGACCCAACGCCTGCGACCACCCGCGGCCGACGGCCTGCGATATCGGCGCGGCGAGGCACGGTGACCGCCGCGATCGATTGGGAGGCGTTGCGGGCGGCGGCCGTCGAGGTGGCCGCCCGCGCCTACGCGCCGTACTCGTCGTTCCCGGTGGGCGCGGCCGCCCTGGTCGACGACGGGCGGGTGGTCACCGGCTGCAACGTCGAGAACGCCGCCTACGGCGTGACCCTGTGCGCCGAGTGCGGGCTGGTGTCCTCCCTGGTGGCCGGTGGGGGAGGCCGCCTCGTGGCGTTCACCTGCGTCGGCGGGGCGGAACGCCGGCTGACGACGCCGTGCGGGCGGTGCCGGCAGCTGCTGTGGGAGCACGGCGGTCCCGAGCTCCTGGTCGAGACACCCGGCGGCGTGCTGACGATGGACCGGATGCTGCCGCAGGCGTTCGGACCCGAACAGCTACCGTGACCCGGTGATCATGTCGCCCTAGAGTGGGGCGATGCGGATCGAGACGGCGCGAGAGATCAAGGCAGAACTGCGGCGCCGGACGGTGGTGCTGCATCAGCAACTGCAACCGCCGCGCGAACCCGTCGGCGGCGTCGCCACCGGCATCTGCGTGCTCGGCTCCGGCACCTACGGCGTCGCCGTCCGCACGTTCGGGCAGTCCGAGCTGGCCAGCGGCATCGCCGACGCCAGCCGCGAACTGGCCGGCGACGAGTGCGACGTACGCGACGTCGGCATGGTGCGGGCATTGCAGTGGGATCCCGGTGAGCTGCAGGGACGACACCGCCCACTACGACCCGGGCTGTCCATCTCGCACCTGGACGTGAGCGCCGGGACCATCGGCGCGTTCGTGACGCCCGCCGACGGCGACGGCTCGGTGGTGGCCGTCCTGTCGAACAACCACGTGCTGGCCGACTCCGATCGCGGCGCGGCGGGTGACGTCGTCGTCCAGCCCGGGACCGCCGACGGCGGCGCCGCACCGGACGACCGGATCGGCGCCCTGGACCTCGCCGTGACGCTCGACCCGGACCGCCCCAACCTCGTCGACGCCGCCACCGCCAAGCTGGACGACGGCGTCCAGGTCGAGGCCGTGCACCCCGCCGGTGAGCTGACCGGCTGGAGCACCGTCATCGACGATCTCGAGGTGGAGAAGGCCGGCCGCACCACCGGGCTCACCAGGGGCCGCGTGAGCGCGATCGAACTCGACGGCATCAGCGTGCAGTACCCGTCGGGCGTCATCGACTTCGACGACCAGATCGAGGTCACCGGGGCCGCCGCGACCGGGTTCTCCGCCGGCGGCGACAGCGGCTCGGTCGTGTACCGTCCCGACACCCGGGAGGCGATCGGGCTGCTCTTCGCCGGCAGCGAGTACGGCGGCGAGAACGGCCAGGGCCTCACGTACTGCAACCCCATCGGCGCCGTTCTGGAGTCCCTTCGCGTCCGCCTCCTGTGAGCCCCAAATGATCACGTGGACCATGGGTGCTCCCGCGTCACCAGGCAAGCATGCATGGTGATGCGGGTGTACCCCAACGCCACGTGATCATTTCGGTTTCCGACGGCGATCAGATCGCGGCGATCGACGACGGGGCGCGCTCGGCGCGGCTGAAGGCGCGCAGCACCGCGGGGGCGCCGTGCTTGCGCACCGCCAGCTTCGTCAGCAGCGCGAACACCGGGTAGAGGGCGTCGTCGGCCAGGGGCGGGGTGGGCACGCCGACGCTGACGGCGAGATCGTCGCCGTGGACGCTGATCTCGAGCAGCCGGGTGGTCAGGTAGTCGTCCAGCGACAGCGACCACCGGCCGGTCAGGTGGATGACCCGGTCGGGCCGTTCGGCCGGGAGCGTCCGGCGCAGGGATTCCAGCGTCGCGGCGGTCCGCTCGGCAAGCGCGGCGGGACCGTCGGCGGCGTGGTCGTCGCCGGCGGTCCGGATGGCCACGTTGGTGTCGGAGTCCAGGTCGGCGCCGATCCAGGAGGCCCGGGTGTAGTGGTCGAGCAGCGCCGCGGGGGGCTCGTCCGGGACCGGTGCGGCGAGCACCCCGGGGACGGCGAGGATCTGGCCGGCGAGGTGCCCGGCCAGCCCGGACACCTGGAACGACGCCAGCGCGCTGGGTGTGTCCCATGCCGCCGCCACCGCGGGGTCCCGCAGCAGGAGGAGCACGGTCTCGGCGGCCTCGAGGTAGGTCTGTCGGGTCCGGGTCATGCCCGCCAGCGTACGGCGGGCCGATCGGTGCGATGATCCCAGCATGTCCGCACCAGCGAACCCGAACTCGCCGGAGCCGTTCGACGCCGTCGACGTCATCCGGGCCAAGCGCGACCGGGACGAGCTGTCCGACGGTCAGGTCGACTGGATGGTCGACGCGTACACGCGTGGTGTCGTCGCTGACGAGCAGATGTCGGCGCTGGCCATGGCGATCCTCCTGAACGGGATGTCCCGGCGTGAGATCGCCCGGTGGACCGATGCGATGATCCGCTCCGGCCGGCGCATGGAGTGGTCGAGCGTCGGCCGGCCCACCACCGACAAGCACTCCACCGGCGGCGTCGGCGACAAGATCACGCTGCCGCTGGCCCCGACGGTGGCGGCCTGCGGCGCCGCGGTGCCGCAGCTGTCCGGGCGCGGTCTCGGGCACACCGGCGGCACACTGGACAAGCTGGAGTCGATCCCGGGCTGGCGGGCGTCGCTGTCGGCCGACGAGATGCTCGGTGTGCTGCGCGACACCGGTGCCGTCGTCTGCGCGGCCGGCGACGACCTCGCACCGGCGGACAAGAAGCTGTACGCGCTGCGCGACGTCACCGGCACGGTCGAGGCGATCCCGCTGATCGCTTCGTCCATCATGAGCAAGAAGATCGCCGAGGGCACCGGTGCTCTCGTGCTGGACGTCAAGGTCGGTTCCGGCGCGTTCATGAAGGACGTCGAATCCGCGCGTGAGCTCGCCGAGACGATGGTGGCGCTGGGCACCGATGCCGGGGTGCGCACGGTGGCTCTGCTGACGAACATGGAGACCCCGCTCGGGCTCACCGCCGGCAACGCCCTGGAGGTGCGAGAGTCGGTGGAGGTGCTGGCGGGCGGCGGGCCGGAGGATGTGGTCGAGTTGACCGTCCGGCTGGCCAGGGAGATGCTGGCGGCGGCCGGGCTCGACGGCGGCAAGGATCCGGCCGACGCGCTGACGGACGGCGCCGCCATGGACGTGTGGCGGCGCATGATCGCCGCGCAGGGCGGCGACCCGGATGCCGCGTTGCCGGAGGCGCGTGAGACGCACACCGTGCTCGCTCCCGCCGACGGTGTGCTGACGACGCTCGACGCCTACCTGGTCGGTGTCGCGGCCTGGCGGCTGGGAGCCGGCCGGGCGCGCAAGGACGAGCCGGTGCAGGCGGCGGCCGGGGTGGAGTTGCATGCCAAGCCCGGTGCCTCGGTGCGGGCCGGTGAGCCCCTGCTGACCCTGCACACCGACGAGCCGGCCCGCTTCGACCGGGCGTTGGAGGCTTTGGAGGGTGCGTACGTCGTGGCCCCCGAGGGCGCCCGGCCGGACCTGCCGCCGTTGGTGATCGACCGCATCGGCTGACGGCGTACGCTCGCGTTCATGGTGCGACACATCGACGCCCCGACCCGCATCCCGGTGCCGGGCGGCAAGCTGATCGAGGAGTTCGTGGGCCGAGTCGCCACCGAGAGCACCAGCGTCTCGGTGGCCCGGATGACAGCGCCGCCCGGCTGGGACGAGCCGGCGCAGACACCGGAGTTCGACGAGATCACGCTCGTGTTGAGTGGCAGCGTCGTCGTCGAGCACGATGACGGCCGGACCGAGGTCGGCGCGGGTGAGGCGGTGGTCACCCCGGCCGGCCGGCGGGTGCGGTATCTCGCCGGTCCGCAGGGCGCCGAGTACGTCGCCGTCTGCATGCCGGCGTTCGGGCCGGACCTGGTGCACCGCGAGGAGTAACGGCCGGCCGGGCGCTGCTGTACCAGTACAGTTGGCGGCATGGCAGCCGAGCCCGCCATCGCCGGCCGCACCTCGCGCGACATCGCCGACAGCGTCGAGAGCGCGATCGAACGCGGCGAGCTGACCCCCGGGCAACCGCTGCCGTCGGTGCGCGGTCTCGCCGCCGGCCTGGGGGTGAGCCCGTCGACGGTGTCGGCGGCCTACCGCGACCTGCGGCTGCGCGGCGTCGTCACCAGCGAGGCGGGTCGCGCCACCAGGGTGGGTGTCCGCTCGGCGCCGCAGGCTCGCCAGTTCGGCCGGGTCGCGGCGGGGGTGCGTGACCTCAGCGACGGCAACCCCGCCCCTGACCTGCTGCCCGACCCCCGTACCGCGCTGTCGCGCATGAGCGTGCCGCGGTTCCGCTACGGCGACCCGACGGTGCTGCCGGAGCTGGCCGCCGTCGCCGAGGAGCAGTTCGACGACGTCCCGGCGTCGGTGCGCGCCGGTGCCGGACCGATCGGCGTGGTCGGCGGCGCGATGGACGGTGTGGAGCGGGTGCTGGGCAGCAGGGCCCGGCCGAACGACCGGGTCGCCGTCGAGGACCCCGGTTATCCCGGTGTGCTGGAGTTGGTGCGGGCCATGGGCATGGTGCCGGTCGGGGTGGCGGTCGACGACGACGGCCCGGTGACTGCGTCGCTCGCCGCGGCCCTGGAGACGCGGGTCGCGGCGTTCGTCGTGACGCCGCGGGCCCAGAACCCGACGGGGGCGGCCGTCTCCGCCCGGCGCGCCCGCGACTTGCGCCGGCTCCTCGACCGGCATCCCGAAGTCCTGGTGATCGAGGACGACCACGCCTCCCTCATCGCCGGCGCCGCGTACGTGGCCGTAGCGGCCGGCCGGCGGGCCTGGGCCATCGTGCGCACCACGAGCAAGGTGCTCGGCCCCGACCTGCGGGTGGGGTTCCTGCTGGCCGATCAGCGCACCTCACGGCGCGTGGCGGAGCGCCAGCTGGTCGGCGCCGGGTGGGTCAGTCACGTGTTGCAGCGGCTGGTGGTGGAGCTGTGGAGCGACGACGGCGTCCGCTCGGCCACCCGGTCCGCGGCCCAGGTGTACCGAGAGCGCCGGGAGGGGTTGCTGACGGCGCTGGGCGAACGTGGCGTGGTGGCCCGCGGCCGCTCCGGGCTGAACGTCTGTGTGCCGGTGGCGCACGAGATCGCCGTCGTGCAGCGGCTGCAGGAACTCGGCTGGGCGGTCCGGGCCGGCGAGCCGCACCGCCTGCGCAGCGACCCGTTCGTCCGGATCACGACGTCGACGCTCGGTGCCGAGGAGGCACGGCGGCTGGCCGGCGACCTGGCCGCGGTGCTGGCACCGTCGCGGCTGACCCAGCTGGCGTGATCGGAGGGCCCTGATCGTCCCGTCGGCTCAGCCCGGCAGGTCGAGCACGTCGGCCATGAGCGCGGCGACTTCGCGATCGCGGCCGTGGTCGCTGGCGGCGAAGGCGGCGCGCACCCGTTGCTGCGTCTCCGCCGGCTTGTTCTGGCTCAGCTTGAACGTGCTGCGGACGTCGGTGACGGTGATCTCGAACGCGACGATGCCGCCGAGCAGCTGCTCGACGTAGCCCATGGACTCGCCCCGGTCCCAGCCGGTGCCGGCGTAGGCCTCGGTGGCGTCGATGCTGGCCAGGATGACCGCCAGTGCCTCGTCGCGGTCGTCGATCAGCCGGATCGTGCCGGTGACGTGCACGGCGGCGTAGTTCCAGGTCGGGACGTTCGCAGCCGCGTCGTACACCGTCGGCGACACGTAGCCGTCGGGGCCGAGGAACACCGCCAGCACCGGCTGCCCGGGGAGCAGCGTCTTCCATTGCGGGTTGGCCCGGGCCAGGTGCCCGATGATGCTGCCGCCGGCCAACGGCTCGTCGTCGGCGGGCGGGCCGCCGGGGCCGGGCCGGCGCAGCATGGGCACGTGGGTGGCCACCGGCGCCGCGGCAGCGTTCTCGCCAGGAGTGCCAGCGCTCACGATCAGGCCGAAAGGGTTCTCGCGGATCAGCCGGGCCTCGCGGGCCGGGCTGTCCGCGCGGAAGTGGCGCGGCGTCTGCATCGGTCCTCCTGAACTGTACTAGTACGCCTATAGTGACCGTAACGCAACGGCTGTCACACTGCCAGACTCGTGCCGTTCACGCACGGACTGCCGATGGAGGCGCGGTGGAGCTCGACCTGTTGGTGACCGGATGCCGGGCGCGGACCATGGACCCGGCGCGCCCGGCCGCGTCGCGCATCGGCGTGTGGCGCGGCCGCATCGTCGGCCTGGACGAGGAGGTCGACGGGCTGCCGGCGCGGCGCAGCGTCGACCTCGGGGGCGCCACCGTGCTGCCCGGCTTCGTCGACGCCCACACCCACCTGAGCTGGACCGGCCTGGCCTCCGGGATGCCCGACCTGTCCGCGCTGCGCACCCGCGACGCCGTCCTCGACGCCGTCCGGCAGGCGGCCGCGGCGACCCCGGACGGGCGCTGGGTCGACCTCGCCGGTTACGACCAGCGCACGCTCGGTGGTCACCTGACCCGGGACGACCTCGAGCTGGCCGCGCCGGGTCGCAAGATCTTCATGACGCACGCATCCGGCCATGCCTGCCTGGTGTCCAACGCCGTCCTCGACACGGTGACGGAGGAGGAGTTCGCCGCCGCCGGCGAGGGTGTCGTCCGCGACGATGCGGGGCGGCCCATCGGCCTGCTGACCGAGGGCGCCATGGAGCTGGCTCGCTCGCGCCGGTTGCCGTACAGCGTGGCGGAGCTGGTCGACGCGATCGAGGCGGCCGGGCGGCAGTGCCTCTCCCAAGGTGTCACGACGTGTGCCGACGCCGGCATCGTGGCCGACCTGGCCGGGTTCTCGCCGGTCGAGCTGGCCGCGTACCAGGCCGCGCGCGAACAGGGTCGGCTGCCCGTGCGCGTGCAGGCCATGATCCCCGCCTCGCTGCTGCGCCCGTCCGGCGCCGACCCGGCCGACGGCATCGCCCGCGCCGTCGACCTCGGCCTGCGCACCGGCCTGGGCGACGACATGCTGTCCATCGGTGCGCTCAAGATGTGGCTCGACGGCGGCATGATGGCACGCACCGCCGCGCTCACCGAGCCCTACGAGGACGACGACGGCGGCACCGGCCAGCTCCTGTTCGACGACGCGGAGCTGGCCGCATTGGTTCTCGACGCGCACCGGGCCGGTTGGCAGCTGGCCATCCACGCCATCGGCGATGCCGCGGTCGACCAGGCCATCGACGTGGTGACGGCGGCGCAGGCGGCACACCCGCGGCCGGAGGCCCGGCACCGGGTGGAGCACTGCGGGCTGGTCCGGCCCGAGCAGCTGCCGCGGCTGGCTGCCGCCGGCCTCACCGCCGTGGTGCAGCCGACCTTCCTGCATGCCTTCGGCGACGACTACTCGACGATCATGGGCGAGAAGCGCAGCGGCTGGATGTACCGCGGGCGCTCCTTCCTCGACCACGGCGTCACCCTGGCCGGCAGCTCCGACCGCCCGGTGGCCGACGGAGCACCGCTGCGGGCCATCCAGTTCATGGTCGAGCGGGCTAGTTCCGGCGGCGCACCGGTGGGCGCGGACGAGGCCGTCACCGTCGCCGAGGCGGTGGCCGCCTACACCACCGGCAGCGCCTACGCGTGCCGCCTCGACGACGTCGCCGGCCGGCTCGCCGCCGGGACGCTCGCCGACCTCGTCGTGCTCGGGTCCGACCCACACGACGCGGACCCGTCCGAGATCGCCGCGATCCCCGTGCTGGCGACGGTGCTCGGCGGCGAGGTCGTCCACGGCTCGCTCTGACCGCGCGGCGCCGGCGTCGCGGGGCCTCCGTACGAAGCGGTCCGGGGCCTCCGGGAGGACCCGTACGGGAGTACCCCTACGCCCAGCGGCGTACGTGGTTCATCCGCTGCTGGGTCGATGTGTCGTCGTCACGCGACTGGAACCGTGGACTGCATGGTGTTCAGGACGCTGGGGGCGGGCTATCTCCTCGGCCTGTCGCAGCCGGAGCAGGCGCCGGAACCCGTCGGCGGTAGCGCGCCGGCGGCCGAGGCCGCTGGCGGCGATGCGCAGACGAACGGCCCGCGTCGCACTCGGGATCTCTCGGTCGACTAGCGCGACACGAAGCGCCGGGCTCGCGAGTGGCGAGCCCGGCGCTGCGGGTGAGTGGCGTCGGCGGCGTCAGGCCGCTCGCTCGGGGGTCATCCGGGCACCGAGAGCCTTCGCGGTCACCACGAGGGCGGCCGCGGCCAGCACGATGTCCTTGGCCACGTACTGGGCTTCCAGCGTGGGTGTCCCGTCAGCGAACAGGTCACCCGCGAACAGCACCAGCGGCGACATGATGCCGATCAAGGCGCCGCCGAGCACCACCAGACCGGTCCGCAGCAGCACACCGGTGATGAGGGTGAGGCCGATGAAGCACTCCACGACGGCGGTCACGACCACCGCTGCCTGACCACTGACCAGGCCGAGCGAGAGCGTGTCGATGGTCCGCTCGACCAGGGCTTCCGCCGGGCTGGCACCCGGGACGAACTTCAGGACGCCGAAGGCGAGGAAGACGAGGCCGAGACTGATCTGGAGCGCCTGGACGCTGTGCCGGGACAGCCACCGGGTGATGGCCGCTGCCGGGTCGGGTCGTCCGGCGGGGGACCGCCGCGCGGGGGCCGGCTGGGTCTGTCGAGGGCCGGGAGTGGTCGCCTGCATGATCTACCATCCTTCGCGAGGAGCGCCTGAACCGATGTCCGGGACTGGACCGGTCTGCTTCTCGGGCCGCCGGAGTTGCCGCTCCGGCGGCCCGCCCGATCTGCGTCGATCGGTGGCATCACGGTATGGACGCGGACGTACGCAGGTCGTCAGCCCAGCGGCGTCATTCGCCGTACGGTCCTCGGCGTACGAGTGCCCCCGCAGGCGTCAGGGGCGACTCAGGGAACCTCGGGGCGTGGTGGGCGCGGCGCTCGCGGGAAGGACCGGGCGGGAGCGCGACCGGAAGGCCGGGATACGGCAATCATCCGTTCGGTCAGTTCTTCCGGCAATACGGTGGAATTGCACCGATGTCATGCTGGGGACGGTCCGGCAAGCCGGTGGCGAAGCAGCGGAAAAGCGTGACAATTCGGACCAATTGTCAATCTGAATGGCGGTGGAATTGCCGTCAGGATCAGTCGTCCCAGCCGATGCGGGCGGCGTCCGGAACGACCGCCGCGGCCCGGCCCTCCCCTGCGGCCGGGCCCAGCGGCACGATGCGGCTACCCTCACGCCGGATGGGGCGAGCTTCCCAGCTGTGGTCGGCGGCGTTCCAGGTCAGAACGTATTCGGTGTCCCGGCGCAGCATGATGGCCAACCCTCTCCGTGAGGTTCTTCGGCGGGTTGCCGGGTCGGGGTGGTCTTCCGGCAACCCGCCTCAAGTCACGGCATCCATGAACGGTGTCGAATCGGGAGTAAGGCACCGGCCATGACTCGTGCTCCGATCATTTCGTCTCATTTGGGTGATCAGTAGGGCATCGAGGTGGGATCATCGGGGGAGGCGAGTAGGGATGGTTCGGGAACCTCCGGAACTCCTGACTGCAATCCGCCGAGAATGCCAATATGTTCGTCCCCGCTTACGTGGAGACATCGTGCGCGAAGCGAATGAGCACCTGCGTCAGGCCCGCGAGAGCTCGCCGTCCCCTGACGTGCCCGGAGCCGCGATGTCACGTCAGGAACTCGCGGATCTGGTCAACGCCTATCTGCACCGCACCACCGGGCGGGTCCACGAGCTGGACGACAACTACATCGGCAAGCTCGAGCGGGGCGTCATCCGGTGGCCTCAGGCGGACTACCGGGAAGCCCTCCGAGCGGTACTCGGAGTGGATTCTGATCGTGACCTGGGCTTCGTCAACACCCGGCGGCTCACCGACACCCGGCGGCCGGAGAACCGGGGCGAGCTGCTCGCCGTCCACCCTGAGAGTGGGCCGGACGTGAAGCGGCAGGAGTTCCTGCGCGCCGCGTTCGTGGGGGTCGGTGCGCTGGCGTCGCCGTCCGTGCTGCTCGACCTGCTCGCGCCGCTGCGCCCCAGCGACGCACCGAAGCGGGTGGGGCGCGACGAGATCGAGCAGGTGCGCGGCGCCGCCGACCTGCTGATCAGCTGGGGCCACAGCCACGGCGGTGTCGGGGTCCGCGAGGCCGCCAACGCCCAACTGCGGTGGTTCGCGCAGCTGCTCAACGCGCAGAGTTCCGGCCCGGTCAGGGTCGAGCTGCACGAGGCGGTCGGCCTGCTCGGCCATGCGACCGCGCACATGGCCTTCGACGCCTGCGCCTACGACGACGCCCGGCAGATCTTCAAGTTCTCGCTCGCGTGCTCGGAGGAGGTCGGTAGCTGGCACCTGCGCGCCAAGGTGCTCTCGTCGCTGGCCAGGCAGGAGATCTGGCGCGGGGAAGCCGACCTGGGCCTCACCTACGCCGAGCTCGCACTGGTCCGCGCCGACCGGCTCACCGCCACCGAGCGGGCCATGCTGCACACCGCCCGGGCCAGGGCGCTGGCGAAGCTCGGCCGGCGGCAGGAGACCCTGCGGGCGGTCGGCCTGGCCGACGAGGCGTTCTCCGAGTCCGACCCGGCTGGCGACCCGGCGTGGATGGCCTACTACGACGCCGCTCAGCATGCGGGCGACACCGGCCACGCGCTGTTCGACCTGTCGGTCCTCGGGCACCGCACCGACGCGGCTGGCCGGCTGCGCGCCGCGATCGACGGGCACACCGCCGACTACGTGCGGTCGCGGGCGATGTCGCAGACCAAGCTGGCGTCCCTCACCATGGCGGCGGGCGACCCGGACCAGGCGGCCCACATCGGCCTGGCCGCCGTCGCCGACGCCGGCCGGTTGCACTCCCGCCGAGCCGCGATGGACCTCGCCGAGCTGCGCGACTATGCGAGCGCGCACGCCGACCGCCCCGAGGTGGCCGAGCTGCGGCACCGCCTCACCACCGCCCTGGCGTCGTGACGGCGGAGGGCTCCGGTCGCGTTCTGCTCCGCGCCTGCCGCATCGCCGGCCTGGACGCCGCCGGCGCCTGCCTGGTGAGCTCGGCCGAAAACTCCGTCTACCGGTTGCGCGGTGGCGTGGTCGCCCGGGTCGGGCGGCCCGGACAGCGCGGGTCCGCCGGCAACGAGGTGCGGGTCGCGCGCTGGCTGGAACGCGCCGGGCTACCGGCCGTTCGGGCGCTGACCGGGGTGGCCCAGCCGGTCGAGGTCGACGGCGCGCCCGTCACCTTCTGGGTGGAGCTACCCGACCACCACGATGCGGAGAACCTGCAGGTGGCCGAGGTCCTGCGGCGCGTGCACGCGCTGGAGCCGCCGGCGGACTTCCGGCTGCCGCCGCTGGCGCCGTTCGTCCGCGTGCGCGATCGTATCGCCACCGCGCCGACGGTGTCGCCGGCCGACCGCGCCTGGTTGCTCGCCTACGCCGACGACCTGGAGGCCAGGCACGCCGAGCTGCCCGGTGGCCGCGACGCGGGTGTCGTGCACGGCGACGCCTGGGCCGGCAACGTCGCCGTCGACGGCACCGGTACCGCGTGGATCGTGGACCTGGAGCGGTTCTCCGTCGGCCCGCCGGAGTGGGACCTGGTGTCCACTGCGGTGCGTATGACGTCGTTCGGCACCCTCGACGCCGTCGGCTACCGGCAGTTCTGCGACGCCTACGGCTACGACGTCACCGCCTGGGCCGGTTACGAGACGCTGCGGGACATCCGGGAGCTGCGCGCCTGCTCGTACATGTTGCAGCACGCGGCCAGCGGCGCGGCCGCCCGGGCGGAAGCGGACCGGCGCGTCGCCTGCCTGCGCGGGCGAGCCGGCGAGCGCCCGTGGCACTGGCGGCGCATCGTCACGACCAAGGCGTCACCGGGCGACTCAGCGGTTCCCCGTCGAGGTTGACGTCGACCCGCTCGTTGAAGAACGCGACGTGGTCGCAGACCTGCGTGGCGTCGGACAGCGGATGCGCATAGGTCCAGGCGAGGTCGCGATGGGTGTGTCCGTCGACGGTGGCCGAGAAGTACGCCGCGTGCCCCTTGTACGCGCAGGTGGTCCGGGTGGTGCTGGGCTCGAGCAGGTCCATGCGGACGTCGTCGCGGGGCAGGTAGAACCGCGGTGGCAGCCACGTCTCGAACAGCACCTGGGCACGGGTGGAGTCGGCCAGCGTCACGCCGCCGACCCCGACCACCACGCGCCGTCCGCTCCGGCGCACGTCGATGCGCTTGAACGGGTCGCGCGGGTGGCCCACGATCGGCTCGTCCTCCTCCAGCCATTCGTCGAAGATCGCGAAGTCGAGGGCGACCATATCCGCGAGGCCGGCGTCCGCGGGCCGGAAGCCGGCGCCGTCGAGCACCAGGGCGCGGTCTGGCTGCGGTCGCCGCAGCGACAGCGGCTCGCCGGCACACGTGTGGGCGGCGAACTCCGTTCGAGGGTCGAGAACCGGCGGACCACCGGCGCTCACCGACACCGGGTGGAACGGGGCGTCGCCGGGCAGCGCAGGCAGCAGGTCGGCGTCGATGTCGGAGTCCGGGACGGCGTACGAGGGCACGATGCGGCCCGGCTCCCACACGAGCACGGCCCGGGTGGAGTCGACCCACGTCTGCCCTCCGACGCGGGCCCGGACCCGCTTGGCGGTCGGTTCGTAGCGCAGCTCGCTCCAGCCGCGCACCAGCTCCTCGCTGACCCGGATGCCCATGCGGCCACTATCCGGCCGGCGTCGCGCCACGTCAACGCACGTCCGCCCGACTACTGGTGCGAACCGGTGGGCGCCACCGGTCGGCCGGCGAACCGCAACGCGTGACAGCATGGCCGCAGCCGAACCCGTCGGAGGTGAGCCGTGGCGCCGAAGCTCGTCGAGCAGGTGACGACAGCCGCCGGGCTCGGAGCGCTGGCCGGCGCGGCCCTCGGTGCCGGCCGGGGCCGGCGCTCAACCGGCCTGGCCGCCCTGGCCGGCGCGGCTGTCCTGGGCGCGTCGGAGCTGGTCGCGCGGCGACGGCAGCGGCCGGACGAGATCCCGGTGCTCCCACATCGGATCCTCGCCAGCGCTGCCATCGCGGCACCGGCCGGCTGGGTCGCGGGCGCCGTCGCCCGGCAGCCGGCGTCCCGGGTGGCGCTGGCTGCCGGGTCCGTGGCGGGTGCGCTCGGCGTGCGGCCGCAGAAAGTGCTGCTCGGGCCGGTGGTCGGGCTGCTCGCCGGCCGGGCGCTGGGGCGGTACGGCAGTTCGCCGGCGGTGGCCGCCGCGGCCGCCGTCGTCGCCTACCGGGTCACCGCGGCGGCGCTGTTCCGGAACCCTCAGGTGACGCTGCTGGCCGAGCGTGCCGACGCGGGTGCGCTGCCGTTCGTCGTCCCGCTAGCGGCGCGGGGGCGCTACGTCGGCACCGACTACATGCGTGAACTGGCCGACCGGACCGGCGGCGCCTACACCCGCGACGCCCGTGACGTCGGCATCGTCGACACTCTGGCCGACCTCGCCGGGCCGCAGTTCGATCCGGCCTTCGTCCATCCGCTCGTGCGCGAGTTCTACGAGCACACCACCCGGTTCACCCTCGACATCGTCCCGGAGTGGCGGATGTGGGTTCGGCCGGGCTACCTGCTCTACAGCGCGTTGATGGCCCGGCCACTGGGCCAGGCCAACGTCCCGATGAACCAGCGGCAGGCGCTGCGCGGCGTGGTCAGTCGCATCGACACCGTCGACCGCGGTGACGACGCACCGCTGGTGCGGGGCTGGATCCGCTCCTACGCCGACGACGACGCGCCCATCTACGTCGGCGTCTACACCACCTACCGCCACGACGGCCGCGGCTACGTCAGCGTCGGATTCCCGCTGCCGGAGTCGAACTTCACCGCCACCCTGGAGCCGCGGAACCGGGCCGGCGGCGGGCTCGTCCTCACCAGCGGCAGCGACCTGGCACACCCGGGTCACTACCTGACCTTCGTCGACGACGATCGTGGCGAGCTGACGTCGTTGGCGGTGACGGGCTTCGGCGAGACGCTGGACGTGTACCCCGACGGCGACGAGCTGCGTGCCGACCACGCGTTCTCGGTGTTCGGCCTGCCGTTCCTGGTGCTGCGCTACCGCATCCGCCGCGCCCAGCCGGTTGATCTTGGAGTTCTCGCGGAATCAATCGGGCAAATCGGGCGGTGAATCCGCGGAAACTCCAAGATCAACGGGCTGGGGGCGGGGGCGGTCAGCCGACGAGCTCGGCCGCCTGCCGCGCGATCTCCAGCTCCTCGTTGGTCGGCACCACCATCACCCGGACGTCGGCGCCGTCGGGGGAGATGACGTGCGCCCGGCTGCTGACGAAGGAGTTTCGGACATGGTCGACCTCGACGCCGAGGCGGCGCATCCCGGCCAGCGCGTGCGACCGCACCCAGGAGTCGTTCTCGCCGACACCGGCGGTGAACACGATGGCGTGCGCGTGTCCGAGAACGGCGAGGTAGGCGCCCACGTAACGACGGATGCGGTGGCAGTACACCTCGCGGGCCAGCCGGGCGGACTCGTCGCCGGCGCGGGCGCGGCGGTGCACCTCGCGCATGTCGTTCGCGCCGGCGAGGCCCAGCATGCCGCTGCGGCGATTGAGCATCTCGTCGAGCTCGTCGACCGACAGCCCCGCCTCGCGGTGCAGGTATGTGAGCACCCCGGGGTCGACGTCGCCGCCGCGGGTGCCCATCACCAAGCCCTCCAGCGGGGTCAGCCCCATCGACGTGTCGACGGAGCGGCCGCCGCGCACCGCGGTCGCGGACGCGCCGTTGCCCAGGTGCAGCACGATGAGGTTGGCATCGTCCGGGTTCAGCTCCAGCAACCGAGCGGCTTCGCGGCTGACGTAGGACACCGACGTGCCGTGGAAACCGTACCGGCGCACCCGGTGCGTCGAGGCCAGCTCGCGGTCCAGGGCGTACGTGTATGCCGACGGCGGCAGGCTCTGGTGGAACGCGGTGTCGAAGACCGCCACGTGCGGCAGGTCCGGCAGCGCGCGCCGGGCCAGCCGCAGCGCGGTCAGCCCGGGCGGATTGTGCAGCGGGGCCAGCGGCGCCAGCTCCTCGATGACCTCTTCGACGTCATCGTCCACCAGCACGGGCTCGGAGAACCGGTCCCCGCCGTGCACGATCCGGTGTCCGACGGCGGCGAGGTCGCGCTCGGCCAGCCCGCCGGTCGCGTCGAACGCCGTGACGATGTCGTCCAGGGCGGCGGCGTGGTCGGCCAGCTCGGCGTCGCGTTCGTCGACGTCGTCGCCGATTTCGTGCCGGACTCGTCCGTCCGGTTCGCCGATGCGTTCGGCGATGCCCTTGGCCAGGACGGTCGGCCCGGACGGGTCGATCAACTGGTACTTGATCGACGACGAGCCGCAGTTCAGCACGAGGACGGTCGAGGTCATCGGTGTCGTCCGTTCCTGTCGGAGGGGAGCGTTAGTCTGCCGGCATGCCGAGCAACCAGCTCCAGATCGGAATGTGCTTCGACCGGACGTTCCCACCCGGCTTCGTCACCGAGGTCGCCCATTCGCTCGACCAGGGCGGCGCCGGTCAGCTGTGGGTCATCGAGGATTGCTTCTTCACCTCCGGGCCCAGCCTGGCCGCGGCGGCGCTGAGCGTCACCGAACGGCTCACCGTCGGCGTGGGTATCCTGCCCGCGGTGGTGCGCACCGCCGCCGTCACGGCCATGGAGATCGCCACCCTCGACGGGCTCGGCCCGGGCCGGTTGCTGCCGGGCATCGGGCACGGCGTGCAGTCGTGGATGGGCCAGATGGGCGTGCGTCCGGCCTCCCCGCTCACCGCGCTGGAAGAGGTCATGGTCGCGGTCGACCGGCTGCTGGCGGGTGAGAAGCTGACCATGCATGGTCAGTACGTGCACCTCGACGACGTCCAGCTCGACCAGCCGCCGGCCGAGCCGCCGCCGCTGCTGGCCGGGGTGCGCGGGCCGAAGTCGCTGGCCATGGCCGGCCGGGTTGCCGGGGGCCTGGTGCTGGCCGAGCCGGCCGGCGCGTCGTACGTGCGCTGGTCGCTGGAGCAGGCCGGCCGCAGCGCCGACGATTTCCACGTCGCCGTGTTCGGCGTGCTGTGCGTGGCCAGGGAACGCGCCGAGGCGTACCGCACCATGGCGCCATGGCTGGGCCGGCAGCTCGACCACCCCTCGCCCAGCCTCACCACGCTGCCGTTCCACGCCGACCTCGCCGCCCGCTACGCCGAGAAGGGCCTGGACGGGCTGGCCACCATCCCGCCGCACTGGTGGGCCGAGATGGCGCCGGTCGGCACCCTGGACGACGCCGCCGCGCACCTGCAGGCGCTCGACGACGCCGGTGTGCGCAGCGTCGGGCTGTACCCGATGCCCGACGTCGAGATCGCGCGGGCGCAGGTGAACGACATCCTGGCGCTGGCCCGCGGTTAGCGTAGCCGGTTCGTGGGCGGATGCCGTCAGGGGTAGGCGCGGGCGTCCGAGCGAGGAACGAGCGAGGCGGGCGGGGACGGCATCCGCCCACCAACCGGCGGCTCTCGTGCTCACGAGGCCCTCGCCGACTGGGCCTGGATCGCCGTGATCGCGATCGTATTGACGATGTCGCGTACCAGCGCGCCGCGCGACAGGTCGTTCACCGGCCGGTTCAAACCCTGCAGCACCGGCCCCACCGCCACCGCGCCGGCGCTGCGTTGTACGGCCTTGTAGGTGTTGTTGCCGGTGTTCAGGTCGGGGAACACGAACACCGTGGCCCGGCCGGCCACCTCACTGCCGGGCAGCTTGGCGCGGGCGACGCTCGCGTCCACCGCGGCGTCGTACTGGATCGGGCCCTCGACCTCCAGGTCCGGCCGGCGCTCGCGAACCAGTGCCGTCGCCGCCCGCACCTTGTCCACGTCCGACCCGGTGCCGGACTCCCCGGTCGAGTACGACAGCATCGCGACCCGCGGCTCCACCCCGAACTGCGCCGCGGTGGCCGCCGACGAGATGGCGATGTCGGCCAGCTGCTCGGCTGTCGGGTCCGGGTTGACCGCGCAGTCGCCGTACACCAGCACCCGGTCGCGCAGGCACATGAAGAAGACACTGGACACGATGGACACCCCGGGCGGTGTCTTGACCACCTCGAACGCCGGCCGGATGGTGTGCGCGGTGGTGTGCGCCGCGCCGGACACCATGCCGTCGGCCAGACCCTGCTGCACCATCATCGTGCCGAAGTACGACACGTCGGCCACCTGGTCCCAGGCGGCCTCCTGAGTGACACCGCGGTGGGCGCGCAGCCGGGCGTACTCGTGCGCGAACCGGCCGCGCAGCTCGCTCTCACGCGGGTCGATGACGTCGGCGACACCGATGTCCACCCCGATCCGGTCGGCGGCAGCGCGGACGTCGTCAGGGCGGCCCAGCAAGGTGAGCTCGGCGATGCCGCGGCGCAGCACCGTGTCGGCGGCCCGCAGCACCCGCTCCTCCTCGCCCTCGGGGAGCACGATGTGCTGGCGCTGAGCTTTCGCTTGGTCGATGAGGTCGTGCTCGAACATCAGGGGCGTCACGACGCTGCTGCGGGTGACGTCGAGGCGGTCCAGCAGGTCACCGGCCTCGACGTGCCGGTCGAACAGGGCCAGCGCCGTCTGCACCTTGCGGGTGGCGCCGTGGGTGAGGCGGCCGCGGACCGCCGCCAGCCGGGTCGCAGTGCCGAAGGTGTCGCCGGGCATCGTCGCGATCGGCAGCTCCAGGTCCAGGCCGTCCATGAGCTGCACCACCTGCGGCGGCAGGTCGAATCCGCCGTTGAGCACGATGCCGGCCAGCGTCGGCAGGGTCTTCGACGCGTGCGCCAGCAGGACCCCGAGCAGCACGTCGCTGCGGTCGGCCGGAGTGATGACGACGGCGTCGTCGGCCAGCCGGTCCAGCACGTTCGGCAACGTCATCCCGGCTACCACCAGGCCGCTCACCTCGCGGCCGAGACGTTCCGGGGCGCCACGGAACAGCGCGCCGCCGCCGGCCTGGACGAGATCGCCCATGGTGGGCGCGGACAGCAGCGGCTCCTCCGGCAGGGCGAACGCCGGGCCGTACCCGCTCAGCGCCGCGCGGGCGTCGTCGAGGGCCGCCGGCGGCACCCGGTTGGCCACCACCGCGGCCAGGGTGCCGTAGTTGGCGGCGAGCTCCGAGGTCGCCAGCTCGGCGACGGCGGCCAGGTCGGTGGCGGTGCGGTCGTGGCCGTTGAGCACCAGCACGACCGGCGCGCCGAGGTTGGCCGCCACCCTGGCGTTGAAGGAGAACTCCGTCGGGCTGTCGACGTCGGTGTAGTCACTGCCGACGACGACCACGGCCTCGCACTGCGACGCCACCGCGCGGTAGCGGCTGAGAATGGTGCTCATGGCTGCATCGGGGTCGGCGTGCACGTCCTCGTACGTGACACCGGCGCAGTCGTCGTAGGGCAGGTCAACGCCGTCGTGCGCGAGCAACAGCTCGAGCACGTAGTCCGGCTGCCGGCCGGAGCGCACCACCGGGCGGAACACCCCGACCCTGCCGATGCGCCGGGTCAGCGCTTCCAGCGTGCCTAGCGCCACGGTGGACTTTCCGGTCTCACCGGTCACCGAGGCCACGTAGACGCTGCGAACCACCTCGTGAGGCTATCTCGGGATACGCGGCGATCGGTGGTCCTGTGCGGCGAGTCACGCAGGTGCTCGGGCGGTGGTCAGTCCTCGTTGGGCATGATGATCCACATGGCGATGTAGGCCAGCACCTGCGGGCCGGGCAGCAGGCACGACACCAGGGCCAGGATGCGGACGGTTCGGGTTTTCATGCCGAAGCGGTGGGCCAGGCCCGCGCACACACCGGCGATCATCCGGTTACCGCGCGGACGCACCAACCCGCCGCGGCTGGCGGTGGGGTAGTAGTCGCTTGTACTCATACCTCAACGGTAGGCCGCGGACGGCATCTCAAACGTCCCCCTCGAGGATGGGCGGACCCGGATATCCCCGGTCAGGGCATCCCGGACGGCGACTCGGCAGCGACCCTGAGGGCCTCCCGCGCGTGTGCGGCGTCGGCCGGGCGGGCGCCGAGCTCGCGCTGCCGGCGCAGCACGGCCCGCTCGGCCCGGAGCAGGGCCAGGCCTCGGCGCAGCAGGGTGAGCGGCCGTTTGCGGCGCTCAGCGAGGTCGCGGGTGAGGCGGCGCACGAAGTTCTTCCACGGCTTGCGGTGCAGGACGATGGCATCGGCCAGGATGCCGCGGGAGCGGCATTCGCGCACGATCTCCGCCGCGAACAGCCCTTCGGCGACGAACACCGGCGCGGCCCCGACGGTGAACGGCTCGCTGCCGGTGGTGCGGTCGTGCGCGATGTCGTAGACCGGGATCCGCGCCGAGCCGGTGCGGCACAGCTCGGTGAGCGTGTCGACGGCGCGCCCGGCGTCCCACGCGCGCGGATCGTCCCAGTCGACGATGCCGAGATCGAGCCGGCGGGGCATGTCGGGGTCGTCGCCGTCGCGGTAGAAGTGGTCGAGGTTCAGGACCGGCAGCCCACTCTCGCGGGCCAGCCTGGACTTGCCGCTGCCTGACGGGCCGGCGAGGAGGACGACACGGTGCACGGGCCCCAAGTCTGGCACGCCACCCGGCCGGCCTGCCGCGTCGTACCGGTGAGCCACACCACTCGACATACCCTAGGGGGGTAGTGTACGGTTCAAAGCAGTGAGGGGTACCGCACCGGGGTATGGTTCTGGTGGGTATCGCTCGAAGGAAAGGGACCGCCATGACCGAGACGCCGGCCGATGCACACGCCACGCACGGCTACATCAACCGCAAGGACGACTACCTCAAGCGGCTCAGCCGCATCGAGGGGCAGGCTCGCGGGCTGCAGCGCATGGTGCAGGAGGAGAAGTACTGCATCGACATCCTGACGCAGGTGTCGGCCATGACGAAGGCGCTGGAGTCGGTGGCGCTCGGGTTGCTCGAGGAGCACCTGGCGCACTGCGTGGTCGAGGCCGCGCGGGCCGGTGGTCCGGAGGCCGACATCAAGGTCAAGGAAGCGTCGGACGCCATCGCCCGTCTCGTGCGGTCCTGACCATCCCACACCATCACGGCAGAAGGGGTTTCGCCATGACCACGTCCACCTACACCGTCGTCGGCATGACCTGCGGGCACTGCGTGAGCTCGGTCCGCGAAGAGGTGGGCCGCATCGACGGTGTCACCCAGGTCGACGTGAACCTCGCCAGTGGCGCGGTCGACGTCACCAGTGACGCTCCACTGACGGACGACACTGTGCGGGCTGCGGTCGAAGAGGCCGGCTACCAGCTCGCCGGGTCCTGAGCCGCGGGCGAGGAGCGCACCTCATGAACGCTCCCGCCAAGCTCGGCGTCTACGCACTCTGCCTGGCCGGCGTGTTCGGTCTGGCCGCCGGCCTCGGCCGCGCGGCCGGGCCGATCGGCGTCGACGACGAACCCGCCGCGGCCGAAGCCGAACACGACGACGCGCCTGCCGACGCCCACGGCGACGAGCCTGCAGACACCCACGACGACGGTGGCGGCGACCACGGCGGCGAGGCAGCGGCGGCCCACCTGCCCGGAGGACTCATGGTGTCCGAGAACGGCTACACATTCGCGCTCGATGCCGCCGCCCTGCCGGCCGGACCGGCCACGCCGCTGTCCTTCCGGATCCTCGGACCCGACGGCGACGCCGTCACGGCGTTCACCGAGTCCCACGAGGAAGAGCTGCACCTCATCGCCGTCCGTCGCGACCTCACCGGCTACCAGCACGTGCACCCGGTCCGCGACGCCGCGGGCACCTGGAGCATCCCGCTGGCCCTGACGCCGGGCGAATGGAAGCTGTTCGCCGACTTCGTCCCCGCCGGCGAGGACGACGGGCTGGTGCTGGGCGTGGACCTCGCCGTCGCCGGTGCTTACCAGCCGGCCGCGCTGCCGGCGCCGTCCGCCACCGCCGAGGTCGACGGCTACACCGTCACCCTGGACGGCGACCTGCACCCGGGTGAGGAGTCCAAACTCACCCTGTCGGTCAGCCGCGACGGTCAACCGGTCACCGACCTGGAGCCGTACCTGGGTGCCTATGGCCACCTGGTGGCGCTGCGCGACGGCGACCTCGCCTACCTGCACGTCCACCCGGAGGGCGAACCCGGCGACGGCACCACCGCGCCCGGGCCGGACATCGCCTTCTACGCCACCGCCGCATCGGCCGGCGACTACCGCCTGTTCCTGGACTTCAAGCACGACGGCGTCGTGCGTACCGCCGAGTTCACCATGCACGCCGACGGCGCCGCGACCTACGGGGAGGATTCATGAGCTTCGCCACCGTCGACCTCGAGATCGGCGGCATGACCTGCGCGTCCTGCGCGGCCCGGGTGGAGAAGCGGCTCAACCGGCTCGACGGCGTCGAGGCCAGTGTCAACTACGCGACGGAGAAAGCGCGCGTGAGCTACGGCGACGGCGTCGAGACCGCGCAGCTCATCGCGGCCGTCGAGGCCGCGGGTTACACCGCCCGGCTGCCCGAGCCGCCGGCCGCCGATGCCGGTGCGACCGCCGACGATGACGGCCGCCCGGACCCGGTGCGCGCGCTGCGCGACAAGCTGATCGTGACCGCGGTCCTCAGCGTTCCGGTCGTCGCGATGTCGATGATCCCGGCCCTGCAGTTCGACTACTGGCAGTGGCTGTCGCTCACGCTCGCGGCGCCCGTGGTGGTCTGGGGCGGCGCGGCTTTCCACCGAGCCGCCTGGGCCAACCTGCGGCACGGCAGCGCCACCATGGACACACTGGTGTCGATGGGCACGCTGGCCGCCCTCGGCTGGTCGCTGTATGCGTTGTTCCTCGGCACGGCCGGCATGCCGGGCATGGAGCACCCGTTCGAACTGACCATCTCCCGCGGTGACGGCGAGGGCAACATCTACCTCGAGGTCGCCGCCGGGGTCACCACGTTCATCCTGGCCGGGCGCTATTTCGAGGCCAGGTCGAAGCGGCGGGCGGGTGCCGCACTGCGCGCTCTGCTGGAGCTGGGCGCGAAGGAGGTCTCCGTCCTGCGCGGCGACCGCGAGGAGCGCATCCCGGCCGACCAACTCGCCGTCGGCGACGTGTTCGTGGTCCGGCCGGGGGAGAAGATCGCCACCGACGGTGTCGTCACCGAGGGCGCGTCGGCGGTCGACGTCTCCATGCTCACCGGCGAGTCCGTCCCCGTCGAGGTGGGTCCCGGTGACACCGTCGTCGGCGCCACCGTCAGTGCGCACGGCCGGCTGGTCGTGCGGGCCACCCGCATCGGTTCGGACACTCAGCTCGCACAGCTGGCGAAGCTGGTCGAGGACGCGCAGAGCGGCAAGGCCGAGGTGCAGCGGCTCGCCGACCGGGTCTCCGGGATCTTCGTCCCGATCGTCATCGCGCTGGCCGCGGGGACGCTCGGGTTCTGGCTTGGCACCGGCGGCGGCGCGGCCGCCGCCTTCACCGCCGCGGTCGCGGTGCTGATCATCGCCTGCCCGTGCGCGCTGGGCCTGGCCACGCCGACGGCGCTGCTGGTCGGCACCGGTCGCGGCGCCCAGCTCGGCATCATCATCAAGGGCCCGCAGGTTCTGGAGTCCACCCGCCGGGTCGACACCGTCGTCCTCGACAAGACCGGAACCGTCACCACCGGGACCATGGCGCTGCTCGATGTGGTGGCTGCCGACGATGCGGACCCTGACGAGGTGCTGCGGGTCGCCGGCGCGCTGGAGAGCGCCTCCGAGCACCCGATCGCCCGGGCGATCGCCGACGGGGCCGAGTCGCGGCTGGGTGCCCTGCCTGGCGTGGAGGACTTCCGCAACCTGGAGGGCCTGGGCGTACAGGGTGTGGTCGAGGGCCGCGCGGTCCTGGTCGGGCGCCCCCGTCTGCTGGCCGAGTGGTCGCAGCCGGTGCCGCCGTCGCTCGCCGAGGCGATGGAACGGGCCGAGGCGCAAGGCCGCACCGCGGCCGTCGTCAGCTGGGACGGCGCCGCCCGCGGCGTCATCGTGGTCGCCGACGCGGTCAAGCCGACCTCCGCGGACGCCGTGGCCCGGCTGCGCGCCCTCGGGCTCACGCCGATCCTGCTGACCGGCGACAACGAGGCGACCGCACAGTCCGTGGCGCGGCAGGTCGGTATCGATGACGTCGTGGCGGAGGTGCTGCCGGCCGACAAGGTCGACGTCGTCAAGCGGCTGCAGGCGGAGGGCAAGGTCGTCGCGATGGTCGGCGACGGCGTCAACGACGCGGCCGCGCTCGCCCAGGCCGACCTCGGCCTGGCCATGGGCACCGGCACCGACGTCGCGATCGAGGCGTCGGATCTGACGCTGGTCCGCGGTGATCTGCACGCCGCGGCCGACGCCATCCGGCTGGCCCGGCGCACCCTGACCACCATCAAGGGCAACCTGGTGTGGGCGTTCGCCTACAACGTCGCGGCGCTGCCGCTCGCGGCAGCCGGCCTGTTGAACCCGATGCTGGCCGGTGCGGCGATGGCGTTCTCCTCGGTGTTCGTGGTGTCCAACAGCCTGCGGCTGCGGCGGTTCACCGCAGCGCGGTGAGCCCGGCGCATTCGCGCAGCGCGTCGCGGTCGGCGGTCAACCGCTCGGCCGCGGCGCCGCTGGCGAACACCGGAAGTCCGTCGGCGCCGATCCGGGCCGGGGCCCACGCCTCGCCGGTCACCGCGCCGTCGTCGACGGTGAGGGTCAGCACTCCGGTGGTCGCGGCGGCGTCGGAACTCTGCGTGTACCAGACGAAGTTGCCCAGCCCGTACGCCACGTAGGCGCCGTCCGCTCCTAGCCGGCCGGCGCCCTGCAGCCGGTGGGTGTGGCTGCCGACGACGACGTCCGCGCCGGTCGCGGGCTCACTGAGGGATGCCGCCAGCGCGGTCTGTGACGGGCTCGGGCAGCTGTCGCCCTGCACGCCCCAGTGCAGGTAGACGACGACGATGTCGGCGACGGCCCGCGCCCGGGCGACCGCGCTCAGCAGCGGCGCCGGATCCAACGCCGTCGCCACCCCGGCGGACGTGTCGGTCGCGGCCCAGTGGGCGGTCGGGTCGGCGCCCGGGTCGTCGGGGACGTTGGCGCCGAGGACCGCGACCGTGGTGCCGCCGACGTCGCGGATCGCGGGCGCGAACGCTTCGGCCGCGTCGGCGCCGACCCCGACGACGTCCAGGCCCGGCCAGGCCGCCGCGGCCGCCGCCAGCGTGTCGCTCAGACCGTCCGGGCCGAAGTCCATGGCGTGGTTGTTCGCCATGGTCACGACGTCGACGCCGGCGCTCTGCAGGGCGGCCAGTGCGGCCGGCGGTGCCTGGAAGGTGTAGCGCTTGCCCGGCTCCGGCGTGCCACCGCTGCCCACCGACGACTCCAGGTTGACGACGGTGAGGTCCGCGGCGCCGAGTTGGCCGGCTATGGGGGCGAGCGCCGTGGCCGGGTCGTCGAGCCGCGCCCGCAGCACCCCTTCGAAGTGGATGTCGCCGGCGAACGCCAGCGTGACCGGCCCGGTCTCCGGCTCTGCGGTGGGTGCCGGTGTGTGCGGCGGCGACAGTGCCGTCGCCGTCGGCGTGGTCGTGGGTGTCGGGGGAGGCGCGGGCGGCGAGCCGGCGTCGTCGTCGGGGCCGGCTTCGTCCGCACAGCCGGCCACCGTGACGGCGACGAGCGCCGCCAGCAACAACCCGCGTCCGCGCATGCCCCGAGCCTATGGTCGGGGCGCCTCACACGATCGGTGGCGGCGGATGGTTGCGGAACTGTTCGACTCGCACTTCCCATCGGCGGCGGCGAGCGTCGCGCCACGCCCTGCTGCGGTGATAGGTCTCCGGCGGACGAGCCAGGCCGTAACGATCGGCCCATCAGTCGCCGGCGCGCGGATCGAGGATGAGGTCGAGGTGCGCCTGGAACCGCCTTCCCACCCCCCGTCGCGAGTCTCGTCCCAGACCTCCATGGGGCGGATGACTTTGCCGGATTCGTCCGTGACGACCAGCATGAGCCGTGCAGCGCCGGCAGGCCGGCGGTCGTCTTAGGCGGCCGCAGGCGTACGAAGCTGGGCGATGGCGGGTGGTTTGGTGGCGCCAGAGCACCACCAAACCACCCGCCATCACGGCGTCCGGCGAGTCGGCGGGGCTGGTGCGTATAGGTGCTCATTGCAAAGGTGCCCGGCACCCATCGCCGACCAGGCAGCTCGCGGCTACTCACGAGGCGGCGTGTCGACTACGCAGTACTGCGGTTCGCGTAATACTGTCCTCCGCACAGGAGAGGGGATGACCATGGACACCAGTCAGTTGCTCAAGGGGGTTCTCGACCTGGCTGTGCTCGCCGTGCTGCGCGAGGAGGACGGCTACGGCTACGACGTCGTCCGGCGGCTGCGAGCGGCCGGGCTGACCGAGGTCGGCGACGCCTCGGTGTACGGGACACTGCGGCGGCTCTACAGCGCCGGCGCGCTCACCACGTACGTCGTCCCCTCCGAGGAGGGCCCGCACCGCAAGTACTACAGCCTCAACGGCACCGGCCGGGACCTGCTGCGGCGCTCGGCCAAGACCTGGCGGGAGTTCGCCGGGGTACTGACGGACCTGGTCGACCAAGCCACGAAGGAGGCGGCGTGAGGACCACCCACCCGGCTGTCGCGAGCTATGTCGCGACGGTCCGCGAGGAACTCGTCGACCTGCCGGCGGACGAGATCGCAGAGATCGCCGAAGACGTCCGCGAACACCTGGAACAGGTGGCGGCCGAGTTCGGCGACGACGTCACGCTCGGCCAACTGGTCGAGCGGTTGGGAGCGCCGGCGGCATACGCGGCCGAGCTGCGTTCCGCCGCCGGGTTGCCGGAGCCGACGCCGGCCGGCACGGCCCAGGGCACTGGGTTCGGCCGCCGGTTGTTCCGGTTCCTGGTGTCGTTCTTCACCGTGGTGGCGCTCGGACTCGGGGCGCTGTCGCTGATCGACGTGGTGCTCGGGCTGAGCGGTGCACCCGCGTTCTTCGCGGTGCCGGCCTTGGTCGCCGGGGTGCTGGCGATGGCGGGGGCGCAACTGCTGGTGGCCGGCCGCGACGACCCGATGGCCGAACTGCGCCAGCTCCCCGGCGCGTCGTTGCTCATGCAGGTCGAGCAGTGGATGCGGGGGACGCCATGGGGTACCCCGGCCATCGAATTCGGCCGGTCGCTGCGTCCGGCCTGGTGGGTGGCCAGGGCGGTGGCGCTCGGCCTGATCGTCGCGTACATCACCAGCAGCGCCTCGACCGGGGCGCTGGTGTTCCTGGCCGCGCTGGTCGGTTCGGTGTGGCTCGGCCGCCGCACCGTCGACGGGCAGGTCGAGGGCCGGACGCGGCTGGCGATGCAGCTGGCCAACGCCGGCCTGGCCGTCGGCGGGCTGCTGGTAGCCGTCAATGTGATCGGCGGGTTTGCGGTTCCGCGGGTCGAGTACGTGGACAGCGGCTACAACCAGTTCGAGCCCGGCTTCTACACCACTGACGGCGTCGCGGTGACGAACATCTTCGCCTACGGCGCCGACGGCACTCTGTTGGAGAACGTCCGCCTCTACGACCAGGACGGGAGGCCGATCGACCTCGGCTGGGTCGAGCAGTGCTATGACGGCGCCTACCCGGAGCAGACGTTCGTCGAAGCCAACCCGTGGGGTGAGCACGTGTTCCCGCGGTTCACCGTCGGCGTCGAGC
This sequence comes from Jiangella gansuensis DSM 44835, assembly GCF_000515395.1. Lineage (NCBI taxonomy): Bacteria > Bacillati > Actinomycetota > Actinomycetes > Jiangellales > Jiangellaceae > Jiangella > Jiangella gansuensis. The sequence goes on along the minus strand of NZ_KI911782.1, from coordinate 4,748,448 downwards.
CGGACGGCAGCTGTGCCGAGCCGGTTCTGGAGCCGCCACTGGGCGACCTGCTGCCGGGCGCGGTCGAAACTCCGGCCCCTGTAGAGACGCCGGTCCCGGCTCCGGTGGAGACGCCGGTCCCGGCTCCGGTGGAATGACAGCGGTTCAGCTGCCGACGGGGTGCCAGACGGTCTTCGTCTCCAGGTAAGCGGTGATGCGCTCCAGACCGGGCTCGACGGTCCAGTCGGGCTCGGCCTCGGGCGTGCGCACTACCCGCTTGAGGTTGTCGGCGGCGGCCAGCTCGAGCTCGCGGGCGTGCTCGGGGTCGCCGGCGGCTCCGGTGAGGTCGACGGCGTTGACGTCCATGTGCGCGGCCAGCGTCGGGGCGGTGTCGCCGACCCGGCCGGTGAGGATGTTCACCACGCCGCCGGGGACGTCGGACGTCGCCAGCACCTCCGACAGCGTGATGGCCGGCAGCGGCCGCTCCAGCGACGCCGTCACCACCGCGGTGTTGCCGCCGACGATGACCGGCGCCAGCACCGACACCAGCCCGAGCAAAGACGAGCGCTGCGGTGCCAGCACCGCGACCACGCCGGTCGGCTCCGGCACGGAGAAGTCGAAGTACGGCCCGGCCACGGGGTTGCTGGACCCGACCACCTGGGCGATCTTGTCCGACCAGCCCGCGTACCAGACCCAGCGGTCGATGGCCTCGTCGACGAGCTTCTCGGCTTTCCCTCGGGCCAGCCCTTCACCGGCGGCGACCTCGTCGACGAACTGCCCGTGCCGGCCCTCCATCACCTCTGCCACCCGGTAGAGCACCTGGCCGCGGTTGTATGCCGTCGCGCCGGACCAGCCGGCGAACGCCTTACGGGCGGCGGAGACGGCGTCGCGGGCGTCCTTGCGGGATGCCCAGGCCGCGTTGGCCAAAAACCGGCCCTTGGCGTCGGTGACCTCGTAGGACCGGCCCGATTCCGAGCGCGGGAACTTGCCGCCGACGTACAGCTTGTAGGTCTTCTTCACCGCGAGTCGCTCTGTCACTCGGTCACGCCCCGCTTCTCGCTCGTCGCTGCTCCAGCCATCACGCGGCCTCCGACTTCAGGTATGCCAGCAGACCGTGCCGGCCGCCCTCACGGCCGTAACCGGACTCCTTGTATCCGCCGAACGGCGACGTCGGGTCGAACCGGTTGAACGTGTTGGCCCAGACGACGCCGGCGCGCAGCTGCTGCGACATCCAGAGGATGCGGGAGCCCTTGTCGGTCCACACGCCGGCGGACAATCCGTACGGCGTGTTGTTCGCCTTCTCGACCGCTTCGGCCGGGGTACGGAACGGCAGTACCGACAGCACCGGCCCGAAGATCTCCTCGCGGGCGATCCGGTGCGCCTGGCTGACGCCGGTGAACAGCGTCGGCGGGAACCAGTAGCCGCGGGCGGGCAGGTCGCACTCGGGCGACCACCGCTCGGCGCCTTCGGCCTCGCCCACCTCGGACAGTTCCCGGATGCGGGTGAGCTGCTCGGCGGAGTTGATCGCGCCGATGTCGGTGTTCTTGTCCAGCGGGTCGCCGACTCGCAGCGTGGTCAGCCGCCGCTTGAGCCGGTCGAGCACGTCGTCGTAGACGGACTCCTGCACCAGCAGCCGCGACCCGGCGCAGCACACGTGGCCCTGGTTGAAGAAGATGCCGTTGACGATGCCTTCGATGGCCTGGTCGATCGGGGCATCGTCGAACACGATGTTCGCCGCCTTGCCGCCCAGCTCGAGGGTGGCCGTCTTCGCCGTACCGGCGACGCTGCGGGCGATCTGCTTGCCCACCTCCGTCGATCCGGTGAACGCGACCTTGTCCACCCCCGGGTGCTCGACCAGCGACCGCCCGGTGTCGCCGGCGCCCGTCACGATGTTCACGACGCCCGGCGGCAGCTCGGCCTGCTGGCAGATCTCGGCGAACAGCAGCGCGGTCAGCGGTGTCGTCTCGGCCGGCTTGAGCACGACGGTGTTGCCGGCCGCGAGCGCCGGCGCGATCTTCCACGCCAGCATGAGCAGTGGGAAGTTCCACGGAATGACCTGTGCGGCGACACCGTACGGCCGCGGCTCGGGACCGGCGCCGGCCCAGCGCAGCTTGTCCGCCCAGCCCGCGTAGTAGAAGAAGTGCGCGGCGACCAGCGGGACGTCGACGTCGCGGGACTCGCGGATCGGCTTGCCGTTGTCGATGGACTCCAGCACGGCCAGTTCGCGGGCACGCTCCTGGATGATCCGGGCGATGCGGAACAGGTACTTGCCGCGGTCGCGCCCGGACAGCTTCGACCAGACCTTATCGTGAGCACGACGGGCGGCCTGCACGGCGGCGTCGACGTCGGCCGCCCCGGCCTGCGCAATCTCGGCGAGGACCTCCTCGGTAGCCGGGTTCACCGACTTGAACGACGTGCCGTCCACCGGCTCGACGAACTCGCCGTTCACGAACAGCCCGTACGAGCTCTTGATGTCGACGATCGCGCGGGACTCCGGTGCGGGCGCGTACTCGAACTTCGTCATCGTGGTGCCGCCTCTAGTCGAGCGTGAAGTAGTCGGGACCCGCATAGCGGCCGGTGCGCAGCTTCTGCCGCTGCATGAGCAGGTCGTTGAGCAGGCTGGAGGCCCCGAGGCGGAACCAGTCCGGATCCAGCCAGTCCTCGCCCACGGTCTCGTTCACCAGCACCAGATACTTGATGGCGTCCTTGCTGGTGCGGATGCCGCCGGCCGGCTTGACCCCGACCTGGCGCCCGGTGGTGTCGCGGAAGTCGCGTACCGCCTCTAGCATCACCAGGGTCACCGGGAGGGTGGCGGCCGGCGCCACCTTGCCGGTGCTGGTCTTGATGAAGTCGGCCCCGGCCAGCATGGCCAGCCACGACGCCCGGCGCACGTTGTCGTACGTCGCCAGCTCGCCGGTTTCGAGGATCACCTTCAGGTGCGCACCATCCGCGCCGTCGCGGGCGCAGGCCCGCTTGACCGCGACGATCTCGTCGAAGACCTGACCGTACCGGCCGGCCAGGAACGCGCCCCGGTCGATGACCATGTCGACCTCGTCGGCGCCCGCGGCGACCGCATCGCGGGTGTCGGCCTCCTTGACCGCGAGGCTGGTGCGACCGGACGGGAACCCGGTGGCGACGCTGGCCACCTTGACCGTCCGCTCGGCGCCGCCCAGGGCCTCCACCGCGGTGGCCACCAGGTCCGGGTACACACAGACGGCGGCGACGCGCGGGACGTCACGGTCGGACGGGTCAGGCCGCAGCGCCTTCGAGCACAGTGCCCGGACCTTGCCCGGAGTGTCCTGGCCTTCCAGCGTGGTCAGGTCGATCATCGAGATGGCGAGGTCGATGGCGAACTGCTTCGCGGTGGTCTTGATGGAACGGGTGGCCAGCGTGGCGGCTCGGGCCTCGGCGCCGACCTGGTCGACCCCGGGCAGCCCATGGAGGAAGCGCCGCAGCGACGCCTCCGAGGAGGTGATGTCGGACAGGCGCGCGTCGTCGAGCGCGGAAAGCACGGTCACCCTGCCGAGTCTAGGCCGCGCAGTGCCATCCTCCGCAGACGGCGACGGGCGAGGACCGGGTTCGGCGCGCCGCTGCGGCGTCGCCGCCGATACGCGAACGGCGGGGTCTTCACCCGCACATCCGGAACGTAGTGGCGGAACCGCCACGGTTGCCCCCAGTGCCCGACCCGGCTGACCCGCAGGTGAGCGGGGTACCGGCGACCCGCTGCGTCCCGGTCGACAACCAGTGGTTCATGGCCGATCACCTCGCCGTCCGGAGCGAGCAGGCCGAAGGTCAGACCGCACGCGACGAGGCAGCTGAACAACACCGGCCAGTGCGCCGACGTTCTGCCGGCCTCGATGCGCGCGATGGTTGACTGCGCATGGCCCGTCCGCGCCGCGAGTTCACGCTGACTCAAACCGGCGTAGGCACGAGCAGTACGCAGCACCGAACCTGCCGACAACAACGGATTCACGAACGACCCTTCGCGGACGGCCGGGTGGCCCCATTCCGGCTTGTCGCCACCCGTCCAGAGCGGCGCCGCCTTGCCGTCTCCGACGGTCCGATCCCGCCAGGGAAAGGTGTCATGGTCAGCATCACTCGTATGCTCGTCCGAGCCGGCGAACTCGGGGTTTCGAGAGTCTGAAGTGCTGGTCACATCGCTCATGGACCGATTCGACCACCCGTGTCGAGGCCTTGGCGGCGCGCACAGACGAAATGTGGACAACGGCATCGATCTCGGGTGCCTGTGGACAGCGGCGGCTCTCGCGGTCGGCGCCCGGGGGGCGGGGTTCTCACCATGGATGCCGACCCGCTGCAGGTCTGAGCGCGCTGGCGCCATCAGTGGCCACGCTGTTGCTATGGACATGCGGCCCCGCGCGGCTGGTCAGCGGTTGAGTGACCTCCTGGCGACGGATCCGGGACGGTGGCGGTTCACAGCCAGCCGCTGACCGAGTCGCGCGGCCGGGGCCGCGTGGCCGGTCAGGATCATGCGGTCGCCACCGGCGCGGGAGAGTCTGAGCGCGCCGATGCGTTCAGACCTGCACGCGCCCGGACCAGAGGTCGATGGGCCAGGCACGAGCAGGACCGAGAACCCGAACCGGTGGACCAGCCGTCGACTCGGCGGCCCGGGTCAGAGTCCCAGCGAGGCGCTGACGTCGGTGCGGAGCTGGGCGAGCCGGCCGGCTGCTTCGTCGCGTGCCGTGGCCAGGTCGGTCGGTCCGGTGACCGGGACGACGACCTCGAGGTAGCACTTCAGCTTGGGTTCGGTGCCGCTGGGCCGGACGATGACGCGGGAGCTGTCGGCGGTCAGGTAGCGCAGCCCGTCGGTGGGCGGTAGCCCGCCGTCACCGGCCAGGAGGTCGTCGGCGGTTGTGACGGGGGAGCCGGCCAGTCGCGCCGGCGGCGCGGCACGCAGCCGGGCCATCGCGCCGGCGATCAGCGACAGGTCGTCCACGCGCACCGACAGCTGGTCGGACGCGTGCAGGCCGTGGCGCAGCGCGAGGTCGTCCAGGAGGTCCCAGAGCGTCCGGCCGGCCGCGGCAGTGGCCGCTGCCAGCTCGGCCACCAGCACGGCGGTGGAGATGCCGTCCTTGTCGCGCACGGACTCCGGGTCGACGCAGTAACCCAGTGCCTCCTCGTAGCCGTAGCGCAGGTTCGGCACCCGGGAGATCCACTTGAACCCGGTGAGCGTCTCGGCGTGGTCCACGCCATGGCCCGCCGCGATCCGGCCGAGCAGCCGGGACGAGACGATGGAGTTCGCGAACACGCCGCCGCGGCCGGTCGCCGCCAGGTGCTCGCCCAGCAGTGCGCCGACCTGGTCGCCGTGCAGCATCCGCCAGCCGCCGCCGTCACGAGCTGGAACGGGCAGCGCGACGGCGCACCGGTCGGCGTCGGGATCGTTGGCGACGACGAGGTCGGCATCGACGTCGCGGGCCAGCGCGACCGCGAGGTCGATGGCGCCGGCCTCCTCGGGGTTCGGGAACGCGACGGTGGGGAAGTCGGGGTCCGGTTCAGCCTGCTCGGCCACGGCGTGCAGGTCGGTGAAGCCGGCCCGCCGCAGCGCCTCGACGACGGACGCCCCGCCGACACCGTGCAAGGACGTGAGGACGATGCGCACGCCGCGCGGACCGTCCGCCGCCGCGACCGCGGCGGCGGAATCCAGGTAGGCGTCGACGACGTCCTCGCCGATCTCCGTCCAGCCGCTCTCGGCGCGCGGGACCGACGCCACCGAGGCGACGGCGTCGATGCGCGCGGCGATCTCGGCGTCGGCCGGAGAGACGATCTGAGAACCGCCGTCCGGACCGCCGAGATACACCTTGTAGCCGTTGTCCTGTGGCGGGTTGTGGCTCGCGGTGACCATGACACCGGCGTCCGCGTTCAGCTGCCGAACCGAGAACGCCAGCACCGGCGTCGGCAGCGTCCGCGGCATGACCAGCGCCTCGATCCCGGCCGCGGTCATGACGGCGGCGGTGTCGACGGCGAAATCGTAGGAGCCGTAGCGGGCGTCGTAGCCGATGACCACCCGGTGCCGGCTGCCGCCGACCGGAGGGCGCGAGTCGGTCAGGTACGAGGCCAGGCCGGCGGCAGTACGGATGACGACGGCGCGGTTCATCCGGTTCGGGCCGGCGCCGATCGCGCCCCGCAGCCCGGCCGTGCCGAACTGCAGGAAGCCGGCGAACCGATCGGCCAGATCGGCCTGAGCCTCCGCGTCGCTGTCCGCCGCCAGCTCCACCAAAGCCTGCAGTTCGGCACGGGTGACCGGATCGGGGTCGTCGGCCAGCCAGGCGCGGGCGTGGTCGATCACGTCGCTCATCACCGGCAGTCGTCCTCTCGCTCGTGCTCCGCACGATCCTAGGGCCCCGACCAGCCTGCCCCGGCATGACGCCTCAGACGAGGCGGGCGACCACGGCGGCCAGCAGCGCGCTGATGCGAGGCCCGGCGGCGCGGCCGGCCTCGATGACCTCCTCGTGACTCAGCGGGGTCGCGCTGATGCCGGCGGCCGCGTTGGTGACCAGCGAGAGGCCCAGCACCTCCACCCCGGCCTCGCGCGCGGCGATGGCCTCGAGCGTCGTCGACATGCCCACCAGGTCGCCGCCGATGCGCTGGGCCATCCGCACCTCCGCCGGCGTCTCGTAGTGCGGCCCGCGGAACTGGACGTACACGCCCTCGGGCAGCGACGGGTCGACCTCGCGGGCCACGGCGCGCAACCGGGCGGCGTACAGGTCGGTGAGGTCGACGAACGTCGCGCCTTCGAGCGGCGATGTCGCGGTGAGGTTGATGTGGTCGCTGATCAGCACCGGTGTGCCGGCCGGCCACTCCTCGCGCAGCCCGCCGCAGCCGTTGGTCAGCACCAGCGTGGAGACCCCCGCCGCGGCGGCCGTCCGCACCCCGTGCACCACCGCGCGTACACCCCGGCCCTCGTACAGGTGGGTGCGCGAGCCCAGCACCAGGGCGTGCCGCCCGGTGTCGCCCACCCGGATCGAGCGGATGGTGCCGACGTGGCCGCCGACAGCAGGTGCGGCGAAGCCGGGGACGTCGGTGCTGGGGAGCTCCGCGACGGTCTCGCCGATCAGGTCCGCGGCGCCGCCCCAGCCGGAACCGAGCACCAGCGCGATGTCATGGCGCGGCACTCCGGTGACGGCGGCGAGGTGGTCGGCGGCGGCGCGGGCGGCCGGGCCGGGGTCGTCCAGGGCGTCGGTCACCGGGCGACTGTACCTCGGGCGGCTCAGAGGGCCACTCACGAACAGGCACGAAGCCGTCAGGAGGGATCGTCGGTGCCGCCGGGCGCCGAGGCGGGGGTCCGCGTGACGCCGTCGATGGTGCTGCCGCGCAACGTCAGGATCGCTATGAGCACGGCCGCCCCGGTGATCGCGATGTCGGCGATGTTGCCCACGAACAGGCCGCCGTAGTCGATGAAGTCGACGACGTGACCCTCCGGGAAACCGGGGTCGCGGAAGAGCCGGTCGATGAGGTTGCCGAACGCGCCGCCGAGCAGCATCCCCAGCGCTGCGGTCCAGCCCGGTGATCCGAGCCGGGCCGACGCCCGCAGGACCACCACGATGACGATCGCGACGATGAGCGTGAGCAGCCAGGTCATACCGGTCGCGATCGAGAACGCCGCGCCGGAGTTGTACAGCAGCCGCAGCTGCAGCAGGTCGCCGACGATCTCGATGGGCTCGCGGCCGGCCAGCGAGGACTCCGCCCAAACCTTCGTCAGCTGGTCGATCGTGGTGATCACGATCGTGATGGCGGCGAGCCAGCCGATCAGCCGCCAGTTGCGGCGCCGCACGGTGGGCTCGCCGGCGTCGGACGTGGCCTCGCCGGCGTCGTCATCGGGTATCGACGGCACGAAGACAGGGTGCCATGCCGGGCCGTGTCGGGCACCGACGGGGTGGATCGGCGCGAGTGGGGAACAATGGCCCACGTGACACGTGTGGCGATTCTCGGCGGCGGACCTGGCGGTTACGAGGCGGCCCTGGTGGCCGCGCAGCTCGGAGCGGAGGTCACCCTGGTCGATCGCGACGGCGTCGGCGGGTCGGCGGTCCTCACCGACTGCGTCCCCAGCAAGACGCTGATCGCGACGGCGGAGGTGGTCACCGAGGCGGCGGAGTCCGACGAACTCGGTGTGGTCATCGACTGTCCGGTCGGCGTCGACCTCGCCCGTGTCAACCATCGGGTGCTGGAGCTGGCCAAGGCACAGTCGGCCGACACGACGGCTGCGGTCGAGAAGGCCGGCGTGCAGATCGTGCGCGGCACCGGCCGGCTGGCGCCGGGCGACCGCGTCGTCGTCGACGACGGCGCGCACGAGTTCGTCGCCGACGTCGCGCTACTCGCCACCGGCGCGCGCCCACGCATCCTGCCGGAGGCCGAGCCCGACGGCGAGCGCATCCTGACCTGGGAGCAGGTCTACGACCTCACCGAGCTGCCGGAGCGGCTGGTGGTCGTCGGCTCCGGCGTCACCGGCGCGGAGTTCGCCAGCGCCTACAACGCGCTCGGCTCCGAAGTCACGCTGGTGTCGTCGCGCGATCGGGTCCTGCCGGGAGAGGATGCCGACGCCGCCTACGTCCTGGAAGAGGTGTTCGCCCGGCGGGGCCTCACCGTGCTGTCCCGGTCGCGCGCGGCGTCGGTCCGGCGCGACGGCGACGGCGTCCTGGTCAGCCTCACCGACGGACGGACCGTGCGCGGCTCGCACTGCCTGATGGCGGTCGGCTCGGTGCCGAACACCGAGGACCTGGGCTTGGACGAGTGCGGGGTCGCGCTGGACGAGCGCGGCTTCGTCAAGGTCGACCGGGTCTCGCGCACGTCCGCCCGCGGTGTCTACGCCGCCGGCGACGTCACCGGCGTCAACATGCTCGCCTCTGTCGCGGCGATGCAAGGTCGTACGGCCATGTGGCACGCCCTCGGCGACGCCGTCACACCGCTGGACCTCAAGACCGTCGCCGCCAACGTCTTCACCGCGCCCGAGATCGCCACCGTGGGCTGGAGTCAGGCCGCCGTCGACGCCGGCGAGATCGACGCCCGCGCGGTCAAGCTGCCGCTGGCCACCAACGCCCGGGCCAAGATGCAGGGCATCCACGACGGTTTCGTGAAGCTGTTCTGCCGGCCCGGCACCGGGATCATCGTCGGCGGGGTGGTCGTGTCGCCCAGGGCCAGCGAGCTGATCCACCCGATCTCGCTGGCGGTCGAGGCGTCCCTGACCGTGGACCAGATGGCACGGGCCTTCACGGTGTACCCGTCGCTGTCCGGGTCGGTGGCCGAAGCGGCCCGGCGGCTGCACCTGCGCACCTGACCGACGTGATCGACAGCGGGTTGCTACCCCGCCGGCGGTAGCGAGGGCCTGTCGATCACCTGGGACGGCGGCGGGTCGAACCAGGCGTCCGGGCCGGTGCCGTTCAGCGCATGCTCGAGGCGCTGCCGATGACGCGGCCACAGCTCCGGCAGTTCGTCCGGCGCGAACCACGCCACCGCCAGCGACTCGTCGTCGTTCACCCGCGCCTCACCGCCGACCGGCCGGCACCGGAACGCGATGTCGAGGAACTGCACGCGGTCGCCGTTCGGATAGCTCGCCGGTGGGTCGGTGACCACGCTGGTGATCCGCTCCACAGCGACGTGCACGCCCGTCTCCTCGTACGCCTCGCGGACGACGGCGTGCGCCGGCTGCTCACCGGGCTCCAGGATGCCGGAGACCAGCGACCACTCGCCGGTGTCGGACCGCTGATGCAGCAGCACCCGCCCGTCCTCGTCGACGACGATCGCGGTCACGCCGGTCAGCCACAGCAGGTCGTGGCCGACGTGCTCGCGCAGGGCCAGGATGAAGTCAGGAGTCGGCATGCGTCTACGTCCGGATCCGGGTCAGTCGCCGAATCCGCCGCCGAAGTCGCCGCCGCCGAATCCGCCGCCGAAGTCGCCCCCGTCGAACCCGCCGCCGAAGTCGCCACCGTCGCCGCCACCACCGAAGTCGCCGCCGCCGTCGACGTAGACCGGGCCGGCCATCGCGGAACCGAGCATCGTGCCCATGAGCATGCCGGGCAGCAGGCCGCCGTAGTAGCCGCCGGCCCAACCCCCGTACGCGGGCCCCGCGTCGTAGTAGGGCCGCCGCTCGCCGTCGCCGACCGGCACCATGCGCACGTCAGGGTCGCCGCCGTTCTTGATGCGCAGCGCGTCGGCGGCGCAGGCCGGCACGGTGCGCGGCGCGCCGTAGGGCGGCGCCCACTCGATGTCCTCGATCGACGGACCGTGGCCCGGGTCGAAGAAGCACGGCAGCCGCCGCTCCGGGATGGGCTCGTTCTTCAGCCGGGCATCGACGCAGGCCAGCAGCCAGCGGCCTTCTTCCAGCGCCGTGGTGACCGGCTTCAGGTCGGTGGGCCGCTCCGCACGCTCGGAGTACAGCTTGGCGTTCTCGTAGAGGTCGAGAGCGCGGCTGTACTCGTGGCGCGCCTCGATCGGCGCCCGGGAGTCGTCGCGCACGTCCAGGTCGATGGCGGACAGCCGCTCGCCGTACGCGGTGATGTCCTCCTCCAAGGCGCCGCGCACCTGCTCGAGCTGGGCGCGTTCCTTGGTGCGCTTGTTGCGGCGGTACAGCAGGAAACCGCCACCGCCCGCGGCGGCCAGGATGGCCAGGGGAAGCAGCCCGCCACCGCCGTTGCCCGCCGGTGCGCCGCCCCCGCCACCACCAGCGCCGCCGTCAGCCGCGAGCTCCTCCAGCCGAGGGACAAGCTCGTCGACGAACCCGGTGACATCGCGCGCCAGGTTCGTGGCGTCATCTCTCGCTTCCTGGACCGCGCTGGAGTTGAGGACCGTAGAGTCGATGCTGGCCCGCAGGTCCGGAAGCACGGCGACATAGGTGCCATCAGCACCGACTCCTCGAGCCATGTCGCGCAGACCGTTGCGGACATTCTCGGCGCTGGCCGGGAGAACCGCCATGTAAACGGGTGTGTCCGCATTGCTCAGCGTCTGCTCCGCAGCAGCTCGCGCCGAACGGTCGAAGGGACGGCCGGCGTCCTCGAGTTCTCGTGCCGCCTCCGGGGCGACATACAGCCTGGAGTTGCGGAGGGCTTGGGCTGCATCGTCGTAGACGCTCGACATATACCCATCATCCACGGTCTTCGGCGTCCTGCCACGGCCAGGTCCTGTGCAAAAGATCGCAGCGCTCGGCGTTGTCGGTGCCGCGTGGTTCGATGGTGGCTGTGGAGAAGGTCTCGTGGGGTCAGGCGCTGGCGTGGCGGTTGCGCCGGCAGTATGTCGCCGAGGCGTCGCCGGGGCTGCTCGCCACCGCGTCGCGACTGGTGGGGCTGCATGCCCAAGTGGCGTCAACGGCGGAGTTGATCGCCGCGGTGCGCACCCCGTCGTATGCGCTCGGCGACACCGCGGCCGCGTTGTGGACCGACCGCACGCTGGTCCGCACCTGGGGCATGCGCGGCACCCTGCACCTGTTCCCGGCCGAGGAGCTGCCGCTGCTGGTCGCCGCGTTCGCGCAACGCCAGTTCCCGAAGCTCACGCCCGCCTGGGAGCGCTACCACGGCATCACCGGTGCCGACCTGCGCCGGGTCACCGACGTCATCGGCGAGGTGCTGCCGGGCCGGGTGCTCACCCGGGAGGAGTTGTCGGCCGAGGTCCTGCGGGTGGTGCGCAAGCCGGCGGTCGAGAAGGCGATGCGGTCGGGCTGGGGTCAGATCTTCAAGCCGGCCGCGGCCGGTGGCCTGCTGTGCTCGGGTCCAGACCGAGACCGCAACGTCACGTTCACCGACCCGCGCGGCTGGCTGCCGGACGCTCCCTGGGACTCCCAGCCGGACGAGCACACCGCCATGGCCGCGGTCATCGGCCGGTTCCTCGACACCTACGGTCCGGCCACGCACACCGACTTCAGTCGCTGGTGGGGCATCGATCCGGCGGCGGCACGCCGGCTGTTCGCCGACCACGCCGACGTCATTGTCGAGGTCGACCTCGACGGCATCGCCTCCTGGCTCACCCCGGCCGGCCTGGATGCCATGCTCCAGACCGATCCGCAGGATGCCGGCGGGGTGTGGCTGCTGCCGGGTTTCGACCCGTACGTCATCGCGCCGGTCGGCAACCGCGTCCACACCGTGCCCGAGGGCTACCTCGACCGGGTGTCGCGTGCCGCCGGCTGGATCTCACCTGTGCTGGTGGTCGACGGCGTCGTGCGCGGGGTGTGGGGTCACGAGCTGAAGAACTCGACGCTCACCGTCACCGTCGAGCCGTTCGAGAAGGTCTCCGCAGCCACCAAGGCCGCCGTCACGTCCGCGGCCGCGCGCTACGGCGAACTGTTCGGTGCCGACGTCCAGGTCAGCTGGGCCACGGCGGACTGAACGCCGGCGGCCTGAACGCCCGGCGGCCTGAATACACAGTGGCCTGAACACGACGGCCGCGGGGCTGTCCGCGGCCGTCGTGCATTCAGGTCAGCGGCTCCGGCTCAGGACGTCTCTTCCAGCACCTGGTCCACGGCCACCCGCACGGTGACGCGCTGCTCGCCCTCCTTGCGGAAGGGGTAGCTGTCGGCGTCCAGGTACTTCTTCGCCAGCCGGTCGATCACCTCGTCGCCGTCGGCGGTCGACAGGGTGGCGCGCCCGGTGACGCTGGCCCACCGCCAGGCGTTGTCGGGGTCCAGCACGCTGAGCGAGACGACGTCGTTCTCGCGGAGGTACCGCTCCTTCACCCGGCCCGCGGCGGTGTTGAAGACGACATCGTCGCCGTCGACGTCCACCCAGACGATGGAGTTGTGCGGCCGTCCGTCCGCGTCGAGTACCGTCGCCCAGCCGGGGATCGGGCGGGAGAACAGCTCACGGGCGGTGTCCGACAGTGTGGGCATGAAAGATCCTCTCGGGTCGTTGACGTGTCATACCCGCCAACGCGCCCGCACCGGCGACTCTTCCCCCATGATCACGGGGTGGAGGAGTGTCAGCTGACGATGGTGCAGATCACCGCTCCGTTGGCGATGGTGGCGCCCACTTCGGCGGACAGTCCGGAGACCGTCCCGGCCTTGTGCGCGGTGATGGGCTGCTCCATCTTCATGGCCTCCATCACGACGACGACGTCGCCCTCGGCCACCGCCTGCCCGTCCTCGGCGACGACCTTGATGATGGTGCCCTGCATCGGGGAGGCCAGCGCGTCGCCGCCGGCGGACGCGGCACCTGACCGGCCGCCGCCACGGCGGGCGGGCCGACGCTGCGGACCGCTCGCGGCCGCGGCACCGGGATTGGCGCCGAGACCGAGGCCTCCGGGCAACACGACCTCCAGCCGCTTGCCGCCGACCTCGACGGTGACCCGCTCGCGCACCGTCGCGGCCTCGGCGTCGTCGACACCCGAACCGGCGTACGGCGCGACGCGGTTGTCCCACTCGGTCTCGATCCAGCGGGTGTGCACGGTGAAGGGCGTGTCCGGTTCGGCCGGCACGAACGCGGGGTCGTCCAGCACCGCGCGGTGGAACGGGATGGCCGTGGCCAGGCCGTCGACCTCGAACTCGGCCAGCGCCCGGCGGGCTCGCTGCACCGCCTGCTCCCGGCTCGCTCCGGTGACGATCAGCTTGGCCAGCAGGGAGTCGAAGTTCTGACCGACGACGCTGCCTGCCTCGACACCCGCGTCGACGCGCACGCCCGGACCGGCCGGCGGGCGGAAGGTGGTGACCGTGCCGGGGGTGGGCAGGAAGTTGCGGCCCGGGTCCTCGCCGTTGATGCGGAACTCCAGCGAGTGCCCGCGCACGGGCGGGTCGTCGTAGCCGAGCTCGGCACCCTCGGCGACGCGGAACATCTCGCGCACCAGGTCCAGGCCGGTGACCTCTTCGGTCACCGGGTGCTCGACCTGCAGCCGGGTGTTGACCTCGAGGAAGGAGATGGTGCCGTCGTTGCCGACGAGGAACTCGCAGGTGCCGGCGCCGACGTAGCCGGCCTCGCGCAGGATCGCCTTCGACGCGCGGTACAGCTCGGCGTTCTGCTCCTCGGTGAGGAACGGCGCCGGCGCCTCCTCGACCAGCTTCTGGTGCCGGCGCTGCAACGAGCAGTCCCGCGTCGACACGACCACGACGTTGCCGTGCTGGTCGGCGAGGCATTGGGTCTCGACGTGCCGGGGACGGTCGAGGTAACGCTCGACAAAGCACTCGCCGCGGCCGAACGAGGCGACCGCCTCGCGGACGGCGGACTCGTACAGGTCGGGGATCTCCTCCAGCGTCCGGGCGACCTTCAGGCCGCGGCCGCCGCCGCCGAACGCCGCCTTGATGGCGATCGGCAGGCCGTGTTCCTTCGCGAACTCCACGACCTCGTCGGCGCTGGTCACCGGGTCGGGTGTGCCGGCGACGAGCGGCGCACCGGCGCGGGCGGCGATGTGCCGGGCACTGACCTTGTCGCCCAGCGCCTCGATGGCGGCCGGGGGCGGGCCGATCCACGTCAGCCCGGCATCGACGACGGCACTGGCGAACTCGGCGTTCTCGGCCAGGAACCCGTAGCCGGGGTGCACGGCGTCCGCGCCGGAGCGGGCCGCGACGTCGAGCAGCTTGGCGATGACGAGGTAGGTCTCCGTGGCGGACTCGCCGCCGAGCGCGTAGGCCTCGTCGGCGAGCCGGACGTGCGGTGCGTCGCGGTCGCCGTCGGCATACACCGCGACGCTCCCGATGCCAGCGTCGGCGCACGCGCGGATGACGCGAACTGCGATCTCGCCGCGATTAGCGACGAGCACCTTGGTGACCCTGCTGCTCACGACACTCCTCGGGGGCTCGACTGCGCGGCTACAGGCTAACCCAGGGTCTCCCGCGACCGGTCACCGTAGGCCGGTAGGGATCGCCCATGTCGGACGATGATGCCGATCGGGTCACCGGATGGCGAGCCACGCCCGATCCGTGCGATCCTTCGCCGGATGACCATGACGTGGGGCGAGCGGACCGTCATGTTCGTGCTGGTCGTGCTGGTACTGCTCGCGGGCCTGGCGATCGGGTTCGCGGCGACTCAGCACGGCGAGGCGCGCCTGGTGCACGACCTGCGGGCACACGGCAGGGAGACGCTCGCCTCCGATGCCGAGATGCGTCCCGCCGCGGGTCGGAGCGAGACCCTGCGGGTCCGGGCCGAGGTCGAGTTGCCGTCCGGGCCGCGTGTGCTCGAGCTGAGGGCCGTCAGCCCGAGCGGTTGGAGCCTGCCGCCGGGGCGGTGGTCGCCGGCGCCCGCGCCGTACGAGGGCGAGTTCCCTGTCCGCTTCGACCCTGCCGATCCCGAGCGGGTCATGGCCGAGTCCGATCTCGACGGCTACGAGGGCCTGGACGGCCGGGTGCTCTGGACCGTCGCGGGAGTCCTGACGGCGCTGGCCGCGATCTGGGTGTGGCCGGCCGTGCGAGTGATCAGGGCATGGTCGCGACGGGGTACCCCTGCGGGACCTTCGAGGTAGGAGTCAGCCGGCCAGCCGGTCCAGGTCGGCGCGGCAGCGGCGGTCCAGGTCGGCGAGCTCGGCCAGGGCGGCGTCGATGTCGCGCCGGCGCTCCTCCAGTTCGGCGCGCCGGCGGGCGATCTGTTCCAGCAGGTAGCGCAACTGCCCGACCTCGCCGGGCTCGGCGTCGTACATCCCGATGATCTTCTTGATCTCGTCGAGGGCGAAGCCGAGCCGCTTGCCGCGCAGCACCAGGCCCAGCCGCACGCGGTCACCGTCGTGGAAGACCCGGCGGGTGCCGTTGCGCTGCGGAGTGAGCAGCCCCTGCTCCTCGTAGAACCGGATGGTGCGCAGCGTGACGCCGTACTCCTCGGCCAGCTCCGCGATGGTCCACGTCCGCTCGTCGCCCACGTCCGCCCCCTCCCAAACGATCACGTTCGGCATGCGTGTGTTCGCCCCACCACCCATGCATGCCTGGTGAAGCCAACAGAACCCTGGTGTAGGCCCGCAACTCACGTTAACGTAAACGTCAAGTAGGCAGCACCATCCAGGGAAGCGGGAACGACGATGTTCGAGCTCTCCGCGGAGCACCAGGAGTTCCGTGACGTTGTCCGTGAGTTCGCCCGCGAGCGGATCGCGCCGCACGCCGCCGGGTGGGACCGCAACCACGAGTTCCCCGTCTCGACTGTCCGCGCCATGGGCGAGCTGGGGCTGTTCGGGCTCACCGCACCCGAGGAGTACGGCGGGGCAGGCGGCGGGCTCACCAGCCTGTGCGTGGCCATCGAGGAGATCGGCCGGGTCGACCAGTCGCTGGGCATCACCTTGGAGGCCGCCGTCGGCCTCGGGATCACACCGATCGTCGCCTACGGCACCGACGAGCAGAAGCGGCGCTGGCTGCCCGACCTCGTCGCCGGCCGGGCCCTCGCCGGGTTCGGCCTGACGGAGCCGGGCGCCGGGTCCGACGCGGGCGCGACGGTCACCCGGGCGCGCCTCGACGGCGGCGAATGGGTGATCGACGGTGCCAAACAGTTCATCACCAACTCCGGCAGCGAGCTGACGAGCTGCGTCACCATCACCGCGCGCACCGGCGACCAGCCGGACGGCACGGCGGAAGTGTCGGCCATCATCGTGCCGGCCGGGACGCCGGGCTTCGTCGTCGAGCCCGCCTACGACAAGCTCGGCTGGCACGCCTCCGACACCCACCCGCTGACGTTCGACGGCGCCCGGGTGCCGGCCGACCACCTGCTCGGCGAGCGCGGCAACGGGTTCGCACAGTTCCTGGCCACGCTCGACGACGGCCGCATCGCCATCGCCGCACTCGCGGTCGGCTGCATCCAGGCGATGATCGACGCCAGTGCCGGCTACGCGAACGAGCGGACGTCGTTCGGGACGCCGATCGGCAGCAAGCAGGGCGTGGCGTTCCAGGTAGCTGACCTGCACGTGATGGCGGAGGCGGCGCGGCTGCTGACGTACCGGGCGGCGGCGCTTCGTGACGCCGGCGCCCCGGCGGCGCAGGTCAAGCAGGCCGCGGCGACGGCCAAGCTCTACGCGACGGAGGCGGCGGTCAGCGCCACCCGGATCGCCACCCAGGTGCACGGCGGCTATGGCTTCATGGAGGAGTACCCCGTGGCCCGGTTCTACCGCGACGCCAAGATCCTGGAGATCGGCGAGGGCACCAGCGAGATCCAGCGGCTGGTCATCGCGCGTGGCATGGGGCTACCGGTTTCGGCATGATCATGTTCTCGCGCGGTCGCCGAGTGCCCGTCAGGGACATGATCATGGGTGAGGGAAGGGGCTGAGCGTGGGGCACGACCACTACGCCGAGGTCGAGACGGCCCGGAAGGCCACCGAGGCTCCGCCGGAGGCCGCGGCGGCCAAGCTGGCGGCGCAGGGCAAGCTCTACGTCCGCGAGCGGCTCGACCTGCTCTTCGACCCCGGCACCTTCGTCGAGGACGGGCAGCTCGCCAACGCCCTGGCGGGCAACCTCCCCGCCGACGGCGTCGTCACCGGCCGCGGGCTGGTGGACGGGCGGCCCGCGCTCGTCGTCGCGAACGATCCCACCGTCAAGGCCGGTTCGTGGGGCGCGCGCACCGTGGAGAAGATCGTGCGGGTCACCGAGGCCGCGCTGCGCGACGAGCTTCCGGTCTTCTGGTTCATCGATTCCGCCGGCGCCCGCATCACCGACCAGGTCCAGCTGTTCCCGGGCCGCCGGGGCGCCGGGCGCATCTTCCACAACCAGGTGGCGCTGTCCGGCAAGGTCCCGCAGATCTGCTGCCTGTTCGGCCCGAGCGCGGCGGGCGGTGCGTACATCCCGTCGTTCTGCGACATCGTGATCATGGTCGACGGCAACGCGTCCATGTACCTGGGCTCGCCGCGGATGGCCGAGATGGTCGTCGGCGAGACGGTCACGCTCGAGGAGATGGGCGGCGCGCGGATGCACGCGACGGTGTCCGGCTGTGGCGACAACCTGGCTGCCGACGACGCCGACGCGATCGAGCAGGCCAAGGCGTTCTTCTCCTACCTGCCGGGGTCGTGGCGGGCGGCGCCGCCGTCGTACCCGGCCGGAGAGCCGGCGCGCGAGTTCAGCCGCGACCTCGTCCCGGCTGAGGAAGCGCTCGGCTACGACATCCACGAGGTCATCGACGCGCTCCTGGACGACGGCACGTTCTTCGAGGTGAAGCCGCAGTTCGCGGCGGAGCTGGTGACCGGGTTCGGGCTCCTGGAGGGCCAGGTGGTCGGCGTGGTCGCCAACCAGCCCGCCGTCAAGGGCGGCGTGCTGTTCGTCGACTCCGCTGACAAGGCGGCGCGGTTCATCTGGCTGTGCGACGCCTTCAACGTGCCCCTGGTGTACCTCGCGGACGTCCCGGGCTTCATGATCGGCTCGCAGGTCGAGCGGCAGGGCATCATCCGGCACGGAGCCAAGATGATCACCGCGGTGGCGGAGGCGACGGTGCCGACGGTGTCGGTCATCGTCCGCAAGGCCTACGGTGCGGGGCTCTACGCGATGTGCGGGCCCGGGTTCGGTCCAGACGCCTGTTTGGCGCTGCCGACGGCGAAGATCGCGGTGATGGGGCCCGAGGCCGCGGTGAACGCGGTGTACTTCAACAAGATCGCCGCCATCGAGGACGAGGCGGAGCGGGCGGCCTTTGTGGCGGGGCTGCGCTCGGAGTACGAGGCCGACATCGACATCCTCCGGCTGGCCTCGGACCTGGTGATCGATGCGATCGTCGAGCCCGAGCAGCTGCGTGAGCAGTTGGTGGCGCGGCTGGCGGCGGCGGCCGGGAAGGACCGGTCGTTCTCGAGCCGCCGGCACGGTGTGCCGCCGGTCTGACGTCGGGCCGGCGCCGCCCGGGCGGCCCGGCTAGTGCAGTCCGGCGCGGCGGGCCCGGCGGCGCACCGGCTCGTGGTCGCGGTCGGTGCGCCACAGATCGGTGATGCCGACGCCGAGCTGCGCCAGCAGCGTGCGTAGCAGTGGCAGCGAGAGGCCGACGACGGCGTGATGGTCGCCTTCGATGCCGGTGACGAACGGGCCGCCGAGACCGTCGATGGTGAACGCGCCCGCCACCCGCAGCGGCTCGCCGGTGTCGACATAGGCGTCGATCTCGGCATCGGACAGGTCGGCGAAGTGCACCGTGGTGCCGGCGGTCTCACCCAGTGCCCGGCCCGTACCGCCGTCGTCGGGCTCGCGCAGGTCGATGAGCCAGTGCCCGGTGTAGAGCACGCCGGACCGCCCGCGCATGCGCCGCCACCGGCGCACCGCGTCGTCGGGGTCGGCCGGCTTGCCGTGAACCTCGCCGTCCAGCTCGAGGATGGAGTCGCAGCCCAGCACGATCATGTCGGTGAACGTCCGGCCGGCGACGTGTTCGGCTTTGGCCCGCGCGAGCAGCAGCGGGGCGTCGCGTGGAGGCACCGGGCCGCGGCGACGTGCCTCCTCGAGCACCGCGTCCTCGTCGACGCCGGAGACCTGCACCACCGGCTCGATGCCGGCGGAACGCAGCGTCGCGAGCCGGGCTGGGGACTGGGAAGCGAGCAGCAGGCGTAGCACAGCACCTCACGTTACCGAAAATGATCATCGGCGGTCGATGCCCTGCGGACATTCGACCGCCGACGATCATCGGGTGATCTCGGTCACCGAGAGGTTAACCCGAGGTCGGTGACCCTGTCTCTGTCATGCGATTTGCGACGGCAGCCCGGTTCATGCCGTGGCCAGCTCGCCGGGACGGGCGGGCTCGTCGTCCTCGGCGCGCTCGCCGGTGAACACGTCACCGCGCCGGTTGGAGTTGTAGACCTCCAGGTCGAGCAGCCCTTCCCGCTGGGCGACGATGGTCGGTACCAGCGCCTGCCCGGCGACGTTGACCGCGGTGCGGCCCATGTCGAGGATCGGGTCGACGGCCAGCAGCAGGCCCACGCCGGCCAACGGCAGGCCCAGCGTCGACAGCGTCAGCGTGAGCATGACCGTCGCGCCGGTCGTGCCGGCGGTGGCGGCCGAGCCCACCACGGACACCAGCACGATCAGCAGGTAGTCGGTGATGCTGAGGTCCAGGCCGAAGAACTGCGCCACGAAGATGGCCGCGATGGCCGGGTAGATGGCGGCGCACCCGTCCATCTTGGTGGTGGCGCCGAACGGCACCGCGAACGAGGCGTAGGACCGCGAGACGCCCAGGTTGCGCTCGGTGACCTGCTCGGTCACCGGCAGCGTCCCGACCGACGAACGCGACACGAAGGCCAGCTGGATGGCCGGCCAGGCTCCGGTGAAGAACTTCAGCGGGTTCAGTCCGTGCGCGCGCAGCACGATCGGGTAGACGACGAACAGCACCAGCGCCAAGCCGATGTAGATGGCCAGGGTGAAACGGCCGAGCGAGCCGATGGCGTCCCAGCCGTAGTCGGCGACGGCGTAGCCGAGCAGGCCGATGGTGCCGATCGGGGCCAGCCGGATGATCCACCAGAGCACCTTCTGGATGATCGCCAGCGCGGCCCGGTTGAAGGCCAGGAACGGCTCGGCCTTCTCGCCGACCTTCAGCGCCGCGATGCCGATGGCGGCGGAGACCACGAGGAACTGCAACACATTGAACGACAGGCTGGTGGCGGCCGCGCCGCTCTCGGGGTCCAGCGACGTGGACGCGGACAGCCCGAGGAAGTTCGTTGGCACCAGGCCGGTCAGGAACGCCCACCAGTCACCGGTGCGGCCCGGCTCAGCTGCCGCCGCGTCCGTGACCGACGTGTGCTGACCGGGCTGCAGGATCAGGCCGAGCGTGATGCCGATGCTCACGGCGATCAGTGCGGTGATGGCGAACCACAGCAGTGTCTGGCCGGCGAGCCGGGCGGCGTTCGTGACGTTGCGCAGGTTCGCGATGCTGGCGACGATCGCGGTGAAGATCAGCGGGATCACCGCGGTGCGCAGCAGATCGACGAACAGCCCGCCGATGGTGTCGAGCGTGCTGGTCAGCCAGTTCGGGTTGCCGTCGGCGGCCGGGCCCAGATTGCGGGCTACCAGGCCGAGGACGACACCGAGCACCAAGCCGATCAGCACCTGGACGGAGAAGGACGGAAGTCGCAGTCGCCGGGACGCGGGCGCGTCGGCGGACGTGGACTGGGACATGCTGACGCCTTTCGGGACGGGATCAGGGGAGATGAGGCGGGTGGAGCGGCGAGCGCGGGCCGGGACATCGCACGGACGCGGTCAGGCGGCGTCAGGGACGCGATGTGGGGTGACGCGGCACCGGGTGCGGCGTGCCAGGACGCGGGCGGGCGCTCGCTCGGGGCTCAGCCCGGACAGACAGCGCTGGCCTGCCGTCGAAGATCGACGTGCAGGCGCTCGGTGAGTCCCCAGATGTTCGTCATGACCGAAACACCCTAACCGAGGGCGGCGGTCCGGTATTCCCCGGTTGGGAAATTCATCGACGGGCAGATTCCCGGCGACCGGCAGCCCGCCGGGGGATCTGCTCGCCGGCGGGCCGGAACCGGCCGGTTCAGAGACGGGCCAGGGCGTTCTTCAGCGGGTCCAGGCCGACCGACCCGAGGTCGAGCGCGGCCCGGTGGAACTCGCGCAGGTCGAACGCGTCGCCCTGACGGCGGCGGGCGTCCTCACGGGCGGCCAGCCAGATCCGCTCGCCGACCTTGTACGACGGCGCCTGCCCCGGCCAGCCGAGGTAGCGGTCCAGCTCGAAGCGGAGGAACTCGTCGGGCATCCGGCAGTGCGCGCGCAGGAACGCGTACGCGGACTCGGGCGTCCACCGTCCGGGCGTGAGGCCGTCGGCGCGCGCGAGCGACTCCGGCACGTCCTTGCCCAGGTGGAAGCCGATGTCGACCACCACGCGCGCGGACCGGAACGCCTGGCTGTCGAGCATGCCGAGCCGGTCGCCGGGGTCGTCGAGGAAACCCAGGTCGGCCATCAGCCGCTCCGCGTACAGCGCCCAGCCCTCGCCGTGGCCCGACACCCAGCACATCAGCCGCTGCCACCGGTTGAGCACCTCGCGCCGGTAGACGACCTGCGCCACCTGCAGGTGGTGGCCGGGGACGCCCTCGTGGAACACCGTCGTGGTCTCTCGCCAGGTGGAGAACTCCTCCACACCCTCCGGGACCGACCACCACATGCGCCCGGGCCGGGACAGGTCGTCGCTCGGGCCGGTGTAGTAGATGCCGCCGTCCTTGGTGGGTGCGATGCGGCACTCCAGCCGGCGAATCGGCTCCGGGATGTCGAAGTGGACGCCGTTCATCGCCTCGACGGTGCGGTCGGACAGGTCCTGCATCCATGCCTGCAGCCCGGCGGTCCCGACGATCTTCCGGTCCGGTTCGGCGTCCAGCGCGGCGACGGCGTCGTCCACGGTGCCGCCGGGCACGATCTGCCGGGCGACCTCGGCCATCTCGGCCTCGACCCGGGCCAGTTCCGCGACGCCCCACTCGTACGTCTCGTCCAGGTCGATCTCGGCGCCGAGGAAGTGCCGCGAAGCGATGGAGTAGGCGTCCTTGCCGACGGCGTCGTCCTCGCGGGCCTTGGGCGCGACCATGTCGGTGAGGAAGCGGCCGAACCGCTCGTACGCCAGCGACGCGTCGGCCGCTGCCGGGTCCAGCTCACCGCGCATGCCCTCCGGGGCGGTGGCGACGAGCCCGGCGAAGAACGTGTCGGCGATGCGGCGGGCCTGCTCGGCCACCGCCAGCACCTGCCGCAGCGCCGGCGGCCGGCCGGCGGCGGTGTCGGCGAGCATGGTCTGGCGGTACTGCTCGAGCGCGGTGGGGACCTGCCGCAGCCGAGCGTTGATGCTTGCCCACTGATCGTCGGTCTCGGTGGGCATGAGGTCGAACGTCTCGCGGACCCAGTGCATAGGGCTGTCGATGACGTTGAGACTCCGGTTCAGGCCGGCGTCGTCCATCTCCAGGTCCAGGCCGAGCCGTTCCCGCATGGCCTCGCCCGCCACCCGCTCGCGCTCGTCGGCCGCCGTGGCGGTGTCGAGGGCGGCGAGGATCTGCTGGGTCAGCTGGCGGCGCTCGGCGAACCCGTCCGGCGACAGGTCCGTGCTGGCGTCGTCGTAACCCGTCAGGCCCACATACGTGGCGGTGAACGGGTCGAGGGCGGCGTACACGTCGACGTAAGCGTCGGCGATCTCGTCGACGGTGCGCGGCGGCTGCGGAATGGTCACGGGAGCGACCCTAGACGGCCGCGCGGGTTCCGGGCAGGTCGGTTTTGCCGGTGCCGTCAGCGCGGCAGCGCGCTGGCCCGCCATGCCCCCGAGCCCGCCGTCAACGGCGCCCGGTTCCGGCTCCAGTACGACGCCCACGCCGACCGGCCCGGCGCCGGCTGGGCCGGGGCGGCCGCCGTCCGCGCCGCCAGGACCACCAGCAGCGCCGCCAGTTCCTCGTCGGTGGGGTTGCCCCGCACCACCCGCAGGACGGGCCTCGGCTGCGTCGTCGGATCGTCCACGGCGCTCACCCTATCGTCGCCGGTCACAGCGGGATGTTGCCGTGCTTCTTGGGCGGGAGGGTCTCGCGCTTCGTGCGCAGCGCCCGCAGGGCCTGGATGATGGCCACCCGGGTGCGCGACGGAGGGATCACGGCGTCGACGTAGCCGCGCTCGGCGGCGAGGTACGGGTTGGCCAGGGTGTCCTCGTAGTCGGTGATCAGTTCCGCGCGGCGCGTCTCCGGGTCGGCGGCCTCGGCCAGTTCGCGGCGGTGCAGGATGTTCACCGCGCCCTGGGCGCCCATGACGGCGATCTGCGCGGTCGGCCAGGCGAGGTTGACGTCGGCGCCGAGATGCTTGGAGCCCATGACGTCGTAGGCGCCGCCGTAGGCCTTGCGGGTGATGACGGTCACCAGCGGGACGGTGGCCTCGGCGTAGGCGTAGATGAGCTTCGCGCCGCGGCGGATGATGCCGTTCCACTCCTGGTCGGTGCCCGGCAGGAAGCCGGGCACGTCGACGAACGTGAGCACCGGGATGTTGAAGGCGTCACAGGTGCGCACGAACCGGGCCGCCTTCTCCGACGCGTCGATGTCCAGCGTCCCGGCGAACTGCATGGGCTGATTGGCGACGACACCGACCGACTGGCCCTCGATGCGGCCGAAGCCGACGACGATGTTGCCGGCGAACAACGGCTGCACCTCCAGGAAGTCAGCGGAGCCGTCGGCCGTGACGTCCATGACGGCCTCGATCACGGAGTGCATGTCGTACGGCTGGTTGGCGCTGTCCGGCACCAGGGTGTCCAGGACGAGGTCGGCGTCCGTGACCTCCAGCGCCGCGTCGGAGCCGGGGAACGACGGCGCCGGGTCGAGGTTGTTCTGCGGCAGGTAGGACAGCAGCGCCTTGACGTAGTCGATGGCGTCGGCCTCGTCGGCGGCCATGAAGTGGGCGTTGCCGCTCTTCGTGTTGTGCGAGCGGGCGCCGCCGAGGTCCTCGAAGCCCACGTCCTCGCCGGTGACGGTCTTGATGACGTCCGGGCCGGTGATGAACATGTGCGAGGTCTGGTCGACCATGACGGTGAAGTCGGTGATGGCCGGCGAGTACACCGCGCCGCCCGCGCACGGCCCCATGATCAGCGAGATCTGCGGGATGACGCCCGAGGCGTGCACGTTGCGCCGGAAGATCTCACCGTAGAGGCCGAGCGAGACCACCCCCTCCTGGATGCGCGCGCCACCGGAGTCGTTGATGCCGATGATCGGGCAGCCGGTCTTCAGCGCGAAGTCCATGACCTTGACGATCTTCTCGCCGAACACCTGGCCGAGACTGCCGCCGAAGACGGTGAAGTCCTGCGCGAACACCGCCACCTGGCGTCCGTCGATGGTGCCGAAACCGGTCACGACGCCGTCGCCGTACGGGCGGTTCTTCTCCATGCCGAACGCGGTGGAGCGGTGCCGGGCCAGCTCGTCGAACTCGACGAACGAGCCCTCGTCGAGCAGCATCGCGATGCGCTCGCGGGCGGTCTTCTTGCCGCGGGCGTGCTGCTTCTCCACGGCCCGCTCGGAGCCGGCGTGCACTGCGTCGTCGATCCGCTGCCGCAGGTCGGCGAGTTTGCCCGCGGTGGTGTGGATGTCGGGGACGTCGTGCGCGGTCATGTGGGTGCCTCCGATGGGTGGAAAACGCCCTAGCAGGTTAGAGCACGGCCGGAAGGCGCCGTCTCGCACTGTGGGGCAGGACGCCCAGCCGGCCGTGACGTCATTACCCTGGCCGCATGGCTGCCACTGCCACCGGTTCCCGCGAAGCCGCCCGTTTCGAGATGCCCGAGCGGCTGCGTGCCGACGTCCGCCAGCTGGGCGACGCGCTCGGCCAGGTGCTGCGTGAGTACGGCGGCGATGGTCTGCTCGCCGACGTAGAACAGCTGCGCGAGCTCACCATCGCCTCGCACCACGAGGACCAGACCGTCGCCGACGACGCCGCCAGCCAGGCCGAGCAACTCGTCGCGTCCTGGACGCTGGAACGTGCCGACGAGGTCGCCCGCGCGTTCACGGTCTACTTCCACCTGGTCAACGCCGCCGAGGAGTACCACCGGGTGCGCTCGCTGCGCGCCGGCGACCGTGCCGACCACCCGCTGGCCGGCACGGTCGCGAAGGCGGTCGAGGACGTCGCCCGCCTGGCCGGGCAGGACAAGGCCAAGCACCTGCTCGACGGTTTGGAGTTCCGGCCGGTGCTCACCGCGCACCCCACCGAGGCGCGCCGGCGCGCCGTCGTCACCGCGATCCGGCGCATCGCCGGGCTGCTGGAGCGGCGCGACGATCCTCGGCTGGGAGCCTCCGAGGACGCCGAGACGCACCGGATGCTGCTGGAGCAGATCGACGTGCTGTGGCGGACCGAGCCGTTGCGGGTCGACCGTCCCGGCCCGCTCGACGAGGTCCGCACCGCCATGTCCGCCTTCGACGACGTCCTGTTCCACGTCGTGCCGCAGGTGTACCGGCGCGCGGAGATGGCGCTGTCCGGCGGCGACGCGGCGGCCGGCACCGGCCCGGTGGCCGCGCCGCAGGTCCCGGCGTTCGTCCGGCTCGGTTCGTGGATCGGCGGCGACCGCGACGGCAACCCCAACGTCACCAGTGTCATCACCCGGCAGGCCATGGCCATCCAGTCCGACCACGTGCTGGAGGCGCTGGAGTCGGCCTGTGCCGCGGTCGGCCGCGGGCTCACCCTCGACGCCGCCAGCACACCGGCCTCGGCCGAGGTGCGCCGCATGCTCACCGACGCCGAGGCCGCGCAGCCGGAGCTGTACAGCGAGCTGGCGTCCCGTTCGCCCAACGAGCCGCACCGCATCGCGGTCCTGTACGCGGCCGCCCGGGTCGGCGCGACCCGCCGCCGCGACGCCGACGTGTCGTACTCCTCGGCCGCCGAGTTGCTGGCCGACCTGCGCGCCGTCCAGGGCAGCCTGGCCGAGGCCGGCGCCTCCCGCCAGGCGTACGGCGAGCTGCAGGGCCTGATCTGGCAGGTGGAGTCGTTCGGCTTCCACCTGGCCGAGCTGGAGGTCCGGCAGCACAGTGCCGTCCACCGTGCCGCGCTGGAGGAGATCGCCGCCGGCGGTGAGCTGTCCGAGCGCACCGAAGAGGTCCTCGCGACCATCCGGGTCATGGCGCAGATCCAGGCCCGCTTCGGGCCCGACGCCTGCCGTCGCTACGTCGTCTCCTTCACCCAGTCCGCCGACGATCTCGCGGCGGTACACGAGCTGGCCCGGCACGCGCTGGACGGGCGGCCGCTGGAGTTGGACGTGGTGCCGCTGTTCGAGACCGGGGCCGACCTCGCCGCCTGCGTCGACATCCTCGAGGGTGCGCTGCGGCTGCCGGAGACCCAGGCCCGGCTCGACGCCACCGGCCGGCGCATGGAGATCATGCTCGGCTACTCCGACTCCGCCAAGGACGTCGGCCCGGTGTCGGCGACACTGGCGCTGTACGACGCCCAGGACCGGCTGACCGCGTGGGCGCGTTCGCACGAGCTGACGCTCACCATGTTCCACGGCCGCGGCGGGGCGCTGGGCCGCGGCGGCGGCCCGGCCAACCGGGCCGTCCTCGCGCAGGCGCCGGGCTCCGTCGACGGCCGGTTCAAGCTCACCGAGCAGGGCGAGGTCATCTTCGCGCGGTACGGCGATCCCGCCATCGCCCGCCGGCACATCGAGCAGGTCGCCTCGGCGGTGCTGCTGGCGTCCACGCCGGCGGTCGAGGAGCGCGCCCGGGCGGCCGCCGTGGAGTTCGCGTCGCTGGAGTCCGTCCTCGACACCGCCGCTCGCGAGGCCTACCACGCGCTGGTGCGCGCCGAGGGCTTCCCGGAGTGGTTCGCCCGGGTCACCCCGCTGGAGGAGGTCGGCTCGCTACCCATCGGCTCGCGGCCGGCCCGCCGCGGGCTGACGGTGTCGTCGCTGGACGACCTGCGCGCCATCCCGTGGGTGTTCTCCTGGTCGCAGACCCGGGTCACCCTGCCCGGCTGGTACGGCCTCGGCTCCGGCCTGGCCGCCGTCGGCGACCTCGACCTGCTGCGCCGCGCATACGCCGAGTGGCCCCTGTTCACCGTCATGATGGAGAACGCGGAGATGTCGCTGGCGAAGTCCGACCGGCGCATCGCCGCGCGGTATCTGGCGCTGGGTGACCGGCCGGACCTGACCGAGCGCATCCTCGACGAGCACGCGCTCACCACCCGTTGGGTGCTCGACGTCACCGGCCACAGCCGGCTGCTGGAGGACCGGCACGTGCTCGGCCGCGCGGTCGCGCTGCGCAACCCGTACGTGGACGCGCTGTCGTACCTGCAGGTCCGGGCGCTGCGGGCGCTGCGGCGCGACGAGGTCGAGTCCGGTTCCAAAGCCGAGGCCGCCAACCGCCGGCTGCTGCAGATCAGCGTCAACGGCGTGGCCGCCGGCCTGCAGAACACCGGCTGATCGATCCGGCCCAGCTGCCCTGGCTGCCCCGGAAATGATCACGTCCACCATGGTTGCCCACGCGTCACCATGCATGCATGCCTCGTGGAGCGGGTGCACCCATGGTGGACGTGATCATTTCCGGGCGGGGAGGCTGGCGCTGTGACGGCGTGGAACGTGCGGTGGGTCGCGACGACAGGGTCGACGAACGCCGATGTCGCGGCGGCAGCCCGGGAGGGCGCGGCCGAAGGTCTGCTCGTCGTCGCCGACCACCAGAGCGCCGGCCGGGGCCGCCTCGACCGGCGCTGGGAGGCGCCGCCGGGCACGTCGCTGGCGATGTCGTTCCTGCTCCGGCCGGACGACGTGCCCAGCGCCCGGTGGCCGTGGCTGCCGCTGCTGACCGGGGTCGCGGTCACCGAAGCGGTCGAGCGGGCCGCCGGCGCGACGGCGGTGCTCAAGTGGCCGAACGACGTGCTGCTGACGGCAGGCCCGGACGCGCCGGGCGGGGGCGTCGTCGGCAAGCTCGCCGGGATCCTGACCGAGCGGGTGGAGACGGAGCAGGGGCCGGCCGCCGTCGTCGGCATCGGGCTCAACGTCTCGCAGTCGCCGGAACAGCTGCCGCCCGGTGCGGCGTCGCTGGCCTGGGCTGGTACCGACCGTGCCGGCACCGGCGCCCGTCGGGCCGCCCTCGTCGACGCCGTCGGTGACCGGCTGGCGGCCCGCTACCGCGAGTGGCGCGCGGCTGGGGGCGACCCGGCGCCGTCGCTGGCCGGTGCCTACCGCGACCGCTGCGACACACTCGGCCGGCAGGTGCGGGCGGAACTGCCCGACGGCGGCAGCGTCCTCGGCCGGGCCGCGGCGGTGGACGACTCCGGCCGCCTGGTCATCGAGACCGGGGCCGGGACGGTCGTCGTCGGCGCCGGCGACATCGTTCATCTGCGGCCTCGCTGAGGGTGGCGGTTCACCCACAGCGGCGCGCCGTGCCAGGATTCAGCACATGGGGTTTTCCGACAAGCACCTCAGCGACGACGAACAGGTCATCTTCCACCTGCACACGCACGTGAAGGCGCTCATCGTCCCGGTTGTCGTGCTGCTGGTGCTGGCCGCCGGCGTCGGCTTCGGCCTGGGTGCGCTGCCCGAGGGTGAGACGATCGGCACGATCGGCCGGTGGGCGCTGCTGATCGTCGGCGTCGTGGTGCTCATAGCGTGGGTGATCTGGCCGTTCCTGACCTGGCTGACCACCACGTACACGATCACGAACGAGCGGCTGGTCACGCGGCAGGGCATCATCACCCGCACCGGCCGCGACATCCCGCTGCGGGTCATCAACGACGTCGCGTACGAGATGCACCTCAACGACCGCATCCTGCGGTGCGGCACGCTGGTGGTCTCCGCCGCCAGCGAGCAGGGTCAGGTCCGGCTGGACGACGTGCCCAAGGTCCAGCAGGTGCAACTGCGGCTGAACGAACTGGTGCGCGAGGCGCACGAGGAGGACGAGCGCGCGTGACGCTGCCGCCGGAGCCGCCCCGGCGCCCCACCGCCGACGAGCTGGAGCGGCTCCTGCTGGGCGCGTCCCGGCGCTACACGTGGAAACAGATCGCCGAGGGTGCCGGGCTCACGGTCGCCGACGCGCAGCGGTACTGGCGTGCCCTCGGCTTCCCCGACGTCGGCGACGAGCAGGCGTTCACCGTCTGGGACATGGAGGCTCTGCGCGGCATCACCGACCTCGTCCGCGACGGCGTCGTCGACGAGGCCACGGCCGTGCAGATGGTGCGGGCGCTGGGCCGCATGACCGGCCGCCTCGCCGAGTGGCACGTCGAGACACTGGCCGAGATCATCGAGGAGAACGAGGCCGCCGGTGTCGGTACCGGCAGCCGGCTGACATCGGCGTACCTGGTGGCGCAGAAGCTGCTGCCGGAGTTCGAGCGGCTGCTCATCTACACCTGGCGGCGCAAGCTGGGCGCGTCGGTGAACCGGCTGGTCGCCATCGGCCGCATCGGTGACGCGCCGCTGCTGGCGGCGCCGGCGTCGGTGGGTTTCGCCGATCTGGTGTCGTTCACCCGGCTCTCGCGCGGGCTGAGCGTCGAGGCGCTGGGCGAACTGGTCGAGCGGTTCGAGGCCACCACCAACGACGTCATCTTCGGCACCGGCGGGCGGGTCATCAAGACGCTCGGCGACGAGGTCGTGTTCACCGCCGACGACCCCAAGACCGCCGCCACCATCGGCTGCCGGCTGGTGGCCGAGATCGGCGAGGACGCCACGCTGCCCGACATCCGGGTCGGTATCGCGACCGGCCCGGTGGTCGCCCGCCTGGGGGACGTGTTCGGTACCCCCACCAACCTGGCGGCCCGGCTGACCGCCCTGGCCGAGCGCAACTCCGTCCTCGTCGACGACGCCACCGCGGACGAGCTGGCAGACGTGGGCGACTTCGCACTGCGCGCCCTGCCGCCGACGACGGTGCGCGGCCTGGGCATCGTCAACGCGTTCTCGGTGACGGTGCGCAGGGAGCCGACGGCGTGACGTGCTCACTGCACAAGCGAGCCGACGGGGACCTCCGCGCCGGCGCCGTGTAGCGTCCGCGGCATGACGAGCGACCTGCCGGTGCGCCAGGCCGTGATCCTCGCCGGGGGACAGGGCTCCAGGCTCAAGCCGTACACCGACACCATCCCCAAGGTGATGATCGAGGTCGCCGGGCGATGCATCATCGATCATCAACTGGAGTGGCTGGCCGAGAGCGGCGTCACCGACGTCGTCGTCTCCGCCGGACACCTCAGCGAGGTGCTGCTCGAGCACCTGGACTCGCGGGAGCAGCCGGTGCGGCTGCAGTCGGTCATCGAGGACGAGCCCCTCGGCCGCGGCGGCGGCCTCAAGTACGCCGGCAAGCACCTGTCCCGCCCGGACGAAGGCTGGTACGCGCTCAACGGCGACATCTGGACCCGCTTCGATTTGCGCGCCATGGCCGCCTACCACGCCGAACGGCAGGCGGTCGCCACCATCGGGCTGGCCCGGCCGCGGCTGCCCTGGGGTGTGGTCGAGCTCGACGGGTACGGCCGGGTCACCGACTTCGTCGAGTCGCCGCCGTCGCCGTACCCGATCAACGGCGGCATCTACGTGTTCGCGCCGCACATCCTCGATCTGCTGCCCGACGTCGGCGACCACGAGCGCACCACGTTCCCGTCGCTGGCCAAGGACCGCCGGCTGGCCGGCTTCCCCATCGAGGGCTACTGGCGGGCCATCGACACCGCCAAGGACATCGGCGAGGCCGCCAAGGAGTTCGCGTCGCTCCGCCGCCCCGACGCTGAATGATGCCGTCCGCCGGCCGATAGGGTCAGCCGCATGAGCAGTGTGACGATCAACCGGCCCGATGACGCGCCCGGTGTAACAGAGCTGGTCCTCGACCGTCCCGAGGCGCTCAACGCCATCTCCACCGGTCACGCGCGCGCCATCGTCGCCGCCACCGCTGAGATCGCGGCCGACCCCGCGGTGCGCGCCGTCGTGCTGTCGTCGTCGGCGGAGCGGGCCTTCTGCGTGGGGGCCGACCTCAAGGAACGCAACACCATCGACGACGACGGGTTGCGCCGGCAGCGGCTGATCTTCCGAGCGGCGTTCACCGGCATCCTCGAGCTGCCGGTCCCGACGGTCGCCGCCGTGCACGGGCACGCCCTCGGCGGCGGGCTGGAGCTGGCGCTGAGCTGCGACCTGATCGTCGCCGACGAGACCGCGAGCCTAGGACTGCCGGAGGTGTCGGTCGGCCTGGTGCCCGGCGGCGGCGGAACCCAGCTGCTGACCCGCCGGCTGGGCTGGAACCGGGCCGCCGACCTGATCTTCACCGCCCGCCGGGTGGACGCCGCCGACGGGTTCAGGCTCGGCCTGGTCGACCGGCTGGTGCCGGCCGGGCAGGACCGCGCCGCCGCGCTCGACCTGGCCACCGCCATCGCCGCGAACTCACCGGTGGGTGTGCGCAACGCCAAGCGGGCGATGCGCCACGGGCTGGACGCGCCGCTGCGCTCCGGCCTCGACATCGAGGACGCCGCGTGGCGCGCCACCGCCTTCAGTGGGGATAGAAAGGAAGGAGTGGCGGCGTTCAACGAGAAGCGGCGTCCGGATTGGCCAGGTGAGTAGCGTGACGTTTCCCCAGCGCGTGAGCGTGCGTGAGGTCGGGCCGCGGGACGGCCTGCAGAACGAGGACCCGATCTCCACGGCCGGCAAGGTCGAGCTGATCGACGCGCTGACCCGGACCGGGGTGCGGCGCATCGAGGCGGTGTCGTTCGTGCATCCGAAGGCGATCCCGCAGATGGCCGACGCCGACGACGTGTGGTCGCGGGTCCGCCGCGATCCCCGAGTCCGCTACTCGGCGCTGGTGCCGAACCTGCGGGGTGCGCAGCGGGCGCTGGCGGCCGGCTTCACCGAGCTCGAGGTGGTGGTCTCCGCCTCCGACACGCACAACCGCAAGAACATCAACCGCTCCACCGAGGAGTCACTGGATAACTTGCCGGAGTTGGCCGGCATGGTCCACGACGGCGGCGGCACGCTGCAGCTGATCGTCTCCACCGCCTGGGGCTGCCCGTACGAGGGTGACGTGCCGGTCGAGCGGGTGCTGTGGGCGGTCGGGCGGGGCGTGGCGGCCGGCGTCGACTCGCTGGCCTACGGCGACACCACCGGCATGGCCACCCCGCCGCGGGTCACCCGGCTGGTCGAGGCGACCCGATCGGCGCACCCGGACCTGCCGCTCGGCCTGCATTTCCACAACACCCGCGGTACCGGGCTGGCCAACGTGTACGCCGCGCTGCAGCTGGGCGTCGACGACTTCGACGCGTCGGTGGGCGGACTTGGCGGCTGCCCGTACGCGCCAGGCGCCTCGGGGAACATCGCCACCGAGGAGCTGGTGTACATGCTCGAGGACATGGGCATCGACACCGGCGTGGACCTCACGGCGCTGCTCGGGGTCGCCGGGCTCGCCGAACGGCTGGTGGGCCGGAAACTGGACTCGCAGCTCCTGCGGGCCGGGCCGGCGATGCGCTGACGCGGTCCCGCGTCAGGTGATCTGCTGGGCCGCGGGCTGCGCGGCTGCCGGGAACACCCAGGTGCGGTACGACCAGAACCGGAACAGCGTGCCCAGCAGCAGCCCGACGACGTTGGCCGCGATGTTGTCGGCCAGCGGCCCCGACAGCCCCAGCACGTAGCGGGAGAACCCGAGGCAGGCCAGCGCGATGCCGAGGCCGATGCCGTTGAGCACGAAGAACAGCGCGTACTCGCGGGCCACACCGGTTCGGGCCCGGTGCCGGAACGTCCACAACCGGTTGCCGGTGTAGGTGACGCCGGTGGCCAGGACCACCGCGATGGTCTTCGCCCACAGCGGGGAGTCGTGCAGCGGGCCGATGCCGTCGTCGCCGCCGAACAGCAAGGCGTTGAAGATGGCGAGGTCGACGACGAAGCCGATGCCACCGACGGTGGCGAACTTGGTGGCCTCGCGGATCAGATGATGCAGGCCATACCAGACACGAGACGCCGCACCCAGCATTCGCGGGGCGCGGCGCGGCGGCGGCACGGTATCGAGCACGCGCCCCAGGGTAGCTGGACACCGCCCGAATCGCCGCATCACACCCTGTTCGCGCAGTTCAGGGCGCCCCGGCGGCGCCCTGCGACGGCCGCGCTGTACGCTCGTGGCCCGTGGGTGATGAAGCGACGTGGCCCGTGGTGGGCATGGTCGGTGGCGGTCAGCTGGCACGGATGACCCAACCGGCCGCGGTGGCGCTGGGCGTGCGGCTGTCGGTGCTGGCCGCCTCGCCGGAGGAATCCGCCGCGCAGGTGGTCAACGACCCGGTCATCGCGGACGAGAAGGCCCTCGCCGACCTCAGGGCGTTCGCTGCCGGGTGTGACGTGGTGACGTTCGACCACGAGCACGTCCCACCGGAGCATCTGCAGGCGCTGGAGGCTGACGGCGTGCTGGTGCGGCCTGGGTCGGCGGCGCTGTTGCACGCGCAGGACAAGGGTGCGATGCGGTCCCGGCTGACCTCGCTGGGCATTCCGTGCCCGCGGCACCGCATCGTGTCCGCGCCCGCCGACGTCGCGGAGTACAGCACGTCGCTGGGCACCGACGTCGTACTGAAGACCACTCGCGGCGGCTACGACGGCAAGGGCGTCTGGCTGGTGACGCCGTCGACGCCGGCCGAGGTGGTCGAGGAACCCTTCCGGGCCGGCGTCCCGGTGCTGGCCGAGGAGCGGGTCGACTACCGGCGTGAGCTGTCCGCCGTCGTCGCCCGGTCCCCGCACGGACAGGCCGTCGCCTATCCCGTCGTCGAGTCGGTGCAGCGCGACGGCATCTGCGTCGAGGTGGTGGCACCCGCGCCGGGCCTGTCCGAGGACCTGGCCGTGGAGGCGCAGCGGCTGGCCATCTCGGTGGCGGCCGAACTGGACGTCGTCGGCATCCTCGCCGTCGAGCTGTTCGAGACCACCGACGGCCGGCTGCTGGTGAACGAGCTGGCGATGCGGCCGCACAACTCCGGGCACTGGAGCATCGACGGCGCGGTCACCAGCCAGTTCGAGAACCACCTGCGGGCCGTGCTCGACCTGCCGCTGGGCTCGCCTGCGGCCCGGGCCCCGTACACCGTCATGGTGAACGTGCTCGGCGGCGACCTGCCCGACATCTATCCGACGTACCGGCACGTGATGGCCCGCGATCCCGAGCTCAAGGTGCACTGGTACGGCAAGGGCGTGCGGCCTGGGCGGAAGGTCGGGCACGTCACCGCCTATGGATCGGACCTGGCAGAGTTGCGCTCGCGGGCCTGGCACGCGGCCGACTACATCCGTGGAGTGATCGATGAGTGACGTCACCGGCTTGGTGACCGCGCGGGGCGACGGCCCACCGCTGGTCGGGATCGTGATGGGCTCTGACTCCGACTGGCCGGTGATGTCGGGAGCGGCTGAGGCTCTGGACGAGCTCGGCGTGGCGCACGAGGTCGGCGTCGTCTCCGCGCACCGGATGCCGCAGGCGATGCTGTCGTACGGCGAGGCCGCGGCGTCGCGAGGCCTGCGGGTGCTGATCGCCGGTGCCGGCGGCGCCGCCCACCTGCCCGGCATGCTCGCGTCGGTGACGTCGCTGCCCGTGGTGGGCGTCCCGGTGCCGCTGAAGTACCTGGACGGAATGGACTCCCTGCTGTCGATCGTGCAGATGCCGGCCGGGGTGCCGGTGGCGACGGTGTCCGTGGGCGGAGCGCGCAACGCCGGCCTCCTGGCCGCCCGCATCCTCGGCGCCTCCGACGACGAACTACGGTCGCGGCTCGACTCCTTCCGCGCATCGCTGGAGGCGGCAGCGACGGCCAAGGGCGAAGCCCTGCGCGCCCGCCTCACCTAATCCCTCTCAGGTCACGTCACTCGCCTCAGGGACGTACCGGGTGGGTTTCGCGGCCGGGTGCGACCGCCCGGCGAGTGACGTGCGCTGAGGCGCGCGACGACGGCGTTGTCCACACCGGGCCGGTCGGGTCGGACGTCGTCCACATTCAGCGGAATCGACCTGGCATCCGGTCGCCGGGAATCGCACGCTGTTCGCATGCCAGGACCCCTACGCCGAATCCCTGCGGACATCGCGGAGACGCTCGCTCGTGGGCACGGCGTTGTGGACGTCCGCGCCGCGGCCGCCGCAGGGGTGCACCCACGTCGGCTCCGGCGGCTCTGTGAGGCGGGGCTGATGACTAGGCTGCTGCCCGGCTGCTATGCATCGACGGCAGCTCAGGCGGATGCGAGCCCGTGGGAGTCGTTCCGGCTCAGGGCACGGGCATTCAGCGCTTACTGCGGCAAGGCCACGTTTCTGTCCGGCTGGTCAGCCGCTGTCATCTGGCAACTACCTGTACTCGGCCATCCGCCGGAGCGACAGACTGCGGTGCGGTCGGTCAGTGCCGGGCGGGGCCCGCGCCGCACGTCTCATGGTGACGTCCGTGCCGTCGTGCTGCCGGTCGGTCATGCGCGACGTGTGGACGGAGTGAACGCTGTCAGCCGGGCCTGGGCTGTCGCCGACGTCGCCCGCGGCAGCCCGATTCCGGCAGCGCTCGCCATGGCTGACGCCGCCGTCCGGCTCCGGCAGGACCTCGCAGACGCGGTCCAGCACATGACGCGGTGGCCGCGAGTGCACCGAGCGCGGTGGGTGGTCGAGCACGCCGATCCTTTGGCGGAGTCGCCGATCGAGACCCTCGGCCGGTTCACCTGCATCCAGTTCGGGCTGCCCATGCCGGTCAGCAACGCGTGGGTGGGGGTGGACGGCCCGGAGTTCCGCGTCGACGGGCTCTGGCCGTTCCACGGTGTCGTGTTCGAGGCCGACGGCGCGGTGAAGTACGACAACCGGCCGGATGCTTCGCAGATCGTGGCACGCCAAGGTGAGCGCGAGTGGCGGCTGCGGCGCGCCGGCCTGGACGTCGTCCGCTACGGGTGGGAGCTGGCCTGGCGGCGCCGCGCCGACCTGGCCGAGCGGTTCGCGGCCGTGCTGCGTGACAACCCACCACGCGAGCGACCGGTGCGCTGGTGGAAGCATGTCCCGGGCACCGGGCCGGTGGAGCCGGTGCCGGCGGACTGGCCGTCGCCTGGAGCGAGCATGGTGATCCTGCCTGCCGGCTGGGACCGCTGAGACTCGTCCGCCCGCCGAGCACATCCTGCGCGGATGGAGGAGCAGGGGCCGGATAAAAAGCGGTTGCGGGGGAGCCGGTGCTGCGGTTGGGTTACCCGCAGCACCGTGTCGGAAGGCCAGCGGAGTCGCTGGCGATGTGAAGGGAGGCGTGTCCGATGGCTGCCATCCAGTGGCGGCGCGCCGTCGTCTGCGCGCCAGATGCCCCTCACCTCGCCGTTCCCGCCGCCCGGCGCTGGCGCAAACGCTGAGTCGCTCGCGCACCCCGGTGGGAACCTCCCTCGTCAGGAGATCACCGCAGTGCACGACAACGACAGTTTCGCCCCGATGCGCCCGCGCGGGCGCGCCAACACCCGTGAAGAGCGCGCTGACATCGCCGAGCGCAGCCTCGACGACGCGTTCGCCGAGTACGCCGTCCGGTACGGGCTCACCGTCGCAGGCGACAACGACCCCACGACGGACGGTCCGCCCGCCGGCGACCGCTGGTCCACCTGGGACGAGTCCGCCGCCGGCGAACGCGGTCCGCAGCCGTACCCCGACTGGGTGATCACCGAGCTCGCCGCCGTCGACACCGAGCTCGGGGTGCTCAAGACCGGGAAGGAAGCGGATGTGTTCCTGCTGGAACGCGCCGTCCCCGACACCGACCGGGCCACCTTGCTGGCCGCCAAACGCTACCGGGACCTGCAGCATCGCATGTTCCACCGGGACGCCGGCTACCTGGAGGGCCGGCGGGACAAGGAGTCGCGCATCAACCGTGCCATGGCGAAGCGGACGGCGTTCGGTCGCGACGCCATCGCCGGTCAGTGGGCCTATGCCGAGTTCGCCGCGTTGTCGGCGCTCTGGTCCGCGGGTGTGGCGGTGCCGTATCCGGTGCAGATCCTCGGCACCGAGCTGCTCATGGAGTTCATCGGCGGCGACGACGGCGTGGCGGCGCCGCGGTTGGCCCAGCTGCGCCCGGATCCGGACGAGCTGGACCACCTGTGGGAGCAGCTCGTGCACAACCTGTCGTTGATGGCGCTGGCCGGGTACGCGCACGGCGACCTGTCCGCGTACAACCTGCTGGTCGAGGACGGCCGGCTGGTGATCATCGACGTGCCGCAGATCGTGGACGTGATCGGCAACCCGCATGGGCGCTCGTTCCTGGACCGCGACGTGCGCAACGTCGGGGCGTGGTTCACCGCCCGCGGCCTGCACCCGGGCCGCGTCGACGACCTCGGCGAGCTGCTCGCCGCCGAGGCACGGCTCAGCGGTTGAGGCTCAGACGCCGAGGCGCGGTCCTTCGATGGCCGGGCAGGTGTCCATGACGACCTCGAGGCCGGCGGCCGCTGCGCGCGCGGCCGCCGCTTCGTCGATGACCCCGAGCTGCAGCCACACGGCGGTGATGCCGAGCCGGTCCTTCTCCGCGATGGCGTCGTCGACGACCTCGCCGACGCGTTGGCTGTTCACGAAGCAGTCGACGACGGCGACCGGTGCGGGGACGTCGGCCAGCCGCCGGTAGCCGGTCACGCCGAGCGCGTCCTCGCCGCGCAGGTTCACCGGCACGATGGTCATGCCGAGGCCGTCGCGGACGTACTGCGAGACGCCGTAGGCAGGCCGGGCCCGGTTGCCGGACAGCCCGACGACGGCCCAGGTGGCGGGCGTGGTGAGCAGCCGGCGGACGGTGTCGGGGTCGTTCTGGTGGGTGGTCACGTGTCCACCGTATGCCGCGCCGATCAGGCGGCGCCTTCGGACTCGACGTCGAGGGTGCCGGGCCGGTAGGAGGACATCCAGGAGCGCAGCAGCTCGACCCGGTCGCTGTTGGCTTCGTTGCCGACCACAACCGGTTCTTCGTTGTACGCCATGGTGTCCGAGCGCCGGCGTAGCTTGATGTACAGCCCGGACGCCTCGATGGCGTAGCGCTCCATGTCGTCCTGCAGTGCTCCGACGACGGTGATGTTGTGGTCGTTGCCGATCCGCTCGAACAGCGCGACGGCTTCGCGGCGGTGCTGCTTGCCGAGGTTGCGCCCGAGTTCGTCGAGAATGAGCAGCAGCGGCCGGTCCGCGCCCCGCGCCAGGGCGGCGGCGCACACCAGTTTGACGGCCTTCTCGTCCATCTGTGCGGTGTTGCTGCGCAGCGTGTAGGCGGACATCCGCTGCCCCTCGGCGCGCCGCCACTTGGGGCTGACGGTCCAGCGCCACGGCTTGTCCGGCTCCGACGGCGGCTCCGGTTCGGGGAAGTCGAGCCCCGCGCCGTACCCGCCGTACTCCTGGTCCAGGCGGTCGAACTCGGCCGCGACCTTCTTCAGCATCGCCTTGATGCCCGACGCGAGTGAGGTGCGGTGGGCTCGGGCGGTCTGCTCGGCCTCGCTGTGCCCGAGCCGGGCGGCCGCGAGGTCGGAGGTGCGCCGGGCACGCTGCTCGGTGATCTGCGTGAGCTGGTGCTGGTCGTGTTCCTCGGTGTCTTCGAGATGGGTGTCGAGGGCGCGCTGCAGCGGCGCGACCAGGGCGGCTCGTGCTTCGAGGCTGCCGCCGACCCAGTTCTGCGTGACCAGCAGCTCGCGAAGCTCGGCCGTCATCTCCTCCGCCGGGGTACCGGGCGGGAAGCACCTGATGGCCACCTCGTTGGTCAGCCGGCAGGCTGCCTCGTCCCACTCCGCGGTGGTGCGGCCCTGGACATCCTGGTCGAGTTCGAGCAGATGCCGGCGGGCGGCGTCGGGGGAGTCGCCCCACGCCTTCTCGCGGTCGAGCAGGCCGAGACCGTCGCGCTCGGAGATCAGCTCCAGGCGCCGCGATTCGTGCTCGGTGAGGGTCTGCGTCAGCCGCTTGCGGGTGTCGCGCAGGCTGTTCACGCGCTCCTCGCGGGAGTTGTGGACGCCGAGCTCGCGGGCGTATGCGGCCTCGGCCTCGGCGAGTTCCGGGACCAGCGCGTCGCGGCGGTCCTGCCGCTCGATGTTGGCCTCGCGCAGCTCGCCGATCTCCTTCTGGACGGCGTCGGCCCGCTCGGCGGCGTCGGCGGCGCGGGCCCGCGCCTCCGCCCGGGCGACGGCGCCGCGGGCCTGGTCGACGGCGGCGCCGGCTTCCTCCAGGGCGGCGGAAGCGGCCTCGAGGTCAGCGGTCGCGGCGGCCACCCGCGCCGGCTGCCCGGTGATCGGGTCGGCGAACCCGCCGACGGCGATCACACCGGCGGCCGCATCGACGACGGCGGCCGGCCCGGCCTCGTCCGTGGTCGCTGTCCCGTCGACGACGGCGGCAGGCTCGCCCGCGCGGTCGGCCAGCGCGGCGAGGAACGCGGACAGGTCACGGCCGGCGTCGGCCAGCACCAGCAGCGAGCCGGGCAGGCCGGTCAGCGCGGCGGCCGCGCGGGCGCCGTCGTCCCGCGAGACCACCACGGCCTCGCGGTAGGGCGCCAGCCGCGGCTCCCACACGTCGCGCTCCGCCGGGTCGATCTCGACGACGTCGACCAGGGCGGTCGCCTCGACACCGGCGGTTCGCAGCAGCCCGACCTGCTCGGCCGCGACGTCGTCACCGGACTCCGTCGCGGCAAGCCGGCGGCGGGCGTCGCCGGCGGCGGCCCGGGCCACCGCCTGGGCGCCGAGGGCCTCCTCGAGCACTGTGCGGGCCTGCTCCCGTTCCTCGGCGGCGACCGGCGGAGTGCGGCCGTCGGCGGCCTGCGCCTCCTCGGTCAGCGACCTGAGAGTCTCGCTGAGCCGCTCGACCTGCTGGGTGGCCGCGAGGTGGGTCGCCTCCAACTCGCGGTCACGGGCGATCAGCTCGTTGCGGCGGCGCTGTGCGGCCTCGAAGCGGCGGGCGGACTCGTCGTCGTCGGTGAGCGCCGACAACCGCTCCTCGACCGCCTCGATCTCGCCGCGCAGCTCCGCTTCGCGCTCGTCGAGCTCGGCCAGCGTGCGCCGGATGTGCTCTGACTGCTCGACGCCGTCCAGCAGATGCCGGGCGCAGCGGGCGCGCCAGGCCGTGCGGGCGTCGTCGAGGAGATCCCGGGCCGCGAGCCGGCGAGCGATGCCGGCCTCGACGACCGCCATCTCGCTCTCCCAGGTCGCGAGGTCCCGCTCGGCGTCGAGGACGTCGCTGCGGTGCCGGTGCTCGGCGGTGCGCAGCACCTGCTCGTGCTCCAGCTCGCGGTCGAGGCCCGTGAGTGTGGCGAGGGCGTCGAAGATGCGGTGCGGCGGCAGGTCGTTCAGCGGCTGGGCCAGCAGGTTCGCCGTCTGACTGGAGCGTACCGACGTCGACAGGAACGACACGCAGCGCGCGTGCTGCCCGAACAAGACCCGCGACAGCTGGCCGGCGTGGACGTCGGTGCGGCCGTTGCTGCGCGGCAGCGCCTGCCACATCGCGTCGACTCCGGCCGCCCGCTCCGCTTCGGTGGCGCCGTGCGGGACGTGCAGCCCGTCGGTCCAGCGCACGTCGATGTACGGCGCCTTGCGGTTGATGCGTAGCCAGACGGTCAGCGTGTTGCTGGTCAGCATGGTGACGTCGGCCGTGCCCGGGGGCGCGAAGACACCGATGACGTAACCGCGGTCGACGTTGGACCAGCGGCCTTCCTGAGCCGCCAGTTCGGCCGTGAACAGCAGCTCAGCCGCGCCGGCCGCACCGCTGGTGAGCTTCCACTGCTCGTCGGCGTGCAGCAGGCTCAACGCCGCGATGAACGACGACTTGCCGGCGCCGTTGGAGTCCTTCGGCCCCTGCCCGGCGACGGTGACCAGGCCCTGGCCGATCATCGGCACCGGGTGCGTAGACAGCCGGGAGATGTCGACCACCTGGACGCCGACGAGCACCCGCTCGCCGACTATGTCGAAGGCGCCGCCCGAGACTGGGCTCACGTGTCGTCACTCCCTTCAGCGGTGGGCCGGCCGGGACGGCGGGCCCGGATGGCCGCGGCGAGCGGGCTGTCCGGCGCGGCCGCCAGGATCAGCTCGTGCTCCAGCCGCTCGCGGGCGGCCTTGGTGAGCCGGTGCAGCGCCGGACCGGGCAGGTACGCGGGCCCGGCGTCGGCGGTGGTTCGCCCGCGGGCCGGCGCGATCTGCACCAGCCCGGCCGCACGCAGCCGTTGCAGCGCCGGGCGGATCTCGCCGCGCGGCAGCTGGGCGTAGCGGGTCAGCTCGTCGACGGACGTCGGGTGACCGGACGTCCACGAGTCGCCGCCGATGAGCCCCTGACTACGGGGGATCGCGACCGAGTGGATGAGAA
The DNA here is from genome assembly GCF_000515395.1 of Jiangella gansuensis DSM 44835. Lineage (NCBI taxonomy): Bacteria > Bacillati > Actinomycetota > Actinomycetes > Jiangellales > Jiangellaceae > Jiangella > Jiangella gansuensis. The sequence continues at coordinate 4,706,997 of NZ_KI911782.1, read as the reverse complement.
CCAGCACGAGTACCGCCCGGTCCATCGACGACTGGGCGGTCGTGCCCTCAGCGGCCAGCGCGGCGGTGATGTCGTCGCGGAACCCGGTGGTCCAGTGCGTGCTGCCCACCCGGACCAGGGTGCGGCCCACCCGGGCCAGCAGCCGTTGCAGGTCGCGGCGGACGGTGGCATCGCGCAGCGCCACCAATTGCGCCTCCGCGACCGGCTCGCGGCCGTGCTCGAGCGCGGCGAACGCCGCGAGGACCTCGTCGCGGTTGCGTTCGCCCAGCTCGGCCAGGGCGGCATCGAAGACGGTGCTGCTCACGCGACGTCCTCCGGCGGGCGGGCGGCTGCATCGCCGGGCGGGCTGGGCAGCGGCAGGGAGCGCCACAGTTCGCGCAGCGTGCTCAGCTCGGCGGCACTCCACGCGGCCACCCGCGGGCCGAGCCGGACGGTGCGCGTCTCCTCGTCGAACAGGACCCACCCGGAGCCGGCGAGGCGCCGCACCCCGCCCATGGCCGCCGCGTGTAGCGCGCGCTCGTCGCGGCTGCCGGTGGCTGCCCGGAACACCGCGACGACCTGCTCGAAGGGCGCCGGCGCGGCTGGCCAGACCGGGCCGGTGGGCTCGGTCCAGCAGCAGCGCAGGCAGGCGGCGAGGACCCGCGCGGTGTCATTTGGCTGGTCGACGGCGACGCCCGGCAGGCCCAACTCGTCCAGGACGTCCGGCCGGGCGCCGGCGGGCAGCTCGGGCAGCAGCCACACGGCCTCGGCGTCCGGTTCGACCAGCCGGGTCATGCCGGCCGGGTAGGCGCTGGTGGGGGCGACCCGCTGCGGTCCGCCCGCGCGGTGCCGCGCCCACCAGAGGGCGGTGTCGTCGTCGGTCATGTCAGGCGGCGTCCTCGGCGCTCGTCCTGCGGAACGTCCCGTCCGACACCCACGACGGGCTGCCGTCGACATCGATGCGCAGGCCGTCGGACCAGGTCAGCTCGTACTCGAGGTCGGGGTGGTGGTGGATCGCGGTCAGCTCGGCCAGCAGCCGCCGGGCGGCCAGCCAGTCGTCGGTGTCGTCGAGCGCGCTCGCGACGTCGACGGCGTCGGCGCCACTCAGCAGCCGCTCGGCGGTGTCGCGCAGGCGGGCGGCGTCGTCGGCCGGGACGATGTCGCGTTCCGGTGCCGGTGCGCTGGACTCCGGCCGGGGCGGCGGCTGCCGGACGGTTCCGGCGCTGCGGCCGGCCTCGACCGCCTCGGTCAGCAGCGTCGGTGAGAACCACGGCGCGGGCGCGTCGAAGACGAAGCTGTCGAGCACCCCGGCGAGGTCGTGCTCGGATGCCGTCCGGGCGAAGCTCAACCACGACTCCACCGACAGCAAACCGAGCGCCCGGGTGGTGCCGGCCCGCTCGATCAGCCGGCCGGCGGCCTTCTCCACCGCATCGCCATAGGCGGCCAGCGCCACCCGCAGCGCGGCGCACTCGCGGTCGAGTTCCGGCCAGCGCTCCAGCACGACGGCGTGGACGTCCTCGGCCTGGCCGATGAGGTTCTTGTTGCCCCAGAGCAGCTGTGCGTGATCGCCGAGCTGCTCGGCGGTGCTGCCGGCGGCGAGGATGGCCAACTCATTGCCCAGGTGGCGGAAGATCCTGGTCAGCCGGTTGATCGAGGTACGGCCGGTCTCGGGGCTCGCGTCGGACGCCGTGACGCCCACATGCTCGAGCGTCAGCAGCTGGTGCAGTTCGGCCTGACCGCCCTGCGCCGCCATCCGGCGCAGGAACAGCAACATGACGTACGGCGCGAAGGCCGCCCGGTGGTAGCGCTCGTTGGGGCGGTCGACCACCTTGCTGATGGCGCCGTAGTCGCGCAGCACCTCGAACCGGCGGTGCACCAGGCCCGGGTCGATGGGCCGGCAGGCAGCGACCGCCTGGTCGACGGTGAGCCCTTCACGCCCGGCGTCGGCGAACGCGTCGAGGATGGCCTCGTCGACGTCGAGCAGTTCGACGTCGGAGATCATGGCGCCGGACTCGCGCGCCAAGACCGCGAAAACCTGCCGGTAGAGGCGCTCCACCGCGGCGTCGCCGGCGAGCTGATCCAGGGTCAGCTCGGGTCCGGCGGTCATGCCGGACAGCATGCCATCACTGGTGGGGACCCTTCCAACCGGCCGTCTGGCCGGAGCGGCGGCGGTGGCGCGGTACTCGCCCGTCACCGGGGCGGGATGTACGGTGTCGCCAAGAATTCTTTTCATAAGACTGTTTCCAGCTGGCGAATCGGAGGCCACGTGTCGCAACGACCTGGCACCCCGAGCCTGCTTCGGGCCATCAACGACCGCAGCGCGCTGGAGCTGCTGCTCACCGCCGGGCCACTCACTCGCGTCGATCTCGGCCGCATGACCGGGCTGTCCAAGGTGACCGCTTCCCAGCTGCTGGCGCGGCTGCAGGACCGCGGCCTGGTCGAGGTCGTCGGCACCCGCTCGGCCGGCCGCGGCCCCAGCGCCGAGGTGTACGCCGTGCGTCCCGGCTGCTCGCACTCGATCGGCGTCGAGCTCAATCCGGACCTGGCTGTCGCCGCCGTCGCCGACGTCACCGGAACCGTCGTCGGGCAGGTCTCCCAGCCGCTGGACGGCGGGCCTGCACCGCAGCGGCTGATCCACGACGTGGCGCGGGCCGCGGCGGCCGAAGCGGGCATTCACGTCGGCGACGTCGACGGCGTCGTCATCGGCATGCCGGGTGTCGTCGACCCCACCCACGGCGACATCGACCTCTCCTTCGACCTGCCCGGCTGGCACCGGGGCCTGCGCGACCGGCTCGCCGCGGACCTCGGCTGCGACGTCGCCTTCGAGAACGACGTCAACCTCGCCGCCGTCGCCGAACGGGCCGAGGGCGCCGCCCGTGACGTCGACGACATGGTGCTGCTGTGGGTGGGCCGCGGTGTCGGGCTCGCGGTCGTCCTCAGCGGCCACCTGCACCGCGGTGCCACCGGGGCGGCCGGCGAGATCGGATACCTGCCGATGCCCGGAGCGCCGTCCCCGGCCAGCGTCGACCGCCCGGCGCAGGGCGCGTTCCAGGCGCTCGTCGGTGCCGGCGCCGTCGGCGAACTGGCCCGCGAACACGGCATCCGCGCCGACGGGGCCGCCGCGGCGGTGCGGGTCGCCCTGGCCGGTGGAACGGCGACCGAGGAGTTCCTGCACGCGTTCTCGCACCGGCTGGCGCTCGGGGTGGCGTCCGTCTGCGCCGTGGTCGACCCGGCGTTGGTGGTCGTGGCCGGCGAGGTCGGCGCCGCGGGCGGAGAGCGGCTGTGCGAGCTGGTCGGCGACGACGTGCGCCGGATCGCCCCGGTGAACCCGCAGGTGGTCCCGACCGCGGTCAAGGACGCCCCGGTGCTCCGCGGCGCGGTCCTGACCGCCGTCGCCCATGCCCGGGAGAACCTCTTCGCCACGACCGAGTGAGCCCCTCTCCGGTCCTAGTCCGGGAATGATCACGTGGCCCATGGGTCTTCCCGCTCCCCCAGGGATGCTTGCCTATTGAAGCGGTAAGACGGCTGGGCGCATGGCCCGTGACCACAAGCCCGGATCGGGCCGTCGTCGTGCGCGTGCGGGCACGTCACTTGCGGGACGGACGCAGGATCAGTCTCGACGGGCGCGGTGCGTCCGCGCGGCGCATGAGGTGTCGTCGACGTGTGGGCGGGTGGTGGTGGCGGGCGTATGGCGTCGTCCACCACCAGGACCGTTCCCGCTCCACGGGGCAAGCATTCGTGGTGGAGCGGGAGAGCCCATGGGCCACGTGATCATTTCCGAGGGCGTTACGGAACTGTGACTGGCGGAACTGATAGGAAACCTTACAGTAGGACCACCTATTGAAAGGGCACCTTCCAGTTTGCGCTTGCACAGGAGGAACCGCCGTGAACAGAGCACGTCTACTCACCGCCGGCATCGCCGCCGCGGCACTTGCACTCTCCGCGTGCGGCGGTGACGGCGACGACAGCACCGAACCCGCCGCGGGGGCCGAGACCGGCGGCACTCCGGAGCCGGCCGACCTCCGGTTGTGGATCAACGGCCCGGACACTCCGCAGTCGATGCGCGACTGGCTGGTCGCCGAGTTCGAGGAACGGCACCCCGGTTCGACGCTGACCATCGAGGAGCAGCAGTGGGAGGGCCTGGTCGACCGGCTCACCACCTCGCTGGGCAGCGAGTCCGAGACCCCGGACGTCGTCGAGGTCGGCAACACGCAGGCGCCCACGTTCACCACCGTCGGCGCGTTCAGCGACATCACCGACCTGCTGCCGGACCTCGGCGGCGAGGACCTGCTCCAGGGCTTCGTCGACGCCGGCACCGCGGACGGCCGTACCTACGCGGTCCCGCTCTACGCCGGTTCGGCCTACGTCTTCTATCGCAAGGACCTGTTCGCCGCCTCCGGCATCGAGGTCCCGACCACCATGCAGGAGTTCGTCGACGCCGCGGTGAAGCTGAAGCAGGACAACGCTGGCGTCGCCAACTTCAGCGGGTTCTGGCTGCCCGGCCAGGACTGGCGCGACGGCGCGGCGTTCGTCTGGGATGCCGGCGGCGACTTCGCCGTCGAGGAGGACGGCGAGTGGGTCGGCGCGCTGTCGACCCCGGAGTCGCAGGCCGGTCTGGAACTGGTGCAGCGGCTGTTCACCGAGGCGTCCGGTGCGCCGAAGGACGGCAACGAGGCCGACGGGCACGTCCCGTTCTGTGCCGGTGAGGTCGGCATGGCACTGCGCCCGGGCTGGCTGCGCGGCAGCATCGAGGACCCGGAGCTCGGCTGCCCGGACATGATGGCGAACGTCGGCGTCTTCGCGCTGCCCGGCAGTGACGGTGAACCCGCGCCGGTGCTGCTCGGCGGCTCCAACATCGCCGTCTCCGCGACCTCGCCGAACCAGGAACTGGCGCGCGATCTGGTCGAGCTGATGCTCAGCGACGAGTTCCAGAGCCAGTACGCCGAGAACGGCCTCACCCCGGCCAAGACGTCGCTCGCGTCCGGCCTGGGCACCGACGAGTTCGCCGCGGCCACCGTCGAAGCGGTCTCGAACGCCAAGCTCACCCCCGCCGCGGCCGGTTGGGCGTCGGTCGAGGGCTCCCGGATCCTGGAGGACCTGTTCGTCGCGATCGCGAACGGCGGAGACATCCAGCAGCTCGCCGAGAACGCCGATGCGGCCATCGCCGACCAGCTCGACTAGCCCGGCCGCTGGGCCGCCGGCCGGCGGGGCGCCGGCGGCCCAGGTCGCGCCGCGACGGCGTCGAGCGGGCGTGCTGCCGTACCTCTTGCTGGTCCCGGCAGTGCTGGTGCTCGCGGCGGCGCTCGGCTATCCGCTGGTACGTCAGGCCGTCATGTCGTTCCAGGAGTACGGCCTGGCGCAGCAGTTCGGGCAGCCGCCGGAGTGGGTGGGGCTGGACAACTACGTCGAGCTGATCACGGACTCGTACCTGTGGACGGTCGTGTTCAGGTCGGTGCTGTTCTGCCTGGCCAACGCATCCATCACGATGGTGTTGGGTGTGGCGCTCGCGGTGCTGATGACGCAGACGGGACCGGGGCCGCGGCTGACGCTGCAGATCGGGTTGCTGCTGGCCTGGGCGATGCCGCACCTGGCGTCGCTGACCGTGTGGCAGTGGCTGTTCGAGGCGCAGTACGGGGTGGTCAACTGGGTGCTGGTCCAGGCCGGGTTGGAGCAGTTCGCCGGGCATTCGTGGCTGATCGACCAGCTGTCGTTCTTCACGGTCGCCACCGTCATCGTGGTGTGGATGAGCGTGCCGTTCGTGGCGTTCGCCGTCTACGCGGGGCTGACACAGGTGCCGGGCGAGCTGTACGAGGCCGCGGGCATCGACGGCGCCTCACCCTGGCAGCGCTTCCGCGCCATCACCGTCCCGCTGGTGCGGCCGGTGCTGTTGATCGTCGGCCTGCTGCAGATCATCTGGGACCTCAAGGTGTTCACCCAGATCTTCGTGTTGCAGGACGCCGGCGGGGTCACCGCGGACACCAACCTCATCGGCACGTACATCTACCGGCTCGGGCTGGGCGAGGGGGAGTTCGGCCTCGCCGCGGCCGCGTCGTGGTTCATGTTGCTGCTGACGGTGGCGCTGAGCCTCTACTACGTCCGGGTCCTGGTCCGGGAGGAGGAGCTGTGAGCACGCTGACCCCGCCGCCGACGACAACAACCGGCGGGCCGCGCCCCGCGGCACCGCCGGCGAGGCCGCCGTCTCGCCGCAGGCCGGCCCGGACCCGGCGCCGGTGGTTCGGTGTCCTGGCCGTTGCCGTCGCGCTGGTCTGGGCGTTCCCGGTCTATTGGATGCTGAACAGCTCGTTCCTGCCGTACAACCGCATCCGCAGCCCCGAGCCGTCGTTCCTCCCGCTGGGCGGCACGCTGTCGGCCTACGAGCGGGTCTTCGACAGCGACTTCTTCAGCGCGTTCCGGATGAGCGCCGTCGTCACGCTGATCACGGTGGCCGCGGCGCTGGTGTTCGCGTTCCTGGCGGCGCTGGCGTTGTCGCGGTTCCGGTTCCGCGGCCGTCGCAGCTTCATCCTGGCGGTGCTCATCATCCAGATGATCCCGGCCGAGGGGTTGTTCATCTCCCAGTTCAAGCTGCTGGAGGGGTGGCAGCTGCTCAACAGCGTGGTGGGGTTGTCGCTGCTGTACGTCGCGGCGGTGGTGCCGTTCACCATCTGGATGTTGCGCGGCTTCGTCAACGGCGTGCCGCGCGAGCTGGAGGAGGCGGCGCTGGTCGACGGCTGCAGCCGCGTGCAGGCGTTCTTCCGCATCACGTTCCCGCTGTTGGCGCCGGGCCTGGTGGCCAGCGGGGTGTACGCGTTCCTGCAGGCTTGGAACGAGTTCACGCTGGCGCTCGTCGTCATGACGAGGCCGGAGAACATGACCCTCCCGATCTGGCTCAAGACGTTCACCGAGGCCAACCGGACCAGTGACTGGGCCGGTATCATGGCCGGTTCCGTGGTGATCGCGATACCCGTGATGATCTTCTTCTTGTTCGTCCAGCACCGGATGACTTCGGGTCTGGTGTCCGGGGCGGTGAAGGGCTGAGATGACCGACCTGTCCGCGGGCCGCGCCGAGCTGCGCCGCCTCGCTCTCGCCACCATGTTCCCCGGCTTCGTCGGGCAGGGCACGCCGCCGGCGTGGCTGACCCGGCTGGCCGCAGAGGGCCTGGGCGGCGTCGTCCTGTTCGGCCGCAACGTCGACCCCGCCCGCGGGGACGCCGGGGTGGCGGAGTTGACCGCGGCGCTGCGCGACGCCGGCCCGGATCTCCTGGTCGGCATCGACGAGGAGGGCGGCGACGTCACCCGGCTCGACGTCGCGGGCGGTTCGACGCTGCCCGGCAACGCCGCGCTCGGCGCACTCGACGACCCGGAGGCGACGGAGCGGGTGGCGACCGAGATGGGGGCCAGGCTGCGAGCCTGTGGCGTCCACCTCAACTTCGCGCCGGTGGCGGACGTCGACTCCAACCCGAGGAACCCCGTCATCGGGGTGCGCTCGTTCGGTTTCGACACCGATCTGGTGTCGCGGCACGTCGCGGCGTTCGTCGCCGGTCAACAGGCGCAGGGCGTGGCGGCCACGGCCAAGCACTTCCCGGGACACGGCGGCACCAGCGAGGACAGCCACCTCACCGTCCCGTCCATCGACGACCCGCTCGAGGTGCTGCACCAGCGTGACCTGCCGCCGTTCCGGGCCGCGGTGAAGGCCGACGTGAAGATCGTCATGACGGCGCACATCCGGTTCCCCGCCCTCGACGGCGACCGCCCGGCGACGCTGTCGCGGCCCGTCATCACCGGCCTGCTGCGCGAGGAGCTGGGCTACGACGGCCTGGTGATGACCGACGGCATGGACATGCACGCCATCAGCCGCACCGTCGGGCACCCCGAGGGGGCCGTTCTGGCGCTGCTGGCAGGCGTCGACGCCCTGTGCGTCGGCGGTGACACCGTCGGCCCGGAGACCCTCGAGGCGATGGCCGACGCCATGGTGAGCGCCGTGGAATCGGGCCGGCTACCGGAACAGCGGCTGGCCGAGGCGGCCGGTCGGGTGGCGGCCCTGCGCCGCTGGCTGGCCGCGGCCAGGCCGGGGCCGGTGTCCGGTGGTGCCGCGGCCGATGCCGCCCGGCGGGCCGTGTCCGCAACCGGCGACCTGCGGCTGGACGGTCCGCCACTGGTGCTCCAGCTCGAAGACGAGCCGTCCATCGCGGCCGGGCCGATCCCGTGGGGCGTCGCGGACCTCCTCGCCGAGCGCGTGCCCGGCACCGTTGTCGTCCGGCTGACCGAGCGGGCCCCGGACGTCACCGGCGTACTGGCCGAGTACCCGGACCGCAGGGTCATCGTCGGCGTCCGCGGGGTGCGGCGCCGCCCCTGGCAGGTGGGCGTGGTGACGGCGGCCCGGGCGCTGCGGCCGGACCTCATCGTCGTCGACCACGACGTCAACCCGGTCGCCGACGTCCTCGGCGAGCACTACGTCCGCACGCACGGCGCGGCCCGGGTGACCGCGCAGGCCGCCGCCGACCTGTTGGCCGGGCAGCTCGCGCGCTGACACGTCGCAGAAGTCGCTCCCTCTCGCAGGGACGCCGCTCCCTCGCGCGGGGGAGGCGGCCCGGTGCCGGGGGCCGGGAGCATCGGTGGCATGGCTCGCGATACGAGTGTCCGCCTGTGGTCCGTGCCCCGTCAGGTCGTCGGCGACGTTCTGGCGATCGGCCGGCCGTGGTTCTGGTTCGTCTCGCTCGTGCCGTACTACCTGGGCTTCGTGCTGGCCACCCGGCGGATGCTGCCGACGTTGGAGCAGCTGCCGACGCTGGCGGTCGGCGCCGTCGTGATCGGCCCGCTGGTGTGGGTGTCCGTGCTGGCCGTGAACGACGCCAACGACCTGCGCGGTGACCTGCTCAACCCGCGCAAGGCTGGGACGCCGCTGACCAGCGGACGGGTGTCGGTGCGTGCCGCGCGGTGGATCGCGGCCGGCTCCGGTGGGCTGGCGGTGGCGGTGGCGTTCACGCTCGGCCCGCTGTTCGCGGCCGGCACTCTCGCCGTCGTCGTCGTCGGATGGGCGTACAGCGCACCGCCACTGCGGCTGAAGGCCCGCCCGGGCGCCGACGTCGCGGTGAACGCCCTCGCGATCGGGGCGGTCGGGCAGCTGGCCGGGTGGTCCATGGTCCGGCCGCTGGCCGAGTTCCCGTGGCCGATGGCGGTGCTTGGGACGCTGGTCGGTGCCGCGCTGTACCTGCCGACGACGCTCGCGGACCTGCGGGCCGACCGGATCAGCGGGTACACCACCGTCGCGGTGCGGCTGGGCCCGACGCGCACGTACCGGCTCGGGCTGGCGCTGTGGACCGCGGCCGCGGTGCTGTCGCTGGTGATGTCCGCCACCGGCGTGGTCATCCCACGCAGCATGCTGACGATGGAAGTGGTCCTGGTGCCGCTGCTGATCGTGGCCTACCACCGGCTGGTACGCGCCGAGCAGTCGTTCCGCGGCATCGTCACGATCGCGGTGCTGTTCCTGGTGCCGAGTGTGACGTTCGTGCTCACCTACACCGGCGTCGTCAGCTAGGCCCGCGGCCGGAGAGCTGCTCCACCAACAGGAGCAGCGCGGTGTGGTCCAGCGATCCGTGACCCTGCGCCCGCAACGACGCCATCAGCTGCGCCACCAGTGCCCCGGCCGGAATGACCACGCCGGCCTCGCGGGCGGCGGCGGTGACGATACCGAGGTCCTTGTGGTGCAGGTCGACCCGGAAGCCCGGAGCGAAGTCGCGGCCCAGCATGGCCGGCGCCTTGCGGTCCAGGACGGCGCTACCGGCCAGCCCGCCGCCGAGCACCGTGACCGCGCGTTCCCGGTCCACACCGTGGGCGTCGAGGAACACCAGCGCCTCGGCTACCAGCTCGAGCGTGCCGGCGACGATCAGCTGGTTGGCCGCCTTCACCGTCTGGCCGGAGCCCGCCGGGCCCACGTGCACGACGGTGGTCCCGAGCGCGTCGAGGACCGGCCGCACCTCGTCGAACGTGGCCTCGTCGCCGCCGACCATGACGGAGAGGGTGGCGTCGACGGCGCCCTGCTCACCGCCGCTGACCGGGGCGTCGAGAACTCGCACCCCGCGCTCCGCGCCGGCCGCCGCCAGCTCGCGCGCGACGTCCGGCCGGATGGTGCTCATGTCGACCAGGACGGTGCCGGGTGCGGCACCGGCCAGGACGCCGTCGTCGCCGAGCACCACCTCCTGGACGTCCGGGGAGTCCGGCAGCATGGTGATGACGATGTCGGCCTCGGCCACGGCTTCGACTACGGAGCCGGCGCCACGACCGCCAGCGGCGACGAACCGCTCCACCTTCTCCGGGCTGCGGTTGTAGCCGACGACCGTGAAGCCCGCGTTCACCAGGTTGGCCGCCATCGGCCCGCCCATCACGCCGAGGCCGATGAATGCGATGGTGGTCATGCCGGGTTGTCCTCCTCGTGCCGAGCCGTGCCCCAGGCCGCGAGCCAGGCGTCGCGCCAGGCGAACGGGTCGGGATCGGTGCTCACATGTTCCAGCGCGAACCAGCCGTCGTAGCCGGTGTCGAGCAGTTGCGCCACCCAGGACCGCAGCGGCAGATCGCCGGTGCCCGGGGCGCCGCGTCCGGGGGCGTCAGCCACCTGCACGTGGGCGATGCGCTCGCGGTGCCGCCGGATGGCCGCCTCGACGTCGTCGCCGTTAACGGCCAGGTGGTACACGTCGAGGAGTAGGTCGAGGTTGCCGCGGCCGGTGCGCGCCGTCACCCGGTCGATGACGGCGACGGCGTCGTCGGCGGTGCGCAGCGGATAGGCGTCCACACCGCTGACCGGTTCGATCAGAACTGTCGCGCCGATCGAGGCCAGCCGGGTAGCGGCGTAAGCGAGATTGCCGGCAGCCACGTCGTCCTGGTGTGCGGGGTCGTGGCCGGCCAGCCGGTTGCCGTAGAGGGCGTTGAAGGACCGGCAGCCCAGCGCGGCGCCGATGCCGGCGGCGACGTCGACACTGGCGCGCAGCTCGGCTTCGCGGCCCGGCCACGAGACCACGCCGCGGTCGCCGCCCGGGAGGTCGCCGGCGAACAGGTTCAGCCCGATCAGCGTCAGTCCGGAGGCGCGCACGGCCGTGACGAACGCGTCGACGTCGGTGTTGGTGGGCGTCGCGGTGGCGAACGGCCACCAGAACTCGACAGCCTCGAAGCCGGCCGCGCGGACCGCCTCGAGCCGGTCCGGGATCGGGCGGTCGGCGAGCAGGGTGGAACAGTTCACGGCGAAGCGTGGCGTCGGCATGGACCTCCTCGGGCTCCGGCTGGCCGCGGTATCGGGCGAGCGCCGGTTGCGATTATCGCCGCCGAGGGGTCGGTCATGAACGGGCGGGTACCGGGACGGCGCCATCCGGCGACGCCCGGTACCCGCGGGTGAGGTCAGCTCTTCTTGCTGCGAGCGGCGAGCCCTTCGGCGGTGCCCACCAGCAGCACGGCCGCGACGACCGCGACGATGAAACCGATGACGTTGAGCTCGAAGATGTCACCGGTGCCGATCAGGTTGGCCACCAGACCCCCGATCACCGAGCCGGCCAGGCCGAGCAACAGTGTGGCGATCCAGCCGAGGTTCTGTTTGCCCGGCTTGATGAGCCGGGCCAGTGCGCCGATGATCAGGCCGGCGACGATGAATCCGATCATGGTTCCTCCTTGTCAGATGCACCAGTACCCAGCATCGGTCCCAGCATCTCGCAGATCGGCGGGTTCTGCCCGGCACCGGCCCGGATGCACGCCGCCAGTTCGCCGCGGCGGGGAACACCTTCGGCACGAATGGGTACAAGGCACCGGTACGAAGCTGGCCCAGCGTCGCGCGGACGCTGTCACCGGAGGGGATGGATGCTGTGCAGGATGGACGAGCGGCACGAGTGGTCATCGTCGGAGGCGGGTTCGCCGGGTTCGAGGCCGCGCGTGCATTACGCCGTTCCCTGCCGCGAGAGCGCGGCGTCGAGATCGTCCTGGTGAACCCGACGAACTACTTCCTCTACCTGCCGCTGCTGCCCGAGGTGGCCGCCGGGGTGCTCGACCCGCGGCGGATCGCCATCCCGCTGCCGGCCGCATTGCCGGGCGTGCGGCTGGCCCTCGGCGAGGTGACACAGGTGCGCCCGGACGATCACCGGGTCACCTACGTCGACCCGGAGGGCCACGAGCACGACCTCGACTACGACCGGCTGGTGCTGGCCGTGGGCAGCGTGAACAAGTTGCTGCCGGTTCCCGGAGTGGCCGAACACGCGCACGGGTTCCGCGGTATCCCGGAGGCGCTCTACCTGCGTGACCACATCATCCGGCAGATCGAACTGGCGGCGGCCGCACACGACCCGGACGAGCGGAACGAGAGGTGCACGTTCGTCGTCGTCGGGGCCGGCTACACGGGGACCGAGGTGGCCGCCCAAGGCGCGCTGTTCGCGCGGTCCGTGGCCGCCCGGCATGCCGAACTGCGCGGGCAGCCGATCCGCTGGCTATTGCTGGACGTCGCGGACCGGGTGCTGCCGGAGCTCGACCAGAGGCTGTCCCGGACCGCCGACCAGGTGTTGCGGAAGCGTGGCGTCGAGGTGCTCATGTCGACGTCGGTCGACGAGGCCACCCATGACGGCGTCCAGCTGACGAACGGCGAGGTGGTGCCGACCCGGACGGTGGTGTGGTGCGTCGGGGTACGGCCGGACCCGCTGGTGGAACGGTCCGGCCTGGCGACGTACAAGGGCCGCATGGTGGTGGATCCGACGCTGGCAGTTCCGACCTGTCCGGACGTGTTCGCCTGCGGTGACGCCGCAGCCGTTCCCGATCTCACCCGTCCCGGTGAGGTGACGGCGATGACCGCGCAGCACGCGAGCCGTCAGGGCAAGCTCGCCGGCCGGAACGTGGCCGCATCGCTCGGGTTCGGCACCATGCGCGCGTACCGGCACCACGATCTCGGCTTCGTCGTCGACCTGGGCGGTCCGGACGCGGCGGCGAACCCGCTGCGCATCCCGCTGTCGGGTATCCCGGCGAAGGCCGTGACGCGTGGCTACCACCTGCTCACGCTGCCGGGCAACCGGGCCCGTACGGCGGTCGACTGGTTGCTCGACGCGGTGGCCGGCCGGCAGTCGGCGCAGCTCGGGCTGGTCCGTTCCGCGGCGGTGCCGCTGGAGAGCGAGTCGCCGGAGACGCCGCAGGCCCGGCCTCAGTCGTCCAGGTCGAGCACCCCGGTTGCGTCGTAGCGTTTCAGCGTCGCGGTGTACGGCGTGAGGTCCAGACCCTTCTGACTGACCCAGTCGTCGTCGAAGCACGTGCTGAGGTAGCGGTCGCCGGAGTCGCACAGCAGCGTGACGATGCTGCCCCGTTCACCCGCGCGGCGCATCCGTTCCACCAGCCGCAGCGCGGCCCATGTGCTGGTGCCGGTGGACGGCCCGACGGCTCGGCCCATCCGGTCGGACAGCCAGCGCATGGTCGCGATCGAGGCCGCGTCGGGCACTCGCTCCATGTCGTCGATGACGCCGCCGACGAACGACGGCTCGATGCGCGGCCGGCCGATGCCCTCGATTCGCGACGGCATCCCGGTGGCGTAGTCCGAGACGTCCAACTGCCAGCCGTCGAGGAACGCGGAGTTCTCCGGGTCGGCGACGAAGACCTTGGTCGGGTAGCGGCGGTATCGCACGTACCGGCCGATGGTCGCGGACGTGCCGCCGGTGCCGGCGCCCACCACGATCCACGCCGGAATCGGGTGCGGCTCGGCGGTGAGCTGCTGGAAGATCGACTCGGCGATGTTGTTGTTGCCGCGCCAGTCGGTGGCCCGCTCGGCATAGGTGAACTGGTCCATGTAGTGGCCACCGCACTCGGCAGCCAGCCGGGCCGCCTCGGCGTACATGTCCGGCGGCCGTTCGACGAAGTGACACCGCCCGCCATACCACTCGATCAACGCGACCTTCTCCCGGCTCGTCGACGCCGGCATGACGGCGACGAACGGCAACCCGACCAGCCGCGCGAAGTAGGCCTCGCTGACAGCGGTCGAGCCGCTGGACGCCTCGACGATGGTGGTGCCCTGGTTCACCCAGCCATTGCACAGCGCATACAGGAACAGCGAGCGCGCCAGCCGGTGCTTGAGGCTGCCGGTCGGGTGCACCGACTCGTCCTTGAGGTACAGCTCGACGCCAGGGTCGCCGGGCAGGTCGACGACGTGCAGGTGGGTGTCGGCGCTGCGATTGGCGTCGGCCTCCACCCGGCGGACGGCCTCGGCGATCCAGGCGCGGTCTTCACTCGTCGTCTTCGGCACGCGCCCCAGCGTAAGCGCCGGCTCCGACAGCGCCGGGCGGAGCCGGCCGCCTCAGCTGTCGAGGGTTCCGGGTTGATCGTCGTCCACGACGTGGCTGTCGGTGCCGGGTGATGTGATCGCTCGAGTGCCGCGTCGGGGCCTTGACCGGACATATTGTGTCGGACAGAATGGAGACATGTGAACGTGGGTCAGCCAGATGCCAAGCCGTTGCGATGGACGCGTCCGACGGCTACGACGCACGTGTCGTCTGGATCGGCAGCGACGACCGAGGTGTCGAGCTGGAGATCGTCGCGCTTGACCTTCCTGACGAATGGCTGGTCATCCACGTCATGCCGACGGCCTATAGGCGATGAAAGGGGAGCGTCCTGAGTCAGTACAACGTCGCTCCAGGTCCGGACGTCGACTTGGACTCCGAAGACGTCAGGGACAGCAGAGGACGTAGGGTCACCGCCGACTATGCCGAGCGAGCCGCGGAGGACGCGGTGCGGAAGGTGAAGGCAGGCCGGCCGTCATTGACTGGGACTTCCGAGCATTCGCCGCGGGTGAGCGCGCGGGTGCCGGCGGACCTTCATGCGTTGCTCCATGATCGCGCCGACCGCGAGGGAAAACGCCCGTCGGAGGTCATCCGCGATGCCCTGGACGAGTACCTGAGGGCGTCCTGAAGCCGACATCAGACAGCGAAGGTTCATGATCACGGCGCGATTGTTGTCGCTCTGGCGACACGAATCGCGCCGTGATCATGAACCACGCCTGTCAGGAGCGCCCGCCGACGGCTGCCTGGGCCGCTTCCCGGGTGCCGGCCGCATCGGTGGCGGCCAGGGCGGCCGCGGCGACAGCCCGGCACTCTGCCAGCGTGTGGCCGGTCACCGCGTGGCTGACCTCGGCCGCGGCAGCGGGGGCCATGGACAGGCTGGTGACGCCCAGGCCGATCAGGGCCAGGGCCATCACCGGGTCACCGGCGGACTCGCCGCACACGCCCACGGGTTTGCCGGCGTCGGCTCCGGCGCGGGCGGTCGCCGCCACCAGGTCGAGGACGGCCGGCTGCCACGGATCGAGCAGGTCGGCGAGCTCGCCGCGGAGGCGGTCGGCGGCCATGGTGTACTGCGCGAGGTCGTTGGTGCCGATGGAGACGAAGTCCAGCTCGGCGAGCACCTCGCGGGCTCGCAGCGCGGCTGACGGGACCTCCACCATTGCGCCGACCCGGGTGAGTCCGTGGCCGCGGGCGAGCGCGGCGAACTCGGCGGCCTCGGCGGGTGTCGAGATCATCGGGGCCATCACCCACAGTTCGGCGTCGCTGTCCTGCTGGGCGCGGGCGAGCGCGGCGAGCTGGTCGTCGAGCAGTTCCGGGCGCGGCCGGGCCAGCCGGTAGCCGCGTACGCCGAGGGCGGGGTTCTCCTCGTCCGGCTGCGTGGCGAAGGGGAGCGGCTTGTCGGCGCCGGAGTCGAGCGTGCGCACCACCACCTTGCCGCCGGGGAACTGGGCGAGCACGTCGCGGTAGGCGGCCGCCTGCTCGTCGATGCTCGGTGCGGTCGCGCGGTCGAGGTAGAGGACCTCCGTGCGCAGCAGGCCGACGCCGACGGCGCCCGTGGCGGCCGCGCTGGTGGCGTCGGCGAGCGTCCCGACGTTGGCCAGCACGGAGACCGGATGCCCGTCGGCGGTGTGCGTGGCCGGCGCAGTCCCCTGGACGGACGCGCGGGCCGTCTCCGCGTGCGTCACAGCGGCGATGAGCTCGTCGTCGGGGTCGAGCGTGACGGTTCCTCTGACGGAGTCGACGGCGACCAGGCGGCCGGCCGGGAGCTCGGTGGCGCCGGCGACCCGGACGACGCAGGGGATGCCGAGCTGACCGGCGATGATGGCGGTGTGGCTGGTGGGTCCGCCTTCCTCGGTGACGATCGCCGCGACGTTCCCGAGGTCCAGCGCGCTGGTGTCGGCAGGGGAGAGATCCGTGGCGACCACCACCGACGGCGCCACCAGCCGTGCCGGCCCGGGCTCGGGTAGTCCCAGCGCGCGGTTGACGGCGCGGTCCCGGACGCTGCGCAGGTCGGTCACCCGCTCGGCCAGGTAGCCGCCCAGCCCGGCCAGCTTCTCCAGGAACGGGTCGAAGGCGTCCCAGATGGCCGTCGCCGGGCCGTCGCCATGCTTGGCACGTTGCGCGATGTCGGCCGTCAGCTGCGGGTCCGCTGCCATCTGCGCCGTCACCGTCAGCACCTCCGCCAGCGTGCCGTCGGCGTCGCCGGCCCGGGCCGTGAGGTCGTTGGCGACGGCGTTCAGCGCCGTTCGCGCGACCTCGCCCGCGGTGTCCGGGTCGCCGGCGGGTTCGTCCGCGGGGCGCCGGGCCGGGGGCGCGAGCTGGACGACCGGGCCGACTGCCTGGCCGTGCCCTGCGCCTCGTCCGGTCAGGGTGGTGGATGGGTTGGCCGCCATGCGCGCTCCTCGCGTCTCGAGTTGCAGGGATCTTTCTCCATACTGTATGCAGTATGGATGACAAGTATCGTCGTGACGGGCCACGGTTCGTTCGCTACGTCGTTGCTCGAGACGGCGGAGATGATCGTCGGCTCGACGCAGAACGTCCACGCCGTCGACTTCCCGGTGGGTTCGGGGGTCGATGAGCTGACCGAGCAGGTGAGTTCGTTGATCGACCGGTTGAACGGCGCCGGCGAGCCCGGCCAGGTGCTGGTCCTGGCCGACGTCCTCGGCGGATCGCCCGCCCGGGTGGCGCTCGATCAGGCCGCGGCCGGCAAGGCGGACGTCGTCACCGGAGTCAATCTCCCCATGCTCATCGACCTGGCGCTGAGTGCGGGCACCTCGTCCGCGTCCGAGCTCGCCGACCGGGCTGTCACCGCGGGACGGGACGGGATCCGTGACGCCGGCTCCCTCGTCAGCCCCACCGCCCGCTCGGAAGGAGGACTGTCGTGACGTTGTGGCAAGCGTTCCTCATCGCGCTGGTGGTCGCCCTGGCGTACCTGGCGCGACGCATCCTCGGCGACCCGCAGTTGGAGCGGCCGATCATCCTCGGCCCCGTCGTCGGCCTGATCGCGGGCGACCTGGAGACCGGCCTGATCGTCGGCGGCACCCTGGAGCTGATCTTCATCGGGGCCGCCACGTTCGGCGGCACCGCTCCGCCGAACGTGGCCATCGGCGCGGCCGTCGGCACGGCCCTGTCGATCTCGGCCGGACAAGGCGTGGAGACGGCGCTGGTGGCGGCGGTTCCCGCGGCGGTGCTCGGCACGTTCTGCGAGTTGTTCGCCAAGACCGTCTGCTCCTTCCTGGTGCACCGGGCCGACGCGGCCGCGGCCAGAGCACGAGGACGGACCATCACGGGCATCATCTGGACCGGCAACGCCATCCACTTCCTCGCCTACTTCGTGCCGACCTTCCTCGTCCTGCAGTTCGGTGCCAACGCGCTGGAGAACGTCCTGTCCGCGCTGAGCGACGACGTCCAGAACGCTCTGAACACCTCCGCGGCGCTGCTGCCGGCGGTCGGCTTCGGAATCCTGCTGTCCGTGCTCTACAACAAGGCGCTCTTCCCGCTGTTCTTCGCCGGGTTCGCCATGGCGGCCTTCACCGACTTCACGGTGATCGGCGTCGCCGTCATCGCCACCGCGCTCGTGATCGTCATCATGCGCAACCGCACCCCGCAGGCGCCCGCCAGTCCTCAGTCGTCGGCGCTGATCTGAGCGGGAGAGAGAAGACACCATGACAGAGAACGCCAGCACGGCCACCGACGTCCTGGAGCGGTCGGACGAGCAGCAGAGCCGGGAGATCCGGCGGCTGACCGTGCGCGGCCTGCTCCTGCAGGGCGGGTTCAACTACGAGCGGTTCCAGAACCTCGGGTTCTGGTGGGTGATGCGTCCCACGCTGGACCGGCTCTACCCGGATCCCGTCGACCGCGCCGCCGCCTACCAGCGGCACCTGGTCTACTTCAACACCAACCCGTGGGTGGTCGGCCCGATCGCCGGCGTCACCGCCTCCATGGAGGAGCAGCGCGCCAAGGGTGCCACCGACCTGAACGACGAGGCCATCAACTCCGTCAAGGTCGGCCTGATGGCGCCGTTGGCCGGCATCGGCGACTCGCTGATCTTCGGGACGATCCGGCCCATCCTGGCGGCGGTCTGCGCCGGGCTGGCGATCGACGGCAACCTCGCCGGGCCCGTCATCTTCTTCCTGGTACTCCTGGCCATCCAGGTGCTCATGCGGGTGGGCGGCACGGCCAGCGGCTACAAGACGGGTATGCAGTTCTTCGAGAAGCTCTCGCCCGCGCAGATCGACCAGATCAAGCAGGGCGCGACCATCGTCGGGCTCGCCGTCACCGGTGCTCTCGTTGCCACCATGCTCAACGTGACCACGCCGTGGTCGTACACGAGCGGTGAGCAGACGATCGCGCTGCAGGACCAACTCGACCTGGTGCTTCCCGCGTTGCTGCCGCTGATCGCGACCCTGGGTGTCTATCTGTTGATCCGCCGCCGGGTGTCGCCGGTCTGGGTGCTGCTCGGCACGCTGATCGTCGGCCTGGTTCTCGGCTACTTCGGCATCCTGGCCTGATCCGCCATGTCCGAGACCGACGAGTACGTGCTGACCGGCGCGCGGGTCCTGCTGCCCGACGGCCGGCTGGAACCGGATGCCGTCCACGTCCGCGACGGTCTCATCGCCGGCGTGGGAGCGGTGGACGGCGTCGGGCCCGCGGTGGAGCGCATCGACCTGGGCGGACGCGTCGTGGCGCCCGGCTTCGTCGACACCCATGTGCACGGCGGCCTCGGCTTCAACGTCATGAGCGCCGACGCCGACGCGGTCCGGTCGATCGGGCGGCGGCTGCGTTCGGCCGGCGTGACGTCGTTCGTCGCCACCACCGCGTCCGTCCCGTTCGATCAGGTCCTCGGGGCGGTCCGTGGCCTGGCCGCGCTGACCGGGCCCACCGGGGCGGACGGTGCCGACCTGCTGGGAATCCACTTGGAGGGGCCGTTCCTGAGCCCGGATTTCCGTGGCGTGCACCGGCAGGAGAATCTCGTCGAACCCGAGCCGGCGCTGGTCACCGAGTTGCTCGCGGCGGCCGGCGGGACGCTGCGCATCTGTACCGTCGCGCCCGAACTGCCGCACGCCGAGGACGCCGTCCGTGCCCTCGCCGGGGCGGGCGTACGGGTCGCCGTCGGTCACACGGCCGCGACGTTCGGCCAGGCCAGGGCGGCCATCGGCTGGGGTGCCCGGCGCGCCACTCACCTGTTCAACGCGATGCCGTCCGTCCACCACCGGAACCCGGGACCGGTGCCGGCGCTGCTCGCCGACGCATCGGTGTACCTGGAGATCGTCGCCGACGGCCTGCACGTCGCGCCGGAGCTGATCGCCGCGCTCGCCGCGCTGCCCGGGGTCCAGGACCGCTTGATGCTGGTCAGCGACGGCACCGACGTCTCCGGCCTGCCCGACGGCGACCACCGCCGCTGGGACGGCACGCCGGTGCGGGTGACCGACGGCCGTGCCTTCACGCTGAGCGGTGGCATCGCCGGAAGCACGTCGACGCTGGCCGACGGGGTGCGGGTGCTGCTCGCGGCCGGGGTGCCACTACCGATCGCACTGAACGCCGCGGCCCGCAACCCGGCGCGGTCCCTCGGACTCACCGACCGGGGCGCCGTCGCCGTCGGCCGGCGGGCGGACCTGATCGTCGTCGACGACGACGCGACGATCACGCACACGATCATGCATGGACAATGGGAAAGGCCATAGAGAGGAACGAGATGGACATCGCTCTGATCCGCGTCGACGACCGGCTGATCCACGGCCAGGTCGTCATGGGATGGACCCAGGCGCTGGGTATCCAGCAGATCCTCGTGGCCGACGACGCCACGGCGGCCGACGCGACGCAGAAGAACCTGATGCTCCTCGCGGTGCCGGCCGGCGTGCGTGCCGACATCCTGACCATCGCCGACTCCGCCCGCATCGTCAAGCAGTCCAGCTCGGACGTTCCCACGATCGTCCTGGTCAAGGGGCCCACGGAGCTCAAGGCGCTCTACGACGCCGGCATGAAGATGACCGAGGTCAACGTCGGCAACGTCCACACCGGGCCGGGACGCAAGCGGCTGACGAAGGAAGTCCACGCCACCGACGACGAGATCGCCATCTGGCGCGAGCTGTCCGGGAAGGGCGTGCGCCTCGAGGCCCAGTGGCTACCGGGAACGGCCCGCACCGACCTGGGCAAGCTCGTCGCCGGGATGCCGAGCTGAGCCATGACCACGCCTGACTCCCTCGACTCCCGCACCGGTTCCTCCGGGCCGCTGTCGCGTGGATCCGTCCCGCTGATGCGGCGGGCGAGCCTGCGCGAGCAGGTTCGTGCCGCCATCGAGGAGCTGATCGTCTTCGGCCGGCTCGCCCCCGGCGAGCACCTGGCCGAGGAATCCCTGGCCGAGCTGCTTGGCGTCAGCCGGCAGCCGGTGCGGGAGGCGCTGCAGTCGCTGTCCACCGCCGGCTTCGTCGACCTGCGGACCGGACGGGGCGCGTTCGTCCACGAGCCGACGGCCCGGGAAGCCCGTGAGGTCTTCCACGTCCGGGCGCTGCTGGAGTCCGACAGTTGCCGGCTGGCCGCCCAGAACATCGACGACGACGGCGTGCGGCGGCTGGAAGCCATCTACGCCGAAGGACACGAGGCATCCCAGCAGGGCGAGGACCCGAGACGGCTGATCGAGCTGAACCGTGCCTTCCACGCGGCCATCACCGAGATCGGCGCGAACCGCGTCTCCATCGCGCTGCTCACCGACCTCGAGCGGCGCGCGGGTTGGTATCTGGCGACCATCATCAGCAACCGCGCCCCGTCCTCCTGGGTGGAACACCGGGCCATCCTCGACGCCGTGGCTGGCCGTGACGCCGATCTCGCCGGCGACCTCATGTTGAACCACATCGACCACTCCCGGGACCTGCTGGAGTTCACCGGGCAGTAGCCGCTCCTGCTCCGGAGCCGCACAGCCGGGCGTCTGCCGGCTGAGAAAGAGTGTCATGTCCGCAGTTGAGCTCTGCCTGTTGCTGCTCGCCGCCCTGGCGGCCGGATCGATCAACGGGGCCGTGGGCTCCGGTTCCCTGGTGACCCTTCCGGTCCTGCTGGCTTTCGGACTGGACCCCGCGGCGGCCGTGACCACGAACACCATCGCGATGGTCACCTCCGCCCTCGGCGGCACCCTGGCCTACCGGAAGGAGCTGCGTGACGACCGGCAGCACCTGCGCACACTGCCGCTCATCTCCGTCGCCGGTGGGGTCCTCGGCTCCGTCCTCCTGCTGACCACCAGCGCCGACGCGCTCGACGTGATCGTGCCGATCCTCATCGGGTTCGCGCTCGCCTTGGTGCTCATCCAGCCCAAGCTCGCCGCTCGCGCCCGCGCCCGGTCCGAAGCGCGGGCCCGTGCCGGGGAGCCTCAGCGCGACAACCCGTTCGGCAGCCTGGGCCTGCGCTTGTCCATCCTCGGCTGCTCGGTCTACGGCGGCTACTTCGCCGCGGCGCAGGGCATCCTGCTCCTCGCCGCGTTGGGTTCCTTCAGCGGCCGGCCGCTGCGCACCACCAACGGCATCAAGAACCTGCTCACCCTGACCGTGAACGTCACCGCCGCGACCGGGTTCACGATCGCCTACTTCCTCGGCCACGCCGACGTCGAATGGCTCGCGGTGGCCGTCATGGCAGTCGGCGCGACGATCGGCGGCTACAGCGGCGGCCGGCTCGCCAAGACCGTGCCCGACTGGGCGCTGCGCGGCCTCATCATTTTGGTCGCCGTCGTCTCGCTGGGCCACGAGCTGATCGGCTGACGCGGCTCGGCGGCGCGGGCGATGGTCCGTCGCTTCCGTTGACGGTGAAAGAATGATCCGTATGTCCGTCCCCCATGTCGTGCTCATCCACTGCCACGATGTCGGCACCTGGCTGAGCTGTTACGACGCGCCCGGGGCGCCGACCCCGCAGTTGCAGCGGCTGGCGGATGAAGGCGTCGTGTTCGACCGGGCGTTCGCCACCTCGCCGTTGTGCACGCCGGCGCGCTCCGCCCTGTTCACCGGCATGTCGCCCCACCGCAACGGCCTGATCGGGCTCAGCCACCACGGCTGGCGGTACGCGCCCGGGGTGCGGACGCTGCCGGAGCGCGTCCGCGACCTGGGGTGCCGCACGACGCTGATCGGGCTGCAGCACGAGGACCCGGACCCGTGTGTGCTGGGCTTCGACGACGTGCGCGGTCTGGGCTTCCTGCCCAGGGCGATGCAGGTCGCCCGGGAGAGCGTCTCGTGGTTCGCCGAGAACGGCCGTAGCGCGACGCCGTACCTCGTCACGATCGGCATGTGGGAGGCGCACCGCCCCTGGCCGCCGGAGGACTACGCGGCGTTCCCGCCCGAGCAGGTGGACGTTCCGCCGTATCTGCCGGACAACGACGACACCCGCGCCGACGTCGCCGGGCTGTACGGATCGATCCGGCAGCTCGACGAGGCCGTCGGCACCGTGCTCGACGCCATCGAGGAGCACGGCGACCCGGACAACACTCTCGTGATCTTCACGACCGACCACGGAGCCGCGTTCCCTCGAGCCAAGGGGACGCTCTACGACCCCGGCGTGCGGGTCGCCATGATCGCGCGGCCGCCGCGTGCGTGGAACGTCGCGCCCAGGCGGGAGCGGTCGCTGGTCAGCCACCTCGACGTCGTGCCGACCCTGCTGGACCTGTTCGGCGGGCAGGTTCCCCCGCAGCTCGAGGGCCAGACTCTGCGCCCGGCGCTGACCGGCTCGAACGGGCCGGCCGATCGGTCGCTGTATCTCCAGAAGACCTTCCACGACGGCTACGACCCGATCCGCGCCGTACGGACGGAGCGGTTCAAGTACATCCGCAACTTCGCCGCCGGGCCGAAGCTCGTGCTGAGCAAGGATCTCGAGGACAGCCTGACGCGACGGGGGATGGGCGACGACCACCTGGCACCCCGCCCGGCCGAGGAACTCTACGACCTCGACAACGACCCGTGGGAGGCCACGAACCTCGCGGACGACCCGCGGTGGCTGACGGTGCGCGACCGGCTGGCGCGGCAGCTGGACGAGGACATGGTGCGGTTGGCCGACCCGTTGCTCGACGGACCGGTCGAGCCGCCGTCGCCACCGGTTCGTACCTAGTCGAGGACGTGGCGGTGTCCGGTACGTCCAGTGGCCCCGTCAGCAGGCCGGCCCCGTCCATGCCGGCTGGTCGGAACGTCGCCGTCGGTGTGCGGCCGACGGTCGATCGCCCAGACGGCTAGGGCGCATCCGGCGAAGGCGGCGCCGAGCAGGCTGGAGGCGGCCCAGCCGCTGGTGGCGAACACCACGGTGGTTGCGGCCGCGCCGAGCGCGGACCCGAGGGAGTAGAACACCATGTAGCCTCCGATCACGCTGCTGGTCCGGTCCGGATGCGTCACGGCGAGCAGGTGCTGGTTGCTCACGTGCGCGGCCTGGACCGCGAAGTCGAGAACCACGATTCCTGCGACGAGAATCCACAGAGACCACGACAGCTGCGCGACCGCCGCCCACGACGCGACGAGCAGGGCGAGTGCGATGCCTGTGACCGGGCCCGCCCGGCCCGCATCCGCCCACCGTCCGGCGTGAGCCGCGCCGAACGCACCAGCGAGACCTGCGATCCCGAACAGTCCGATCTGGGTCTCGCTGAGCTGCCACGGTGGGTCCGTCAGCGGCAGTGACAGTCCGCTCCACAGGGTTCCGAACGACGCGAAGAGGAAGAACGCGATGAGCCCGCGGGTGAGGAACAGGCGGTCCCGGAAGAGCCCGCCCAGCGACGCGACGACGTGACGGTATCCGGCCGGACGTTCGGCGCGTTCGTCCCCACGCAACACGGCCAACACGAGGACCGCAAGTCCGGCGGCGAGCACCGCGAGGGCAATGTAGATGCTCCGCCAGCCCCACATCCCGGTGAACCAGCCGGCCAGGATTCGTCCGCCGAGGATGCCGACGACGACACCCGAGGTCACGACCCCGATGTTGCGGCCGCGTTCGCCCGCTGCGGAGACCGAGGCGGCGTAGGCCACCGTCGTCTGCACAACGACCGCGAACACGCCGACGACGGCCAAACCCGCGAACGCCACCCGAGCGGTCGGTGCCGAGGCCGTCAGGACCAGGCCTGCCGCGGTGAGCGCCAGGTGTACGGCGATGAGTCGTCGCCTGTCGAGCATGTCGCCCAGCGGCACCAGCAGCACCAACCCCGCCAGGTAGCCGATCTGCCCGACCGCCACGAACCAGCCGGTGAGTTCCGCCGGGACGCCGAGCTCGCGACCCATCGGCTCCAGGACCGGCTGAGCGACGTAGATGCTCGCCACCGCGACACCGCACACCACCGCTAGCAGGACCCGCGGCCACACGCCCATGATCCGTCCAATCAGTAGCACATTGCAACTGTTTGGACGCTACGGCATGATGGTTTCAATCTGCAACTCATCGGGAGGTGTCATGTCGCGCACCATCCTGCGCGCCCCGAACTCAGGCTGGACCGATGCCGAGTGCCCGGTCGCCCGCGCGCTCGACGTCGTCGGCGACAGGTGGAGCATTCTCGTCATCCGCGACGCGATGGACGGGGCGCGGTCGTTCACCGAGTTCCAGCGGCGCACCGGCATCGCCCGGAACATCCTCACCGATCGTCTCCGCAAGCTGACCGCTCACGGGCTCCTCGCCCAGCGCACCGCTCCGTCGGGCCGCCGCCAGGAGTACGTGCTCACCGACGCAGGACGCGACCTGTTCCCCGTCATCGTCACGCTGCGCCAGTGGGGAGAGCGCCACGCCTTCGACGCCGGCGAAGTCCATTCGACTCTCGTCGACCAGCACGGCATCCCCGTCCCGGAGGTCGTGCCCGCCGGTACCGACGGTGCCGCACTCGACGCCGGCACCACCCACGTGCGCAAAGCGCGGACGCAACTGGAGAAGGTATGAAGCCAATGTCCCGGACCGGTTCGTTCCTTCTTCAGGCCGGGCCTCGGCGGGCAAGATGTGGCCATGGAGCGCCTGGTTGACCTGGACGTCCTCGCGACTCGGCTGCGGCCTGTCGTCGACGGGTGGAGCAGCCGTGCCGAGGTCGGCCCGTTCACCTGGCGGGACGCCCGGGCGTCCTGGCCCCAGCCCATCGTGACTGACCGGTTGCGGGTCGAGGTGCCCGAGTCGCTGGGGTTCACATTGCGGCGTGATCCCGACGATGAGTTCGAGATCGTGATCTGGACGGGAGGCTGGGCTGATGTCGGCTACCTGCTCGCTGGAGACGTCACCAGCTTCTGCCCCGAGTTCAAAGACGCGGAGGACGCCTACGCGGCCGTGGTGGAGAGCGTGGAGCGCTTCCTCGCTTAGGACGGACACCGGCCGACGGTGATCGCGGGTGGAACACCGGCACGGCGAACTCGGCGACCCGGTCGACGTTGGAGGGCAGACTGGACGCGTGTTGATCGAGTTCCGCCGCGGCGTGAAGCTCGGCGTGCCGGAGTCGCGTGCGGCCCTGGCCGTGCCGACGCCAGAGCCCTCGCCGGGGCAGGCGTTCCCTCCACGACGGTTGACTGTTCACGGGAGTGACGTCTTCGAGCTGAGTTTCTGGTGCGGCACGTGCCCAGCCCTATTGCGCAAGCTCGCTGAGCCTGACGCTGCGGATCTGCGGTTCGCGAATCTGAGCCTCAACGCTGGACTGCCCCGGATCGAGAAGCGCGTCCTGCGGGCCTACGGAAAGGTGCTGCCCAAGTCGACGTACACCGTGCTGCTGCTCGACGTGCACCCGGAGCTGATCATGCCTGGGCACGAGCGCGACTACTTCGTCAAGGAACAGGTCGCGACGTGGGGGATCGACCCGCTGGTCGGCTCAGGCGAGGCGGCCGGGAGTCTCTACTACAGGTCCTTCGAGGCGTCGATCGACAACGAGCGGCACCGCGGCATCAAGATCCGGCCGGCCTGTCCGGCTCCTGAGCTTCATCGATGAAACGATCAGCATGGGAACCCGGGCGAGGTGGTCCGGATGGTGCAATCGCGCGCCGGACGGGCTGCGCCGAGGTAGTGATCATCAACGGTCAGGTGCGTGATAGCGCCCCCACAGGTTGATGATCATGGTGGGCGGGGTGGGTTGCCGGAGACGCAGACCGGGGCGCAAGAGAACCGGTCCGACGGGCGCTCCCGGGTTAGAAGCTCACAACCCCTTTGAGCAGCTGTCTTGCCATGACCATGCGCTGGATCTGGTTGGTGCCCTCGTAGATCTGGGTGGTTTCTCAGCGGCGTTTTGCCTGGTGGCGCTGACCTGGGCGAAAGTGTCGCTGACCTGCAAGAACCTTCTCTACAGCTCTCGTTGGATCATGGCCGTTTCCGACGTCCCACGGCCCACAGACGGCCCGATCTTGGTCGTCCAGCGCTCGGCTCGCGGCCCTCCTGTGGCTGGGATCTGCCTCATCTACAGACGCCCCCGCCGGGTGCTGGAACACCCGGGCGGGGACTTGATCCACCACCAGATCGAGCCTGGAGGAAGACCCGATGGTTACCGTACCGACCCCTGAGAAGCGTGAAGAGATCACCCGTGCGCCGTTCGTTCATCCCGAGGTCGGGGAGATGGCGGCGTACCTGGATACCGAAGGTCCGATCATCGACGTGCAGGTGAAGCCCACCGACTCGAACATGTTCTGCAAGTTCACCCTGACGCCGCTGGAGGCGCGTGAGCTGGCCGAGAGCCTGCGGGCGATCGCGGACGAGGCGCAGCGGGCGG